>CAJTCG010000008.1 GCA_910574635.1 Oscillospiraceae bacterium | reverse complement strand
GTTGAAAATTGACGTGGAAGCGGGCAAGTTCAAAGATTTCCTTTGATTTGAGATGGCATTGCTTAGGCTTTTAGGTCCAAGTAAATGTCCGCACCCCCTTATGGTGAATTTAGATTATCTCTTTAGAAGTTCTTATATGTCGGTATAGCCCATATTTTCGGGCTTTACCGGCATTTTAGATATGGGGAGAAGTTCTTATATACCCTCATAGCTTATCAGACCGCCAGAGGGAGAAATGTATCCGTCGAAAGCGGAGATGGGAATAATGGACAAGGTATTTCTGCGCATAACCAACAAGAGCCTGCCGATGGGCGGGAAGAGAAAGACCGAGCACAAGAAGGCGCAGGCGGCGAGGGTGCCGAAGGGGACGGACTTCACCGAGATAACCGAGAAAGATACTCTACAGGTCCAGCGGTGGGTAAACGAGTACCCGCGCGGCATCCTTGGGGGAAGGTGTGCCGGGCGGGTACTGCTGGAGCTTGCCCAGGGGGCAGAGATTGAAGGGGTGGAATTGCTTTTGTGAGTAATGCACAAAAAAGTATTCTAGATTTTTCTGCATTTAACCCTTGACATTTTCCATTTTCAATCAACCGTTTTTTCTGTTGCGCATTCCAGTCAAATTTGCTATACTAACTAGGAATGCAAGCCGAAAGGGGCGGAGTATGCGGATATTAGGCATCGATCCCGGCTTTGCCACCATTGGCTTTGGACTGGTGGAGGCGGAACGGGGACAGGCGCGGATGATAACCTATGGGGCCATTACCACCCCGGCGGGGCTGCCCCTGAGCCGGAGGCTTTACCAAATCGGCACCGACATGGAGGAGCTCATCAGCCGGTTAAAACCGGAGGTTATCTCCATTGAAGAGCTGTTTTTCAATACCAACATTACCACCGGCATCGCCGTGGCCCACGGCAGGGGGGTGCTGCTCTATGCCGCCGAAAAGTGCGGTGTGCCCCTGTACGAATACACCCCTTCCCAGGTAAAGCTGGCGGTGACGGGCTACGGCAAGGCGGAGAAACGGCAGGTGATGGACATGACCCGGCGCCTCTTGAAGCTGGAAAAGGTCCCCCGGCCCGACGACGCCGCCGACGCCCTGGCGCTGGCCTTATGCCACGCCCGGAGCTTTACCTCCCGGCTGCCTCGGAATGAGGGCGCGCCGGAGACGGTCTGACGAAGATAAAACGGAGGCGCTATGTTTTATTATCTGGACGGCACGGTAGCGGAGATTCTGCCCTATCTGGCGGTTATTGACTGCGGAGGCGTGGGCTATGCCTGCAAAACCACCAACAACACCCTGGCCGCGCTGAAAAAGGGCCAGCGGAAAAGGCTCTACACCTATCTGAACGTGGCGGAAAACATTTTCGAGCTGTACGGCTTTGCCACCCAAAGCGAATTGAAAAGCTTTCAACTGCTCATTGGTGTCTCCGGCGTAGGGCCTAAGGCAGCGCTGGCCGTCTTGTCCGCCGGCACGCCGGAGACATTGGCTATGGCCATCGTCACGGGAGATGAAAAGGCCCTGACCGCCGCGCCGGGGATAGGGAAGAAGATTGCCCAGCGCATTATTTTGGAATTAAAGGACAAGATGGCCAAGGAGTCCGCCGGGGGACTGGATTTTTCCGGCGGCAAGGGTGCGCCCGCTCCGGCGGTGTTTGGGAACAAGGCGGCGGAAGCCGCCCAGGCCCTGGCGGTGCTGGGCTACTCCAGCCAGGAGGTCTCCGTGGCCTTAAAGGGCCTGGATCTGGATTTGCCGCTGGAGGAGATTGTCCGGCAGGGGCTGAAGCGCATGGCTAAGCTCTAAACAGAAGAGATCGCAGTAACTGTATAGCAAATATCCTTTACAATATATTTTACGCTTTTTCGGCAAGGTTTTGCTTTTTAGCCCCCTAAATTTCCGGAAAGCTAAAACGCTTTACACGGCTTCTGCGGAACTATGCCGTAAGGAAGGTGCGTTTTTATGGCGAAATACGAGTACCGCTTCCATGGAAACTTTGACACGGCGCTGGACCGGCTCCACCAAGGCATCCTCAGCGGCAGCGTCACCGCCAGCTTTGAGGACGGCAGCGACTATTCTGCCGGAGGCGTCCGCTGCGCCGTGCGGGTCTATGAGCGCTACAGTCTTGCCGGGGGAAACCGGCTCAGCCTGACGCTGACGCTTCTGGGGCAGGGGGAGGAGCTGTTTCTCTCCGCCATTGCCGCCGGAGGCAGCCAGGGGATGTTTCTTAAGCTCAACACCTTTGGGGAGGAGTCCTTCCTGGAGAAGGTGCGGGAGCTGGCCGAGCGGCTGTGACCGTTTCAAGTGGAGGGAGGCGCCTGCGGTGATTTTATCCAGGCTGGTTGCTATTGGATTTTTGGGGAGCATTTTCGCGATGTTCCGTTTTGCCAAATACTGCCGTCTGCTGAACGGTCATGACCTGGAGCAGGAGGAGGCGGAGCGGTATCAGGCCAGGGCCCAGCGGTGGCTGGCGGCTGCGGGCACCCTGCTGGGCACGGCGGTGCTTTCCATCATCGCCGGCGGCATCTTTCAGTGAAATTTCCCGGGAAAAGGACGTGAGCGTTTGAGCATCGACTTTGGAAGCGATATTTACGAAGAGCCTATTGTGGCGAAAACCTTCCTCCAAGAGGACGCCCAGGAGAGCTCCCTGCGGCCCAAAAGCCTCCGGGATTACATCGGTCAGGAGAAGGCCAAGGAAAACCTGTCCATCTTTATCGAGGCCGCCCGGAAGCGGGAGGAGTCCCTGGACCACGTCCTGCTCCACGGCCCCCCGGGCCTGGGCAAGACCACCTTGGCGGGCATCATCGCCCAAGAGATGGGGGTCAACATCCGCATCACCTCCGGCCCCGCCATTGAGAAGCCGGGGGATTTGGCGGCGCTGCTGACCAACCTGAATGAGGGAGATCTCCTCTTTGTGGATGAAATTCACCGGCTGAACCGCTCTGTGGAGGAAATTTTGTATCCGGCCATGGAGGATTACGTGCTGGACATCATCGTGGGGAAAGGCCCGTCCGCCAACTCCATCCGGCTGGATCTGCCCAGGTTTACCCTTGTCGGAGCCACGACCCGGGCGGGCCAGCTTTCCGCGCCCCTGCGGGACCGCTTCGGCGTGACTCTGCGGCTGGAACTCTACACGCCGGAGGAGCTTGCGAAAATCGTCACCCGGTCCGCCGGAATTCTGAACGTGGACATTGTGCCGGAAGGAGCCTATGAAATTGCCCGGCGCTCCCGGGGCACGCCCCGAATCGCCAACCGGATGCTCCGCCGGGTGCGGGATTTTGCCCAGGTCCGGGCGGATGGCGTTATCACAAAAGACGTGGCGGACAAGGCCCTTTGTGCCCTGGAAATTGACTATCTGGGCTTGGACCCGGTGGACCGGAGGATGATGGAGGCCATCATCGACAACTACGGAGGCGGGCCTGTGGGCCTGGATACCCTGGCCGCCACCATTGGGGAGGAATCCGTCACGTTGGAGGATGTCTATGAACCCTATCTGATGCAGCTGGGCTTTCTGACCCGGACCCCTCGGGGGCGCTGCGTGACGCAGAAGGCCTATCAGCACCTGCATAAGCCCATTCCCGGCGGCGCGGCCCCGGAGGACGTGATGGAGCAGCTGCGGTTGTGAGCGGCGTGTATCTGGCCTCCGTCCGCCTCCGCCGGGAGCTGCCCGGGGAAAGCTGGCTCCGGCTTCTGGGGCCGGTAAATTACTTAATAAAGGGCGGCGTCCTGAACTTCGACCGGCCCGTCACCTTCCTGGTGGGGGAGAACGGGACGGGGAAATCCACCCTGCTGGAGGGAATCGCCGTGGCCTGCGGCTTCAACCCGGAGGGCGGCACCCGGAATTTCAATTTCTCCACCCGGGCCACCCACTCTGTGCTGGGAGAGTATCTGACTCCCGCCCGGAAACGGTATCCCAGGGATGGCTTCTTCCTCCGGGCGGAGAGCTTTTACAATGTGGCGACCAACATTGACGAAATGGATGAGGAGCCCTCCTTTTCCCCGAGGCTGATTGACAGCTACGGCGGCGTATCCCTCCACAGCCAGTCCCACGGGGAGAGCTTCCTGGCCCTGGTTCAGAACCGTTTCGGCGGGGAAGGGCTGTACCTGCTGGACGAGCCGGAGGCGGCCCTGTCGCCCTCGCGCCTCCTGACGCTGATGGGGGAGATGGACCAGCTGGTGAAGGCGGATTCCCAGTTCATCGTGGCGACCCATTCGCCGATTTTGATGGCGTTTCCCGGGGCCAGAATTTACGAGCTGAGCGAAGAGGGCATCCGTGCGGTGGAGTACCGGGAGACAGAGCACTACCAATTGACAAAGCGCTTCCTGGACGATCCGGAGCGGATGTTGCGGTATCTTCTGGAGGAGGAAATATGACGGAGTTTTTGTTCTGGCTGTTCATGCTGGCAACCGCCCTGCTGATTCCCGGGAGCATGCTTCTCCTGGGACGGAGCTTTGCGAAAAAACCGCCGGGGGAGATCAACGGCGGCTATGGCTACCGTACGGCCCGCTCCATGCGGAACCGGCAGACCTGGGAGTTCGCCCATGCCTACAGCGGGCGCTTCTGGGTCCGGGCAGGGCGGCCCACGCTGGCGGTTTCCCTGGTGTGGATGGCGCTGCTGTTTGGGCGGGACATTGGCACGGTGGGGAAGCTTGGCACAATTTTATCTGGAATACAACTGATCCCGTTCCTGGCGGTGATCCCCGCCACAGAGCGGGCGCTGAGGCGGGAATTTGACAATTTTGGAAGAAAGAGGTAACGAATCTATGGGCAAGCTATTTGGCACCGACGGCATCCGGGGCATCGTGGGGGAGAACCTGACGGCGGACCTGGCCTTCCGGGTGGGGCAGGCCGTGGGCACGGTTTTGATGGAGGAAAAGGGGGGGCAGCGCCCCACGGTGGTCCTGGGCAAGGACACCCGCATCTCCTCCGATTTGCTGGAGGCGGCGCTGATTGCGGGGCTGTGCTCTGTGGGCAGCGACGTAAAACCCGTGGGGGATATTCCTACGCCCGCCGTGGCCTACCTCACCCGGCAGGAAAAGGCGGACGCGGGCATCGTGGTTTCCGCCTCCCACAACCCCTATGAGCACAACGGCATCAAGGTTTTCAACAGCCAGGGCTACAAGCTCTCCGACGCGCTGGAGGAGCGGGTGGAGGAAAAAATCCTTTCTAAAGAACCCATGGCTCTCAAGACCAGGGGGGAACTGGGCCGCCGCCATCACGGCATGAAGCAGCTCAAGCGGGATTACATCGACTTCGTGGCCTCCACCATTGACTCGGATTTGGTGGGGCTGCGCATCCTGGTGGACTGCGCCAACGGCGCCGCCAGCGCCACGGCCCCGGAGCTGTTCGGACGGTTCAAGGCCCACACCGTCTTCCTCCACCGGACCCCCGACGGCGTGAACATCAACGACCGCTGCGGCTCTACCCACCTGGAGGACCTGGCGGCCCAGGTGGTAAAGGAGGGCTATGACATCGGCGTGGCCTTCGACGGCGACGCGGACCGCTGTTTGCTGGTGGATGAAACCGGCGGCGTGATAGACGGCGATAAGGTCATGGCCGTCTGCGCCCTGGACATGAAGCGCCGGGGCGTCCTCCGGGGAAACGCCATCGTGGCTACGGTGATGAGCAACCTGGGCCTCCACGAGTTCTGCCGCAATCATGGAATCGACCTGGCCTGCACCGCCGTGGGAGACCGGAATGTGCTGGAGGAAATGCTCCGCAGGGACTTCCGCATCGGCGGCGAGCAGTCCGGGCACACCATCTTTACCGCCTTGGAGACCACTGGAGACGGGCAGGTGACGGCCCTTCAGTTCCTCCAGGTCCTGGCCCAGGCGGGGAAGAAGGCGTCGGAGCTGGCCTCCGTCTGCGCCGCCTATCCCCAGGTGCTTATCAACGTGGAAGTGCCCCACAGCGGCGGAGTGAAGGAGAAGATCATGGCCTCCCAAGAATTGGCGGAGGCGGTCGAAAACCAAGAGGCCGCCCTGAACGGGGAGGGCCGGGTGCTGGTCCGCGCCTCGGGGACAGAGGCCCTGATTCGGGTAATGGTAGAGGCAAAGACGACCGAAATTGCGCATAATACGGCCGATTTTCTGGTTAGCCTTATAAAATCACTAAAATTTTAGGGAAATCTCGCGTTTATTTTGATAATTTGCTTGACATTTTCCTTGGCAGATGGGTATAATACAACATGCACAATACTTATGAGAACGACATGCCGGAGATGGGGATGCAGAGCGACGAGGAATTGTGCCTCCTAGCTGCGTCGGGAAACCGCCTGGCGGAGGAAGCCCTCGTTACCCGGTATAACCGCCTGGTCCGCACCTGCGCCCGCCCCTTCTTCCTGGCGGGCGGCGACAGCGAAGATCTTACGCAGGAAGGTATGGTGGGTCTCATCACGGCCGTCCGGGAATACGACGCCGGGAAAGAGGCGTCCTTTCGTACCTTCGCTGAAATCTGCATCCGCAGCCGACTCTACTCTGTGCTCCGCGCTTCGGCGCGGGATAAGCAGCAGCCGCTCAATCAATCGCTATCCCTAGACGACTCCCATTTTGACAGCAATCCCCTCACCTCTGGGACCAATAATTTGGCGCAGCGTAATCCCGAAGATTTCCTGATCGACAGGGAACACACGGCAGCCCTCTTATCCGGTGTCCGGAAACAGTTGTCCGAGTTTGAAGCAAAGATTTTGGGGTTCTATCTGGACGGTCTTTCTTGCAGGGAAATTGCAAAAGCGGTGAACAAACCCCCGAAATCCGTGGACAACGCCGTGCAGCGCATTCGACGCAAGGTGGCGCGGCAATTACTTTCCGGCGATCTCAGCAAACGCTGAACGCAATATAATTTTCTTTTCAAAGAGAGGGTAAAATCATGTACGAAGACAAGACCTTAGTATGCAAAGAGTGTGGTCAGGAGTTCGTGTTCACCGCCGGTGAGCAGGAGTTCTATGCCGAGCGCGGCTTCCAGAACGAACCCCAGCGCTGCAAGGCCTGCCGCGACGCCCGCAAGAACGCCGCCCGCGGTCCCCGGGAGTATTTCACCGCTGTCTGCGCCGCCTGCGGCGGCGAGGCCCGCGTGCCCTTCGAGCCCCGCTCTGACCGTCCGGTCTATTGCAGCGAGTGCTTCGCCAAGATGCGCGAGGAGCAGCGCTAATCGGTTTTTCCGGTTTTCGTCTCTTGCGCCAATTCGCTGAAAACGTCCCCACGCGGAAGCGTGGGGACGTTTTTTGGGCACGGAGGGTCAAAGGTCTGTCTCAAAGACTAAATCCATATCCTTTATCTTTCCGTAATCGCTGATATTCGTCGGAATATACCCAACATAGCGGCAGCCCTTGGCCGCGTATTCGTCAATGATATCCCGGTGCTCCTCTGATTTTGCTCCGCAAAACTTGCCAATATGAACGTTTACATATACATATTTTTTCACAGCTGCGCCTCCCATTTCATATAAGAGCAGCACCTAAAAATCATGAGAAACGTTCTGCGGTCCAGGAATCGCAGGGGCGCGTTGCCGTCCTTGACGGGCGTCAGCCCGCCTGTGTCCTTCGCCTTGCCCTCGATTCCTTTTTTCTCATTATTTCTGGAAACTGCCCTAGTTTTATTATACCACAAGCGGATATGAAAGGCAACTATAGGCAAAATCTGCCATTTGCAAATCACCTCTGGATTTATGCGGTGTTCCATGGTTTTCCTTGAAAGAGTCGGAGAGCTATCGGGAGGAAAGAAAAGCATAAGGGCCGCTTTCGGCTTTTGTCGGATTTTCTATTGAATTCGGGCAAATAATAGAGTATAATAGCGGAACGATGGCTGTCTGCGGAAATTTGTTCCAAGGAACCGGACAGCCGAACGCTGAAACTTATTTCAACACGGAGGAATCCAGAAATGATCGAGATTACAAAAGACACCATCATCGGCGATATCCTGGACATCGCCCCCCACACCGCGCCTATCTTCCTGTCCATCGGCATGCACTGCCTGGGCTGCCCCTCCTCCCGGGGAGAGACCGTGGAAGAGGCATGCATGGTCCACGGCATCGACGTGGAAAAGCTGCTGGCCCTGGTGAACGAAGAGGCCAACAAAAAGCCGGAGTGACGCCGTCTTGCGGGACTTGGAACTGACGCCCCGCCTTCGGCGGTTGGCGGACTGGGTGCCTCCCGGCGCGCGGCTGGCCGATATCGGCACGGATCATGGATATCTGCCCGTGTGGCTCCGGCTCCACGGGCGCGTGGCCTCCGCCATTGCCTGTGATCTGCGGGAAGGGCCTTTGGCCCGTGCCAGGGAGACCGGGAGGACCTGGGGAGCGGACGGCATTGACTACCGGCTCGGGAACGGCCTGGCGGTGGTCTCTCCGGACGAGGCGGGTGCCGTCGTCATTGCCGGGATGGGGGGCGAGAACATCGCCGCCATTCTGGCCCGGGCTCCCTGGACCGCCGGGGGGAAGCACACGCTGCTGCTCCAACCCCAGACCCGGGCGGAAGTTCTGCGGGCGTTCCTTGCGGAGAACGGCTATGCCATCCGCCGGGAGGCCCTGGTGGAGGACCGGGGCGTCCTTTACCCGGTGATGGAGGCCGGGGGAGGGGAGATGTCCCTGACTCTGGGGCAGCTTCACGGCGGGGCGGCCCTGCTCCACGACCCGCTGGGGGAGCGGTACATCATCCAGAAAATCATCCGCCTGCAAACAGCGGTGGCGGGAATCAACCGCTCCGGCAAAGGGCTGGAAAAAGCGGACAGACTGCGGGAAATCATCACCGCGCTGCTGTCCATGAGAGAGGAGTGGCGGCGTGCCAACGGTTCGTGAAATTGAGGCGGCTCTTTTTGAGCTGGCGCCCCGGGAGGGGACGATGGAGTGGGATAACGTGGGGCATCTGCTGGGGGATCCCCGGCAGAATGTCAACCGCTGCATGGTGGCGCTGGACATCACCCACGCGGTGGCGGAGGAGGCCATCGCGGCGGGCTGTCAGTTGATCGTTTCCCACCATCCCATTATGAACTGCAAATGGTCCCAGGTACAGACGGTACGGGACGATACCTTCCAAGGCAGTTTGTTGACGCGGCTGCTGCGGGCCAATGTGTCCGCCATCTGCATGCACACGAATCTGGACATTGCGGAAGGCGGCGTCAATGATGTGTTGGCCCAGGTTCTCGGCCTCCAGAAGCTGGAGCGCTTCACCAGCGAGGGGGTGTGCCGCTGCGGCTGGCGGGCGGAGCCCATGGCGCTGCCGGAGTTTGTCCGCTTTGTCTCTAAGACCCTAGGCTGCAACGGCGTGCGTTACGCTGACGCCGGGAAGCCCGTTCACCGGGTGGCCGTGGGCGGCGGAGCCTGCGGGGAGTTTGAGGACGCCGCCATTGCCGCCGGATGCGACACCTTTGTTACCTCTGATTTGAGCTATCACCAGTTCGTGGACGCTAAGGTTAAGGGCATCAACCTCGTCGACGCGGGACACTTCCCAACAGAAGACCCGGTCTGTGAGAAGGTGATTGCCTTTTTGGCCGGACGGTTCCCAGATCTGCAAATTCAAAAATCCGCTTCCCATAAGGAAGCGATTCAGTACTATGTGGAAGGAGAATAAACGCCATGTCAGGACATTCCAAGTGGCATAATATCCAGAAAACCAAGGGCGCGGCGGACGCCAAGCGCTCCGCCGCCTTCACCAAGATCGCCCGTGAAATCATCGTCGCCGTCAAAGAGGGCGGCTCCGGGGACCCCAATAATAACTCCCGCCTGGCCACGGTCATTGCCAAAGCAAAAGCAGTCAACATGCCCAACGACAACATCAAACGGACCATCGACAAAGCCCTGGGAGCGGGGAATACCGACAGCTATGAGGCCGTCACCTATGAGGGCTACGGTCCCGGCGGTGTGGCCGTCATCGTAGAGGCCCTGACCGACAACCGCCAGCGCACCGCGCCGGAGGTCCGCCATGCCTTTGATAAGTGCAACGGCAACCTGGGAGCCATCGGCTGCGTGTCCTGGTCCTTCGACAAAAAGGGCGTCATTGTCATTGACAATGAGGAAGGGGAGCTGGACGAGGAAACCGTCATGATGGACGCGCTGGACGCCGGCGCGGCGGACTTCGAGGCGGACGGCCCGGCGCTGGAAATCACCTGTGATCCCGATGCGTTCAACGATGTGGTAAAAGCCTTGGAAGAGAAGGGATATAGCTTCGTCAGCGCAGAGGTGGAAATGGTTCCCCAGAACTACATCACACTCAGTGGTGAAGGCGACGTGAAAAACATGCAAAAGCTCATCGACATGCTGGAAGACAGCGACGATGTGCAGAATGTGTGGCACAACTGGGACAACGACTAACGATAAGGCGCGGGACAGGCCGGAGAGAGCCTGTCCCACTTTAAGGCTCCAATATTAAACAAAAAATTTGTTTTGCTTAAATTATGCAATCTAGAAGGGGCCGCCGTCCACAGGGACAGCGGTCCTTTTTCATCCTTTCCTGCGCCGGTAGAGGAGGGCGGCACAAATTCCTACTAGAAGAGCGGCTAGGGATGCCGCGATTGCGAGCAGGGCGCCTACACTGAGGGAAGCGGGCCCTTCTCCCGGAAATTCTCCGCCGGAGAAGCCGCCTCCGGGCCGCCCCGGCGAACCTTGCCGGAGGATTTCTACGGATTGGGCTTCCATTGCCGGTATGGCTGGGGGTTCCTGCGATTGGCCGGGAGGCCCTTCCGCAGGAGGCTGTGCCTCCGGTTGCTCCGGACTGCCGCCGGGAGGGGAGGGCCGTTCCCCGCCGCCAAAGCCGCCCCGGTCCATGGTGCCCATATCAGAGAGCGTGATAGAGGACGCGTCAACCAGGGCGGAAGCGTCCGCCGCCTGGCCGTCCTCCGTGGAGGGGATGGTTCCCGCCAGTTGTCCAGCAATGCTCTCTGCCCGGAGGCGGCAGAAAGTGCGGAGGGTTTCCACGCCGGTTTCAAACTCCTCATAGGAATAAAACCGGGTGGGGTCTTTTTCTACATAGGGCGCAATCAGCTCCGCCGCGGTATCGATCAATCCGGCGATATCCACAGTCTCTAGAAATTCTTGAAAGTATTGGTGGTACAGCGCGGTATACTCCTGACTATCAAAAATCCAATCGACCATGGGACGGCTGTCGCCGCCGGATACAGGCGTGTCAATGGGTGCGTTAACCTCGCTGCCTGCGTCTCCGCCCTGGAAGGTGCCGTAGGCCAGGTTATAGTCCCAGGGAATCATAGAGAGACGGCCCTCTTCTTCGTAAAGATAGTAATTGTGAACCATAGATCCGGTGTAGCTGTCGCCGTTGCGGACAAAATTGTGGACCACAAAATAGCGGAGGACCTTGTCGATATCCAGAACGCCCTCCAGACTCTCTCCCTCGCTAAGGGCTTTCAAGGAGGCGATCAGCCGGGCCTGATCCGCCTTGGTGATGTCCGTTTTGGCGTTTTGGAAGATGTTGGAGTAGCTGTCCGGGTCGTCGTCAATGTACCGGAGCTTTACGTCGTCGCTGCCCATGCCGCCGCCGGGACCACCGCCGCGATGGCGTTCGCTTTCGGAAGTATTCTGCGTGCTATCGAATGGCTGAGCCTCGGGCGGAGAGGGAAAGGCACCGTTTTCGCTAAAGTCCATAACATTCTTCATATCAAATTCCCGGCCGTTGCCCCGGCCTCCGCCAAAGCTCATGCTGTCCGGCTTATAGAGCTCGCCGGAGTCACTGCCGTAATTCCGCCGGAGGAAGCCGTCCTCCACGCCCTCTACCGCCAGGTACAGCCCCCAATCCTGGCCGTTCACTGTGATGTAGACATAGCTGCAAAGGGGCGCGTCCACACCGAAGGCTCCCATCATTTGATAGGTAAGGTAGTCCTTCATATAGGTGGTGTCCTGAATGATGTTGTTTAGGCTCAGCTTATCCAGGCCGTAGTAGGTCCTGCCGCTGTCGTAGTGGTCGAACTCCAGCTTGAAGCTGTAGCGGTCGCTGTCCATGGAGGAAACCATGGTGAGAGAGGTGTTTCCCTTGGCCCGGATGGCGGTGTTTTGATAGGCTTCGCCGTCGATGACGACCGCGCACTGGGCGTATTCCTCGTTCTCACAGGTCTCCAGGAACCCGTCCCAGTCATCCATAACGATGTCAATGGTGTGGACCCGCTCCGTATCGAAAAGCCGGGTCTCATAGCCCATAACCGACGCGGCGGGCCGGATGCCCAGGGCTTCGCCGTTCATGAACCCGAATGTAAGCAGCAGGCAGAGGATCAGGGCGGCGGCACAAAGTTTGTCTACGTATTTGTGGGTTGACATGGAGGACCTCCTTTAACCCATGTAATCTCCGTTGTAGCTTACCAGCACCGCGCTACGGACGCCGGGGAGGTCCGCCAGGGCGTTGATAAAGTCGGTGTTGCCGTCCTTCAGGCGGATCTCCAAATTCAGCTCCACCGCGTCCTTCTGAACCGTCTTGCTTTTTACCACACAGCGGCGGGTGTTCTGCCGGAGGAAGTCCGCTGCCCGTGTTTCACTCTCCCGCCCGTCGCACTGAAGCACGGCGATGTAGGGATCACAGCGGGATTTCCGGTTGACGAATACCAGCAGCATGAACCCAATGACCATACTGCCGAAGACCGCCAGCGGAATCAGCCCCGCCGCCAGAACGATGCCCACGGCAATGGACCAGAAGAGGAAGGCAATATCCAGAGGTTCTTTGATGGCGGTGCGGAAGCGGACGATGGACAGCGCGCCCACCATGCCCAGGGACAGCACCACATTGCTGGTAACCGCCAGGATAACCATGGTGGTAATCATGGTCAGGGCCACCAGGGTCACGCCGAAGCCGGAGGAGTACATGACCCCGGTGAAGGTCTTCTTGTAAACCAGGAAGATGAACAGGCCCAGGCCGAAAGCCAGGACCAGAGCCAGGCTCATGTCCAGGAGACTGACGCTGGTGACGTTCTCCAGAAAGCTGGATTTAAAGATGTCCTGAAAAGTCATAATGAATCGTTCCTTTCTTGATTATCCGTAAACGCGGCAGGCCGCGTATTTGGAAAAGGCGCAGGTGTGCCGTCCGGGAAGCTGCACCGCTTCCCGAATGATATCCGGGAGGAATTCGTCCCACTTTACTTCCAGAATGGAAGGGGCGTCCCCGGCGGGGACGGTGACGGCGGCGGAATTCAGGAAGTCCGTGGACCCCAGTCCGGTGCGGATGTTGTAATCCAGGGTGACCCGCACGTTCCCGGCAGGGAAGACGAAAGCGTCCCGGGTGTAGTCCACAATCGTCTTGGGCCGGAGGCCGTTGGATTTCATTTTCCAATAGAGCTCTTGAATCAGCGGCCTTCCGCCGCCGGGCATCCAGTCCAGGTCTCCCTCCAGTAGGGACCGGACCTCCTGGGCGCTTAGAAGGACGGAGCGCTTGCCGCACAGGCCGTCCCATTTGCTCTTTTTCTCCAGGCAGATGTAAGAGGCGTCGCCGCTGTAATACCGTATTCGGAATTTCTCCCGCCGGGACACGCCGTCGATTTTCTCCCGCAGGGCCGTGTCCTTGGGGTCGTCGAAATACAGGCTCCGTATCTCGTAGCGGCCGTTCTGCCCGTGGCTGTCCCGCCGGGCCACGGCGGAAAGGCGGGAGGCAAGGATCAGGCGGTCGGCGGCGGTGATCTCGTGCTTCCACTCGTGCCGAGGTTTCATGCTGGAACTCCTTTCGTTCAACAGGATGGGGGCATCATACAGCGGCTTTCTTAGTTCAACCTTAAAAATGGAAATATGGGAAAAATTTTTTCTGGGGCCTGAACCGCTTGAAACAGGCGGAATTTGCCGGATTCTACCGCTGGTCGGTTGCTTTTTTTCCGGGGTTGGGTGTAGACTGACAGGGAGGTGAAGCACATGAACAAACAGCAATTCGGAAATTTTATCGCGGAGAACCGGAAAGCCGCCGGGCTGACGCAAAAGGAATTGGCGGCCCGGGTCCATGTGACGGACAAGGCGGTGAGCAAGTGGGAACGGGCCCTGAGCTACCCGGACGTGACGCTGCTGGAGCCCCTGGCGGAGGCCCTGGGCCTGGGAGTGGAGGAGCTGATGGCCTGCCGGAGAATTGAGGTACGAAAGGACGAGGAGGAAGAAGCTTTGGAGAACATCAGAGAGGAACGGCCCGTACAGAATTTGATGGAGATTTCCCGGGAAAATCTGAAGTCGGAGCGGCGGAAGCACGTCTGGCAGACGGCCCTGGCGCTGGCGCTGATGCTGGCGGCGACTCTGGGGACCATTTGGTATTGCAGTACATACGTCCGTGAGCAGCTGGACAACACCATCGTGCTAAAGGAAACCGTGGGAAATGAGAACTATCTCTATGTGGAAAACCAGGGTCACTTGCTCCGCCTGAAGTGCGGGGCGGATGTGGACTTCGACAGCATTACATTGGAAAGTGAGCATGGTGATGAGCGGTCCTATCGTATGGACTGCCGTTGGAACCGGCGGAC
This sequence comes from Oscillospiraceae bacterium, assembly GCA_910574635.1. Taxonomy (GTDB): domain Bacteria; phylum Bacillota; class Clostridia; order Oscillospirales; family Oscillospiraceae; genus Oscillibacter. The sequence continues at coordinate 187,917 of CAJTCG010000008.1, read as the reverse complement.
CTATGAGGGAAGCGTTTCCTCCTGTGAGGCAACAGGAAGCATTATTCTGGGCGGGATGATGGATGTGCAATTTGAAGTGGAGAGAGACCGGCTGTTCTGGTATGACGAGGTCAACTACACCAGCGAAGACTACTACCCGGACCCCTATAGTGAACCTAGAGGATTGCTTTATCTCTGTAACTTCCGCTTCTGGACCGGAAAATGGGACATGGAGACCGGCGAGTGGAAAGACCGGGAAACCGTTCTGCTGGTGGAAGACTGCCTGAACGCCGTAGTGGACGACATCGATGGGGACGGGCACAACGAGGTGGTGGTCCGCACCCGCTGGCCGGAGAAGCCCTACATGGTCTACGACTGGTGCAGCGACAATCAAGTCAAGGAAATCGACCAGTTTTGGCTGGACAGCGTCTCCCCGGAATTGCAGGAACGGCTATTGACCATACCGGAAGAGTCTGCCCGTGCTCAAGCGAGGCTGGGCAGCCACCCGCCCGTCATCGGAGAGACCCTATAATAAAGAGGACCGTCCGCAGATCATGCGGACGGTCCTCATATATTGCGAGCAAAACTGTAAGCCGGGTTCTGTATTTGACAGCCATCTATCTAGGCGCGCTGTTGCCAGCGCGCTCCAGCCACCCCGGGAGCGGCCGGGCCAGCCTTTCGGGGACGAACCCCGACGCTCCCATACCGGTGTTGCTCCGGATAGAGTTTACAGCATCGGACTGTTCCCAGCCGATGGGTGCGCTCTTACCGCACCTTTCCACCCTTACTGGAACGGAAAACCGAACCAGCGGTATATCTCTGTTGCACTTTTCCTGAAGTCGCCTTCGGCGGGCGTTACCCGTTATCCTTGCCCTGTGGAGCCCGGACTTTCCTCATGGACGGCCTTTCGGCCTGCCCACGCGGCTGTCTGTTTTCCTCGCGATGCACATTATACAGGCAAAGGACCAGCTTGTCAACCCGTCTCCCGGAGCCAGCGGGACAGTTCGTCCAGCTCCGGCGGCGTATGGAACCAGTGCTCCGCACCCTCCGCGATCCGCAGACGGCAGGAAAAGCGTTCCGTGAAGGCGGAGACGGTTTCCTCCGCCACCAGGGTGTCCCCGGAGCCCCGGAGGATGTCGGTGGGGAAGGGCCAGCGGTCAATGGGATGGCGGCGGATATAACCGTAATCGTCCCAGCAGAGGGTCTGGCCCATGGGGGTGGGAATTTCTCCCTCCGCCTCCAGGCGTGTCTCGGAAATCTGGAACCAGCCCATCATGTCCCGGGTCAGGCGCTCCATGTCCACCACCGGGGAGAGAAACCAGGCGTGGCATATGTTTCGTTCCCGGCAGGCCAGAAGGCTGAAATAGGCCCCCATGCTGACGGCGAAAAGGCCGATGCTGGCCCAGCGGCTTTCGGCGTAGTCCAGGACAGAGGACAGATCCCGGACGCAGACAGGAGGCTTACAGCGGATGGGGCCGTCTTTTCGGTTCCCGTGCTCCGGCAGATCAAAGCTTAGAATCTGGCAATGCGGGAACGCCTCTGCTAGGAGGCGGAAGGGGACGTCCGTTTTGCTGGACTGGGCCCCGTGGACGGCCACGATCACGCGCTCCGAGGGGAAGCCCCAGAGCGCGGCGGGAATGGTTTTGATTTGAAAAAACTGCGGTTCCATCATGGATCTCCTTTCTTTTCCTGCCTGACAGAATATCACAATTTTCCTCCGCAGACAAGTCTTGCCGGAACGGCGTTCCCGTGGTAAAATAGAGAAGCGATTTTGGAAAACCCCCGCCGGAGGGCGGGAAGGATAAGGAGCGATTTTGGTGAAATTTGAGGAATATCTGTCCTCTTTGCGGAACAAAACCGTGGCCGTCATCGGCATCGGCGTATCCAACCGGCCCTTGATCGAGCTGCTGCTCTCCCGGGGCGTGGCGGTGACCGCCTGTGATAAAAAAGACCGGGCCACCCTAGGCGCTCCGGCGGAGGAGCTGGTGGGAAAGGGCTGCCGCCTCCGGCTGGGGCCGGACTACCTGAAAGACCTGACGGAGGACGTTATCTTCCGCACGCCGGGAATGCGGCCGGATCTGCCGGAGCTCAACGCCGCCGTGGAGCGGGGGAGCACGCTGACCAGCGAGATGGAGGTTTTCTTCGAGGTCTGCCCCTGTCCCATTCTGGCCGTTACCGGCAGCGACGGAAAGACCACCACCACCACCATCATTGCGGAGCTGCTCCGGGCGGCGGGAAAAACCGTCCACCTGGGGGGGAACATCGGCCACCCGCTGCTGTCCGAGACCGGAGGCATGAGGGCGGGGGACATTGCCGTGCTGGAGCTGAGCTCCTTCCAGCTCATGACCATGACCCGAAGCCCCCATATTGCCGTCGTCACCAATCTGGCGCCGAATCATCTGGATGTCCACAAGGATTATGCGGAGTATATTTCTGCAAAGGAAAATATCTTTACACATCAGTCCGCAAGCGATATTACCGTCTTTAATGCCGACAATGAGGTTACCCGATCCTTTGTCGGCCGCCAGCGGGGGACGCTCCGCACCTTCAGCCGCCGGGAAGCGGTGGAGCGAGGGGCGTATCTAGCGCCGGACGATGCCGGGGAGGGACAGGCCATCTGGATGTCCAATGAAAACGGCCGCCGCCAGGTGCTTCCTCTGGCGGGAATCAAGCTTCCCGGGATTCACAATGTGGAGAACTACATGGCCGCCATCGCCGCCGTGGACAGACTGGTTCCCGACGGAATTATCCGGGACTTTGCCAAAAACTTCGGCGGTGTGGAGCACCGGATTGAGCTGGTCCGGGAGCTGGACGGCGTGCGGTACTACAACGATTCCATCGCCTCCAGTCCCAGCCGGACCATCGCGGGACTGAACGCTTTCCCGGAAAAGGTCATCCTCATCGCCGGGGGGAAGGACAAGGGCATCTCTTACGGCAGCCTGGGCCCGGTGGTCAACGAGCATGTGAAGCTGCTGATTCTCTGCGGGGCCACCGCCGGGGTGATCCGCGCCTCAGTGGAACAGGCGGAAAACTACGGCGGTTTGGAAATCGCGGATGTGGAAGACTACCATCAGGCCGTCTCCCTGGCCCGGAGCCGGGCGAAGGAAGGAGACGTGATAATCCTGTCTCCCGCCAGCACCTCCTTTGACCGTTTCGCCAACTTTATGGAGCGTGGAAGGGTTTTCAAAGAGATCGTGAACAGCCTGAAATAAAACCAAGCCTCCGGCGCATAAAGTGTCCCGGGGGGTGGTAACGCATGGGCTTTTTCTACTACCGGCGGCGAATGGCACGGCGGAATTTGCTGGCTGTTCTAGCCTTTTCCGCCATGGCGGCAGCTATGGCGGCTGTGATTTTCGCCACAACCCAGATGCGGCCCATCCTGGTGAGCCTGGCTACCACCCGAGTTTCCAACATGGTAAACCGCATCGTCTCCGAGGCGGTGGACGAGGCCATCGACAGCGGAAACATCACCTACAGCGATCTGATTACCTTTGAAAAAGACAACGAAGGGCGGATTACCGCTATCTACAGCAACATGGCGGCCTTCAACCGGCTTCAATCCAACATTCTGGATATCATTTTGGCCCGGATCGACCAGGTGTCCACCCGGGAACTTTCCATTCCGGTGGGCAGCCTCTCCGGTTCCGTGCTTCTGGCGGGAAGGGGTCCCCGGATTTCCGTGCGGATGGAGTCGGTGGGCTCTTCTTCCGCCAATTTTGAGAACGAATTTACCTCGGCGGGCATCAACCAGACAAAGCATCAGATTGTGCTGAACATTGATGTGGCCGTCAGCATTCTGCTGCCGGGATTTTCCACAGCCACTACCGTTTCCAACGCCGTCACTGTGGCAGAGACCGTCATTGTAGGCTCCGTGCCGGACACCTACACGTATTTCAGCTCCACGCCGGAGAGCTACGTAAGCGACGCGAAGGACTATATTCTGAACTAGGAGGACCACATGGACTACCGTGAAGAGATCAAGCAGCTGCGGGACGCGCTGAACGAGCACGGCTACAAATACTACGTGCTGGACGCGCCTACCATCAGCGATTATGAATACGACATGCTCAACCGCCGCCTGGAGGAGCTGGAGCTTCAGCACCCGGAGGAGGTAACCCCGGACTCGCCCACCCAGCGGATTGGCGGAAAGCCCCTGGAGGGCTTTGCGTCCTACACCCATGAGGTTCCCTTGGAGAGCTTGCAGGATGTGTTCAGCGGGGAAGAGGTGGCGGAGTTCTGCGAGCGGATGAACGAGGCGCTGGGGGTGGAAGCTGCCTACTCCCTGGAACCCAAGGTGGACGGCCTGTCTGTGGCGCTGGAGTACCGGGAGGGCGTTTTCGTCCGGGGCGCGACCCGGGGAGACGGGCGGACCGGGGAGGATGTGACGGAGAACCTGAAAACCATCCGCTCCATTCCAATGGTACTGCCGGACAAGCTGCCCCGGCTCATTGTCCGGGGAGAGGTTTATATGTCTCGGGCCGTCTTTGAGGAGCTGAACGCCCAGCGGGAAATTCAGGGAAAACCCTTGCTGGCAAATCCGCGAAACGCCGCCGCCGGCTCCCTCCGGCAGCTGGACCCGAAGGTTTGCGCGGAGCGGAAGCTGGACATTCAGGTCTTTAACCTGCAATTGGCGGAGGGAAAGGAATTTGTCTCTCACCAGGAGACACTGGATTATCTGGTCTCTCAGCGGTTCCGGGTCATTCCCCACAAAACCCTTTCCGGGACCTTGGCGTGTCAGGAGGAAATTGCACGCATTAACGACGAACGTCTGGATTACCCCTTCGATATCGATGGCGCAGTTGTAAAGGTTAACTCCTTGAGTGACCGAGAAAAATTAGGCAGTACGGCGAAGTTTCCAAAATGGGCGGTGGCCTTTAAGTATCCGCCGGAGAAAAAGCCTGCTCAAGTGCTGGATATTGTCATTCAAGTAGGCCGTACCGGCGTGCTGACTCCGAAGGCAGTGTTGACGCCTGTCCGCTTAGCAGGGACAAACGTGACCAACGCGACATTGCACAACCAGGATCTCATCAAGGAAAAGGACATCCGCATCGGAGATACCGTGGTTGTCCAGAAAGCAGGGGAGATCATACCGGAAGTGGTGGAGGTAGATTTCTCTAAGCGCCCGGAGGGGACAGAGCCTTACCGCTTCCCGGAGGTCTGTCCGGTCTGCGGCGCGCCGGTCCGCCGGGATGAGGACGGCGTGGCCATTCGCTGTACCGGGGCGGAGTGCCCCGCCCAGCTCCTGCGGAATCTGACTCACTTTGCCAGCCGGAACGCCATGGACATTGACGGCTGCGGCCCCGCCGTGGTGCAGCAGCTCATCGACAGCGGCATGGTGTCCAATCCGGCGGACCTCTATGGCCTGGAAGCGGAGAAGGTGGCAAAGCTGGAACGGATGGGAAAGAAGTCCGCGGAGAATTTGATGGCGGCCATTGCGCGTTCCAAGTCCAATGATTTGTCCCGGCTAATTTTCGGACTGGGTATCCGACAGGTAGGGGAAAAGGCGGCAAAGGTGCTGGCCGCGCACTTTCGCAGCCTGGATGCCCTGTGTGCCGCCGGAGTGGAAGAATTGACGGAAATTGACGATGTGGGCGGCGTGACGGCTCAGTGCGTGGTGGATTATCTGTCCTCTTCTCAGGCCAAAGATTTGCTCCAGCGCCTGAAAGACGCCGGGGTCAACATGGAGAGCACGGCGGAGCTGGTGGACGAGCGGTTTGCCGGGATGACGTTTGTCCTCACCGGGACCCTTAGCCGTTTTGACCGCAAGGCTGCACAGGCGATGATTGAGGAGCGGGGCGGCAAAGCCGCCGGGTCTGTCTCTAAGCGAACCACCTATGTAGTGGCGGGGGAGGCCGCGGGCAGCAAGCTGAAAAAAGCGGAGGACTTGGGCATCCCTGTTTTAACAGAAGAAGCCTTTGCAAAAATGCTGGAATGACAGAAAAGAGCGGCGGGTTTCCCGCCGCTCTTTTCTGCTTTACTTGTCGAAAGCCGGATTCATATAGTAAACGTTCTTCTCGTTCATTTTGTCCTTTGCTAACCGTAGGCCCTCGCCGAAGCGCTGGAAGTGGACAATTTCCCGGGCCCGGAGGAATTTGATGACGTCGCTGACGTCCGGGTCGTCGGAGAGGCGGAGGATGTTGTCGTAGGTTACGCGGGCTTTTTGCTCTGGTGCAATCACAAAAGTACAACTTTTTGCAAAAAACAGCGAAAAATGGCGCCAAATCGTGTCCGCGATGCGGTCAATCTTGCGCTGGAGGCGTTCCAGTGTCTTTTGCAGAGCCTCCCGGTCTACGTTCAAATCGCTGGCGGACAGCTGGGCCAGGGTCAGCATTTGCTCCAGGGTACGCTCAATTTCACCTAACGCCTGGTCGATGGATTGAATGGTTTGCTCAAATTCTTCTTTGGGTTGCATAGGGTCTATATGCTCCTTAAAAATTCCAGTGGATTTCAATGGGAACGTCACGGGTGCCAGGGATGCGTTTGCCTACAGTGATGTGGTCGATGAGGATTTCTACGATTTCCCGTGTCAAGTGTTCTAGGTTTATATACCGCTCCACCAGGGCTTTTCGGTTATCTCCTGCGGCAATCCTGTCCTCCAATTCCGCAAGCTGACGCTGACCGTCCAGCAGGACACGCTCCAGTCGGGACTTCTCGGAGGAAAACTCTTTGGAGAGGGCGGAGAAGTCACTGTCGTTGAGCAGACCCTTGACCTTATCCATGTATAAATCCCGCAGGCCCTTGGTGTACTCGGCAATCTTCTTCTCATAGGCGGAGAGGGCGTCCAGGAGCTGCTTTTTCTGACCTTGCAGATTTTCGCAAAACTCAATGCTCCGCTCCAGATCGTCTTTGTCCAGATACGCCGCCGCCAGTCGGTTCAGCTCGTCGATCACCATCCGCTCCAGCTTTTCCACGGAAATAAAGGAACCAATACAGGCGTCCTTTGCCACATGGCGGTTAGAGCATTGGAGGTAGTGCCGCCCGCGATTTTTGGAGGAACGCATGGTATAGCCGCAGTTGGCGCAGATTGCTTTCCTGGCGAACAGTCCCACGGTGCCGCAGTCAAAGGGCTTGGCCCGCTCCGCAATCATGGACTGCACCCTATTCCAAAGGGAGCGTTCTATAATTGCCTCATGGGTTCCCTCCACCCGAAACCATTCACTTTGAAGGCGGGGCTTGTTCTGCTTGGTCTTATAGGACACACTGCCATATTTGCCTTGTACCATATTGCCGATATAAATCTCATTGGTGAGCATATCGGAGATGGCGAAATACTTCCAAAGGGTGCTGTTTTTCCGCCTGGGCTGCTGGTAGCGTAGGCCGTGGAGCCGCTTGTACTCGGTGGGATTGGGGATGCCACGGTCGTTGAGCATCCGGGCGATGGCTGTCTTACCGTAGCCCTGAGAAAAGAGGGTAAACACCTCCCGGACAACGGCGGCGGCCTCCTCGTCAATAATCAGATGGCCTTTCTGGTCGGGGTCTTTCTGGTAGCCATAGAGGGCAAAGGCCCCAATGTGAAAACCGTTCTGCCGCCGGTTGGTAAGGACGCTGCGGATGTTCTCCGACATATCCTCCAGATACCACTCGTTCACCAGCCCGTTGATCTGCCGGGACTTCTTATTGCCCTTGTTGGCGGTGTCGGCGTTGTCCACGATGCTGACAAAGCGGATGCCCCAAATAGGGAAGAGGCCGTGGATGTACTTTTCTACCAGCTCCAGCTCACGGGTAAAACGGGATTGTGTCTTGCAGAGAACGATGTCAAAGCGGTGAGCCTTGGCGTCCTCCAGCAAGCGGTTAAATTCGGGCCGTCTGCGGTCTGAACCTGTGTAATCATCATCACTGTAAAGGTTATAAACTTCCCACCCTTGTTCCATCGCATATTGCAACAGCATAGCCTTTTGGTTCTGAATGCTGTTGCTGTCGTCGGTTTCAAATTGCTTGTTTCTATCTTCCTCGGATAAACGGCAGTAAATTGCTGCTTTCATAGTCATATCTCCTCAGAGATAGGACAAGCTGTTTCCTGCTTACAGTATAGCACACAGAAAACAGCTTGTCACATTATTTTGGGGTTATGGCCTGTTTTTCCTTTTCCAGCTGATTGATCAGGTCGGTCAGCTTGTGCGTGAAAATTTCTGTTGTTGTTTTCGTGGAGCCATCTTTGAAAATGCTTTTGCATAGCTCCTGTGTCTGCAAATCACATCACCCAGCCTTTCACAACAACCTATGCGAAATTGCCTGTCCATTAGTCATCTGCGGCAGGGAAGAGGGCGGGCGGTTTCATCAGATTCTTCAGACGTGCCAGCTTGTCTTGTGCCGTGGCCCTGCGGAAGTTTTTGCCGGTGAAGCGGATGGGGGCGCACATTTCCAACAGCCGGTCATAGATACGGGCATTGCTGTTGTGGACGCGCTCCCAATCTGCGATCTGCTGCTGGGTCAGCCCGCCCACGTAGTAGGTACAGATGCGGCGGGCCTGAGTGGGGGTGGCGTAGGCAAGGGCCTCCCGCAAGGCAGCGGCCAGCCGGTTACGCTCGGCCTGTTCCTCGGCCAGCATAACAAGCTGCTACGGGGACGGGCTGTGTTCCAGAGCGTAGTTCTCCGTCCAGTCGTAGGCATCCAGCGAGTAGTAGGCCCGGTGATACTGCTTGCGGCGCTCATGGTTCCGCATTTCCCTGACGGATTGGCACAGCACGTCAAAGACTTCCTCGCTGACCTCTACCAACTTGTCCTGCTGACAGTGGGGGTAATGGAGCCGTAGGTTGATGATTTTCATAAGACCTCCGAAATGACAGGAGGGACAAACAGCCGAAACTGCTTGTCCCTCCCGGTGATGGAGCGAACGCCCCTCACCTGGTAGCCACTTAGAGGGTCTATCGCGGGGTCACTTTCTGAAAAAGTTTGAAAAATTTTTCTTACCGCCATAATGCTGTCGCGGACAGCGTACTTGGAGCAGCCGCACATCTCGGCAATCTCCGCATAGCTGAAATCATGCAGGGCATAGAGCAAGAACCACTCCCGCTGGGTATCGGTGCAGAGCGCCAGCACCGCCAGAATTTCGTCCAGCGTTTCCCGCTGGCAGATCAATTCTTCCGGGGTAGCGCAGTAGGGCAAACGGCCCTCGGTACTGATTATGTACTCGTCACACTCGTGTCCGTCCCAATGCCGCCTCTGTTCGTGGGCAAGGTTCTCCGCCTTGTGGTCGGCCTGGGTGAGATATTCATAGACCTCCAACGACACGGACACAGCTTGCCCATAGTAGTTGATGGTAATTTCCATCGTCCTTTCCTCCGTTCAGATTTTTAGGGTCTGAACGGAGGGGGCGGGGAGCGCCAGCGGGGCCGGTGTCGCTGGCCTGGAAATAAAAAAGCACCCGGACGGTGCAAGGCCATTCGGGTGCTGGGGGCAACATTATGAGCCGTCAAGGAACGACTATTTTCGCAACCTTGGGAGGAGTGCGCCGCTGTAGGGGGCAGGCTTTTTTTGACAAATGCCTATCTGCCTGTAATCGCATGGCGGCATTCTCCTATATGTCGAGAAAGCAAATGGAAAGGCGGCGGCTTTAATAAACCGCCGCAGAAAATAAGCCCTAAATTGATAGAGCTTCTGTTATTCGCTGAAATTACCCTTCATCATCCGACGGAGCAGAATAATGATTCTGTACTGCTTCCGGAAGTTCGTCATACTGTACCTCGCTCCAGTCCAGGACGCCCCGGACCGGCATGACAGTCAGACGGATAAAGGCCCCCTCCCGCAGTTCTCTGGATGTCCCGAAGGTGATCTCTTTTTCGCTCCCGTTTTCGTCATAGGACAGCAGCGTGTAGGAATAGGGCAGGCTGCCTTTGAAGTTAATGACGCCTCCGTTAGAATCCACCTGTTCCACCCTGGTGTTATCGATCTGGGCGTAATACTCGGTGCTGCCGGAGCCGGAGAAGAACCATGCGCAAAAGCCGGCCAGACCAATGAGCAGGACAGCAACGACTCCTATTGTGATTTTCACTTTTTTCTTCATGTTGTTTGACACCCCTTACCAACCTTTTTTAGTGATGACCCGTTTGGGCTTTTTTGTCGTCTTTGGAGCCGCGCCTTTTTTTGCTGTCGCCACAAAAGCGGCGGCAATCAGCAGAGCGGCCAGCAAACTGAACATACAAAGCAGCGGATTCCAATGGACAGCCGCATCATAGCTGCGGTATCCAATCAGCCCCATGCTTGCGGTCACGGGATACAAATTCGCCAAGGTCATGCTCCCCGCCGCGAACATCCCGCCGTAGCCGTAGGCAAAGGCGACAACCGCTCCAATCAAGTGCCCGTTTGGAATACGGGCGGCGATGGCGATGATTGGCAGAACCGCGATATAGAGGAACAGACAGTTGGCCGTGATCTGCAACCCGGCCTGCATAATTACCGGAAAATCACCGCCAGGAAAGCCCAAGAGGAAGGATGCCATCACCGTGAACACAGTGCTGACGATCCCCAGGAACAGGGAGAGCAGCCCGCAGACGGCCAGCTTGCCAGCCAGCAGAGCGGGAAACGACAGGGGAACCGTCAGAATGTTTTTCAGCGTGTCGTCCGTTCCCTCCCGGCTGATGATATATCCGGTAATCAAAGCGATGCACATAGGGAAAATTGTTGTGATGTTGTTCTTCAGGACCTGCTCCACGAAAAAGGAGAAGGTCCATACACTTCCATCCTGGGCGGTGGTGGAGAAAACCGTAAGCAGGACGGACAGCAGCATCAGGAAACCCCCTGCCCAGACCATGTGATACCGTTTGAGTTTCCAAAATTCGGTTTTCATCAATACCAGCATTTCAATTCCCCCCTCTCTTTTTATACAGCCGGTCAATCAGCAGAATGGACAGGACAGTCATTGCACTCAAAATCAAGACGGTCTGCGTTGTTGAGGGAATCAGGTATTGCAGTTCCCCCAAGCTGCCCTTGACGCCATGCCGAACCATATCCCCCGCGCACCAGAGGTTTGTGAGGGGAATCGGCATCAGCCAGCACAGAAACTTCGGCAGGACACCGAAACTGCTTTCGGCAGTCAGGCTTAACACGCTGTAAAAAATGCACAGCAGAACGGAGAAGATATAGGTCTTGCTGAAAAAGACCACCAGCACCACCAGCGGCAGAGTGCCCGCTGTGATGAAAATCCCCATCTCCACCGCCAACCACAGCTTATAGCCCAGTCCGCCCACCTCGGCAATCAGGCCCCCGCAGACAATGGTGACGGCGGCTGTGGACAGGCAGAAAATCAGTCCGAACAGAAACAGAACGATAATTTTGGCAAAAATCATCTGGGTGCTGGTCACCGGGATGGTCCGCAGGTTTTTGAAGGTGTCGTTGTCCCGCTCCATAAAGAACAGCATGGCGGCGATGACGCCGATGACGCAGGGCAGAAGCAGCTCCACCCCATAGCCCAGGACAAACTGGTAAAAGTCGTCAAAGAGCTCGGCTTTCGTGTCGTACCGCTCCATCATGCGGGGCGTCAGCATCATCAGTGCCAGCGGGGGCGGGAACAGGAACGCGGAGAGGATTACAAAAGGAATGAACTTCTTCCGTTTCAGCTTCTGAAGCTCACAGGAAATCAGCTTAAGCAATCCCCTCACCCCCGGTCACCCGCTTGAAGTAATCCTCCAGGCTTTCCTCCACGGTCGCGGCCTCCGACACCTCCAGGCCGCGCTGCACAAAGGCAGAAACGATCCTTGCCGCAGGAACCTCGGCAGAATCCAGCCGCAGATGATGGCCGTCCTGTACGGTAAACTGATTTTCGTGGAACACACCCTTCAAGACCTCCGCCGCCCGCCCCGTGTCGGAGACTGTGAAGCGGATATACCGGTCGCTCTTGGCTTCCAGGTCCGCAAGGCTCTCCTCCTCCAGCAGCACACCGTGGTCGATGATGCCGATGTCGTCTGCCAGCAGCGCCACCTCGGAGAGAATGTGGCTGGAGATCAGGATGGTCTTGCCCCGCTCGTCGCACAGTGCCCGGATGAAGGAGCGCACCTCCGCGATGCCGATGGGGTCCAGGCCGTTGATGGGCTCGTCCAGGATCAACAATTCCGGGTCGTGCATCACCGCCAGGGCGATGGCCAGCCGCTGCTTCATGCCCAGGGAGTATTGAGAAAAGAGCTTTTTATCCCGGTAGGGCAGGCCCACCAGTTCCAGGGCGTTCTTAATAGCCCCCTGATTTTTCAGTCCCCGCAGGGCGGCGAAAATGCGCAGGTTCTCCGTTCCCGTCAGGTTGGGATAGAAGCCGGGGGATTCAATCAGGCTGCCGATGCGGGGCAGCAGCTTCTTCTCATTGCCCAGCAGGGACTTCCCCCAGATCGTCACCTTCCCTGACGTGGGCTGTGTCAATCCCAGCAGCATCTTCATGGTGGTGGTTTTTCCGGCTCCGTTTCGGCCCAGCAGACCATAGATGCGGCCTCTTTGAACATGGATGTTCAGCTCCGCCACGCTCTTTTGGGTCCCGTACTGTTTGGTCAGCTGTTTTGTTTCGACGATGATTTCGCTCATAGCGGTTACCTCCTTTATGGGGTCAATATACAACACCATCCTTGAGCGATCCTTGAGGCAACCTTGAGATAACCTTGAGATTGCGCCGGCGGCATATACAATTTTTAGTTTCTGCGCTATAATGAGTGCGGACAGGAGGGGCTTATATGCTGGACAGAGAAATCCTCGTTGTAGACGATGAAAAAGATTTGCGGACAATGATCCGCTCCATTTTTGAGAGCGCCGGATATACACAGATTACAACAGCGGCCTCCGGGCAAGAGGTGCTGGCGGTGATGGCGAAAAAAACACCCGGCATCATCGTTCTGGATGTGATAATGCCGGATATGGACGGGTTTGAACTGCTCCAGGAAATTCGGGCCGTCAGCAAAGTCCCCGTTCTTATGCTCACCGCGAAGGGGGAAGCCGAGGACCGCTTTGCCGGGTTCGAGCTGGGGGCGGACGATTATCTGGTCAAGCCTTTTCTCCCGAAGGAATTGCTGCTGCGTGTCCAGGCGATTTTGAAACGGGCCTATCCTGAAAAAGAGCGGGTTGTTACGCTGAACGCTGCCGCGGTGGATTTAGACCGGGCGGAGGTTATCCGGGATGGACAGCGGACGCCCTTGACCGCCAAGGAGTACAGCATTTTTGAAAAGCTGGCGGAGAACGCGGGCCGGATCGTCACCATCGGCGTTCTCTGTCAAACGCTGTGCGGAGAAATCTGGCAGGGGTATGAAACAACGCTGATGACCCATATCCGGCATCTGCGGGAGAAGATCGAGGAAAATCCGTCAAAGCCCGTATCGCTCCTGACGGTGAAGGGCCTGGGATATAAGCTGGTGGTAAAGGAGCCGGAGAAATGAAACCTGTGGAACGCTTCTTTCGGAAATACTTTTTATCCATGGTGGGCATTATCGCGCTGTTCCTGCTGCTCAATGTTGTCCTGCTTTTCTCTGTGTTGATTTGGGCCTGGCAGACCTCGGAGGTGCCGGAAATCTCTATAAGCAAAATCTGTGACAGCATTACTCTGGATGGAACCGGACATTTGACGGCGGCTGGGGTGCTGGACGAAATTCTGGAAGAACATCACGCCTGGGCGATGGTTTTGGACGATACCGGAACGGTCATTTTTCAGAGCAAACTGCCGGAGGAACTGCCCCGGCGGTACACGGCAGCGGATGTGGCAACATTCAGCCGGTGGTATTTGGGGGATTATCCGGTCTATGTGCAGGAGCATCCCCAGGGGCTATTGGTAGTAGGCGGCGAAAAGGGCAGTCAGGCGAAGTATTACTTTTCCGTCAGTGAGGGCTATGCGAAAAAACTGCTTGTCGGACTGGCTGCCGTCTTTCTGACCAATATCATTGTGGTGGTCCTGCTGATCTGGAAGAACACCCGGCACGTTGAAAAGGCGGTCACGCCTATTTTGCGGGGGATTGAAACGGTTTCCTCCGGCCAGCCAGTCAGCCTCCCGGAGAAGGGAGAATTGGCGGAGATCAACCGCCAGCTCAACAAGGCAGGGGCTTTTATTGCCAAAAAGGACAGCGCCCGCGCCGACTGGATCAGCGGCGTTTCCCATGACGTGCGGACGCCCCTCTCGGTGATTTTGGGTTTTGCCGGACAGTTGGAGGATGACCAAACACTTCCAATCTCCGCCCGTGAACAGGCGTCCTATATTCGCAGACAGGGGGAGAAGCTGCGGAGCTTGATTTCCGATTTGAACCTCACCTCCAGGCTGGAGTATTCCATGCAGCCCCTTCGGATGGAGAAGGTCTATTTCGTGGAGCTGGCGCGGCAAGTCGTCTGTGAGTTTTTGGACAGCGGGTTAGAGGCGCAGTATCAAATTGTGTTCGATTCCAGTCAAGAGAGTGAAACAGCGTCCATCATGGGGGACGAGGCCCTGCTGAAACGCGCGCTGTATAATTTGATTCAGAACAGCGTCATTCACAATCCCAAAGGGTGCGTTATTTCTATTTCCGTAGCGCGAAATGAAAACGGTATAACCACCATGGTATCAGATGACGGCATAGGCGTGTCCGCTGAGAAGCTGGAGAAATTAAGAGCAACGGCGCATCATTTGGAAAGCACCGATGAAAGATTGAACCTGAGACACGGCTTAGGCGTTCCGTTGGTTCGGCAGATTGTTGAGGCGCATCATGGTATCATGGAAATTGAAAGTGCACCGCAAAAGGGGTATCAGACAGTTTTAGTCTTTCCCGGCGGGGAACCATAAAGCAACAGAGAACGCTTATATACGTTCTCCGTTGCTCTTTATTTGATTTAGCTATAAACCAATTCCGCAAAAATGATTTCCTCCACTTGGGCCTTACAAAAGGTGGGCGTTCAGCTACCAGGTCGGGGAGGTTAGTAATCGCCCACTTTCACATAGTCCAATTCGATTTTCATAGCAAGTCAATTCTCCTAAAAATTGGATTGGAAACAGCTTGTCCCATCAAAAATTTTAACAGGTTGTCCTTACACCATCGCCGCCGGAAAAGGCTTATCCTACCAACAATCCAGTGTTTTCAAGGCTTTCCGGCCTTGTTGCCCTTACGCCATCGCCCCATCCGCCGCCAAATCCTCTGTCAAGTCCCCAATGACATCCCCGGTTACCTGCATGGTAGCGGCAGACCAGGGGAAACCGGAAGCGAACTGTGGAAACACGCCGGTGGTATGGTCCACGAAGTAGGCGTCAAAACCGGCGGCCTTAATCTGCTCCTCGCTGAGATTCCTGGTCAGCTGGTGGACCAGAGTGCCCACCATCTCCAGATGCCCCAGCTCCTCCGTGCCGATGTCCGTCAGCAGGCCCTTCAGCTCCGCATAGGGCATGGAATAGCGCTGGCTCAGATACCGGAGGGAAGCCCCCAGCTCCCCGTCAGGCCCGCCGTATTGGGAGATAATGGCCGCTGCCAGCTTGGGATTGGTGTTCTTGACCTTCACCGGGTATTGAAGCTTTTTCTCATATACAAACATCAGTCATTCCCTCCTACGTCCCAGGGCCACGGGTCCTTGAGCCAGGCGTAGCCGTCCTCCGGGGTCAGGTCGGTGCTGGTCAGGGGGCCATACATCTTCTCATATTTTTCCCGGCCCTCTTTGGCCAGCTTGATATAGGACCAGTAAAGCTGGAGAACCTCCTGGTCGTTGGCGTGGGTGTCCAGGTACAGGTTCAGCTCTTTGATGGCAAAATCCAGCGCCATTAGCTCCACTAGGGCGGTGTTGGCCAGCTTAGTTTTCGCCTGGATGGCCGCTTTAAAGGGCAGGTCCAAACCGGGAAACAACGTGCCAGCCTGAAGGGCCTCCGCCCGGCTGAAGCGGGGAGGGTTCTGCTCCTGCATCGGAATATAAGGAAACGCCAGCGGGGCGCAATTGCCGGGGAGTGTGCCCATTCCCGCGCCGCAGGAACCGGCCGGCGTCTGATTAGGTCTTTCCATACTTGTTTCCTCCTTGTGTAAGAATGGCGCGAGGTGTCTCGCGCTCATTCCATTGTATGCCGGCAGCGGCAAAGGGGCTACCTGGGAAGCAATGGGACAATTGTTCGGGCTGCGGCTTGCTTTTTGGGGAGGTACTTGCTATAATGGAAAATATCCATAAGTGTCACAGGAAAAGGCCGCATATGGGATAAGCCGCCGGACATATCCTCTTAGCATGAAGCTTTGCGAAGGGGGCGCTGTCCGTGGTCATCCTGCTGCGAAAACGCGATTTGGTTCTCTCATGCCTGTTCTGCTGCTTCTTTTTGGGTTTGGCGGCAGTACTGTGGAGGGGGAGCGCTGTTCCGGCATTCCATGTCCGGGACGAAGTTCCCGTCACTGTGGTGATCGACCCCGGCCATGGCGGGGAGGATGGGGGAGCGGTTTCTCCCGGCGGCGTGGCGGAGAGCCAAATCAACCTAGCGGTGTCCCTGCGGGTCAGCGATCTGCTGCGTTTCGCGGGACTGCGGACACGGCTGACCCGGATGGAGGACGTGACCATCTGCGATCAGGGCTTGGACACGATGCGTCAGCGGAAGACCTCTGACCTCAAGAACCGGGTGAAGCTGGTGGAGGAGACGGAAAATGCCATTCTTCTGAGCATCCACCAAAACAGCCTGCCTTCGTCTCCGGTAACCCATGGGGCCCAGGTGTTCTGGAACCGGCAGGAAGGGGCGGAAGCGCTGGCGGAAAGCATTCAGGATGCTTTAAACACCGCTGTCAACGCCGGAAACGGCAAGCATCCCCGGCAAATCCCCGACAGTATTTATTTAATGAAACATATCACCGCGCCGGGCATTTTGGTAGAATGCGGATTTCTCTCCAATACACAGGAGACGGAGCGCTTGCAGGACCCGGCCTATCAGCTGCGGCTGGCGGCCGCCGTCGCGGCGGGATACCTGAACGCCGGGGCGATGGAAAAGGAATCTGGAGACTTGAGATGAAACAGCCGAAGACACTTTTTTACTGCACGGAGTGCGGCAATGAGACGCCCAAGTGGGCGGGGCGCTGTCCCGCCTGCGGCGCGTGGAATACGGTGGTAGAGCGGCCGGAACCTGCCGTGAAAGGGAAGGGGAGGAGCGCTTCCTCCCGGGCCGCCGCTCCTCCCAAGGCCCTCCCGGTGACGGAACTGGGGGACAGCGTGGAGATCCGTTTTTCCACCGGCATGGGAGAACTGGACCGCGTCCTGGGCGGCGGGGCCGTCAAAGGCTCTTTGGTCCTGGTGGGCGGTGCGCCCGGTATCGGAAAGTCTACGCTGATGCTGCAAATCTGCGGGAAGCTGTGCAGGTTCGCGAAGGTATTGTATGTATCCGGCGAGGAGTCCCAGCACCAGCTGAAGCTCCGGGCCCAGCGGCTCCATGTGGAGAGCGAAAACCTGCTGGTGCTGTCGGAGACCGGCCTGGGAGAAATGCTGGAGGCGGTAAACCAGGAGCAGCCGGATGTGTTGATTGTGGACTCCATTCAAACGCTTTATAATGATGCGCTGGATTCTCCGGCGGGCAGCGTCAGCCAGGTAAAGGACTGTACCATGGCCTTGATGCAGCTGGCCAAGGGGAGCAGCATCACGGTATTTGTTATCGGCCATGTGAACAAGGAGGGCTCCATCGCCGGGCCCAAGGTCTTGGAGCATATGGTGGACTGTGTCTTGTACTTCGAGGGGGACCGGCATACCTTCTGCCGCATCCTCCGGGCGGCGAAGAACCGCTTTGGGGCAACCAATGAAATCGGCGTCTTTGAGATGGGGGACGGCGGGCTGACGGAGGTGGAAAATCCCTCTAAAATGCTGTTGTCCGGCCGGCCGGAGGAAACGCCGGGAACCTGCGTCACCTGCGTGATGGAGGGGGCCCGGCCGGTGCTGGCGGAGGTTCAGGCCCTGGTGGTAGGTTCCGCGGCGGGAAATCCCCGGCGGACGAGCAACGGCTTCGACTACAACCGGGCGGCCATGCTGCTGGCGGTTTTGGAAAAGCGAGGGGGATTGAAGCTGTCTACTTGTGATGCCTATTTGAACATCATCGGCGGGCTGCAATTGGACGAGCCCGCCGCGGACCTGGCCGCCGTGGTGGCGCTGGCCTCCAGCTACTTGGACAAGCCCGTCCCCGGCGATCTGGCGGCCGTCGGGGAAGTCGGACTCACCGGAGAGCTGCGGAGCGTCAGCCAGCTGTCCCAGAGGGTAGCCGAGGTCCGGCGGCTGGGGTTCAAACGCTGCGTGATTCCGGCCCGTCAAGGGCTGGAGAGCTTCCCGGATTTGCAGCTTCTGCCCGTTCAGAATATCGGTGAGGCGATTCGAGCCGCTTTGCGGGGATAAAGTGGACGCAGGCGCCGCCTAAAGCGGGCACGCCGGCGGCGGCGGCGCTGTCCAGTGTGCATAAGCCGTCAGATTGATAGACACATTCGCTGGTGCATGGAATCAAGGCGATCCTCCGTTCCGACAATGGTCCTTTGATGTTCCATAGTGTGACCGGAACGGCGGATTTTATGAGAATGGCTTGGCTTGAAGATGGACAAGCGTCCGGCGGCAGGCCGAAGAAAAATGATATCTCTACAAGGGAGGAGGCAAAGGAAAGGCGTAGGCGATTGAACAAAATAAATCAAGGTTTTTTGTGAAATGACCGCTGAAACAGGCCGGAAGCTGAACCACTGAAACGAGTGGGAAAACAGCTTCCGGCCTGATATTTTGCAGCAACAACCGCTATTTTGTTCAGTCGCCCCTAGGCGGGGAAGGGAATGTATTACATGCCCGGCTGACGGTGAGCTGCTATAGCTCGATTCTTGTAATACAGCCGGGGCATAGGATGCCGGAGGCCGCAGCGTGTTACCGATACCGAGCTAAGAGGCCAATCATCTTGACCGCCAAGGCATTCTGGACGCTATCCTGGATATCCAGCAGCTTTTCCGCGACAGTGATAACCAGGACGGGGGACAGCAGTTTGTGAGTAAATTTCGCAAGTCCAGGATAGAAAAGGAGTTTAAGGACGGGCGGCCTGGAATCACGGTTTACCACGGCAGCAAGAAAAGCGCGGTCTTGATTCGCATTTATGACAAAGCGGCAGAACAGGACTTACCAGAGGACCAGCACTGGGTTCGGGTGGAACTCCAGCTCCGAGACGAGCGGGCAGAGGCGTTCTGCTTTGACCCGGCTCCAATTGGCGTCCTGTTCCGGGGTGTGCTGGCGAACTACGTTCGCTACGTCGACGATCCAGGGACAGACAGCAACCGCTGGCGGTGGCCCATGAAAGATTACTGGGAAAATCTGATTGAGCAGGTTGGCCGGATTCGGCTCTATGTGAAGCCGGGAATAGAGTATAATATCCGACAGCTGGACACGTTTGTCTTTGAGCAGGCCGGAAACGCCATTTCCGCAGCTGTTGAAATCTACGGCGCGCCGTTCTTTCTGCGCAAAATTCAAGAGCGAAATATTTCGGAAAATCCAAAATACAGGAGGCTTGTGGAACAGTATGGCAAAAACAAACCAAAAGTGCGTCCGCCTCTCGGACCGAGTGACGAAGTACATAGAGCAATACCGTGGGGCCAATTTCTCGGAGAAGCTGGAAAACCTCGTCCTGGATATGGAGGAACGCCGGGACGAACTGGTTCAGGACTGGAACCAGCTCCAGGCGCAGATTTCGGACAAGCACCGCGAGATGGTGATGATCCAAGACCGGGTGAAGAAGCTCCGTGAGGCAGACCGCCGCCTCGGGCCGCTGGTGGAATCTCTGCTGGACTTGATGCGGCTCCCGTGATATAATCTTTTGAAAACCGAAATACCATCAGGGAGGAGGCAAGGGAAAGACATAGGCGATTGAACAAAATGAATCAAGGTTTTGTTGCGAAATGACCGCTGAAACAGGCCGGAAGCTGAACCACTGAAACGAGTGGGAAAACAGCTTCCGGCCTGATATTTTGCAACAACAACCGCTATTTTGTTCAGTCGCTCAGAGGGAGTGTGCCAGCTTTGTTTTACCTTTGCGGGATAGCGTCATTTAGGATGTTGTTGGTGATCTCCCTGGTGTGAATGATTCGATAGCCGCATTGTGTTAAGGCTTCATCGACAAAGCGGTCACGCTCTTTTCGGCTGGGGGTGTCGTGGCTGCTGTCGTCTAGTTCAATGACGATATAAGGGGCCAGCTCGTAATTGCAGAGAACAAAGTCTACATGTTTCGCTTGTATCTTGTTAAAGAGGGTTCGGTAATTCGCATGATTCCGCACAGGCTCCAAAAGGTCCAGCAAGCGAACCTTCGCAAAGACGATGTAGCCTCGCCTATCGGCAATATCTTTCAATTTTCGATAGGCGTCCTTTTCATGCTGGGAGAAGAGAGGTCTTGGCTGATAGGCTCCGTCCATTTCTATGTTTTTGCCGGATTCTTTTGGAAGTGTGGCCCTTTTCCTTCGGAATACTCGTTTAATCGCTCCGATTAGGAGACATAAAATACAAAAACCGATGAAGTAGGGAGCTAATATTAGTACTCCATGGAGTAGACCGCTAACTAAACCTTGGGTCATGAGTCCAGCCAATTCCTCGCCGCTCATAGCGTCAGCCTCCTTCTTTTAGGCGAATGTATTCTTTGATGATCCAGCGGACCTGACCCGAGAAATCGCGCTCCGCCTCTTTTGCCATTTTCTCGATTTTGGACACCAGTTCTTCCTCGAAGTTGATGGTCTTTTTTTGAATCATGGGGCATCCCTCCTTGTCTGATATTATCTTGTAATATTAAATCTGTCAAACCAACTTGACTTATTTAGGAATATGTAGAAATATCATATCATATTCCCAAATAAGACGAAATATTTTTTAACCCGTCGGAATAGTCGGTCCGGGTTGGCAAAAGGGCTGGCAGGTGGAGGGAAAGGAAGTCGGGGAGCAGTTATGAGAGATCCATGTGAGCGTTGTAAAGAGCCGCTGGAATCTCCGGCGTGCAGGTGGTGCTTTTACGGCCCCGGCATTATAGAAGGTATGGTCGAGGCACCGGGTGCCTCTGGTCATAAAAACGAAAGAAAGGAGGACAAGTAGCATGGCGGATGTAGCGAGATTGGTAGGCATGGAAGTGAGAGAGTATGAGAAGGACGGGCAGAAGAAGCAGTTTTGCGGGCTTCACCTGGTGTATGTCGAGGGGGCTTTTGAGGAAGTGCTTGGCAGCCGAGTGGAGGAGACAAGCTGTCCTCGAGGGATTGACCCCGGTACGCTGGAGGTGGGCCAGCTGTATGAGCTGGGCTATGAGCATTACAAGATGAAGGGCCAGCTCTGCGCCCGGCTGAAAACGCTGGACCCGGTGGAGGGCTGACGTGGACGATTTTTTCTACAATCCAGAGCCGGAGGCCCCGGAGGAGACCCCCAACGAGCCGGAGCCGGAAGCTCCGTCCACCGAGGAGACCGAAGACGGCAGCGAATCCATGAAGGACCTGATAGACGCAATCGGCGATCTGAACGAGACGATTACCGGAGCCGTCACCCAGGAGCCGGAGGAGCTGCCCGCCGGAGGGGAGGGGGGCGAAGGAGGCTTTGGCGGAGAATCCCAGGTGACGGAATCCGCCAGCGTGGACCTTGCGCCGGTGGTTCAAGTGCTGGAGAGGAACGAGAAGCTGCTGATACATACCAATGAACTGCTGGAGCAGCAGGGTGAGGTCTTGGTGATGCAGCACAACGATCTCCTTCAGCTCCAGGCCAACGTCGATTTTGTTTTTCTGGCGGTGGCGGCGCTGATCGGCGTGGTGCTGGGTGTGGCGGTCGGGAAGTTGTTTCACGACCTTTGGAGGGCTTGATGGAAGAATTTCAGATTAGCCTGGAAGTTATGGAGGCTATGCCCGGAGTGGTAGCCGCAGGGTTTGCCGCCGGGGTGCTGGTTGTCTCAGGCGTGAGCGTAGTTGTGAGCGCCTTTAAGGCATTTATTCGGATAATAGGGAGGTGAAAAGCGTGAAGAAGATCAAGGAGTTTGTCCAAAGTGTGGAGCTGAAGGTGGCGGTAGCCGCTCCGGTGGTCTGTGCTGCGGTCATGGGCGGGGCGTCTGCGGTCGGCGAAACCGGGGGCAGCGCTTCCAGTTCGGCGGTCATTTCCGCCTTCGAGACGGGTTTCCAGCAGATTAAATCGGATGCCTTTGCCATCATCGCCGTGGCGGTCCCGGTTGCGGTTTCCATCGCCGCGGTAATCTTTATCTCCAAGAAGGCCATGAGCTGGTTTAAGGGCATGGCGAAATGACGCCGCATTACAAAGGGGCCCCGGATGATTCCGGGGCTTCTTTGGGAAAGGGAGTGTAATACAAAATGAACTTGGCAGCGCGCGGAGCTGGGCGGCAGCGTGAAGATTTTGTAATGCGGCTGGGGTGCTTCCTGGTGACATTCGCGGTTTTGGCGTCGCTGGTGCTGGATCCGCCCCGGGCAAAGGCGTTCGCTATGACCTCCAGCGCGGTCACGGCCCTGGCCGGGGGGTTCCTCTCCGCGTGCGGCCTGACGCCCGTTGTCTCCGGGATGGGCAGCAGCGAGGAGGTCAACGAATCCGTGGCCCGGCTGATCCAGGACTTCCTTGATGCGAAGCATCCAGGGGTAAAAGATGCGGTGACCTGGATTGGAGACGCCATTTTGACGGTCAACGGGCAAGGACGGGTTATCGTTCCCACTGCTGCGGCGAAGAAGCTGGCGCAGTTTGCAACTTGGGTAGCGGGGAAGTATGGGACCAAGCCAGGAGTAAATCAGGTGTATGGGGATTTCAGTGGCTATATAACTTCGGTAGACGGTCAGAAAATTTATCTTTCTGCGTTTAAAGAGGGTTCAACGCTTGCTTCTGCGGGGACTATCTTTTCTATATCTGCGGATTTTCCGGTTTATTTTCCGACTGGATATTATTTAGATTCTTATGTTACTTCTAGTGGAGGTATTGGCTTTAGATTGTATAATCCGGATGGAGGTATTTTCTATGGCATGGGAGGAGTTGATGGCAAAGTAACAATTGGATTTTATCCATCTCCCTCTGATGGAAAATCTTTTTTTCGATTTATCATACATATCGCGGGGCATGGTGTTCTGGTCTTTCAAGTTTTTCTGTCTCTAGGTTGAAAGAATTTTTTGGGACTTTTGTTTCTGCAGACGAGTCCCTCTCTCTGGATGTCTCCGACACCATGCAGGAAGTCTTAAACCGCCTGACGGCCCTGGAAGAAGGCCAGTCCATCGCCTTGGACGTCGGGGCCACGCAGTCCATGGAGATCCAAGAAATCCTCCAAGGCATCCTGGACGCGATTCTTGCCGGGGACCTCGCCGCCAGCGCGGAGATCGTGGACACCGCCGAAGTTCCGGTGGACCCGGAGGAGCCGGACCAGCCCGTAGTCCCGGTGGTCCCTTCGGGCCTGGACAAGCTGGGCGCGGCCCTGACTTCCCGTTTTCCGTTCTCCATTCCCTGGGACGTGTACAAAGGCGTCACCTTGCTGGCAGCACCGCCAAAGGCCCCATATTTCGAGGTAGATCTTATGGCCCCGATCGCGGGCCGGATGGGCGGCTGGAAGGGCAGCACCAAGATCGTGCTGGATTTCTCAGAGTATGAGATCATCGGCCAGGTCTGCCGCTGGACAAGCACCATAGGCTTCTGCCTGATGCTTGCCAGCGGGACAAAACGCTTGATATGGACAGCCTGAGAAGGGAGAGAGCTTTACATGTTTAGCGACTTGTCCGATACGCTGGTGAGCTTCGCTGTCGGCGTGATTGAACTGCTTCCGGCCTCGCCCTTCGGCGTTCTGGATGATCTGTCCGGCTCCGTGGCTTACGAATGGCTCCAGTTCGTCAACTGGTTTATCCCGGTCGGAACCTTCGTGAGCATCTTTGAGGCATGGCTGTTTGGGGTGGGGGTCTATTACATCTATCAAATTGTGCTGCGCTGGATAAAGGTGATTGAATGAGTATCACATTGTATACTGGAACGCCCGGCAGCGGCAAGAGCTTCCACGCCGCCAAGGATATCGAGCATCGCATGAGGCGGGGCGGGACCTTGATCTGTAACTTCCCGGTGAATACAGGCTTCGTCAAGAAGTGCCGGGCTCAGGTGGAGTACTGGGACAACTCGGAGCTGACGGCGGAGCGGCTGGTGGCCTATGCCCTGGAGCATCACAAAATCGGCAAGGAGGGCCAGGCCCTGGTGGTGATCGACGAGTGCCAGATTATCTTTAACTGCCGGGATTTCGGGCGGAAGGACCGCAACGCCTGGGTGACGTTTTTTTCCCAGCACCGCAAGCTGGGCTTCAATATCATCCTTATCACCCAGTCGGACCGGATGCTGGACAAGCAGATCAGAAGCCTTGTCGAGGACGAGATAAAGCACCGGAAGCTGAACAACTATGGCTTCGGCGGCATGTTCCTGACGTTGTTCAGCTTCGGGCGTACCTGGTTCATCGCTATCGATTACTGGTACGGCGGCAACAAGCTGAAGCTGGGCCACTCCGTCTTCCCGTACCGGAAGCGTTACAGCGCCCTGTACGATAGCTACCGGCTATTCTCGGACATGGTAACTGCGGGCGGCGCCGTCTGTGCCGGGGGGAACCGCGTCAGCGGTGGGGCCCCGGGGAACGGCGGCGCCGCCAGCGGGGGCCAGGAAGAGAGAGGGCTGTTGCTGGAGAGGCTGGCGGCTGTACTGGTGGAAGCGCGAAACCGGAAGGCCCAGAAGTTGCGGGAGCGTGAGCTGTGCCGGTTCGCCGGGGCGCTGCATCTGTAATACAATTTCGCTGAAGGCCTCGGGAACGTCCCGGAGAGTTTGTAATACAAGGAGGAGATTTCTATGGTATCTAGAGAACGGGAGGCAGCGCTGCTTTCCCTTTGGTGGAGCGAAACAGAAGAAGATTATACCCAGGAATGGCGGGACGAGCTGAGAGGGGAGGATCTGGCCCTGGTGGAGAGCTGGGACCGGCGCTATAGCTCCGGCGTTTATCAAATGTGCCTGGATATCCTCCAGGGAAATGGCGTGTAATACAGAAAATCTTGCCGGCGAGCTGTTGCGGCACGAATTCCGTAATACAACCAGGGCAGAGGATGCCGGAGGCCGCAGGGGCTCCGATTTGCCGCCCTTGCCCATATTCCTTTGGCCACTTCCCGAAGGGGGGCAAGGCGGGGGGGGACCCTTCCCCCCCGACCGCCGATTCAAGCCGGGCAGAGGAGGGGGCCGCTCCGCAGAGCGGGCCAGCAGACGGCTTCATATAGGTTTTTTTCAAAGCGTGGAAAAGTTGGGCGTTTTCCGGGCTTAGGGGCCTACTACGACAGGCCCCTATGACAGGCCCCTATGTGTCCATTGTCCATTGTCCAAGACTTGGGGGGAAAAGTTGTGATTTCTCGAAATTCTCGCGGGAGAAACTGGACCTTTGTTGGCTACCCAGAAGATAGCCTTCCGGAAGATTACGCTTCCATCCTCTCGGACGAGCTTCACCTGTGCTGGTGTGAAAGTCCTGTGCATGACGCCGACTTGAACGGGGATGGTTCGGAGAAGAAAAAGCACATTCATTTCATCGTGTCGTTTGAGGGGAACAAGTCCTTTGAGCAAATCCAGGAAATCACGGACCGTCTGAATTGTCCCATTCCGCAGCTTTGCCGGAATGTGTGTTCCATGGTTCGGTATATGATTCACCTGGACAACCCGGATAAGCATCAGTATAAGAAAGAGGAAATCCTTGTCCATGGCGGCTTTTCCTTGGAGGGCTATTTTACCAGAAGTCAAACGGAAAACCGGGATATCCTCAAGGAGATTCTAAAGTATTGCGTAGATAATGGAATCACGGAATTCTGTGACCTCGTAGAAGCGGTTTTTCAAATGGATAATAACGACTGGATTGATATTATCACTTGCCGGAATACGATGTTTTTGTCAGCGTATTTGAAAAGCCGCTATTACAGGAGCCAGCAGCCGGATCGGCCCGCCTTGGGACAGGGGACTTTGATTGACCGGCTATCCGGTGAGGAGATTTAGGAGGAACAGTATGGCAAAAACAAATCAAAAATGCGTCCGCCTCTCGGACAAAGTGACAAAGTACATAGAGCAGTACCGGGGGGCCAACTTCTCGGAGAAGCTGGAAAACCTCGTCCTGGATATGGAGGAACGCCGGGATCAGCTGGTCCAGGACTGGGAGCGGCTCCAGGCGCAGATAGCGGACAAGCACCACGAGATGGTAATGATTCAGGACCGGGTGACGAAGCTCCGTGAAGTAGACCGCCGTCTCCAGCCGCTGGCGGATTCTCTGCTGGACTTGATGAAGCTGCCGTGATATAATCTTTTGGAAACCGAAATACCATCAGGGAGGAGGCAAGGGAAAGACATAGGCGATTGAACAAAATAAAAATTTTGTTCAATATAGGGGAGCGTCCGGCCGTCATAGCTTTCTTTATCCCAACCGCAAGAAGTCTTTCCCAGATCCATGGTCGATTACCGTACTGAAGCTCCGCCGATCCTGCGGGACTTCCTCGCTTACCACGAAACCGTCAAGGCCCATTCCAAGCAGACGGTGGACGAATATTTCCTGGACTTGCGGAATTTCTTCCGCTATCTAAAGCAGACGCGGGACTCCAGCTTGTCCGGCTTGGCGCTGGACGAGATCGACATCAAGGACATCGATCTGGAATTTGTCTCCACGGTAACGCTGACGGATATTTATGGCTATATGACCTATCTGAGCCGGGACCGCGTTCAGCACCAGAACAGCCGGAATTCGGACTATGGGCTTAACACGGCCTCCCGCGCCCGGAAGCTGGCGACGATTCGGTCGTTCTACAATTACTTGACCAATAAAGCCCATCTTATTCGTGAAAACCCTGTCAAAGATATCGACTCGCCGAAGCTGAAAAAAAATCTGCCGAAATATTTGACCTTGGACCAAAGCATAGAACTGCTGGACTCCGTGGACGGCAAGAACCAGGAACGGGACTATTGCATTCTGACGCTGTTTCTCAATTGCGGACTGCGGATCTCAGAGTTAGTCGGTTTGAACCTCCGGGATATTCAAGGAGAGTCTATCCGCGTCCTTGGCAAGGGCAACAAAGTCCGTATCCTCTATTTAAACGATGCCTGTCAGGACGCGCTGAACCGTTACCTGGCCATCCGCCGCCCCATTGCCGGACGAGATGCCAACGCGCTGTTTTTATCCTCCCGCAACGAGCGAATCAGCCGCTCCACGGTCCACGCCATGGTGAAAAAACGTCTTTCCGCCGCCGGAATCGACGAAAGCGAGTATTCCTCTCACAAGCTCCGCCACACCGCCGCCACGCTGATGCTACAAAATGGCGTAGACGTCCGGGCGGTCCAGGAGGTCCTAGGCCACGACCACCTGAATACGACGCAAATCTATACCCATATCGACAATGAATCTTTGCGAGTAGCTGCAAAGGCAAATCCCTTGTCAAAGATTAAAAATAGTAGGAAAAAGGATGATTCAAAGTGAGAAAAGCCGCCTCTAAAGAGGCGGCTTTTCTGAACAAAATTTTCAGGGCCGTATGACGCCGGTAATATGCAGGAAACGGATTTTCCGGTACTCATAAGTAGATAGCGGCCGGTAATCCGCGTCATAGCTGTGGGCGGCAATCAGGACGTTTTCCAGCGTTGCCGGGTTTCCCACGGACACCACAATGGGCGAATGCTGGAACTCCTCTCCTTTGAAGGAAAGCTGAACGATGTCCCCCGGCAGCAGGTCTTCCAATTGGCAGGGCTCTGCCAGCGGTCCCATAGAAAAGCTATCCCTTGTCAAGAAATTGTACAAGTACGGAACCCCTGTCCAGGACGGGGATTTCCGGTTGGCGTCAATATAGTACCAGCCATAAGTAGGCGTAAAGTTCATCACGCCGCTTCCGGCGTAGATGCACTGGGACGCAAAGTTTGTGCAGTCCCCTCCCAGATGCTCATAATCGTAAAAAAACGGGTTCCGTCCATAGGCCCACTGGTGAGCGTACAAAACGGCGGCTTCCCGGTCATATGGATGCAGCTGCATACCGCTTCCCTCCCCTTCCCTCTCAGAATATGCGGGGAGAGGTGGAAGGGTGCGTCAGCGCATTGTCACCGGCAGCCAGACCTGGAAGCGGCTTTCCTCTCCAGGCCGGTTCAAATAGACCTCAATGTCCGGCGCCTTGGCCCACCCATGGCCGGAATCCGGTAAATATTCCGAGACGATCCGCTTTTGAAGCTCCTGCATGGCCTCCGGCAGACGGCCCGTCCCGGCGAAAACCGCCCAGGTGGCGGCGGGCACCATCCATTCATGCATTCCCTCCGGGGCGGGGGCGCTGGAGGCCACAGCGATATAATAGAAGTTTTCCTCCTCGTCACAGGTGCACACGCCCAACATTCCGGCCGGCTCCCCGTTCATCAGCGGAACCAGCTCCGCTTGCCGCGGGCCGATCTCCGCCCAGAATTTCGGGACCACTTGAAAGCTCTTTTCCACGTCCATAGGCAGCGGGGTGCGAAAGCCCACAATGCGGAAAGCCTCCCGTTTTACGATCTGATACTCCATTTCCTCGGCTCCTTTGAGTACAAATTTGAAGTGGATACTTGGAAAGGCTTTTAGCTTTACACCTGTTTGCTTTGCCTGAGATGGAGGTACTTTGTGCACCGCCTGAAAGGCCCGGTTAAAGGCGGTAGGCGATTCATAGCCATAGCGCAGGGCCACGTCCAGCACTTTCTCCCCGTTTTGCAGATCCGCCGCCGCCCGGGTCATGCGCCTCCGGCGGATGTACTCGCCAAGCGGGATTCCGGCCAAGTAAGAAAACATCCGCTGAAAGTGGTAGGCGGAACAGCCCGCCAGCCTGCCAAGCTCCTTTGGGTCGATGTCCCCATCCAGGTTTGCTTCCAGATAGGCCAGCGCCTTGTTCCAGTCGTTCAGCCAATCCATACCATCCCCTCCTTGTCTCAAAAGTATACCGCGTTCTGCCGCCGCTGTCCTCTCTGTTTCCGTGCGGGAAAAAAGAGGTAAAAAGCGGAGGCGCTCCGCGCCTCCACCTTTGGTCCGCTATGTGGAAATAAATCAGGCCTTGTGGTCGCAACCCAGGACGTCCACCAGCTTATGGCGGACCAGCTCCTTGATGTTGGCCCGGGCAGGCTTGAGGTACTGACGGGGATCAAAGTCGCCGGGATGCTCGTTGAAGTGCTGCCGGATGGTGCCGGTCATGGCCAGGCGCAAATCGGAGTCAATGTTGATCTTGCAGACGGCGCTGCGGGCGGCCTGACGGAGCTGCTCCTCGGGGATGCCCACGGCGTCGGGCATCTTGCCGCCGTTGGAGTTGACCATCTTCACGTAGTCCTGGGGCACGCTGGAGGAGCCGTGGAGCACGATGGGGAACTCGGGCAGGCGCTTTACGATCTCTTCCAGGATGTCAAAGCGCAGCGGGGGCGGAACCAGGATGCCCTTCTCGTTGCGGGTGCACTGCTCAGGCTTGAACTTGAAAGCGCCGTGGGAGGTGCCGATGGCGATGGCCAGGGAGTCGCAGCCGGTCTTGGAGACGAACTCCTCCACTTCCTCGGGACGGGTGTAGTGGGAATCCTCGGCGGAGACGTTGACCTCGTCTTCCACACCGGCCAGAGCGCCCAGCTCCGCCTCCACCACTACGCCGCGGTCATGGGCGTACTCGACCACCTTTTTGGTGATTTCGATGTTTTCGGCAAAGGGCTTGGAGCTGGCGTCGATCATGACGGAGGTGAAGCCGTCGTCGATGCAGGATTTGCAGGTCTCGAAGGTATCGCCGTGGTCCAGATGCAGCACGATGGGAATCTCGGGGCACTCGATGACGGCGGCCTCCACCAGCTTCACAAGATACGTGCGGTTGGCGTAAGCCCGGGCGCCCTTGGACACCTGGAGGATCACGGGAGCCTGCTCCTCGCGGCAGGCCTCGGTGATGCCCTGGATAATCTCCATGTTGTTGACGTTGAAGGCTCCGATGGCATACCCTCCGTGATAGGCCTTTTTGAACATCTCGGTAGAAGTGACCAGTGCCATAACAATCATCTCCTGACAAATTTTATTTGTCCCGCCTCCGGCCGGGCGGGACAAAAGGCCCTGGGGCCCCTTTCCCCTCCTTCGCGGAGACGAAAACGATTTTCTTTTATGATAATATCACAAAAAAAATAAAATGCAAGTATTTACAATTCTTTTTTTGAATGGTATGATAAAAAATACCTTGGGCTCTGTCCCCTGGGCTTGAAATGGAAGAAAAAATTTTTTGAGGAGGCTGTTTCTCATGAGTGAATTGAAAGGCGCCTGCATCTTCGGCCAGTCCGGCGGACCCACTTCCGTCATCAACGCCAGTGCGTACGGCGTTATCCGCACCGCGCTGGAAAATCCCAATATCACCCGCGTCTTGGGCGCGGAGCACGGCATTAAGGGCGTGCTGAACGACCGGCTGTTCGACATGGGCGAGGAGGACCCCGCCGAGCTGGAGCTGCTGAAATACACCCCTTCCTCTGCTCTGGGCTCCTGCCGCTATAAGATGAAGGACCCGGATGTGGATGATACCGATTATAAGCGCATCCTGGAGATCTTCAAAAAGTACGACGTCCGCTACTTCTTCTACAACGGCGGAAACGACTCTATGGACACCTGCAACAAAATCAGCAAATACATGCAGAAGGTAGGCTATGAGTGCCGGGTCATGGGCGTGCCCAAGACCATCGACAACGACCTCTTCGGGACCGACCACTGCCCCGGCTTTGCCTCCGCCGCCAAGTATATCGCGACGAGCTGCATGGAGGTCTATCAGGACGCCCGGGTCTATGACACCGGCATGGTCTGCGTTATTGAAATCATGGGCCGTCACGCGGGCTGGCTGGCCGGCGCCGCCGCCCTGGCCAGCGCCTATGGCGCGGGCCCCGACCTGGTGTATCTCCCCGAGGTGGACTTCGACATGGACCAGTTCCTGTCGGATGTAGACCGTATCTATAAGGAGAAGGGCAACTGCATGGTAGCCGTATCCGAGGGCATCCACTACGCCGACGGTTCCTTCGTCTCCGAGGCGAAGACCTCCGCCACCGACGGGTTCGGCCACGCTCAGCTGGGCGGCCTTGCCGCCATGCTGGCGGACGCCGTGAAGCAGAAGACCGGCGCCAAGGTCCGGGGCATCGAGCTGAGCCTCCTCCAGCGCTGCGGCGCGCACCTGGCCTCCGAGACCGATATCGAAGAGTCCTTCATGTCCGGCAAGGCCGCTGTGGAAAACGCCGTGGCGGGCATCACCGACAAGATGGTGGGCTTTGAGCGGAGCTATGAGAACGGACAGTATGTCTGCAAGACCAAGCTGCTGGGCCTGACCGACGTGGCCAACACGGAGAAAAAAGTGCCTCTGGAGTGGATCAACGCCGCCCACAACGGCGTGGAAAAGCCCTTCATCGACTATGTCCTGCCCCTGGTCCAGGGCGAGCCCAAGCTGCCCAAGCAGGACTCCCTGCCCCGGTTTGCCAAGCTGAAGAAGGTTCTGGCGAAGTAAATTCCCGTATAGCTGAAAGCGCCCCGCTTTTACGAGCGGGGCGCTTTCGGTTTATTTCTCAATGCCGGACCAGGCCAGCTTCCACTGGCCATCCTGACGGGTCAGTTCCATGGTGAGATAGTTGTAGCTCTCCCCTTCCTCCAGGTTCAGCCGATGCTTTACCGAGACCGTGGCGGAGGCAGGATCTTTGTCATTGTCCAGGGTATAGTCCACAGAGGCAATGGTGACATATTCCCAGACGTTCTCCCCATAGGCGTCCGCATCAGCGTCCTCCGCCAGCAAGTCGGAAACGCCGGAAAGATCGTTGGACAGCAGCGCCGGGAACAGGCGCTCCGCCGTCTCGTAAAGGGAGCGCATCCATTCGTGGGCAATCCGGTCTAGAGGGACCACCCGGAAGCTGGAAACCATATCCCGGAACTGCGTGCCCAGTCCCTCCTCCGCCTCCAGGAAATAGCGGGCAGTGAGGACGAAGGTCCCTTCCTGTCCGTCATCCACAAACCAGAGCTCCGCCTGTTCAGAGTTCCAGTCTACGCCCGCACTGGCTCGGAGATAGGGATTCTTTGGCAGCACGGCGCTCTCGTCTTCCAAAGCGACGGTCTCATAACGGTCTGCCAGAGCTTCCGCCGCTGTGTTCCTGGCCTCTTCCGTCGAAACTGCGGAAAGGTGGAAAATATCCAGGCCGCATTCCGGAAAATCCTCCGGCAAAGGATTGGTACTTCTAATACTGTAAAGCCCTTTTTCTTCACGGATAGCATATTGCTCCTCGTTGACATAAATGAGAAAATCCACTGCTTCCGCCGATTGGGGCGCGTAGCTCAAAAGGCGCAGGGCTCCAATTTCACTGCCCCCCTCCGGCAGGAAGAAGCGCCAGCCGTCGGGGTCCGGTTTTTGCGTCTCCGGCGGCGGCACTGTGCCGGGCTCCACGGTTGCCGCCGGGGCCCGCGTCGTGCTGGGGGGCGGTGTTGTCCGCGGGAAAATACCGCCCCCCGCAATCAGAACCAGCGCGAGGCAAGCTGCGGCGGCCACGATGTATCCGAGCCCACGGCTTCCCCTGCGCCGCTCACTGCGGGCTATCAACTCCGGGTCCGCCCCGCCGATAGCGAGAAACAGCCGTTCCTGATTCTTCATAGCAAGCCCTCCTTCTCCAAATGACGCCGCAGCTTCTCCCGGCTGCGGAACAGGCTGGTCCGCACGGTAGCCTCCCGCATTCCATAGCGCCGGGCGATATCCGCCATGGGCTCCGTAAACCAATAGCGCCGCAGGAAAACGCTGCACTCCCGCTCCGGCAGGGTGCGGAGAAAGCGGTTTACCGCTTCCTCCAGTTCCGCCGCCTCCAAGGTCTGGAGGGTGTTTTCCGTTGAGGCGCAGTCCGCCAGCTCGTCCAGGACCAGAGGCAGCTCGCCTCTTCCCCGCTTCTCCGTATGTCCGGCCCGCCAGCGGGTAAAGGCCAGATTCCGGGTGATTTTTCCAAGGAACGGGGCCAGCAGGCCCGGCCGGTTCTCCGGCATGGCGTTCCAGGCGCCCAGCCAAGTGTCGTTTACGCACTCCTCCGCATCCCGGCGGTCCGGCAGGATGTTCCGGGCAATGGCCCGGCAGTAAGCGCCGTATTTCTCCCCAGTCCGCTGGATGGCCTCCGGGTTCCGGGACCAGTACAGATCTATAATGGCATGGTCTTCCATATCCTCTCCCCTTTCATGATTGGTGGAAGGGCCCTTCGTTCATATAGACGGGAAAAACAGGCGGGCGTTCCCTTCAATTTGCGAAAAACCGTCCGCCTGTTGGCGGACGGCGAAAACCTTTGGACCGCAACACATTGAAAATTCTCCTGCCATCAGCTGTTTTTCTGGTAGATGGTCCAAAGCCCGTTCATCAGAAGGAACTTGTCGTAGAGAATCTGGTTCCGGCAGTAGCGCACAATCACAGGGGCGTTTCCCCCGGTGGCGACAACGCTGACCTCCCGGCCCGGGAACTCCTCCCGGATGCGGTCGATGATTCCATCCAGCATTCCGGCGGTTCCGTAGACAATGCCGGAGCGCATGCAGTCCTCGGTGTTTTTTCCGATTAACGCCTTGGGATGCTGAAGGGAGATGTCCGGCAGCTGGGCGGCCCGTCGGCTCAGGGCCTCCAGGGAAACGTTGACCCCCGGCAGGAGAAGGCCCCCCTCATAGGTCCGGCCTTCGGAGATGACCCCGATGGTAGTGGCCGTCCCCATGTCGATGGTGATGATGGGAGGCGTGAATTTCTCCAGCGCCGCCACAGCATCCGCCACGATATCGGCCCCTACCTGGGTCTGGACCGTCAGGCGGATGTTCAAGCCAGTCTTCACGCCGGGGCCGACAACCATGGGCGGCTTGCCCAGAAGGCGGGTGAGGGCCTTTTCCATCATGAAATTCAGCGGAGGGACAACACTGCACAGGATAGCCCCGGTGACATCCCTGTAATTGAAATGATACAGCGTAAAGAGGTTCATCAGGTCGATGCTGATCTGGTCCGCGGTCTTCCGGCTGTCCGTGTCCAAAGAGGCCAGAAAGCGAAGGGTTTTGTCCTTGTCGAAAAGGCCCACGGAGGTATTAGAGTTGCCTACATCAATGGCAAGCAGCATGGGAAGCGCTCCTTTCGTTCCGGTTCTTGCACATTTTTTATTATATAGTAGCACGAGTCGGGCCGTCTTGCAAGAGCGGCCCAAAAATGTGCTTGCAGCCATACGTTTGTTCTGGTACAATGAGAGCATCAAGCGAAGGGAGAACGCTCCATGACTTATTTGACGAAGCTGGCCTCCCCCATGGGCCCCCTGTCCCTGGCCTCTGACGGGGACAGCATCCTGGGCCTCTGGCTGGAGGGGCAGAAGTATTTCGCCGCCGGGCTGGAGGCGGAAACCGAAGAGCGGCCGGATCTGCCGGTTTTCCTTCAAGCAGCAGCGTGGCTGGACGCCTATTTTGAAAAGCGGGACCTCCCTCCCCTGCCGCCCCTGGCTCCCAAGGGAAGCGCGTTCCGGCAGAGGGTGTGGAAGCTGCTGCTGGAAATTCCCCTTGGAGAGACTGCTACCTATGGAGGCTTGACAGAGAAGTTAAAAGCCTCCGGCATCCCCGCCTCTCCTCAGGCGGTGGGCGGCGCTGTGGGGCATAACCCCATCTCGATTATCATTCCCTGCCATCGGGTGGTGGGGGCGGACGGCAGTTTGACGGGTTACGCCGGAGGCGTGAAGAAAAAGCGCTTTCTCCTGGAACTGGAGGGCGTCGATTTATCCCGGCTTTACACGCCGAAAAGAGGGACGGCGCTGTGAGGGAAAAGCGGATGTTCCTTCCAACGGCGGTCCACGAACGGGCCCCCGCTCCAAGCCAAATGCCGCCGGAACCGCCGCCCGTGCCGGGAAAATTCCCCTGTCCCTGCTGCGGCTGCAAAACCTTCCCCGTTCCCAAGGAGGACGCCCTCGCCTATATCTGCCCGGTGTGCCTCTGGGAAAACGACGTGTTTGATCCCGGCGAGGACCAGCCCAGTGATGAAAACCGCGGTATGACCTTGGCGGAAGGCCGGGAGGCTTACAAGAAGCTTGGCGCCGTCCGGGAGGAATTTTTGAAATACGCGCGGAAGCCCCTGCCGGAGGAGCTTCCATAAGCAGAAAAACGGGCATGGTTTTCCATGCCCGTTTTTGTTATAATTATAGGGTTATAGGATAATGCAGATAAGCCCCCCGCTGCCCTCGTTGATGATGCGGGTCAGGGTCTCCTGAAGCTTCTTCCGGGCGTCGTCCGGCATCCGTTTCAGCTTGCCCTGGAGGTCGTCGCTGACCAGTTCATGGAAGCTCCGGCCAAAGATGTTGGACTGCCAAATCTTGCTGGTGTCCCCCTCGAACTCCTGGAGCAGGTAGTTTACCATATCCTCGGACTGCTTTTCGTTCCCCACGATGGGCGACACCGCCGTCTCGATGTCCGCCCGGATCATGTGGATGCTGGGGGCGCTGGCTTTCAGCTTCACGCCGTAGCGGCCTCCCTGCTTCATGATTTCCGGCTCTTCCAGCTTCAGCTCGTCAATGCTGGGCACCACGATGCCATAGCCCGTTTCCTTCACATCCCGCAGGGCCCCGGCTACCTTGTCGTACTCCGCCTTTACCGCCGCCAGGCGGGTCAGCAGGCTCATCAAATCCCCGTCGTCCCCCACCTCAAAGCCCGACTGCTCCGACAAGGTGTGATAGAACAGTTCCCGGGGCAGGCTCAGGCTGGCCGCCGCCACGCCGGTGCCCAAGTCAATGGAGGTAATTTTCGCCTCGCTGATGTTCTCGCAGGTCCCCAGGGCGGAGATGACGCCCTCCACCTCCCGGATGTGCTGAAGCTGGGAGGTTCCCTGGCGTACCGCGTCGTAGAGGCTGGCCTTGATAGGATGGTCCGTCGGCAGGGCGTCCACCCAAGGGGGCAGGAACAGGTCCAGCTCCTGCATGGGGAACTCGTAGAGGACGGCCCGCAAGATATCCGCCACGTCCTCCTCCCCCAGGTCCAGGCAGTTTACCGGGACGCAGTTCACCTCATAGCGGCTGCTGATATCCCGGGCAATGGCCTCCGCCCGGTCGCTTTTGGGGTCCACGGAGTTCAGCAGGACGATGAAGGGCTTTCCCAGCTCCTGGAGCTCCCGGACCACCCGCTCCTCCGCCTCCAGGTAGTCCTCCCGGGGAATGTCGGAGACGGTGCCGTCGGTGGTGATGACAATCCCGATGGTGGAGTGCTCCGAGATCACCTTCCGGGTGCCGATTTCCGCCGCCTCCGTCATGGGAATCTCGTGATCGTACCAGGGAGTGGTCACCATCCGGGGGGCGTCGTCCTCAAACTGGCCGATGGCCCCCCGTACCATGTAGCCTACGCAGTCGATGAGCCGCACGGAGAAGGACGCGCCGTCGGGCAGCTGCACCTGGGCCGCCTCCTCCGGGACGAACTTGGGCTCCGCCGTCATGATGGTCCGGCCGGAACCGCTCTGGGGCAGCTCATCCCGGGCCCGCTCTTTACGGTATACATTTTCAATGTTGGGAATTACCTGGGTTTCCATGAAGCGCTTGATGAAGGTGGACTTGCCGGTCCGCACCGGGCCCACCACGCCGATGTAGATATCCCCCGCCGTGCGGGTGGCGATATTCTGATAAATGGTCGTGTTCATAGCATCCCGTCCTTTTTCCGCTCCATATTCATGTTCCAATCTATGCCCGTCCGGCGGAAAGTATGACGGCCCGTCTTGTTTTGGAGAAAACACACAAGGAAGTTTCGCCTCCGGCCGGGCTGATTTGGTCGAAATCACGCTTTACAGGTGTTCTTTAATATGGTAAACTGCTAGCGTATTAAACGAACAGGCTTGCCTGTTCCATTTTGGAGGATGAAAGCATGATGAAAAGCAAGAAGTTTTGGGCCCTCCTGCTGGCCCTTGCCATGGTCCTGAGCCTGGCCGCCTGCGGCGGCAAGGACGCAAGCTCCGATAAAAGCGGAGACGCCGGACCCTCAGCGGCCGCTCCCGAGGACCAGACCTCCGGCGGCACCGGAGACGAGCAAAAGGACTCTGACAGCGATCTGGCCTATGTCCAGAACAAAGGAACCCTGGTGGTGGGCATGACGGACTTCGCCCCCATGGACTACCGGGACGCCAACGGCAATTGGATTGGCTTTGACGCCGACATGGCCTCCGCTTTTGCCGAGAGCCTGGGCGTCAAGGTGGAGTTCCAGGAAATCACCTGGGATTACAAGGTCATGGAGCTGGATGCCAAGAGCATCGACTGTGTCTGGAACGGCATGACCTTAAATGACGAGGTCAAAGCGGCCATGGACACCGGAAACGCCTACTGCCTCAACGCCCAGGTGCTGGTGGTCCCCGCCGATAAGGCCGCGGATTTTGAAAGCCTGACCAGCCTGGAGGGCCTGAACGTGGCCGTGGAATCCGGTTCCGCCGGTGAGGACGCCGCCGAGGCCCTGGGCGCTTCCACCACCGCCGTGGCGAAGCAAGCCGACGCGCTGATGGAGGTTTCCGCCGGTACGGCCGACGCCGCCGTCATTGACCTTCTGATGGCCGGAGCCATGATCGGTGAGGGAACCAACTACGCGAACCTGACCTATACCGTCAACTTGAACACCGCCCAGGGCCTGGAGTCCGAGGAGTACGGCGTGGGCTTCCGCAAGGGGTCCGATCTGGTGGCCGCGTGGAATGACTTCTGGTCCGCTGCCATTGCCGACGGTTCCGTCCTGGAAACCGGCACCACCTATGGTGTACAGGAGTCCCTGATTTTAGAGTAAGTCCTTCCTGATTTCCATCCGCAAAGGCAGAGAGGTTCCCTCTCTGCCTTTGGACGGTTTTCCTCCCCTAAATTTCCAATGAGAGGACGATTCCATGCTTTCCTTTTTTAGCTCCACCGAATTTCTGACAGTTGTGACCGCCTTGAATACCGGCTTTATCAAAACCCTCCAGCTTTTTTTCGTCACGCTGGTGGGGGCGGTTCCCCTGGGGCTGGTCATCTCCTTCGGCTCCATGAGCCGTATCCCCCCCCTGCGCTGGCTGACGAAAACCATAGTCTGGATGATCCGGGGCACGCCTCTGGTCCTCCAGATCATCGCTCTCTACTATGTGCCTGGCTTGAAGGGCTTCCACATCTGGAGCGGAGGCGAGTCCGGGCGGTTTACCGCCGTGGCGGTGGCCTTTGTCATCAACTACGCGTGCTATTTCTCGGAGATTTACCGGGGCGGCATCCAGGGCGTGCCCGTGGGACAGCAGGAGGCCGGGCTGGTGCTGGGTATGACGAAGCGGCAGATTTTCTTTAAGATCACGCTGCTGCAAATGGTCAAGCGCATCGTCCCCCCCATGTCCAACGAGATTATCACCCTGGTCAAGGATACCTCCCTGGCCCGGGTCGTGGCCCTGCAGGAGGTCATCTGGATGGGCGAATCCTTCATGAAGGGCAACCAGGGCTACGCGGGACTGGTGTGGCCGCTGTTTTTTACGGCGGTGTACTACCTTGTGTTCAGCGGCGTGGCAACCATCCTCCTGGGGAAACTGGAAAAGAAACTGGAATATTTCCGTTGAGAGGAGTTGACGGCGATGGCGATTTTAGAGGTCCAACACATTGAAAAGCACTTCGGGGACACCCAGGTCCTCAGCGATATCAGTTTTTCTCTGGAGGAGGGGCAGGCCCTTTCCATCATCGGCTCTTCCGGCTCCGGCAAGACGACCCTGCTCCGCTGCCTGAATTTCCTGGAGCGGCCGGATCATGGCTCTATTGCCGTGAAGGGCGGCGTTATCTTTGACGCGGCGGACCCCTCCACACAAGCGGAGAAGGACATCCGCCAGAAGCGGCTTCACTTCGGCTTGGTGTTTCAGAATTTCAACCTCTTTCCTCAGTACACGGCATTGCAGAACGTCACGCTGGCCCGGGAACTGCTGGTCAAGGAACGGGGCGGCGAGAGCAAGGAGGAGATCATAAAAGCGGGCCGGGAGCTGCTGGCTCAGATGGGCCTGGCGGATCGGGCGGACCACTACCCTCACCAGCTTTCCGGCGGACAGCAGCAGCGGGTGGCTATTGCCCGGGCGCTGGCCCTCCACCCGGACATCCTCTGCTTTGACGAGCCCACCTCCGCTCTGGACCCGGAGCTCACCGGGGAGGTGCTGCGGGTTATCCGCTCCCTGGCGGAACAAAAAACCACGATGATCATCGTCACCCATGAGATGGCCTTTGCCCGGGACGTGGCGGACCAGGTGATCTTTATGGACGGCGGCATCATCGTGGAGCAGGGCGACCCCAGGGAGGTCATCGATCATCCGAAGGAGGAGCGGACGAAGCAGTTCCTCTCCCGGTACGCAAACGGTTGAATTTTCAATTGGATAAGGGGATCAAGTTTATAGTAAAAAGGAGTGCGGGAGAATCCTCCCGCACTCCTTTTTAAGCTCTTTTTCTGGGAATCAGCAGCATCTGGTCCTGGGGAATCTCCCCTTCCTCCTCCAGCTGGTTGGCGGAGAGGATGGCGGCGATGGTGGTGTTATATTTCTTCGCCAAATCCCAGGCGCTTTCCTGCCGCCCGATGCACCGCAGAACCAGAGAGGGCGCGCCGCCCAGGTCCTTGGTATTCTCCGTGTCCAGTTTCGCGGCGGAGACGCATACTTTTTTCACCCTGACCGCCGCCTCTACGTGGAAGTCCACCGGGAAGCGGACCTCGATCCCCCGGTCGCCCAGAGTGCCCTGGACCTCCTCGGAGCAGATGGCCCGGGCGGTGACGCGGCAGTCCTCCGGCAGTTCCAGCTGACAGCCGGCGTCGATGCTCCGCTCCGCCACCAGGGGCACACCGCCTTCATCTAAGTACATGGCCCGGACCGTCACGCCGGCCCGAAGAACCGCCATACCTCCCTCCCGGCTGACGGACACCGTGCCGCACTTTGCCGACAGGGCCAGAATGGACTCGGCTACCACGCCGATTTCCAATACCTCCCGCAGAGTCTGGCGGCGGGTCAGGTTCTCGCAGAAGCTGGTGATGCTCAGCGGCACGGCCTCATAGGTCATATCATAGGCGGTGGAATACAGGTCGCTGAGCAGGGTCAGCTCCTGCTCCTCCCGCAGCAGGGCCGTGGCATGGAGATACAGCGTCACGGCAATCTGGCGGCCCTCCGGGTCGTCGCCGTCGATTTGCAGGTCCGTACCCGTCAGCTGTAATTGCAGGCTGGCGGCGGAACCTTCCACGGCCCCCTCCACCTCCATAATCTGAGAAAAAGGCAGCTCCGAGGCGGCGGAGCTGCAGCCGCCGTTGTTGTCCCGGTAGAGCAGGCTGATGGAGAACACTCCCTTGAAAATCAGCTTGCTCCCCACAATTTTTGTCTCTGTGACGGTGCTGGAAACCTGACTGGTCAGCAGCTCCGCCGCCCCCTCCCGGCCTGGAGAGAGGTTCATCTCCTCGGTAAAGGTAAAGTCCTTCTCCGCAATGTGGGTCAAAAGAATGGCGTGCTGGTTCTCCTGGCGTTTTTCCACCTGGAGCCCCGGCTCCGCTTCCGTGTCGGCGCAGAAGACCAAGGGCTTGCGCTGGTAGCCGGTTATATGGGTCACCAGCTTGCAGTGGGTAAAAATTTTCCGGGGGTTCAGCATCCGGGCCTCCAGAAATTCCGTCTCCGTCTCCGCCGTCAGGTGCTGGCAGCCCGGCAGGGCCCGGCCGTCGCTCTCGGCGGTGAAGGGGATGGCAAATTCCAGGGTGCGGACGCCGCTCTCCCCGTCGGGGGTGTAGAGCACCGTGACCCGGACGGTGCCGGAGAGCTCCGCCTTTCCGTCCCGCAGCTCACGGCTGTGGAGGTAGACCTTCCCGTCCGTCTCGATGATGCGGGCAATATCGGGGCAGTAGTCCGGCACGATGGTCTCCGCCGTCTCCTCCTGGGTGAGGGTCAGCTCTCCGCCCGTGTCATAGGCGTCCAAAGACACTTTTTTCAAATCCAGTTCCATGAAGAACTCCTTCCTTTCCCGGCAGGCATAGAATCCATGTCCTACTCTATGCGCCGCCGGGGCGGGATATGTTTCAGACCTTGAAAATCTTCTTCAGAATGCCCCGGAGCATTTTGGGGGACTTCCAAACGACGATATTCATATGATGCCTCCTCTCCATTCTCAACGCCGGCAGCAGGCGCAGCCGCAGCCGATCAGCAGAAATGCGACCAGGAACATCAGCACGCCCACCGGAAACACCACGGAAATCAAAATTCCCGCGCCCAGGGCCACAGCGAAAAGACCCAGCAGACGGATTCCGCCGCCTCCTCCGTTTCCGCAGCCCCCCATTCCAAAGCCGCCAAAGCTCCCGTTTCCACAGTTCATTGCGTCACGCCTCCTTTCCTTTCTCTCCAGTATATACGCGGAGGCCGTCCGGCGTGAAAAACGCCGCCCCAAAACTTGAGGCGGCGTTTTCTCACTTTTTTTCCTGCCAATCCCGCAGGGGCTTCAGCTCCTCATAGAGGCGGAGGTAGCTGTCGTGGCGGCTCTTTTGCAGCTTCCCCTGCCGGAGTGCCTCCAGCACGGCGCAGCCCTTCTCCCGGGTGTGGCTGCATCCCACAAAGCGGCACTGGTCCAGATACGGGGCAAACTCCAGAAAGGTCTCCGGCAGACGGCGCTTTAACGCAAAGTCCAGTTCCTCGGCGTCAAAGGAGGAAAAGCCGGGGGTATCCACCACCTCCGCCCCGCAGGAGAGACGGTGCAGTTCCACATGGCGGGTGGTGTGCCGTCCCCGGCCCAGGGCCGTGCTGACCTCCCCCACCTGGAGGTGAAAATCCGGGTCCAGCGTGTTTAAAATGCTGGATTTCCCTACGCCGGAGTTTCCTGTAAAGGCAGATAGCTTTCCGGATATCAGACCCTTCAAATCCGCGATGCCTTCCCCGGTTTCCGCGCTGACCCGCAGGGTTGGGAAGCCGGAAGCCCGGTATATCTCATAGAGACGGTCCGCCGGGTCCAGGTCACACTTGTTCAGCACCACCGCCACAGCGCAGTCCTTCAGCGCGGCAATGG
Source organism: Oscillospiraceae bacterium (assembly GCA_910574635.1). GTDB lineage: Bacteria > Bacillota > Clostridia > Oscillospirales > Oscillospiraceae > Oscillibacter. The sequence continues at coordinate 146,091 of CAJTCG010000008.1, read as the reverse complement.
CAGCTACCCGGTCAATGAGAAAGGGATCTGTCTTGGGGATAGCGGCGGAGGCGATAACCACCAGCTGGTCGATGTTGGCCACAGCGGGCCGGGCGAACGCATTCCGCCGGGGCAGGATTGTTTCCACAAACCCTTCCCCATTGCCCAGCTCCCGGACCTCAACCCGGTCCCCCACCAGGGGGGAAATCCCTTCTTTGCGGAATTTCCCCCTGGCCCGGCAAGTCAGCACGGTCTCGCCGGTGTCCACATAATAGAAGCCGCTGAGGGCCTTTTGAATCCGTCCCGTCATACTATTCAAATGTTATTTCCTGGGTCTGATCCTGGGCAAGCACAGTGTCAAAATAGACCTTGATGGTCTGCGTGCCGGAGCCTTTGAGAGTCACATTGGCTGTCATATCCGAGCAACGTACCCGTTCGTCATACTGCGGATTTTCTTCATCGCCCACGTAAACCTGTACCAGGACCGTCGTACCTCCATCCTGGGGCAGCGGGATTCCGATGGTTATTTCTTTGACGGTGATTCCCTTGCTGACTTTGAATTGAATGGTGTCCCCCTCTTCCACAGTGGTAAGAGGTTCCAGACTCTGCCAGATGACGCTGTTGGGCTCAGCCTCGCTTTCCACATATTCAATATCGCCCTCGCCGCAGACCAGGTGCAGGGAGTCGAGCAGGGTCCGCAGTACCTGGTCGATCTGCATGCCGACAAAGTTGGAAACGACCACCGGCTTTTGCTCCGTCCCCTTGCTGACGATCAGGCGGACGATGTCGCCGTCTTTCAGTTCCTCGCCCTCGGCAGGGATACTGCGAATGATAAAGCCCTCCGTGATCTCGTCGTTGAACTCCATTTCGGCCTCGTCGGCCATGATTTCCAGGTTGTATTTCGTCTTTAGGTCTTTCAGAATTACATTCGCCTGGGCCACGGTCTTGTTGGTCACGTCCAGCATCTCTCCCGTGTCCTCCCCGGCGCTGACCCAGACCTCGATGGTCAGGTTGTCGCCCTTGCGGTGGCTCCCTTCTGTGGGATTCTGCCGGAGGATGACCCCTTCCGGGTACTCGTCATTGAACTCGCTGCCCTTTTCCTCCAGGATGAAGACGTCCTTCACCTCTGCCAGGTTGGCGGCCTGCTCCGGCGTGTAACCCACCACCGAGGGCACCACATAGGTCTGGGGCTCCTGGGTCTGCTGCCGGATGGAATCCGTGACCATGTTAAACAGCACATAGACCAGCGCCAGGGCCAGCACCACCGTGATGCCCACCAGCACCTTCACTCCGGCGCCCCCGCCCCGGCGGGGCGGCTCATAGTCGTCGTCATAATCCCGGAAGCGCTCCCGGACCCGCTCCGGCTCCCGGTTTTTCGGCGTGGGATGAAGGGTCCGGTCATAGGTGCGGATGGGCTGAGTGGGCTCCGCCGGCTCCTCCGGCCGGAGATCCATCATGGTAAAGTCCAGGTTAATGTTGGGGTTCTTCCGGAAATCCTCCAGGTCGGCGATCATGGCGTCGGCGGAGGCGTAACGGCGGCTCAGGTCCGGGGTCATGGCCTTCATGCAGATGAGCTCCAGCTGCTGGGGGATCTCCGCGTTCAGCTCCCGGGGCGCCAGGGGCACGGAGCTGAGGTGCTGGATGGCCACGGACACGGCGGAATCCCCCTCGAAGGGCAGCCGCCCGGTGAGCATCTCATACATAACCACGCCGGAAGAATAGATGTCGCTGCGGGCGTCGGTCCGCTCCCCTCTCGCCTGTTCCGGCGAAATGTAGTGAACGGAACCCAAAGCCTCCTGGGTCAGAGTCTGTGCGGAGTTTTCCAGGCAGGCGATGCCGAAATCGGCCACCTTCACGCTGCCGTCCCGGAGGACCATCACGTTCTGGGGCTTGATGTCCCGGTGGACAATGCCCCGGCTGTGGGCGTGGCTGAGGCCTCGCATGATTTGGGTGATGAAGTGCAGGGACTCCCGCCAGTTCAGCTGGCCCCGCTTCTCCATATACTGCTTTAATGTGATGCCGTCGATGAGCTCCATAACGATATATTCCGTGTCCCCTCCCCGGCTCACGTCGTAGACCGACACGATGTTGGGGTGGGACAACTGGGCCACGGCCTGGGACTCCGCGTTAAACCGGCGGCGGAAGTCCTCGTCCTGGGCCAGATCGCTTTTTAATATTTTTAACGCCACAAGGCGGTTGAGCCGGTGGCATTTCGCCTTGTAGACTACCGCCATGCCTCCGGTGCCGATGCGCTCCAGAATTTCATAGCGGTTGTCCAGCATTTTTCCAATGTACTGATCCATGCAGCTCCTCCTTCCTTACAGCTTCTTCGCCAGGACGACGGTGACATTGTCCGACGCGCCCCGGCTTTTGGAGATGGCCAGCAGCCGTTCCATGCAGGTGTTCGTATCGCCGTGAAGGACCTCCCGCATAATCTCCTCGTCCGTGACCGTATTCACCAGCCCGTCGGTACACAGCAGGAGGAAGTCCCCCGGCAGGAGCTGGCAGGTGTAGCAGTCGCACTCCGGATCGATATCCGGGCCCAGCGCACGGGTGATGAGGTTCCGGTTGGGGTGGCGGCGGGCCTCCTCGGCGGTGATGTCCCCCCGCTCCACCATGTGCTCCACCAGGGAGTGATCCCGGGTCACCTGGTGGATGCGCTGCTTATTGATATGATACGCCCGGCTGTCCCCCACATTGGCGATGACCACGCCCCCGTCGAAGGAAACGGCGGAGACCAGGGTGGTCCCCATGCTGTGATACTCCTCCGAGGTCCGGGCGGCCTCCCGCACGGCGCGGTTCGCCAGGGCCACCGCCACCACGGAGATCTCCCGGAGCCGGTCCGGCTTGGCCTCCTGCGAGAGGCGCTTTTCCATCTCCGCGGAAAAGGTGTCCACGGCAATGCGGCTGGCCAGCTGCCCGCCGGCGGCCCCGCCCATCCCGTCGCAGACCACGCAGATCGTGTGTCCAAAAGCCGTCTTCACCGCGTAGGCGTCCTGATTCTCTTTACGGACGAGGCCGGTGTCGGTCATGCTCCATAGATTCATCATTGGGAATCCTCCCCTTTCTCTGCCTTCCTGCGGAGCTGTCCGCAGGCGGCGTCTATATCTCCACCCAGGCTCCGCCGCACGGTGGCGGTTAAGCCGTGAGATTCCAGGCGTTTTTGAAACGCCGCCGTCCGGCGGGAGGGCCGGAAGGGGCTTTCCGTCACGTCGTTCAGCGGAATCAGGTTCACATGGCCGGGCATCCCCCGCAGCCGCTTGGCGATGAGGTCCGCCTGCCAGTCCTGGTCGTTCACGCCGTCGATCATGGCGTACTCAAAGGAGATCCGCCGCCCGGTCTTCTGGAAATACGCATGACAGGCGGCAAACAGCTCCTCCACGTCATAGGCCCGGTTAACGGGCATGAGCCTGGACCGGGTTTCCCGGTCTGGCGCGTGGAGGGATACGGATAAGGTCAGCTGCAAACCCAGCTCCGCCAGGCGGCGGATTCCCGGCAGGACGCCGCAGGTGGACAGGGAGATGTGCCGCATCCCAATGTTCAGCCCGTCGGGGCAGTTGACGATCTCCAGGAATTTCAGCACGGCGTCCAGGTTGTCCATGGGCTCTCCGATGCCCATCAGCACAATGTTGGAAATGGGGGCCCCGGAGTCCTTCTGGGTGAAGATCACTTGGTCCAGCATCTCCCCCGGGGTCAAGTCCCGGACCTTTCCCGCAACGGTGGACGCGCAGAAGGCGCAGCCCATCCGGCAGCCCACTTGGGAGGAGATGCAGACGGTATTCCCATGGTGATAGCGCATCAGCACGGACTCGATGCAGTTGCCGTCCGCCAGTTCCCACAGGTATTTGATGGTGCCGTCCTTAGCGGAGGCCTGTTTCCGGGCCACCGTTGGAACGCTTAGGCTACAGGTTTCCGCCAGACGCTCCCGCAGGGACCGGGGCAGATTGGACATCTCGTCAAAGGAGGCCGCACCCCGGCTCAACCAGGAGAAAACCTGCTTTCCCCGGAAGGAGGGCTCCCCCAGTCCCTGGAGGAAGTCCCGCAGCTCCGGGAGGGTCATGGATTTGATATCGGTCATGGTTCGCCTCAAACGCGCCGCGTCATGCGGCAGATGTAAAAGCCGTCGGTGTCGTGGAGGTGGGGCCAGAGGGTAATCTGCCCTTCCACCTGCCCAATGGGCTCCTGCAGAAGAAACCTTTCCCGGGAAAACTCCGGATGGGTCCCCAGGAACGCGTCCGCCACTTCCTCGTTCTCCTCCGGCAGAATGGTACAGGTGGAGTAAAGCAAAGTCCCGCCGGGGCGGACATAACGGGCGGCGTTTTCCAGAATGGCGTTCTGGACCATCGGCAGGGTGAAGAGGTCGTCCGCCTTTTTCCGGCGGATATCCGGCTTCTTGCGGAGGATGCCCAGGCCGGAGCAGGGAGCATCCACCAGCACCAGATCAAAACCGTCCCGCCATTCCTCCCGAAAGACCCGCCCGTCGGCGGCCTCCGCGCGGATGGAGGTCAGGCCCAGCCGGGCCGCGCCCTCCCGGATGCGCTTCAGCTTATTCTCGTGAAGATCGCAGGAGATGATTTCTCCCCGGTCCCCCATGGCAATGGCGGCGGCAAAGGATTTTCCGCCGGGGGCGGCGCACACGTCCAGCACCCGGCCTTTGGGCCCCGCCGCCAGCACCGCCAAGCGGGCCGCCGGGTCTTGAATGTAAATCATGCCGTCCCGGAACGCCCGGAGACGCTCCAAGTCCCCCGTGCCTTGCAGCAGCAGGCAGTCCGGAAGCCACGGGTGCGGCTCCACCCGGACGCCCTCAGCCTCTAAGGCACATACCGCCTCCTCCGTGGAACAGCGGAGGGTGTTGACCTGGGCGGCGGCGGGAGGCTGGCGGTTGCTGTTGGTTAAAAACGCCTCCGCTCCCTCCCGGCCCAGCAGGGCCAGCAGCCGCTTCACCAGCCATTTCGGGTGGCTGTAACGGATAGAGAGGTATTTGGCCTCATCCCGGTCCGGGATGGCGGGCAGAGCCTCCTTCTCCCGGCAGAGCCGCCGGAGGACGGCGTTGACCAAGCCCGCCGCCGCTCCCCTTCCCGCGTCCTTGGCCAGCTCCACCGACGTGTGAACGGCGGCGTTGTCCGGCACCCGGTCCAGAAAGAGAATCTGATAGGCCCCGATCCGCAGAATATCCGCCAGAGGCGGCTGGAGGTGGTCCAGCTTTTGGGAGCAGAAGCCGGAGAGGTAAAAGTCCAGCAGCGTCTCGTTCTGGATAACGCCGTAGACAATCCGGCTGCACAGCCCCGCGTCGGCGGGCGAAAGCCCCTTTAGATGCGATCCCAGCGCCGCGTCCGCCCAGGCCCCCCGCACGCGGCAGGCGGTCAGGACGGCCAGCGCTTCCCCGCGGGCGCTCATCCCCGGCCTCCGCCCCGGCGGCTGTCACGCCCGCCATTCCGGCCCAGGAAGATGAGCACATACCGCAGCAGCTGCAAAGCGGACATCAGCAGCGCCGCCACATAGGTCAGCGCCGCCGCCCGGAGGACCTTCCGGGCTCCGGTCAGCTCCTCATGGTCCAGCAAATTCCGGCCCTCAATGGTCTCCAAAGCCCGGCGGGAGGCGTTGAACTCCACCGGCAGGGTCACCAGCTGGAAAAACGTCGTCAGGGAAAACAGCAGGATTCCCACCAAAAACAGGCTCTGGCTGTAGAACAGCAGTCCGATGAGCAACAGGATCATGGAACAGCGGGAGCCCAGATTCGTCACAGGCACAATGGCGCTCCGCAGACGAACCGGAGCGTAGCCCACGGCGTACTGGACAGCGTGGCCCGCCTCGTGGGCCGCCACGCCCACCGCCGCCACGGTGGCGGAGGAGTAGACGGCTTGGGAGAGATAGATGGTATTGTCCCGGGGATCGTAGTGGTCCGTCAGCTTGCCCCGGGTGGAGGTGATGGTTACATCGTAAACCCCGTTGGCCCGGAGCACCGCCTCCGCCGCCTGGGCGCCGGTGAGGCGGCGGCGGTTGGAGACCCGGCTGTACTTATCGAAGCTGCCGCTGACCTGGACCTGGGCCCAGAGGGACAGGATCATCACCGGAATCAGCAGAAGGAAATAGATATTGTTGGCCAGGAAATCTCCGTAGCCACCATAATAATAAGGCATAAGCACCCTCGAATTTTAGCGTTGAATGGGATGTCCCAATAAATAAGCCCCGGCGGACATGCGCTTGCCGCCTTTGGCCTGGAGCTCCGTCACCCGGAGGATCTTTCCGTCGCCGCAGGCGAGGTCGATCCCCTGCTTCCCCGCCGCCGTCACCGTGCCGGGGAGGGCCGAAGTTTCCTCTCCGGTTTCCTGCACGGCGTAGAGCTTCATCTCCTCGCCGCTGATGACGTCCGTCGCCGCGCAGGGCCAGGGAATCAGGCCCCGGACCTGGCAGCTGATTTCATGGGCGGAGCGGGTCCAGTCCACGGGGGACAGCTCCTTCCCCAGCATGGGGGCGTAGGTGTGTTTTTCGTGGTCCTGGGGAATACGCGCGGCAGTCCCATCCCCAAGGGCTTTGACAGTCTCGGAGATGGCCTCCGCCCCCAGCTCCGCCAGGCGCCGGGTGAGCTCCTGGGCGTCCTCCGTCTCGCCGATGGAGGTGGACTTTTGCAGGATGACGTCCCCCGCGTCCAGCTCCTTGGCCATATACATGATGGAGACACCGGTCTCCGTCTCCCCGTTCAGCACCGCCCAGTTGATGGGCGCCGCCCCCCGGTACTTGGGCAGCAGGGACGAGTGGACGTTGATGGAACCCAGGGGCGGCACGTTCAAAATGTCCTCCGGAAGCAGCTTTCCATAGGCCGCTACCACAATCAGCTCCGGCTTCAGGGAGCGCACCAGCTCCAAACTCTCGGAATTCCGCAGCGCTGCAGGCTGATAAACCGCCAAATTTTTTGTGAGGGCATATTCCTTTACAGGCGTTGGCGCGAGCTTGTGCCCTCGATTTTTTGGCTTGTCCGGCTGGGTCAGAACGCCGCAAATCTCGTGTCCGTCCTCCACAAGACGGCGGAGAGAAGCTACGGCAAAGTCCGGCGTGCCCATGAAGAGAATGCGCATCAGTCCGCCCCCTCTTCCTGGCTGAAATACTCCTCCACTTCCTCATCTGTCAAGAAGCGGTCAATATGCTCCGTGTAAAGGTGACCATCCAAATGTTCCAGCTCGTGGCAGTAGCAGCGGGCCGTCAGGCCCTCCCCCTCCACTTCAAACCACTTTCCGTCCCGGTCCTGAGCGCGGACCCGCACATAATTGGGCCGGGTTACCAGCCCCCATTTGCCGGGAACGCTGAGGCAGCCCTCTGGGCCGGTCTGTTCTCCGCTCTGCGCAATGATGGACGGATTAATGAGCTCGATGTATTCCTCCGTGTCGTCGTCCATCACCACACAGGCCCGGCGGAGAACGCCCACTTGCGGAGCCGCCAGTCCCGCGCCCCCTGCTTCAGAGAGAGTATCCAGCAAATCATCCATCAGCAGATGCAGGCGGCTGTTAAATTCTGTTACCGGACGGCACACCTTATTCAGGCAGTCCTCACCCTGCACCACAATTTTGCGTAATGCCATTCTTTGAACCTCCTAGTCCGCGGCATTGCATTCCGCGAAAATGTTAAATCCCCGGTTTGCGCTGTTTCCGGCAAAGGTCCGCAGCAGCCCGCCGATTTCCTCCCGGGTTTCTTTGTCATTTTTGCCCATCAGCAGGATACGGTAGCGGTAACGGTTGTTGACCTTTAAAACCGGAGCCGGGGCAGGGCCCAGCACTTCGCCGTCCCCAAACCTCCTCCGCAGCGCGTCCCGGACGCCGATGGCCGTCCGGAGCACCGATCCTTCTTCCACGCCGGAGACCGTAAGGGTGAAGAGATCGGCGAAAGGCGGAAGGCGGCGGAGCTTCCGCATATGAATCTCGCTCTCGTAAAAACGGTCGTAGTCCTGCCGGGCGGCGCATTGAATCACACCATTTCCCGGCGTGTAAGTCTGGATGACTGCCCGGCCGCATTTATTTCCCCGGCCCGCCCGGCCTACCACCTGGGTCAGCAGGGCAAAGGTCCGTTCCGCCGCCCGGTAATTCTCCACATACAAGGAAAGGTCGGCGGCCAAAACCCCCACGAGGGTCACATTCTCAAAATCCAGCCCCTTGGCTACCATCTGGGTGCCCAGCAAAATGGGAATGCGTTCCTTCTCGAAGCGCCGCAGCAGCTTTCCGTGGCCCTCCGCCGTGGTATCCGCGTCCATCCGCAGAATTCCCGCGCCGGGAAACAAGCCCGCCAGCTCCTCCTCTACCTTCTGGGTGCCCGCTCCCACCCGCTTCATGATGCCGCCGCAAACCGGACAGGCGTCAAAGCTCCTCTGGGAGTGTCCGCAGTGGTGGCACATCAGCCGTCCGTTGGCGGAGTGATAGGTCAGAGGCGCGCTGCACCGGGGACACTCCGGCACATGGCCGCACTCCCCGCAAAGCAGCATCCTGCTGCTGCCCCGGCGGTTCAAAAAGAGGATGCTCTGCTCTCCCCTTTCCAGGTTTTGTTCCAGCTCCCGCCGGAGGTCCGCCCCAATGAGGCCGGGATTCCCGGCCTTGATCTCCTGGCGGAGATCGGCGATAAGAACTTGAGGGAGACTCTGCTCATTATACCGGCGGCGAAGCAGCTCTTTGTGATACTGCCCCGCCTCCGCCGCCCAGGCCGTCTCAATGGACGGCGTAGCGGAGCCCAGAAGCAGCAGAGCCTTATCCCGGGCGCAGAGATATTTGGCAACGTCCCGTGTATGATACCGGGGCGGATTTTCCGATAGATAACTGCCCTCCTGCTCCTCGTCCAAAATAACAACGCCTAGGTTTTGCAAGGGGGCGAAAATGGCGGAGCGGGTACCCAGCACCACCTTGACCTCTCCCCGGCGGATGCGCTTCCATTGGTCATAGCGCTCCGCCATGCGAAGGCCGCTGTGAAGCATTGCCGCGCCGTCTCCAAAATAAGAAGAGAATTTCCCCATCATCTGTGGCGTCAGCACAATTTCCGGCACCAGGACAATGGCGGTTCTTCCTTTGGACAGTATCTCCTGGACCAGCCGCAAATAGACCTGGGTTTTTCCGCTTCCGGTCACGCCTTGCAAAAGCGCGCCGGAGGCCCGGCCTGCCTCCGCCAGTCCGAGGAGCCGCTCAAAAGCCGCCTGCTGTTCCTCATTCAGCACGATGGGAGGTCCCGGTTCCGTGTTTCCCGGCAGGAAGACCCGCAGCTCTTCCGCCTCGGAAAAGGCCAGCAGCCCCGCCTTCTCCATTTCCCGCAAGGTTCTTGCGGAAGCGCCGGTAAAGTAGGTAATTTCCGCACAGGCCGTCTTTCCATTTGCGGCCAGCAGCTTCACCACCTCATAACGGGCGGGAGAGGAACGCTTCTTTGCCTCCGTCAGGGCCAGGGCCTCCTCGGCGCTGAGGGCCAGCTCCGCCATCCGGCGGGTCTTGTCCCCTACCTTCTGCTTTGCCGCCGTCTCGTGCCAGACCACTCCCGCCTTCTCCAGAGCCCGGAGCGCCGGAAGAATGTCGTCCCCGCAGGCTTCCCGCAAATCCTCCAGCCCGGCGGAACCGCCGGAGCGCTCCAGCGCATCCAGAATCTCCGCCCCCCGGCGGATACCCCCGGCGGCGGCTTTGACCGTCTCCGGGTCCAGTTCCGCCTGTATGCGCCAGATCTCTTGAAGGCGGTACCAAAGCCCCGCAGGCAGAATGGTCCGAATCGCCTCGGACAAGGTGCAGAAATACCGCTGCCGCATCCAAAGGGCCAAGGCCAATCCGCCTCCGTCCAGTACCGGCTCCCGGTCCAACACGGCGGAAAGGGCCTTCAGGCCCTGGACCTTCTTTCCCTCGCCCCTGGCAAGAATCATGCCCTCCGACGGTTTGTTTCCCCGGCCAAAGGGTACGGTCACCCGGACACCGGGGACCGCCGAATCCCTCAGCTCCGCCGGGACCAGATAGTCATAGGGTTTGTCGATGTGATAAGGCGCGGCACTGACCGCCACTTTTACGATGGGTGAGGTCTCCATCCGGCGGCGTTACGCCTCTTCAGCGGCCGTGTCAGCGTCGCCGGAGGTGAGTTTGCCGTCAGCCACCTCGTGAATTGCCAGAGTCACCGGCTTTTCATCCAGGTGAAGCCCGGTCATCTCGGCTTCTTCCGCAATCTGGCGGGCCCGGCGGGCCACCACGTTTACCAGCATATAGCGGTTGGGGATATAAGAATTAAGCTTGCTCATGGCGGGATACAGCATCATAGTCAATTGACTTCCTTTCCTGTTGCAGTTTATGGCAATTACTTACCGCTGATGATCTCCATACGCTCCTGGGGACGGCAGTGCTCGGCGGTCATAATGGCCTCCAGCTCCCGCACCGCGTTTTCCACGGAATCGTTGATGACAAAGTAATCATAGGTATGCGCCGTCTGAAACTCCACCTTAGCCCGGACCAGCCGCTTTTGGATTTTCTCCTGGCTGTCCGTTCCCCGTGAGCTGAGCCGGCGTTCCAGCTCCGCCCAACTGGGCGGGGCGATGAAAATGCGGATTGTCTCCGGCCGCTTGGCCGCGATTTGAATCGCGCCCTGAATCTCAATGTCTAAAATCACGTCCTTCCCCTGCTCCATGGCCTCGTCCACAAAGCGCTTCGGCGTGCCGTAGAAGTTTCCCACATACTCGGCATACTCTAAAAATTGATCTTCCGCAATCCACTGCTGAAAGGTTTCCACATCCAGAAAGTGGTAGTGGACGCCGTCCGTCTCACCCTCCCGGGCAGGGCGGGTGGTGGCGGATACGGAGAAATACAGGTCGTCCCTCTTGCTCAAAAGCGCCTGGAGCACCGTACTCTTCCCCACGCCGGATGGTCCTGACACGATGAACGTCTTTCCCTTTTTCATGCTTCCTCCTCTTCCCCCGCGCCGAATTTTTCCGGCGGCAGGGCTGACAAAATCACATGGTCGCTGTCCATGATGAAAATGGACGCGGTTTTCCGCCCATAGGTGGCGTCGATGAGCATCCCCCGTTCCCGGCTCTCCTGGGTCATGCGGCGAATGGGGGCGGAATCCGGGCCCACAATGGCCACCACCCGCTCTCGGGAGACCATGCTCCCAAAACCGATATTGATGAACTCCATACTCACTCCACGTTCTGCACCTGTTCCCGCATCTTCTCCACTTCGGCTTTCAGGTTCACCACCATTTGGGCGATGGACACGTCGCCGCATTTGGACCCGATGGTATTGGCCTCCCGGTTGACCTCCTGGATGAGGAAGTCCATCTTCCGCCCCATGGGCTCCGTAGATTCCAGCATCGTCTGAAGCTGCGCCGCGTGACTCCGTAAACGGACGGTCTCCTCATCCACCGCCACCTTATCGGCGTAAATAGCCGCCTCGGTGAGAATGCGCTGAGGGTCGATGGAAGCGCTTTGCAGCACCTCCTGCATCCGGGCGGTGAGCTTGGAGCGGTACTCCGCCACTGTCTCCGGGGAGCGGGCCTCCACCTGCCCTGTATACGCTTCAATGGCTCTCAGGCGGTTCCCAATGTCCTCCGCCAGCCGGGCGCCCTCCACGCCCCGCATCTCGTTGAACGCCGCCAGGGCCGCGTCCAGCACGGCGCAGAGGTCGGCGCTGACGGTTTCAAGGTCCTCATCCGCTTTGGTGACAGACAGCACGTCCGGAAACCGGGCCAGGACCTCCGGCGTCGCCTTATACGCCGCGGGGCCGCAGATCTCCGCCAGCTCATTCAAGGCGGCGGCATACTGCCCTGCCAACTCCCGGTTGACCGTTACCTGCGTCACATCGGCGGCGGAGGCGTCTACGGTGACGAACACGTCCACCTTTCCCCGGGAGACCGCCTTCTGGACCCGCGCCTTCAGCGCGTCCTCGGCAAAGATATACAGTCGGGGCATCTTCACCGTACAGTCCAAATAGCGGTTATTAACCGCCCGGACCTCTACCGTGATATCCCGACTGTTCCTCGTCTCTCTGGCCCGGCCATAGCCGGTCATGCTCTTAATCATGGCAATCTCCCCTTATTTTCAGATAAAGCAGCAGTAGCCGCCGTTGCACAGGGTATAGGCACAGCAAAGGGTCAGGCAGGGATTTCCGGCGCACAAGGTCCCAAAGGGCTCCCCTCCGGGGCGGTAGGGCGAGCCGTTCCTCATCAGGTTCAGAGCCCGCTGGTACTCCGGGTTGTTGGGTTCCATTTGACAGGCGGTCTGGTAATAACGCATTGCCTCGTCCATCCAGCCCCTTCGGTAGCAAACCGCGCCCTTGAGAAAATTCCACTCGGCGTTGTGGTCGCCAGTATTGTTTAGAAGCGCCTCCGCCCGGGCAATATCGCCCATCTGGATGGCGGCTCGAACCTGCTGGAAAACGGAGGAAGACCCGCCGGAGCCATAGGACTGCTGCCAGCCTCCGGCGTAGGAGGCGCCGGTGGTCCTGCCCCCGCCGCTGCGCCGTTTGTTGATCTCCTCATAAGCGGCGTTGATTTCCTTCATTTTCTCCTGGGCCAGGTCGGCCAGGGGATTGTCATGGTAATTGTCCGGGTGATATTTCCTTGCCAGCTCCCGATAGGCCCGCTTGACCTCGTCGTCGGTGGCGCTCTCCGAAATACCGAGTACCTGATAGGGATCGTTCATGTGTTTTTCTCCTGCGTTTCTCTCTTGTTTCCCCCGCCCCGGAAGGTGCCGTCCAGCACCGCCTTTCCCACGCGGAAAAGGCCGGTATAGAGGGTGGTTTCCAAAACCGGCGTCCAGACGCCGAAGTCCCACAGCTCAAAGGCGGTGGCCATCATATGGATGGAGTGGTCCAGGGTTGCGGCGAAGCTCTGCCGGGCTTCCTCCGTCCAGACGCCATCCGTCAGCCCATAGCGCAGGGCCACCGGGTTGTAGTTTCCCGAGGCGGCGTCTTTTTTCAAATCGTCCGCCGCGTCTACCAGGTAGACCCAGCGGCCCAGGTGGTAGAATATCTGCTCCAGCACCCGCCGCCGGACCGGCTCGTTCACCGCCTGGGCGGCTCCCTGCAAAAGCACGGCGAAGGTATCCGCCGCCCGGTCCATAGACGGGCAGTTCTCCTGTTCCAGCTCCGCCAGCCGGTTCAGCTGGCAGCGGGTGGATACATCAAACTCCGGCCGGGCCTTGGCGGCTTTCCGGTAGGCCCGTTCCAAAACGGCGGAGGCCCCCCGGTATTTCAAGCCGTGGAAGCGGTCATGGTCCTCCACGCCGTCCCGGGCCTGCCAATAAGCTAAAATCACGCTTTCGTCCGCCGCCAGGGCCAGCGCCGGGCTGGATTCCAGCCGTTCCCGCCCGTGGACGGGATGGGCGGCGCAGCGACCGTGATGGATGGGGCCTTCCTCTTTCTCCGAAAGGAGGATGGCCAGGAAGGTGAAATCGTAGTTCAGGATAAACCGTGCCGCCGTTCCGTACCGTTCCCCCAAGGCGTGGCAGAGCCCGCAGTAGGCCCGGCCGAAGCGTTTTAACTCCTCCTCCGGCAGATCCTGAGGCGGCCTGACATAGCCGAACATCAGAACAGCCGGACAATGGTAAAGGACAGTCCCCCCCTGGCCCGGAGGCGGCGGTCATAGCTGATAGCCCCCAAGATGCCCAGGATGAAGCCCGCGGCTGCGGCGGTGTACTGGACCGCCACGCTGGCGGTCACCGCCATGGCGGCAAGATAGCCCAGAAAGAACAGGGCCACTGGGATCAGATAAACCAGAGCTACAATGCGAAGCATTTTCTTGGTACTGCTCTCCACTACAACCTTCTGCCCCGGAAGGGCCCCGATGGGATTCAGCGCCTTGGCATGAACTGCCGTGCCGGTGACGCCGCAGCCCGCGCACTCCTCGCAGTCGTGGCCGCAGGCGGATTTCCGGGGGACGGAAATCTCAGCATGCCCGGAGTCCAGAATTCGTTCAACCGTTGCAATCTGCGTCATGGCGTTCCCCCTGTCTGCGCGTCTTCCCCGGCGGGAGCGGCGGCCTCCACGTCTTCCGGTCCCGCTTCCTCCTCCGGCGGCGGCTCCTCGCCGCCTTCCCGGATGGTGACCTGAATCTGATACAGGCCGCTGATGCCCACGTCTCCCTTGTTGACCGTCACTTCCGCGGGAATGGTATAGGTGCCGGAGGCGGCGGAATAATCGTCCAGGTCCACCGTTACGGCAATGTCCTCTCCCGTGAGAGCGGCAACGTCCGCCTCGGTGCCAAAGACCTTCACCGCCAGGCTGTCCGTCAGCAGCTCCACGCGTTTGCCCTCCGGCAGGTTCAGCCAGGAGATGTTTTCCGTAGAAATCGTAGCGCTGGTCATGTCCTTGAACCGGATGCGCAGGGCGGCCCGGGTAACGCCGCTCACGTTGGTGCATCCGTCAGGCAGGATAATCAGATAATTGGTAGTGGTGTAGTTCTCGGAGGCCGTGGTGCCCAGCTCCCGCAGGTCATATTTGCCCAGCTCCAGCGTCTCCACGTCTTTCAGCTTCGTGGCATCGCCGGAAACGGCAATGGTCGCCGGCTCGATAAAGTATTCGGTGTTCCGCGCGCGGCATCCGGGGCCGTCGGTAAAGTTCACGAACAGGCTCAGCTCCTTGGTGACGAACACCGGCAGGGTGGCCCGGACGGTCTCCACCGAGGAGTAGATGCCGGACTTGTCCAAAATCCGGCCGTTTTCGTCATAATACTGGAGCTCCAGGTCCCGGGATACCGTCTCCACCGCGTTGGCGCCGATGTCCAGGGTGACCTTGGCGTAGCTGATGGGGTTGATGTCCTCCTGAAGGCCCCGGACCTCCACCTCCGTGTGGGAGAGCTCCACCTGCCCGGCGGAATAGGTGTCCGCCACGCCGCCCACCAGCTCGCAGCTGACGTCGATGGTCCGGCTGTAGAGCTCACTGATGTTTACCGTCGCCATGCCAAAGCTGGCGTTTTCCCGCTGGATGGCGTTGTTGCCAAATCTGGAATCCGTAAAGCTAACGACGTAGTTGACCCGCTGCACCCCGGCGCTGGTCACGTCATAAAGGCTGGCGGTAACCCGGATATGCGAACGGTCCAGGCTGGAAATCAGCCAGCGGGTGCCCTTCAGCTCCAAATCAATGGTGCGGTCCGTGTCCTCGTCCACCAGCATCAGCCCCCGGTCCGTCAGGGTGCTCTCATATAAATACTCAATGGGGATCTCCAGGAACTCCCGGGTTTGGGTCTGCGGCGTGCCGTTGGGGCCGCTGGTCAAATCGGCGTAGAGCCAAATACCGGCGGCTACCAAAATGGACAGCAGCACATAGACGACCCTCCGGCGTCCGATCTTCTCGTTTTCCACCTTACGCACCTCCGTCCTTCCTGGAGCGCAGCAGGCCCGTCAGGCTGAATTTCTGCTTTTCCGTCCCGGCCTCCTCCTGCGGAAGCAGCTCGTTCCGCAGGAGGTTATCCAGGGTCTCCGGCTTCAAATGCCGTTTCAGCATTCCGCCGGTGGCCACCGAGATAGAGCCAGTCTCCTCCGATACGATGACCACCACCGCGTCGGAGTTTTCGCTCATGCCGATGCCCGCCCGGTGCCGCATGCCTAAATCCCGGGACAGATTCACGTTCTTGCTCAGGGGGAGCATGCACCCCGCCCCCAGCACCCGACCGTGGCGGACGATGACCGCCCCGTCGTGCATGGGCGCCTTGACAAAAAAGATATTTTTCAAAAGCTCGCTGGACACCGCGGCATCCAGCACTGTGCCGCTGCGGACCATGTCGTCCAAAAGAATCTCCCGCTCGAACACAATCAGCGCGCCGGTACGGGACTGGGACATCTCCGAACAGGCCAGTACGGTCTGCTCGATGGTCTGCTCCAGAACGCTGGCGTTCTCTGTCCGGGTGAAGAGGGCCAGGATGCGGCGGCTTCCCATCTCCTCCAAAATCCGGCGGATCTCCGGCTGGAACAGGATGATGAGCGCCAGCACCCCCACCTCCACCATTCGGCTCAGCAGATAGTAGATGCCGTTCAGCCCAAACAGGTAGCTTAAAAGCAGAGCCGCCAGGAAAACGAACAGCCCCTTCAAAAGGCTGGCGGCTTTCGTAGTCTGCACCAGGGTCAGTACTTTATAGAGCGCGAACGCCATGATGGCAATATCCAAAACATCCGAAACCTCAATGGTCAGCAGATACCGACCGATGGTGGCAAACAGCTCCGTCAGCGTCACATTCATTTTACGTCGTCATCCCTTTCCTCTGGGCCGCCGGGAAAGCGGCTGTTTCCGCTGAGAGAAACGTCAGGTCATGAATACTATAGATTATATAGAACCCGGCGGTAAAAAGCAAGGTAAACCAAGGGAAAATTACCGGAAAATTCACGGTCTGTTCAGAAAGCCCGCCCCAAGGCCCCAGGAAACACCCGGAGAAGCCGGGCTACCTCCTCCGGCGTGTTGAAATCGGAAAAGCTGACGCGGACGGTGCCGGTGTCCAGCGTTCCCGCCGTTCGGTGGGCGCTGGGAGCGCAGTGAATGCCCGTGCGAACGGCGAATCCCCGTTCCGCCAGGGCGGAGCCGATGCTTTCCACGTCCAGTCCCTCCACCGTCAGGGACAGCACCCCGGTCTGATGCCGAAGGCCGGGAGAGGCGAAGATTCGCATACCCGGCATGGCCGCCAGCCCCTGGGCGGCAATTTGGGTCAGGTGCTTTTCATGGGCCAGAATTTTTTCCTGCCCTCCCCGGCGGACATAGCGGATACCGGCTAACAGTCCTGCGATTCCAGGCATGTTAAGCGTCCCGGCCTCCAGACGGTCCGGCAGGAAATCCGGCATCTGCTGCTGGATAGACTGGCTTCCCGTTCCCCCCTCCAGAAGGGGCCGGGTGGGAACGTCCTCCCGGCACAGCAGCACGCCGGTGCCTTGGGGGCCGTAGAGTCCCTTGTGCCCCGGCATAGCGATAAAGGCCGCGCCAAGAGCTCCCATATTCAGGGGCAAAACCCCCGCAGACTGGGAGGCGTCGATGATAAAGGGCACTCTCCGGCTCCGGCAAATGGCCGCGATGTCCTCTACCGGCTGGATGAAGCCAAAGACGTTGGACACATGGCTGCAAACCACGGCGTCGGTCCCGGGGACAATGAGGCGGTTAAAAGCCGCCGTCACCGCCTCCGGCTCAAACAGCGGGGCGGATGCTACGGAAACATCTGCCCCCAGGGCCTCCAAGGGCCGGGTGACGGCGTTGTGCTCATAGCCGGAGATGACCGCCTTCCCCCCCGGCGGAACCAGGCTTTTGATGGCGATGTTCAAGGCGTGGGTTGCGTTGAGCGTGAATACCACTTGCTCCGGGTTTTTCATGCCGAACATCTCCGCCAGCTCCGAGCGGCACTGAAAGGCCGCGTCGGCGGCCCGGGCAGCGGCGGAGTAACCGCCCCGTCCCGGGGAACTCATGGCGGCCAAGGCCTCCCACATGGCGGCGGCAACGGAAGCGGGCTTCTGAAAGCTGGTGGCCGCGCTGTCAAAATAAATCATGCCTCCACCTCCTGGTACAGGCCCTTCTGGAACAAAAATATTTGAACGGGGTCCAGGCCGTCCCTGTGCAGGGCGGTCAGAGCCCCCGGCAGATCGGAAACCGCTATGCGCACGGCATAGGCGCAGCCCATGTCCGTCAGGTCTCTGGGAGGCCGGAAGACATGGCAGCGGATGCCCGCCCGCCCCAGGGACTTCTGCATCCGCTGGGCGTAGGTTACGGAGCGGGCCAGGATGATATAGTGCTCCACAAACACTCCTCCTTTCTCTCCCATATTATGGGACTTGGAGCGAAAGGTGTCAGGGCACAAAAACGCCCCGCAGAAAAGCGGGGCGCGGAAATCGATTTGGCATGGTACGCGCTTACGAGGGGCTTTGTTCCAGCAAAACCACGGCATGGGCCGCCATGCCGGAGCCGTCCCCGGTGAAGCCCAGCCCCTCCTCGGTGGTGGCCTTGACGTTGACCTGCTCCGGCTCAATTCTCAAGGCGGCGGCGATGTTCTCCGCCATTCGGGCCTTGTAGGGGGCCACCTTGGGCGCTTGAGCCAGCAAGGCCGAGTCAATGTTCACCACGGCAAAGCCCTTCTCTCCCAAAAGGCGGCCCACCTCCCCCAGCAGCTTCAAGCTGGAAATGCCCTTGTAAGCCGGGTCCGTATCCGGAAACAGCTTTCCAATATCCCCCAGGCGGGCGGCTCCCGCCAGAGCGTCCATGACGGCGTGAACCAGCACGTCCGCGTCGGAGTGGCCCAAAAGGCCCTTTTCCCAGGGAATTTCCACACCGCCCAGAATCAGCTTCCGCTCCGGGACCAGACGGTGAACGTCGTAGCCGTGGCCAATCCGCAGATTCGTCATCGCCCTTCCTCCCGAGCCTTCACGACGGCTTCCGCCAGAATCAGATCCGCCGGAGTGGTGATTTTCAGGTTTTCCTCCTCGCCCTCCACCAGGAAGACCACCTTCCCCAGCCGCTCCACGGCAGAGGCGTCGTCGGTGACAGGGGCCTCCTGCTCCAGGGCGGACTGGAGAGCGGCCTTCAACAGGCTGGCCTCAAAGGCCTGGGGGGTCTGGACGGCCCGGAGCCGTTCCCGGTCCAGGGTCCCCTCCACTCCGCCGTCCTCCCGGACCGTCTTTACCGTGTCTTTCACCGCCACGGCGGGGACGGCGGCGGAGCACCGGGCGGCAGCGGACACGACGCGATCCACCAGCTCCGGCGTCACCAGAGGCCGGGCGCCGTCATGCACCGCCAAAAGCTCCATATCCGGCGAGGTCTCCAGCGCTGCCAGCAGCACGGAATGAACCCGGTTTTCCCCGCCCCGGATTACCTTTGTGCACTTTGTCAGACCATAGGTCCGGCAAAGCTGAGAGATCTCCAGAATGTCCTCTTCCCGGGCGGCGACAATGATCTCATCCACACTCCCGGCCACTTGAAGGGCCGCCAGGGTCCGTACTAAAACCGGAACGCCCTCCAGCGGCTGGAGCAGCTTGTTCACGCCGCCCATTCGGGTGGAGCTGCCCGCCGCCGCCACCAGCGCGGCACAGCGGGGCCGCCTGGCTTCCCGCACTTTTTTAAAAAACGGCAGCATTGCAAAACCCCTCTCTGCCCCAGCGGGGCCCTTGCGCCTTTTTACTGTGGAACCGGCGGCTTCTGCATCACCGCCCGTTCCAGCCGCTCTTCCGCGTCCTGGTAGGCGCAGCCCTCCACAAGCGCGATCTCGGAGATGATGATCTGCTTCGCGCTGTGGAGCATCTTCCGTTCCCCCGTAGATAGCCCGCGCCGGGAATCCCGCCGCATCAAGCCCTTCACCACCCGGGCCACCTCGTTGAGGTTCCCGCTTTTCAGCCGGAGAAGGTTTTCCTGATAGCGCTTGTTCCAATTGGCGTTGGACTCCACCTCCAAGGCGGGGATGCCGGCGAAAAACGCCTCCGCCTCCGCTTCTGAAATGATGGTCCGGATACCGATGGCCTGGCAGTTGGCGGTGGGAATCTTCAAAGTCAGCCCGCCTACGGGCATTTTGAAGACATAGTACTCCTTCACTTTGCCCGCCACCTTTTCCTGGATGACATCATCGATGACGCCTGCCCCGTGCATAGGGTGCACGATCAGGTCTCCGATTTGGAACATGGACACCCCTTTCTCTGTCGCGGCCTCCGCCGCTGTGTTGTTTGCCTCTTGATCCGCTCGATTCCATGCTGGTTCGAATTCCGTGCCGGTTTTTCCGATTCCGTGCTAAGACTGCCCTGGGTAGGGACTGCTGTCCAACGAAGTTCCTGTGAGACAAACACCACACAGCAGAGGCCCCGCAGAGAAAGCGGCGGCTCAGCGCTTATTGGAGCGCCGCCAAATGCGCATTTTTTCCGCCTCGGCGATAAGCTCTTCCCGGAACTGGGGATGGGCCAAGCCGATCAGGCCCTCCGCCCGTTCCCAGGTGGACTTGCCCTTGACGTTGAATTTTCCGTACTCCGTCACAATCCAATGGAGGTTTGTGCGGGTGGCGGTAACCACGGAGCCCTCCACCAAGGTGGGCCGGATGCGGGATTTCAGCTGGCCGGACTTCTTGTCCATGAAGGACGAGGAGCAGCAGATGAAGCTCTTGCCGCCCTTGGCCAGGTACGCGCCCATGACGAAGTCCTGCTGCCCGCCGGCGCCGGAAATGTGGTTGATGCCGGAGGACTCGGAGGACACCTGTCCGTAGAGGTCGATGTCCACCGCTCCGTTGATGGAGGTAAATTTCTCGATCTGAGACACCCGGGCGATGTCGTTGACATAGCTGACCGGCGCGGCCATGCACTCAGGGTTGTTGTTCAAGAAGTCATAGAGCTTCTGGGTCCCGGCGGCAAAGGCATAGGTCTGCCGGCCCCGGTCGAAGGGCTTGCACGCGCCGGTGATGCGGCCCGCCATAGACATGTCTACAAAGGCGTCCACGTACATTTCGGTATGGACGCCCAGGTCCTTCAAATCGGACTCGGCAATCATCTTGCCGATGGCGCTGGGCATGGACCCGATGCCCAGCTGGAGGCAGGCGCCGTCCTCGATCTCCGGCACCACCAAATTCGCCACGGCCAGGTCCACCTCGGAGGCCGCGGAAGCGCCACCCAAAATCTCCATGGGAGGGTTCTCTCCCTCCACCACCATGGCTACGTCGCTGATGTGTACGCAGTTCTCAAAGCCGCCCAAGCACACGGGCATGTTTTGATTGACCTCAACGATGACGGTTTTGGCGCAATCGCACACCGCCTTCAGATGAGAGCCCCCGGGGCCGAAGTTGAACCAGCCGTGCTCATCCATGGGGGCCACCTGGAACATGGCCACATCCAGGGTCTTGATGCAGTCCCGGTAATAGCCCGGCAGCTCGGAATAACGCAGGGGGATATAATAGGCAAAGCCCTCCTTGATGGCCTTCCGCTCAATGCCGCTCATATGCCAGGAATTCCAGGCAAAATGCTCAGCGGCGCCGGGCACATCAAAGATGGCGGGACGGCGGGTCAGGATGCCGCCCCGGATGTTTACGTCCTTCAACTCCCCCATGCGGGCAGCCAGGGCCTTGTCCAAGGCGTTGGGAGAGCAGACCGTCCAGCCGTAATCCAGCCAGTCGCCGGACTTGACAGCCTTGACGGCCTCGACCGCGGTAGTCAGTTTCTGACGGTATTCCTCCTGGTAGCTCATAGCAGATTCCTCCATATAACTTTTTCTTTTGTCTCTTCGCAAGCGGCGAAAGGTAAATTTTTGCAGTATGACATTTCTATTCAATAGTATAACATCTCTGGGAAAATATTGCAACGTCAAAACGTGAAAAAAATAACATGTTTTTTGAAGAAAAGAGGCAGACCGATAGGCCTGCCTCTGAAATCTTGGGATTTTTCCGGTTTGTGAGGCCTTACTCCTCCGCCTCGTACTCCGCGGCTTCCTCCACAGAGGGGGCCAGCAGGGCGCGGATGGAAAGGGAAATCTTTTTCCGCTCCTCATCCACAGCGGTGATCTTGGCGTCCACAATCTGACCCTCGGACAGCACGTCCTCCGGTTTCTCGATGCGGCGATCGGCAATCTGGGAGATGTGAATCAAGCCGTCCACGCCGGGAACTACCTCGGCGAAAGCGCCGAAGGTCATCAGCTTTACGATGCGGACGGAAGCCACGTCGCCCACGGCGTACTTGTCCATAAACACCTGCCAGGGGTCCACATTGTGGTCCTTGACGCCCAGGGAAATCTTCCGCTTCTCGGGGTCGAAGGAGATGACGTAAACCTCCATGGTGTCGCCCACCTTGCACACCTCGGAAGGAGTCTTGATACGGCTCCAGCTCAGCTCCGAGATATGTACCATGCCGTCCACGCCGCCGATGTCGACGAACACGCCGTAGCTGGTCATGGATTTTACGGTTCCGGTGTAGCGCTTGCCCACCTCGATGTTGGCCCAAATCTCCTCCTGGGCGGCCCGGCGGGCCTCGTCGGAGACGGAGCGGATAGAGCCCACCACCCGACGGCGGGCACGGTTGACCTCTGTGATGCGGAGCTGGACCTTCTGGCCCTTCATGGCGGAGAGATCCGCGCCCCGGGGCTGGCCGCTCTGAGAGGCGGGAACGAACACCCGCGCACCCCTGACGGACACCACGATGCCGCCCTTGTTCTCTTCCGTGACAACGCCTTCCATTACCGTCTTCTCGTCCACGGCCCGCTCGATATCCTCCCAGGCCTTTACAGCGTCCAGGCGCTTCTTGGAGAGCTCGGCATAGCCCTCCACATCATTGACGCGGACGATGTAGGTTTCGATTTCGTCGCCTACCTTCACCACATCCTCAGGCTTCGCGTTGGGGTCGTCGGACAGTTCGCTGAACTTGATATAGGCCGCCTGCTTGGCGCCCACATCCACCTGCACCTCCGTCGGGGTGATGGCGGTGACGATGCCGGTTACCTTCTCTCCTGTATTTAAAGTTTTGAAGGACTGGTTCAGCAGTTCCTCAAAGGACTCCTCGTTGTTCTCCACCGCTTTGATTTCTTCACTCATGGCTGCATATACCTCCTTAATAATGCCCGCTGGCGTGGAAGCACCGGCCGTAAGGCCCGCAACAGAACAACCACTGAAAAAATCCGGCGGGAGCTCGTCCGCATTTTCGATCTGGACAACGCGGGAGCAGCTCTCCTTACAAATTTCCGTCAAATGTTTGGTGTTGGCGCTTTTACGGTCTCCTACCACGACCATGACGTCCGCTTTCGCGGCGAGAATGGCCGCTTCAGACTGACGCTTATGCGTAGCGGTACATATTGTATCAAATTTTTTTGCGTTTGTACACTCTTTTTTTACGATTTTCCAAGAAGTTTCAAAAAGTTCACGAATGCACGTTGTTTGTGCAACAACCGTCACCGGCGTTTCCCGGGCTTTTGGGTCCTGTTTCAGCCATTCTTCCACCGCTTCCGGACCGCTGAATATCAACGGATGCTCGCACCAGCTGGCGATCCCGGCCACCTCCGGGTGGGCCGCGTCGCCAATAATGACGGGAGTCCGGCCCTCCTCCTCCGCCTGGGCCGCCAGGATCTGAATGCGGCGGACATTGGGACAGGTGGCGTCCACACAGCGGACGCCACGGGCTTCCAAACAGTCCAAAATCTGCTTGGACTCCCCGTGGGAACGGATAATCACCGTGTCGCCAGGCTGTAAAGCCTCTACGCTTTCGGCCTTTTGAATTCCAATGCTTTTCAGCTCTTCCACTACATGGACATTGTGAATGAGATCCCCCAGCATCCAGCAGCGGCCCGTCTCCGCCGCGGTCTGCCGGGCCAGCTCCACCGCCCGGCGGACGCCGTAGCAGAACCCGGCGCTCTGCGCCAGCGTCACCCGCACAGCGGCTTCCCTCCCACGGCCTGACCGCCCAGGGCATAAGCCGCCGCCAGCAGGTCGTCGGCGATTTTCTGCATTTCCTCGGAGGTGCCCCGGCGGCCGGTGTAGTGCGGCTCGTAAGGGTCGCCGAAAATGATCCGGGTTTTATGGAACAGCTTCTTCTCCCCGTCCACAAAGACCGGCACCAGTGTAGCTCCTGTACGGACGCCGATCATGGCAACACCCGCCTTGGCCTGAGGCGGCAGGCCGTCTATGTAGCCGATCCCGTTTCGGATGGTCGTTCCTTCGGAAAAAATCAGCAGATTGTCCCCCTCCTTCAAAACCTGGATGGCGGTGCGGACGGTGCTGATGTCGTTGTTCCCCCGGCTGACAGGGAACGCCCCCACCTTTTTCAGCAGCCAGCCCAGGAGGGGATTTTGGAACAGCTCTTCCTTGGCCATGATGTGCAATCGATAATTGATGGGCAGGCGGAGGGCCACCAGGATGGGGTCCCAGTTGCTGGCGTGGTTCGGACAGAGGAGCACCCCGCTTTTCGGCAGCTTCTCCATACCCTCTACAGAGGTGGGATGGAGCACGCGGGCGACGAAGCCCACAACATAGTAAATCAAAATGAACAAGCGGTTGAAGGGTTTCATAGGCCAGTCCTTTCCCGAATGATCTCCAGCAGCGCCTCCAGGCTCTGCCGGAAGTCCAGCGCCGAGGTGTCCAGCAGCGCCGCATCCTCCGCCCGGCGCAGGGGAGCGGCCTCCCGGTGGGTATCCCGGAAATCCCGATCCTCAATGTCCCGGAGAACCTCCTCAAAGGGCTGGGGGGTCCCCCGCTCCTCCAGCTCCCGGCAGCGGCGTTCCGCCCTGGCCTGGGCGGAGGCCGTTAAGAACACTTTCACTTCCGCGTCCGGCAGGACCACGGTACCGATATCCCGGCCATCCATAATCACGTCATGCTTTCGAGCCAAATCCCGCTGGGTTTCCATGAGATAGGCCCGGACCACCGGAAGGGCGGAGACGGCGGAGGCATACCGGGAAATCTCGGGCAGCCGAATTTCCCCGCTGACATCCCGCCCGTTTAAAAACATGCGCTGCCCGCCTTCTCCGTCATACCGGAGCTCTATCCGCAGCGGCGGCAGCATCTCCGCCACGGCGGCCTCATCTCCAGGGTCTACTCCCCGGTCCCGGACGGAGAGTCCCACTGTCCGGTAAATCGCCCCGGTATCCACATATAAAAAACCCAGTGCGGCGGCGGCGGCTCTGGCCAAGGTGCTTTTTCCCGCGCCGGAAGGACCGTCGACGGCCACGCGTATCATACTCATAAAGAAATCCTCCTAACCTTCGCCGGCTGCGGAAATCCCGGCGGCCCGCCCGGTTGACCAGGCAATCTGGAGATTAAATCCGCCGGTATAGGCGTCCACATCGATGATCTCCCCGGCAAAGTAAAGTCCGCGGATCAATTTCGACGCCATGGTGGCCGGGTCAATTTCCCGCACCTTCACGCCGCCGGAAGTAACAATAGCCTCCGTCACCGGACAGGGCCCTGCGATAACCACGGGGAAATGCTTCAAAACCCGCAGCAGACCCCGGCGCTGTTCCCGGGTAATGCTGCGGACCTTTTCCCGGGGGTCGATTTCCGAGGTCTGGACAATCTCCGGAATCAGCTTTTTGGGCAGCAGGTCGTCCAAGGCGTTGCAAAAATCCTGATTGCTGTACTTCTCAAAATCCGACAGCAGCCGCCGGTCCAAAGCGGCTTCATCCAGCGCCGGTTTCAAGTCAATTTCCAAATGATACGCCCGTTCCCCAAAGCGCCGCATATGGGCGGAGGCCGACAAAATCAGCGGGCCGCTGAGTCCGAAGTGGGTGAACACCAATTCCCCAAAGTCTGTATAGATTTTTTTGCTATTCTCAAAGACCGTCAGCCCTACGTTCCGAAGGCTAAGGCCCTGGAGGCTCCGCCCCACGCCGAAGTCTCTCAAGGGCACCAGGGAGCCCCGGAGGGGCGTTACCGTGTGCCCGGCTTCCGCCGCCAAGCGGTGGCCCTCGCCGGTAGAGCCGGTGGCGGGATAGGATACCCCGCCGGTGGCTAAGACGATGGCCCCCGCCGGATAGCGCTCCTGCTCCCCGGCGACGCCCCGGACCGCGCCGTCCTCGATTTCCAGGCTCCGTGCCCGGTCCCGGACCACGCGGACCCGCAGTTTTTTCAGCCGCCGCTCCAGGGCGGCGCTGACATCGAAGGCCCGGTCGGACACCGGAAACACCCGGTTTCCCCGTTCCGTCTTCAGCGGCACGCCCAGGTCTTCAAAAAAGGCCATAGCATCCTGTGCATTGAAGCGGGAAAAGGCACTGTAAAGGAATTTCCCATTGCAGGGGATATTCGTCAGAAGCTCTTCCGGCCCCGCGTTATTCGTCAGATTGCACCGGCCTTTTCCGGTGATGTTCAGTTTTTTCCCCAGCCGTTCGTTGGGCTCCAGCAGCGTCACGAACGCTCCTTGCTCCGCCGCCGATATGGCTGCCATCATCCCGGCGGCACCGCCGCCGATTACCACGATTTCCTTACTCATCGTCCATCTTCCCAAATACGCCGTACTCGTTCCAAATGTCCTCCAGCTCTGCGAAGGTGGCGGAGACGTCCGCTCCGTAACGGTTGGACAGGGCCACCAGCAGGGCGTTGATGAGAGACAGCGGCGCCACCATGGAGTCCACAAAAGAGATCATCTCGCAGGGGGCCAGCAGCGCCGCCTGAGAGAGCTGATACACCGGGGAAAGCTCATTGTCCGTGATAGCGATGATCTCCGCCCCCCGGTCCCGGGCAAACTTCACCGTGTTGATGGTGACCTTGGAGTACCGGGGAAAGCTGATGGCAATCAGCACGTCCCCGGGCCCCATGCGGAGCATCTGCTCGAACATCTCCCCCGCCGCGTTGGACTGGATCAGCGTCACATTCTCCGACAGCAGGTGCATGTAAAAATGGAGGTATCCCGCCACGAAGGAGGAGGACCGGACGCCCAGAATGTAGACGTGACGGCTGGTCATAATCTTGTCCACCACCCGGTCGAACTCGTCCTGCCTCCCATGGCTGAGCATTTGGCGCAGCTTGTCAATGTCGGACTGAATGACCGCCGGCAGCACATTTTGATACATATCCCCCGCCGCCTGGATGCGCTGGGTGGAGGTCAGGCGGCTGCGGATCATGTCCTGTAAGGCCCGCTGCATGCTGGGATAACCGTCATAGCCCAGCTCGGAGGCAAAGCGCACCACCGTGGACTCGCTGACTCCCGCCAGGATGCCCAGGCGGCTGGCGGTCATAAAGGCCGCCTTGTCGTAGTTTTCCAAAATATAGGAGGCTATGCGCTTCTGGCCCTTGGAAAAGCCGCTCATGCCCCGTTCCAGGCAATTCAAAATATTCTTTGCCACACTTCTCCCCCCGGAATCAAGTTTTCCAGGAATGACGCTCCTCAGTTTTTGCGCACCGCCAGGCTGTCCGCCAGCTCCCGCAGAAACGCCGTGTCCCCCAGCCAGCGGCCGGCGTCCAGGGCTTCCTTGGCCCGGACGGTGTAGTCCAGCACCAGCGCCTCACAGGCTTCCACCCCCAGCAGGTTCACATAGGTGGCCTTTTGGTTCGCCGCGTCGGAACCCACGGGCTTGCCCAGCTCCTCGGCGGTGGAGACCGCGTCCAGAACATCGTCCCGAATCTGGAAGGCCAGCCCCAAGTTCGTCGCGTAATGCCAGGCGGCGTCCATGCAGCTCTCGTCCACCTCCCGGCGGCCCATGGAGGCGCAGATCCCCATCATGCACGCCGCCCGGAGCAGGGCCCCGGTCTTCTTGTTGTTGATGTCCGTCAGGTCCTCCGCCGTCCGGGGCTGCCCGTCGCCCGCGGTGTCCCAGTACTGCCCGCCGCACATGCCGGTCTCTCCGGCGGCCTCCGCCAGAATCTTCGCCGCCATGACCACAGCCGCCTTTCCGCCGTGCCGCCACTTTCCTTTGGCGGACAACACCGTCTGAAACGCCGCCGCCTGGAGGGCGTCCCCCGCCAGGATGGCGACGCATTCGCCGAATTTTTTGTGATTGGTGGGCATCCCCCGGCGGAGATCGTCGTTGTCCATGCAGGGCAGATCGTCATGGATGAGGGAATAGGTGTGAAGCATTTCCACTCCACAGCCAAAGTCCAGTGCCTCTTCCAGGGTTCCCCCCGCCGCCTCGCAGAATTTCATGGTCAAAATAGGCCGGATGCGCTTGCCCCCGGCCAGGAGGCTGTAGCGCATTGCCTCCTCCAGCCCTCCGCCGGAGAAAAACGTCCGCAGGCGGGCCTCCGTCAACTCCCGGGCTTCCTCCAATTGCCGCTGAAACTCCATGCTTCAGACCTCCTCCGTACTTTCAAAGGGCAGCTCGACGGGCGCGCCGCCGGGGCCCTTCATTAACTTCACCACTTGCTGCTCCGCCTGGTCCAGCTGCTTCGTGCAGGCGGCGATAAGCTTTGTCCCCTCCTCAAAGAGGGCCAGGGAATCCGCCAGCTGGACATCCCCCTGTTCCAGGGCGGAGACAATCTCCTCCAACCGGGCAATCTGCTGTTCAAAGGTCAGCTTTTTTGCGGCCATGCCGTTCCCTCCTTTTCATAAGGCTCCTCCACCGTGCAGAGGAAGCCTCCTTCTCCCAGGGCCACGGAAACCCGCTCCCCGGCCCGTACCTCCCGCCAGGAGCGCAGAATCTCCCCCGACGGCCCCTGGGCCATGGCGTAGCCCCGGCCCAGCACCTTCAAGGGGCTCATAGCGTCCAGCGCCGCCCCCAGGACGGAAACCCTCTGCCGCTTCCCGCCCACCAGTCCCGCCGACAGGTCTCCCAGCCGCTGCTGAACGTGGAGAAGCTCCATCCGCTTGTCCTGGACATAGGCCATCTGATCCCGGAGGACCCGCTTTTCCGATAAAGTTTCCAGCCGCTGCCGGAGGGCCGCCAGCCGGGCGGTTTCACTCCGCTCCAGCCGGGAGGCCGCGCCGCCCAGCCACTGTTTTAACGCCTCCTGGTCCGGCACCGCGATCTCCGCCGCGTTGGAGGGCGTGGAAGCCCTTGCGTCCGCCACAAAGTCGGAAATCGTCACGTCCGGTTCGTGGCCCACGGCGGAGATGACGGGCAGCTCCGAGTCGTAGATGGCCCGGGCCACCCGCTCGTCGTTGAAGGCCCACAGGTCTTCCATGGACCCGCCGCCCCGGCCCGTGATGATCACGTCCCCCACCTTCCACTTGTTGGCATAGCGGATGGCCCCGGCGATTTCCGGCGGGGCCTCGGCCCCCTGGACCCGGACAGGCAGGAGGACTGCCTTTGCCAGAGGATACCGCCGCCGCAGGATGCGGATCATGTCGTGGACCGCCGCCCCGGCAGAGGAGGTAACGATGGCAATCCGCTCCGGGTAGGGCGGCAGGGGCTTTTTGTGGGCGGGATCGAAGAGGCCCTCGGCGTAGAGCTTGGCTTTCAGCTGCTCGAAGGCCACCGCCAGATCCCCCGCCCCCTCGGGAGTCAGGGAATTGCAGTAGAGCTGGTATGCCCCGTCCCGGGGGAAGACGGTGATCCGCCCCTGGGCGATGGCCTTCATGCCGTTTTCCGGGCGGAACCGGAGGCGGGAGGCCTGCCCCCGGAACATGACGCACCGCAGGGCCCCCTCCGGGTCCTTCAAGGTGAAATAGTGGTGGCCGGAGGGATACATTTTATAATTGGAGAGCTCCCCCCGGACGTACACGTCCTGGAGCATGGGCTCGCCGTCCAGCAGGAGCTTGACCAGCTGGTTTACCTCGGCAACGCCGAAAATGTGCTGTTCCATGGGGTTACCTCTCGTCGGTGCGCCCGGCCAGGTAGTCCAGGGTGACGCCGAAATGATCCGCCAGGGCGCAGAGATTTTCAAAACCCGGAAGATTCTCCCCCGCCTCGAACCGCTGATATTGACGATCGGTAATCTCGATTGCTTTTGCGGTTTGCACCTGGGTTTCTTTCTTCTCTTTCCTAAGTTCTCGCAATCTTTCCGAAAAATCCATAACAAACTCCTTGACACGACGGATTCTGCGTGTTAAAATCATTTTATTACCCGACGAATTCGTCGTTACGAAGAAAGGTGGTCCATATGTCCGACTTTATGCTCTGGCTTCACGCCAACTACATCCAGCCTCAAATCGATGCCGTTGAAAAAGACGAGTACGAATTCCATTTCCATCTCGTCGAAGAAGCATTATCGCCAGCCAACTGCGTAAATCTGAAACATGCCCTGGAATTTACGGCCATCCAGGCGTTCCTCCTGGGCTTTCGCACCAGCGAGGGCCTGACACCCCGGACGCCCCGGCGGCATGTGGTTCCCGTCAAGAGGAACGGTCAAAACGCCGATTGAAGAGGAGCGGTTCCGGGACCTCCCCCACGGGAAAAAGCAGAGCAGGACATGGTACGTCCCATGCCCGCTCTGCTGTTTTTTATTCGGAGAGCTCCTGCCGGGAGAAGCTGCCCAGGATGCCGTTGATGAATTTCACCGTCTCCGGCGTCTCATACTTTTTGGCGATTTCCACCGCCTCGTTGATGGCGGCGGCGTTGGGCACGTCCGGCATGTACAGCACCTCGTACATGGCCACCCGCATGATGGCGGAAGCCACCAGCGGGATGCGGGAGAACTTCCAGCCCTTGGCATACTTCTCGATATAGCCGTCCAGCTCTGCGCCGTGCTCGTCGACGCCCTGAACCAGGCGGCGGATATAGGCCGTCTGCTTGGCGTTGGGGGCCTCCCGGTAGAGGTCCTCCTCCTCCGCAAGCTCCGCGAAGGCCGCCGCCGTCAGCCGCTGGTCCAGCAGCTCTTCCGCCGTCTTGTCGGTAAAACTCAATTCATAGGAGAGATGAACGGCGATCTCCCGGGCGGTGTTCCGTACCATAGTCCTTCGTCCTTTATCTGATGTTCAAATCCGGCGCTCAGTTCAGCGTCACGCCGCCCACATGGATGTTCACCGCCTCCACGGCACAGCCGGTCATGGCCTCCACAGCGGAGGACACGGCCTTCTGGGCGTTTCCCGCCACCTCGGGGATGGGGTTGCCATACTGGACGGTCAGATACAGGTCCAGCACCAGCGCCGTGCCGGTCATGTCGATTTTCACGCCCCGGACGCCCTTCTGGGCGTTTTTCCGGTTGTTCACCAAATCGCTGACGCTTCCGCCCAGGTTGGTCATCATTCCGGACACGCCCTCCACCTCCCGGACCGCGCCCACGGCGATGGCGGCGATGACCTCCTCCGAGATGTTGATGCTGCCGTTTTCCTCCGGCAGGGTCATATATTCCTTACTCTCGGCCATTGCTGTACCTCTCCTTATTTTTCCTTCGTGAAATGGGACCGCCATTTCACGGCGGGCCTTTCCGCTGAAATCATGCTGAGTGATTATATCACATCCCGCCGGAAATTACAACTACTAATTTGCCGCCATGATCTTGATATTTCCCGCCGGGAGGCCCGTCTCCGTCATGGTGATGTCGGTGATTTTTGCCACATCCTCGGCGGTCAGATCCCCGCTTTTGGTGGACACCACCACGCTGACGCATTCGTCCCCCATGAAGGCCACGCAGTCCGTGTAGCCCTTGGCAGTGACCAGGTTTTCGATCTGAGCCTCCGCCAGGGTGTAGGAGGCCAGGACCTGGATGCCCTGGGAGGCCTCGTTGGCCACGGCGGTATCGGCATTCTCCTGCTCCGCCGCCTCCTGGAGGAGGGAAAGGGCGTTGTCCCGGGCCTGCTGCCGGGTCAGCCGGGCGGAGGCGAAGTAGTCCGAGCCGGTGTAGATCATCCCCTCGTCCGGCGGGGCCCCGGTCTCCTCCGCCTCCGCGGGGGCAGGGGCCTGCTCCCCTTCCCCGGTCTTTTCCTCTTCGCCGGTTTTTTCGGTCCCCTTGCCGGAAACCAGCTGGGCCTCCCCCAGGAGCTTCCCTCCGGAGGCCTCCTGCACCTCCTGCCCGGTGTACAGCCAGTTCAGCGCCACCGCCGAGCAAACCAGCACCGCCATCACCGCCACCACGGCGTTCCGCTTCCATCTCGCGCTCATAGACCCTTTCCTCCTCCAAATAATCACTGCCATTTTGCCACCGTGACCCGGTCGGTGGGCAAGCCGGTGAGGGCGGCTACCGCCCCCGTCACCGCCAGCCGGACCTCCGCGCTGCCGCCGCCCTGGCACACCACCAGGGCTCCCCGGTACGTGGGATACGTGGTCCGCACCACCACCGCCTCGTCTCCCCCGGAGCCGTCCAAGCGGACCGTCTCCGACTTGCGGGAATAATCCTCCGGCGCGGCGGTGTCCCCGCTGTAGCTCAGCTGCGTGTCCTGGGCCAGCTGCCGCTCCCCGTCGGAATCCACCGTCAGCATCACCTTCACCTGGCCCACGCCGTCCATGGCCGCCAGGATGTTCTCCATTTCCGTCTGCACCGTCTGGAGGTCCCAGCCGCCCTTGGCGCTCTGGGACTCCTTCCGCTCCGGCCGGGAGGCGGCCTCTCCGCTCCCCAGTCCCGGCCACAGCAGCAGCCCCGCGCCAATCAGCGCCACCAGCGCCGCGTACTTGTATTTGTTCCATATCTTTCGCGCTCCTTCAGTTTTTTCCTTCATGCCAAACCTGCCTCTCCGCCGGAATTCCAAGCTCCCCCGCGATCCAGTCCGCCAGGTCCTGGGAGTAAGGGCCCCTCAGCTCCGCCCAGGCCGGGAGGGGGGTCTCCCCGTCCGCTCCCGGCTCCGTCTCCACCCGGGCCTCCACGTCCAGCCCCAGCGCGTCCGCTTTGTCCGATATATATGCCGCGGTCCGCCCGGCTATGATTGCCGCCAGCTCTTCTTTTCCCGCATTGTCCAGCTCCGCTGTCCTCGTCTCAATGGCCTCCTCGTAACCGGAGAAGTCCAGCCGCAGCCGTCCCAGGTCGGTTTTCAGCACCGGCTGGAGCAGCGCCGCCAGCAGCAAAAGCCCCCCGGTAAACCCGGAAATCTTCCGCAGGGTTCCCTCCGGCACCAGGGTCTGAACCACGGTCAGCATCAGCGTCACCGCCGCGATGGAGGTGAGCCAGCTCCGCACCGCCCCGATCATGGCGTCACCGCCGCCACGGAGCTGAGAACCGACACCAGCAGCAGCAAAGCGCAGCTCCCGGTCATGCCCAGCACCAGGCCGAAGGCCCCGCCCAGCCCGTCGATGAGCTTACATAGATCCGGGGCGCCCACCGCCGCCGCCAGGAAGGCGGAAAGCTTGTACAGCAGGTACTGCACCCCCAATTGCAAAAACGGATAGGCGCAGGCCGCCAGAATCGCCAGCATCCCAAAGACGCCGATGGTGTTTTTCAGCATCCCCGCCCCGGCCAGGACGGTCTCCGCCGCCTCGGCGATGATCCCCCCCACCACCGGCACCGCGCCGGAGATGGCGGCCTTGGCCACCTTCACCGAGGCCCCGTCCGCCGCCCCGGCGATGACCCGGACAGTGGAAAGGTACACGGTGAACAGCAGCAAAGATGTGGTGAGAAGCCAGGTGACGATTTTTTTCAGCGCCTCGGCAATAGCTCCCAAACGGTTTTCCGGCAGGCAGGCCCCCGCCGCCAGGGCCCCGATGTACAGATAGACCATGGGAATCAGCAGCCCGTCGATAAGCTCCATCAGAAGGTCCGCCAAAAACACCGTGGTCACCTGCTGAAAGGTGGCGGTGGTCACCGCTCCCGAGGCCGCCGTGGCCGCCGCCAGGGTCGGCAGCAGGGCCTTAGAAAAGACATTCAGCTCCCGGATGGTCTCCGCACCAAGGCCGATGAGGTCCTCCAGGCTTCCCGCCGTCAGAAGCGTCACCGCCAGGGCCCCGGCCATGGGGAGAAAGGCGGCTGCCTTTCCCTCCCCGGTTCCCCGGGCAAAGCCGTCCACCGCGCCGCAGGCCACCGCCACCAGCAGGATGGACGCCGCTCCCCGGATGCGCTGGCGCAAGACGGCCTTCACCTCCTTGGAAACGCGCTCCGCAATTCCCGCCAATCCCTGGGAGAAGCCCTCGGGGCCGGAGAGGTCCCCGATTTCCAGCATATCTTCCGCCGCCTCCGGCAGCGCGTCTGTTAGATCCTTCGGCACCTCCGCCGCCCGGGCCTCCCCCGTCAGGGCCAGGAGGAAGAACAGCAGACAGATCCATTTCTTCATCGCATCAGCTCCATCAACAGCGACAGCACCGCCCGGAGAAGGGGCAGTGCGGCGATGAGAGCGCAGACCGCCCCCGCCGTCTCCACCACCGAGGCCAGGGCCGACTCCCCCGCGTCCCGGCAGAGGCTGCCGCCGATTTTCACCACCAGGGCAATGCCCACGGTTTTGTAAAGGGGGGTGAACAGCTCCCGGGACAATCCGCTCTCCTCCACCAGTTCCCCTAAAAAGTCCATCAGCCGCTCCAGGCTCCCCGCCAGGGAGAGGAGCACCGCCGCCGCGGCCCCCAGGGTCAGCAGCAGCGCCGCCTCCGGGCTTCCCCGCCGCACCACCAGGGCCAGCAGGGCCGCCACGACGCACAGCGCCGCCGCCTGTATGGACAGCTCCACGGCTAAAAGTTGAACAGGGTCTTGATGAGGTCAAAGAGGTCGCTGATCTCCTGGACCATCATCATCAAGACCACCACCAGCCCCGCCAAGGTCGTCATCATGGCCTGCTCCTCCCGGCCGGAGCGGACCAGCAGCTGGTTCAACACCGCCACCAGGATGCCGATGGCGGCAATTTTGAAAATCAGATCCACATCCATGTGTTCGTTCCCCTATATCAGTAAAATCACCAGCAGCGCCGCGGCGGAAAACCACAGCGCGGCGGCTCGCTTCTCCTCCTCAGGGCGCTTCCTCTCCGCCTCCCCGGCACTCTCCGCCAGGGTATTTATGACATGGGATATCCCTTTACAGGCCTTTTCTTCATCCCCTTGCAGGTCCTGGGCCAGGACAGAAACAGCGGACTTGTCCCTCTCAGACAGGGGCAAACGATTTGCCCGCTCCCGCCAGATGCGGGGAAGGTCCTCCCCTCCGGCGGCGGCTTGGGAAGCGGCCTGAAAAAAGGCGGCGGCGGGCTCCCCGCAGTCCCCGGCCAAGGAGGTTAACACCGCGGGCAGGGGCGTGCGGGCCATGCGGACCTCCTCCCCCATCCGGCGGAAGGCCCGCTGGAGATCCGACAGCGTGTCCCGTTCCCGGCGGCGCTCCGCCCGCTGGACATACCAGGCCAGCGCGCCCCCGGAGGCGACGCAGAGACTTCCCACCAGCTTCAGCACGGCAGCTCCTCCAGCGCGTAGGCCCGTCCCTTTTCATCCCGCAGAATGCGGACCGCCAGGCGGAAAACCTGATTTTCCAGCAGGGTCCGGTAGAGGGGCTTGCGCAGCAGCTCCGGGACGTCGGCGGCGTGGATGGTGGCCAGCAGCCCTACGCCGCAGCCCGCCGCCATATTCATCGCCGCCAAATCCTCCCGGACAGTGATCTCGTCCACGGCGATGATCTGGGGATTCATGGCCCGGAGGACGATGGGGATGCCCAGGGCCTTGGGGCAGGCGTCCAGCACATCCGTCCGGGGCCCCACGTCCATTTGAGGCGCGCCCCGGTGGACCACCGCCACCTCCCCCCGCTCGTCAATGAGGGAAATCCGCTGGGGCGGGCAGTCCGGCCCCCCCTCGGAGAGACAGCGTACCAAGTCCCGCAGGAGAGTCGTCTTTCCGCCCCCCGGCGGGGAGAGAATCAGCGTATTCACAAAGCCGCCGTCTCGGAACAGCCGGGGAGCGACGCCCTCGGCCACGCCCTTCCGCTCCCTGGCGATGCGGATCGCCGCCGAAGAGAGGTTTTTCAGGTTTGTGTTGGCCCCGTCCTTCATCACCGCCGTACCGCAGAGCCCTATCCGGAAGCCCCCCCGGACGGGAAGAAATCCCTCCCGGATAGACTCGGACGCGGCGTAGCGGGAGAACTCCGTGGCGATGTCGCACAGGGTTTCCAGCTCCTCCGGCTCCACCTCCGCTTCCAGCGGCAGCTCCCCCGCAGGCAGCAGCACCGTCAGAGGCCGCCCCGCCCGGAGGCGCAGCTCCTCCGCCGCGGCCTTCTCCTCATTGGAGAGGGCCAGCGCCGCCTTGCGGAGGCGGCTGGGCAGAATGGCGGCAGCCTGTTCATAACGGGAAATCAGTTCATTTTTTGGCAAGGGAGATTCCCCCTTTCTTTGGTTACTCCACTCTATGAGCGCCTGGTGCGCTCTATGACAGGTTTGTCCAAAAAAATTATGGAAAGTGTACTTGACATTCAGCGAAACTCATGTTATTCTACTGGCGGAAAGCAAGCTTTCCATTAAGTCACAAGGAGATTATGAGTGAGAGGAGGCTTTTGATGAAAAACAGGCTG
The DNA here is from genome assembly GCA_910574635.1 of Oscillospiraceae bacterium. Lineage (GTDB taxonomy): Bacteria > Bacillota > Clostridia > Oscillospirales > Oscillospiraceae > Oscillibacter. The sequence goes on along the minus strand of CAJTCG010000008.1, from coordinate 110,505 downwards.
GAGGAGCTGCGGAAGGCCCGGGGGCTCCGGCAGGAGGAGCTGGCGGAGGCGCTGGAGGTCTCCCGGCAGACCATCGGGTCCTTGGAGAATGGGCGCTACAACCCGTCCATCCTGCTGGCGTTTAAGCTGTCCCGGTATTTCGGCGTGCCGATTGAGGAAATTTTTATTTATGAGGAGGAACCGTCATGAAAGGGAAAAAGACGCTGTATATCGCGCTTATCGTCATAGGGCTGTGTTTTGCCGCGGCGTCGCTGATATTGTGGGAGGCAATTCCCAACAGCCTGGGCGGCGTGCTGATGGGCTCCGGCAGCGGCATGGCGGCCATCGGGCTGACGCGGCTTTTGATGCTGCGCTTGGAAACAAAGGACCCGGCCCAGGCCCGGAGAAAGGAGATCGAAGTCAACGACGAGCGGAACGTGGCGATTCGCCGCCGGGCCAAGGCTCTGTCCGGGGACGTCCTGCAATGGGGCGTCATGGCGGCGGCGTGGGTGTCCATCGGGTTTGACGCGCCGTTTTGGGTAACTTTGGCGGCAATTGTGACCTTTGTTTCCAAAAGCCTGCTGGAGGTTTATCTGGTAGTGCGTTATCAGCGGGAGATGTGAGAAAAGCGCCTGTCGTTTGACAGGCGCTTTTGTTTGTCGGATTCACTTTTTCGCTTGCTTCAGAGGAACCACCACATCGCCGAACTGGATAGATTCCACCTTGGAGAGGTCCACAGGAAACTCCCAATAGCCATGTACTTCTTTGATCTCTTGCTCCACCGGGGTGATTGGCCCGGAGCCATATCCCATGACCGTCATGTCATCCGCCATCTGTAGAGTCGGAGCATCCACACCAAATCCAACGCTGTCCTTGGGCCGGACATAGCTGTAACCTGTGGAGGTCACCCGGATGTTTTGAATCGTGAAAGTCTTTTTGCTTTCTGTTGGAATGGTCTCACCCTTGACCTCTTTCCACTCCGTATGCGTACCGCTCACGCGGGCGCTTTTTGCAGTCAGGCCCGACTGGTTCGTCACAGGCTTCAGCGTAAAGGGCAGGGTCCACGTTCCCTCTAATTCCTCAAAATGCTTCGACCCTTCTGTTCCCGGCTCCGGCGCTCTCCCAAGCAGCACAATGCCGTCCAACCGCAATTCCATCTCACCGCCTTCCAGGAAATTGACGCCTTTGGGCGCCTGCCACATCCAAAGCTGGACCTGCGTCCCGTCCTCCAGGACGCCTACATCTTTTATTAGCATGCCGTGGAGGGTAGGACCGTCAATCACCTCTTTTTCCATAGGCCCGCCTACAAGGTCAGAATCCCGGAAATCCCAACGGTCCACCAGCTTCTCTCCCTGGAACTTGAGCATTAACCACAGGACGTTTTCCCCGGGTGTGACAGAATCCAGGGTCACCGTAATGCCATTGTCCGTAACAGCAGCCCCCACCGGCTGGACCAGGCTCTCAATCACCGCCGCCTGTTCCTGGGGCATCTCCTCCCCTCCGCCGGACTCGGTCCACTGCTTTTCAAACCACTCCTGCAGGGTCTCCGGCACGCCGATGGCCGCCGCCAGGGCCGTCCCGGCCAGAAGAACGGCCAGCGCCGCCGCAATGATAAAGGATATCGATACTTTCTTGACCACTTGGGTCCTCTCCTGCTTTGTCATGTTCAGAACCTCCTCGTTCAGTCGCTTAGAGGCGCGGACCTCGTCAAACATTTCCCGATACGATGCTTTCAAGGCTCACACCTCCTCTAATTGAATTTTCAGCTTCGCCCGGGCCCGGGCCAGCCGGGTCTGGACTGTGGACGCGTTCAGGCCCAGCAGCTCCCCCACCTCGTCCACTTTGTAGCCCTCATAGTAATAGAGGTACAGCGGCACGCGGTACTTGGCGGGAAGCTCCATGACCTCCTGATAAAGCGTCTGCCGGGCCGGGTCTGAGAACACCGGCTCCGGGCACTGGTCCAGGGAGACCGTGCGCTTGCGCCAGGGGTGCGCGCTCATCCGCTTGCACTCGTTGAGGGCCACCCGGACCAGCCAGTGGCGCAGATGGTCCTCCCCCTGAAATTCCGTGTCCGTCCTCCAGAGGCGGAGCATGGCGTTTTGCGCCGCGTCCTCCGCGTCGGCAGGATTTCGGAACCAGTTCAGGGCAATCCGGTAGACCATGTCCAGATACCGCTCTGCAGCGTCCGTAAATTGTCGTTCTGTCAGCATATGCAGCTCTCCTTGAAAGGCCTTTCGACAGCAATACCCTGTAAACGCGGAAAATATCCCAAAGGATTGGAAATTTTTTATTACACAAAAACTAGTTTTTGTGTAATAGAAGGGCGGTTATGAAAAAAGAGGGCAAATGCCCTCTTTTTCAAGCTTATTCCATATAGGCCCGGTGGAACATCTTCTTGCCCTTTTTGATAATAACGCCCTCTCCCTGGAAGTCCGCCTGGTCAAAGGACGCGGCAATGTCCGTCACTTTTTTGTCGTTTACCATCATGCCCCCCTGCTGAATCAACCGCCGGGCCTCCCCGTTGGAGGGGCACAGGCCGCAGGCCACCAGCAGGGCGATGGCTCCGATCTTCCCGTCCTCGAACTTGGCGGCGGGCAGCTCCGTGGAGGGCATGTGCTCCGTAGAGCCACTTCCCGCGAAGAGGCCCCGGGCGGTCTCCTGGGCCTTTTCCGCCTCCTCCTGCCCGTGGACCAGCTTGGTCAGCTCATAAGCCAGAATCTCCTTGGCCCGGTTCAATTGACTGCCCTCCCACTTGTCCATGGCGTCGATCTCCTCCAGGGGCAGGAAGGTCAGCATGCGGATGCACTTGAGGACATCCGCGTCCCCCACGTTCCGCCAGTACTGGTAGAACTCGAAGGGAGAGGTCTTGTTGGGGTCCAGCCATACCGCACCCTTGGCGGTCTTGCCCATTTTTTTGCCCTCGGAGTTCATCAGCAACGTGATGGTCATGGCGTAGGCATCCTTGCCCAGCTTCCGGCGGATCAGCTCCGTGCCGCCCAGCATATTGCTCCACTGGTCGTCGCCGCCGAACTGCATATTGCAGCCCAGGGTCTGGAACATGTGGTAAAAGTCATAGGACTGCATGATCATATAGTTGAATTCCAGGAAGCTGAGGCCCTTCTCCATCCGCTGCTTGTAGCACTCCGCCCGGAGCATGTTGTTCACGGAAAAGCAGGCCCCCACTTCCCGCAGAAGCTCGATATAGTTCAGCTTCATCAGCCACTCGGCGTTGTTCACCATAATGGCCTTGTCCGGTCCGAACTCAATGAACCGCTCCATCTGCTTTTTGAAGCAGTCGCAGTTGTGCTGAATGGTTTCCGTGGTCATCATCTGCCGCATGTCCGTCCGGCCGGAGGGGTCCCCCACCATGCCGGTGCCGCCGCCGATCAGGGCGATGGGCCGGTTTCCCGCCATCTGAAGGCGCTTCATCAGGCACAGCGCCATGAAGTGGCCCACATGGAGGCTGTCCGCCGTGGGGTCGAAGCCGATGTAGAATACCGCCTTGCCGGTATTCACCAGCTCCCGGATCTCCGCCTCGTCGGTGACCTGGGCGATAAGGCCCCGGGCCTTGAGTTCCTCGTAAATCTGCATGTTGCATCTTCTCCTTTGTTGTGTTTTCGGAACGAAAAACGCCCCCGTCCCGGTGGGGACAGAGGGCGAAAGCATTCGCGGTACCACCTCTGGTTCGCCGTCTTCTCGCGAACACGGCCTCATGGAGTGCCGACATACTCCCGCGCGGTAACGGGCGCACCCGGTGCGTGCCTACTGGGATTTTCCTCCGTTCGGACGCCAGCTCCAAGGGGTATTCGCCGTCCGCCTCCCTCCCCCTTCCACCAAGCCGGGGGCTCTCTTTGCGAAGGACATGACAGGTACTGGGCCTTTTCATCGCTGTGAATGGTATTGTAGCAGACGGACCGGGGATTGTCAATACAAACCGGCGGCGGCCTGCTTGGCGGTGATGTAGTAAGTTAAATGCAGAAAAGGTTTTTCAACCTTTTTCTGCATTATTTTTTTACCAAAACGGGGGCAGAAACGGGTGAAAGGGGTGATTTAGGTGAGGACTTTGACGCTGGACGACCGCAGGAAAATTGAAATGATGTGGGGAGAGAACGTTTCCCCGGTCAAGATTGCCACAGAACTGGGTATCAGCCAATGCACCGTTTACACGGAATTGAAGCGAGGGCGGTGCGTCAGAGCGGGCGGCGACGTGGAATTGGATAAGAACTTCCGGTCTGCGTACAGCGCCGAGCGGGGCCAGAGCGTGTACCAGATGAACTTGCGAAACCGTGGACGCCGCCCGAAGAGGGGCATTGAGCAGAAGGGAGCAGACGGAGTATGACCAACTTTGAGAAAATAACGGAGGCACCGGAGGCGCTGGGTGAGTTTTTAGCTTCTCTCCCCGTGGCGACCGGGCTGTGGGACGAAGAATTTCACCGGATGTTCTGTGATTCCTGCGAACTGTTGGAGTGCGGAACGGAGACTTGCCCGCACAAAGGGAACCGTCCACTGTGGTGGCTGGCGATGGGAGGTAAGCCGGGCGAAGCGCCGGGCCTGTCTAGACCGGCCTTGTGGACGCGAGGCAGGAGCTTTACATCCTGGGCGAAGAGGACGGCGCGGACGGAAAGGCCATCCAGCCCTACTGGGGGCGCTAGGAAACGCGGAAACCACCCTGGCCGACGTGGACGCACGGCTGGGCCTGCTGGAGCTGATGTACCGCACGCAGGTCAACGGAAACCCCTTCTGATACCTGGTCCACCAGCGCTTCGTGATACGCTGCGCGGCCACATAGAGCATCATTATCCGCCGTTTTCTCCCTAAAGGAAAAAGCATGCGGAACGTAAGGCAAAAAGACTGCGACGCAGTTGCCCGCTACATGAACAACATGCGCCGCAAAGTCTTAGAAGCTGAATTCACAAAGGCAAAAGAATGTGGTAAAATTATGGCACGGAAAGACAGAAGAGGAAGTCGTATCCCAGCGGCTTGACAGATGAGCAGTGGGAAGAAATGGTCCCGCTATACACAGGGATGCGCAGCTGCATGTGGAGCAAGCGGGAATTGACAGCTACAGTACTGCATCAGGTGGATTCAGGATGTAAATGGAGACAACTGCCTCATGATTTTCCTCCATATTCAGCAGTACGCAGCTTTTATCGCCGTGCTCGGATCAGAGGGCTGTTGGATAAGATTTTGGAGCATCTTGCGAAAAAGACACGAATAAATGCCGGACGCAAGGTGAGTCCAAGCTACGCGATCATTGATTCCCAGAGTGTGAAAACGGTGGCAGCCAGCGAAGAACGCGGGATTGACGGAGGGAAAAAACGAAAGGCAGGAAGCGGCTCATTGTAGTGGATGTGCTGGGCTGCTTGATGTCTGTTGTGGGTCATGCTGCCAATATTCAAGACACAAAGGGTGGAATATCTGCCGCTAAACGAGCGTATAAGCAGTATCCATCTGTTCAGAAGTTCTGTGCGGACGCTGGATATCGGGGGGCTTTCGTTTCTGATTTAAAGGAGCAGCTTGATCTTAATGTTGATATTTTGGAGAAAATCAAGCCCCATCAGATGGGTGGTTGAACGCACCCTCTCTTGGCTCAATCATTCCAGGCGTCTCAGCAAACATTAGGAGATTTCCGTCTCTTCCGCTGAGGCTATGGTCAAAATTTCTCACTTCCACACGCTACTCAAACGCTTATGAATACAGGTCCTAAGTCAGGAGGGCGCTGAGGAAGTAATATAGAAAACGAAGGTACAGCACCTTGATTGCCGTACCTTCATACATTTCAAACGGTTATATTGCGGGCACGGTTTTTTATGTACCCATCAGGCCCTCGGGTGGGCTTTCTGATAAACGTCCTTCAAGTTCCCCTTCACGACGTGCGTGTAAATCTGCGTAGAAGAGATATCCGCATGCCCCAGCATCTCCTGGATAGACCGCAGGTCCGCACCGTTTTCCAACAGATGGACCGCAAAGGAATGCCGTAAGGTGTGAGGCGTGATCTCCTTCTCAATCCCCGCCTTTTCCTGGTAATACTTGATGATCTTCCAAAAGCCCTGACGGCTCATCCTCTCCCCGTTCATATTGACAAAGAGGGCGGTCTCTTCCTCGTCGGAGATCAGCTGGGGCCGAATCTTCCAAGCATAGTCCTGAAGGGCCTTCACCGCCGTGCGGTATAAGGGGATAATCCGTTCCTTGCCCTTGCTGGAACAGTGAATAAAGCCGGCCGCCAGGTTTAGGTCTTCCAGGTCCAGGGTAATCAGTTCGCTGACCCGGATGCCTGTGGCATACAGCAGCTCCAGCATGGCGTGGTCCCGAAATCCCTTGGCGTCCACGCACTGGGGCTGTTCCAGGAACAAGTCTACCTCCTTGGAGGTCAATATCTTCGGATACTTCCGCTCCGCCTTGGCGGCGGCGACGCCCTTGGCGGGATTCGCCTTCACCTTGCCGCTAAATATCTGAAAATTGTAGAAGGATTTGACGGAGGCCAAAAATCGGGTCACAGAAGCGGCGGATTTTCCCCGGCTCAGCATCCAGTCCATATAGGCCTGGACCGTCTCGGCGGTCACCTCCAGCAGCTCCGGGCCCCGGGCCTGCAAATAATCCGCAAACTGGGATATGTCCCGCAGATAAGAAGACACCGTATTCTGGGAGGCGTGTTTCTCCCGCACCAGATATTCCTCATAACGCGCGATCTCGTCCGTAGCAATCCCTTCTCTCTTTACCAGTCTTACCAATCAGAAACCGTGTTTCCTATCCAATCAGCATCCGCTCTAAAAGCTGCCGCAAAAACCAGGGGGTCAGCATCAGGTCGGCGCAGACCCCTGCCAGCAGCACCCCCGCAACGACCGCCAGGCGGCCCCACCACTCCCGGCCATACAGAGCGGGACCGGCTCTCCGCCCGCCGCCCAGAGAGAGACAGGCTAAGGCTGTCGAGCGCTCCAGCGCCGGAACGGCCAGCAGGAAATAGCAGGGCAGCGTCACCACGCACCGGAGGCCGAACACCGCCAGCGCCAGCAACACCCCGTCCGGGCCAAAGGACGCCGTGAAACAGCAGACGGAAAAGGACAAAAAGCCGCCGAAAGCCCCGGTCACTAACGGAAGCGCCAGCACACCGATGGACGCAAATCCCAGCAAAAACGCCGCCAGCGGATAACGAAAATACAAAACCGCCGCCGACAGCGCCGCCCGGGGAGACGGGTCTTCCTCTCCCACCTTCAAGAAATCCTTCAGGTAGCGGGCCAGCTCATCGCCCGTGGTATCCGGAACCCGACTGGAAAAAACCTGTCCCAAAAGAATGCCGGCGAAAAAAAACAGCGCCAGAACCAACAGGCGGGACAACTGCCGCCTCCACTCCGCCGTCTCCCGCCTTTTCCACTTCAAAGCGCCTCACCTCATCTCATCCTATGAGGAGGGCCGGCGGCTTATACGCATTTTTAGAAAAGTCGGATAACTTGCAGTCAGATAAGAAAACACCCTCCTGCCGGTAACGGCAAGTAAGAAGGTGTGCAACCGCATAAGATTTATTTACATTAATAATATAGCTCATTTTTTTGCTTTCTGCAAGATGTTTCCCCCAAAAAAGAATCTTTTTGGGATTTATGACAAAATATTATGTAAACCGCATTATGTAAACCGTTCAAACAGAGCGGCGCAGCCAGCCGGGCCGGCTGCGCCGCTGCCCATATTTAGGGGGCCGCATCCTCCGCGCATCCCATATCTGCGTCCCCCTCCCCTCCCCTCTCCGGCGGCGGGCCGGCTGCGCCGCCGGAGGGATATTTTGGAAAAGAACGGCACTTTTGTGCAATCCAACAAGAACCTCATTTTTCATTTCCGCCGCCGCCGGTTTTTGGGCCCGGCAATCCCGGCCAACAGTCCCCCGGCCAGGCCGCAGAGCAATAGGACGCCTCCCTGGCCCAGCCAGGTGATCTCCTCCCAAAAACCCAAGCCCGCCAGGAGGAGCACGGACAGGAACATGACCGCTGTCAGAACGCCTCCCGCTCTCCTCAAGGTCAGGCGCACCGTCAGCAGGCCCCCGGCCAGGGCGGCCACAATGCACAGCGCCGCCACCATAGGAAAGCTTCCGCCCTCCGACAGCGTACCCTTTACCATCAGCAGCGCCAAAAACATCAACCCCAGCAGATACACGCCCAGCGACAGCAGCCCCCCTGCCAAAAAGCCCTGCCACACCGCAAGTTTTTTTCGTCCCTTCGCCATAAGAAATCCTCCCTCGAAACATGCTCTCAAAAGGAGCATATTCCAGGGGAGGATGGTTTTATGCCATGAGGCGGAGGCAAAATGGAACCGGATTTATGAGAATTCAGATCTCCGGGTTCCAGTCGTTCTTTCCGCTGTCGGATTCCTTCTTTTCCTCTTCCTTCTTGGCGGGCTTTTTCTCCTCCTTCTTCTCCTCGGGCTGCTCTCCGCTCTGCACGCCCACGGAGCTGACGGCCCACTTGGTCAGTTCCATGCGGACCCGGTCGTCGCTGGTTTCAATGACAATGGTGTCCTTTCCTACAGAGACAATCCGACCGATAATACCGCCAATGGAGGTGATCACGTCGCCTTTTTTCAGGCTGTCCCGCATTTCCTGGGCTTTCTTTTTCCGCTTGTTCTCCGGGCGGATCATCAGGAAATACATGATCGCCACCATGACAATCAACATGAGAATTGTGTAATCCATTCCGAGCTTCCTTCCTTTTGTGTAATCAGAATGTGTCCATTATACCAGATACAGAAAGTTTTGCAAGCCTTTTCTTTATGTAATTTCCTTTGTTTTCCAAATAGAAGTTGCTAAGCGTTTTTCACTCCCTGGAAAAGGACTGTAACAAAAGAAGCGCTCGAGGAGCCGCTTGGCCGGGTGCATCCCAGAGGAAGGAGCGCAGCATCCAGAAGAACTTTACTTCCCAATATTCAATTTTGTTTTCGGTTCTAATTTATTTGTCTCGATTAAATGGGCCCGCCTTAACGCTATAACGATAGGCTTATATAAAATCATGGTCAGCGCTGCATTTAAGCCGCCTTTCATCAAGTTAAAAGGCAGAAACACCGGAATCAGCAGCTCTACGACGGCTTCTCTTGGATAGCCCATATAAATAGGGGTGATTAGATAATTCCAAAACAGCATTACTACAACCATACACCCCCACCCGCATAATAACCCAACAATGGCTCCGGATATTTTGCGCTTTTTCTTGTAAACAAATGCAGCGGTACACGCAAAGGAACAACTTGAAATAACATTCATTAAGAAACCTAAAATTCCGTTTTCACTGATCGTAAACATCTCAACTAAAGAAACAATTAACGCAACGGAACATGAGGCAAGCGGGCCAAAAATCAATCCGCTGGTTGCAATGATAATGTCCTTTGGGTCGTACTTCAGAAAGAGTACAAGCGGAACACGCCCAATGAAAGTGGCGGCATAGGCAAAAGCGCAGAGCATACTGATTGTTGTGATCTTTTTTGTTGTACTGTTCATGAAAATACCTCCTAAAAAAAATTAACACCTAAAAGCAATGAAATGCCTTTAGGTGTTACCATTTTAAGGTGTATTGAAAAATGTCGACAAAGCATTTGACGGATAGGCAAAAAGTGCATAGTATCAGATTAATACTGACATATCCAATACACCTTCTTTAATCCAGACTATACTGTCGGTTTTGGACTTTCACCAAATCAGCATTTACATGCTCGCGGACTTTACCGCCGATCGGGAATTTCACCCTGCCTTGAAGACATTCATTCTATTCAGTTGTCGCTCATTATTATATGTTTATTTGCCGCTCATGTCAAGAGAAACATTAAATTGAGGCCTGAACCGGCCCCAAGGTGGTGGACAGCCGTCCGTCTCCGTGATATAATAAATGTCAAATTTTATCTTGGGAGGCACACTATGACATCCTTTGTATTGAGGCCCTGGCGGCGGGCAGACATAGAGGCCGTCGCGGAGGCGGCGGATAACCCGAACATTGCGGCGAATCTGCGGAACATCTTCCCCTCCCCCTACACCCTGGCGGACGCGAAGTGGTTTGTGGAAGACTGCATCGCTCAGGGCGAAACCCGGCAGCTCATGCGGGCCATCGCCGTCAACGGCCGGGCCGCCGGCAGTATCAGCGTCGCCAGAAAGAACGACGTATACGAAAAATCCGCTGAGCTGGGTTATTGGCTGGCAGAGGATTATTGGGGCCGGGGCATCATGACGGAGGCGGTGCGGCAGATTTGCCGGGAAGCCTTTGACCGCTTTGACATCCTCCGCATTTTCGCGGAGCCCTTTGCGGAAAACCTGGGCTCCCGCCGGGTGCTGGAAAAGGTGGGCTTCGTCTGCGAGGGCACTATGCGCATGGGCGTCTATAAAAACGGGCGGGTACAATCCTACTGCATGTACGCCCTCCTGCGGGAGGAACTGAAATAGCGCCTCCTCCCTCACCTCCCGGGCGGCGGCGCATACACTGGATTGAAAGGACCTTGTTCTTTCGCCAGCTACTTATTAGGAGGTATTGCAATGCCCGAGAAAGTCATGCCCGGTCCCGTGGAGGACCTCAGCGGCATCCGAGAGGCAGTTTGCATTCATACACGGAAAGTGTACGATTCTTGCCGTGACAAGGACTGCATCGAGGACCTGCGCTTCTATCCCAAGCTTCAATATGTGGATGTCATTAACCGCGCCCTGTCCGTCAAGGGCGGCAGCGCCAAGCTGCTCTATGTCTATGTGGACGTGGAGCCCGTCAGCTTCAACCGGGGCTTCTACACCGTCGACATGCGTTTCTTCTACTCCGTCACCCTGCAAGCATACCTGAGCTGCCCCGCCCCTGTTACGGTAGAGGGCCTTTGTGTCTTCGACAAACGGGCCATCCTCTTCGGCAGCGAGGGGAACGCCAAAATTTTCTCCTCCGAGCTCCGCACCGGCGAGCCGGACCTCCAGCTCACCAGCCGTTCCAATCTTCCCATCGCCGTAGTCGAGGCTGTGGACCCCATCGTCCTGGATGCCCGGATCATGGACTGCTGCGGCAAGCGGGACTGCGACTGCGAGCTGTGCGAGGTGCCTTCCTTCGTCAACAGCTGCTTCGACGGGGAGCTCTCCAGCGGCGACGACAGCCGCCGCATCTACGTCACCCTGGGCCAGTTCTCCATCGTCCGGCTGGAGCGGGACTCCCAGCTCCTGGTCCCCGTATACGACTATTGTATGCCCGATAAGGAGTGCTCCTGCGGCAGCGGTACCGAAGACCCCTGCGGCATCTTCCGGAACATCTCCTTCCCGGTGGGCGAGTTCTTCCCGCCCAACACGGTGCGGATGCCTGAGAACTACGAGGAATGCTGCTGCGCCTGCCGCAAATAAAACCAAGGACCGCCCCGGAAACGGGGCGGTCCCTTCGCTTATTCGTATTCCACCGTGCTGGTCTTAGGGCTGATGATGCAGACATAGCTGCTCCCCTGGCCCAGGGCCAGAGCGCGGCCATCCTCCAGCGTGTAGGCAAACGCGCTGTTCCGGTCTTTCCGGCTCCACTGAATGGGGACCGCCTTGCCGCCGCAGAAGAAAAGCCCCTCTCCCTCGCCGGTGGTCTGGACCCGGAGGCGGCCCACTTCATCCAGGACGGCGGTGGAGGTCTTCAGCACCAGCACATTGACAGCGCCGACCTGCTCCCCGGTGCTGCCGTCCACATGTTCCTTGCCGTACTGGCCCACCAGATACTTCCCTGTGGCCGCGTCGTAGTCAAACGTCCCAGTCTTATAGCTGGAGAAGCGGACCTTGATATGCTCCGCCGCTTCCCCCGCCGCCGGGGTTCCGTCCTCCGTGAACGCCTGGATAGAATTCCAGCCGTCCGCGTGCTCCGTGGAGATCTTGCCCTTTTCCAGGTACTCCAAAATTTTCTCCCCGGAGGTAATCAGGCTGTGTTCATAGCCGTTATTCTTCCTCCGGTCCGGGTCCCGCCAGAAAATCTTTGCGTCCTCTCCGCCCCGGACGCCGTCCATATGGTCCACCTTCCAGCTCCGCAGATTGGAATAAGCCTCCTGGCTGCCGCCGGCGTGTACATACACCGCGTCATGTCCCAGGGCCAGCTCCACAAAGTAAGGCCGGGCGGAGCGAACGCTTCCCAGAATGTCCACACCCTCTACCGTTTGGTAAAGGCACAGCATCCGGGTGATGCCCCCCTCCACCGGGACCTCATAGACAATATCCGCCTGGGAGATGCCCAGCTGGGGCTGCGCCGCCTTCAGGTTGTTCAGCATGATGGCAATGGGCCGCAGGTTCTCATACTCCGGCTCCATAGGCAGGCCCGTCAGCGGATTCATCCCCGCCGGAACAGCGGGTTCCGGCTCCGGCTCCGGTTCAGGCGGTGGGAGCGGGTCCGTTTTCTCCGCGGGCTCAGGCTCCGGGACCGGGTCTGTCTTCCCCCCGCAGCCCCCCAGGGTCAAGAGCATCCACGCCGCTAATAAGATCGCCAGCGTTTTTCTTTTCATCTTGCCGCCGCCTTTCCTGTTTAGAACTGTCCCTATGATACCAATGTCGGCAAGAGCCGTCAAGGTGCTTTCCGGTAAATTTCGACAAATTTCCACCTCCGCCCGTTCAGGCAGACTTGTCTTTTTCCCTCCGGCGGGGTATAATAAAAAAACACCACGCTTCTTGCGAGAAAAACGGAGAGGAGGCCGCCGCTATGCCAGGCTTTATCCAGGACAAACTGGAAATTAAATTTTTGATTCTCTACATCGCCGCCAGAATCGAGGAACCGGCGCCCTTTGACGCCATCCTGGACCTGACCCTCTGCGACGACGCCATTGACTACTTTGACTTTTCCGATTGCCTGGCCGACCTGGTCCGCACCGGGCACCTGACCCTCTCCGCCTCCGGCCTCTACGCTCTTACGGACAAGGGACGGAGGAACGGCGCCGCCTGTGAGTCCAGCCTCCCCTACTCTATCCGCCAGCGCTGTGACAAAAACCTGGAGGAGTGGAACCGTAAGCTCCTCCGCCGGCGGCAGGTAAAGGCCTCCGTCGAGCAGAGGCCAAACGGGACCTATACGGTGCGCCTCCAGCTCACCGACGACAAGGGCGGCGTGATAGATCTCAAATTGATGATGGTGGACCAGGCTCAGGCCAAGGCGGTGGCCAAACGGTTCCAGGAAGCGCCGCAAAAGCTCTATGGCCGGATCATCCAAGCCTTGACGGCGGAAAACGAATAGAAAACGCGGGTACGGAAGATTCCGTGCCCGCGCTTTTTATTTGACGGCTACATTTTCCGCTCCCAGCGTTTCCTTGGCCTCTTCAATCAGGGCCCTGTGGAGCATTGCCCGCGTACCGTACACCTTCCGGGTGTCCGCCATAACCATTTTCACCTGGGCGTCTCCCGGGAACATGGTGAACACCAGCTTCAGGTGCCGGACCGCCGGGTGGTCCAGGGAGGGGAATTTCAAATACAGGGTTTCCCCCTTCACCAGCTTGTCCTCTTTCGCGGCGGGAAGCCGGGCCGGGAGCCCCCCTTCCGCCGTCTCCAGCGGATATGCGGAATCGCACATGAGCTGTGGGGCCTTTTCGTCCCGGACGGACAGCTTCCCCTTCACCACCACGGCCTGGTTCTCCCGGAGGTAGGGCCCGCAGACGTCCAGCGTCCGGCTGAAGCACAGCATCTCAATGGATCCGGTCTCGTCCTCCACCACCACGTAAGCCATGAGGCTGTTGTTTTTTGTGGTCTTGGTCTTGCTGGAGGTCACCACCCCCGCCAGGGTCAGATACTGCCCGTCAGCAAAGCGGGCGGGGCCGTTCTCCTGGTTGAAGTCCTCCAGCACCTTTCCAATCTGGGGGACCCGCAGCCGCCGCACAATATCCCGGTAAGCGTCCATCGGATGCCCGGAGAGATAGAGGCCGGTGGTTTCCTTCTCCATGGTCATCCGCTCCTGGGCCGTGAATTCCGGGATATCCGGCAGATGAACGTCCTCCGCCGCCTGGCCACGGCTTTGGGACATGCCGAAAAAGTCCAGCTGTCCCTCCAGGTTCTGTCTCTGGCGGGCCGCCGCGGCGTCCAGCACCTTCTCATAGATCTGGATGAGTTGGGAGCGCCGGGCCCCGGTGGAGTCGAAGGCCCCGGCCCGGATCAGATTTTCCAGCGCCCGCTTGTTCATGTCGCTGCCCGCCATGCGGCGGCAGAAGTCCGGCAGGGACCGGAAAAGGCCGGACGCCTCCCGCTCCTTCATGACGGCCTGGATAAAGCCCCGGCCGATGTTTTTAATGGCCACCAGCCCGAAGCGGATGCCTCCCTCCTCCACGGTGAAGCGGTCCAGGGAGCGGTTGATGTCCGGGGGCAGCAGGGCGATGCCGCAGTCCCGGCACTCGTTGATATAGCCCGCCACCTTATCCGAATTGTCCAGCACGGAGGTCAGCAGGGCCGCCATGTACTCCCGAGTGTAGTGGCACTTGAAGTAGGCCGTCTGATAGGCTACCACGGCGTAGCTCACCGCGTGGGCTTTGTTGAAGGCGTAGTTGGCGAAATCGTAAATTTCCTGGTAAATGGCCTCCGCCGTGGCCTCCGGGATGCCGTTCGCCACACAACCGGAGATGTTCCGCTCCGGGTCGCCGTGGAGAAAGGCCTCCCGCTCCTTTTCGATGTCCTTGGCCTTTTTTTTGCTCATGGCCCGGCGCACCATGTCCGCCTGGCCCAGGGAGTAGCCCGCCAGGTCCTGGAAGATCTTGATGACCTGCTCCTGATACACGATGCAGCCGTAGGTGACGGACAAAATGGGCTCCAAAGAGGGATGGCGGTACTTAATGAGCTTTGGGTCCTGCTTACAGGCGATGAACCGGGGGATGGAGTCCATGGGTCCGGGGCGGTAGAGGGCGATGATGGCGGTGATGTCCTCAATATTCTGGGGCTTCAGCCCCACGCATACCCCGGTCATGCCGGTGGACTCCATCTGGAACACGCCGGATGTCTTTCCCGCCGCCAGCATCTCATAGGTCTCGGGGTCCTCCTCCGGGATATCCGCCAGGCGGAAGTCCGGCTGCTGCTCCTTGAGGAGCTGCACCGCGTCCTCCAGCACCGTCAGGTTCCGCAGGGCCAGAAAGTCCATCTTTAAAAGCCCCAGCTCCTCCAGGGTTACCATGCCGTACTGGCAGACCACAATGTCGTCGTTTTTCGCCAAGGGCACATACTCATACACGGGCCGCTTGGTAATCACCACCCCGGCGGCGTGGGTAGAGGCGTTCCGGGGCATGCCTTCCAGCATCTGGGCGGTGTCAATGAGCCGCTTCACCGTCTCGTCACGGTTATAGAGGTCGCTGAGGGACTTCGTCAGCCGCAGGGCGTCCGCCAGGGTAATGTGGGCCCCGGGGGAGTTGGGAATCTGCTTTGCAATCTGGTCCACCTCGGCGTAGGGCAGGTTCATTACCCGGCCCACATCCCGCACCACGCCCCGGGCGGCCATGGTGCCGAAGGTAACGATCTGGGCCACATGGTCCCCGCCGTACTTCCGGCGGACATACTCGATGACCTCCCCCCGCCGGGTGTCGCCGAAGTCCATGTCGATATCCGGCATGCTCACCCGCTCCGGGTTCAAAAAGCGCTCGAAGTAGAGTCCGTATTTCACCGGGTCGATGTCCGTGATATAGAGGCAGTAGCTGACCATAGAGCCCGCCGCACTGCCCCGGCCCGGCCCCACGGGAATCCCCACGCTCCGGGCATAGCGGACAAAGTCGGAGACGATGAGGAAATAGTCCGTAAAGCCCATTTTCTCAATCATGTCCTGCTCATACCGGAGCTGCTCCCGGTGGGCCTCATCCTCCCCGTAGCGGGCCCGGTAGCCCTCATCACAGAGCTTTTTTAAATAGGAAAAGCTGTCGTAGCCCGGGGGAAGCTGAAACTCCGGCAGATGGTATTTGCCAAAGGTGAAATCCATGCTGCACATGTCCGCCACCTTCGCCGTGTTCTCCAAGGCCCCATCGTAACCGGAAAACAGCTCCGCCATCTCCGCTTCGCTGCGAAGGTAGAAATTCCGGGGTTCGTAGCGCATCCGGTTCTCGTCGTCCAGGATCTTTCCCGTCTGGATGCAAAGGAGCACGTCGTGGGCTTCCGCGTCCTCCTTTCGGAGATAGTGGGCATCGTTGGTGCAGACCATGGGCAGCCCCGTCTCCCCGTGAATGCGCAGAATGCCCCGGTTCACCACCGCCTGGTCCTGGATGCCGTGATCCTGAAGCTCCAGATAAAAGTGGTCCGGGCCAAAAATCTCCGCCAGCTCCAGGGCGTAACGCTTGGCATTCTCATACTCCCCGTTCCGCAGCCGCCGGGGAATCTCCCCCGCCAGGCAGGCGGAGAGGGCCACCAGGCCCCGGCTGTGTTCCCGCAGCAACTCCAGGTCAATCCGGGGCTTGATATAAAAGCCCTCGGTCCAGGCCAGGGAAACCATGTAGGAGAGGTTCCGGTAGCCCTCCTCGTTCTCGCAGAGGAGCACCAGATGGCGGCTCTCGGAGTCGAACTCATGGACCTTGTCGGTCAGGCGGCGGCCCTCTGCCGTGACGTAGACCTCGCAGCCGATGATGGGCTTAATCCCCTCCGCCTTGCAGGCCCGGTAGAAATCCACCGCGCCGTACATGACCCCGTGGTCCGTGACGGCACAGGCGGTCTGCCCCATTTCTTTTACGATTTTCGGCAGGTCCCGGATGCGGCACGCGCCGTCCAGCAGACTGTACTCCGTATGGACATGCAGATGAACAAAGGACATGGCCCCTCCCCCTTTTCTATAGCTTGCCTTATTGTTTTGCCGGTTTTGCCCGGAGGGCCAGCAGGGACTTGATGTCCTCCAGAATCTCCGGGGAGGTTAGATCCACCATCAGCCAGCGTCCCATTTTTGAGGAGGCCGTGTTGTGGTACAGCGTCCGGGTGTACTCCGTACAGGTCAAAAGCACTCCTTCCGCCTCCGGTTCGTCCTTGGGCGCGATGGAAATCATCGCCGTCACATAACCGGGGCGGAGGTACACGGTGGCCAGGGACTTGCTCCCCTTTTTGAATTTCAGGTTCCACCCCGGCTCCAGGCCGCAGCGGCTGTACTCCGTCCGGGGCTCCGCGCCGTAGGCGTCTTTCAAATACCGCCGCAGCTCCGGCCAGAGGGGGTTGTCCGCATAGCGGTCAAGCTCCTCCATAGAAGGCGGGCGGTCCATGGGAAACCGCTGGGCCCAGGTTTTCGCATCCTGCATCGTTTCTTTCCTCCTACCCTTGTTCTTTCGTCAGTTTTTTCTTACACGCGGGACAGCGCTCCGGCAGGAAAAGGCCTGCAAACCGTCCCTGGAACAGCTGTGCGCCGCAGTGGGGGCAGACGATGCTCCTTCGGGCAATCGCCACCCCCGCCAGCACCGGAAGAATCAGCAGCGCGACCGCCCCTGTCCATAGCGGCCCCGGGTCACGGCTGCGGAAATACATGCACAGCAGCGCCAGAATCACCCCTGCGTTAATCAGCAGCAGCGCGATTTTGTGAGCCAGGGAGAATTTCGGCCTTTTCATGGCGTTGTATCTCCTCTTCAAAAAATGTTCTCTCAAAGTCCCTCCGCCAGCTCCACCAGCTTGCGGAGACGGTGGTTCAGACAGGATTTTGTCACCGGCGGGTCAAACGTTTCCGCCAGCTCCGACAGGCTCAGCTCCGGATACTCCAGCCGCAGGGCCGCCGTCTCCCGAAGCTTGTCCGGCAGCCGCTCAAGCCGCCCCGACGCCTCCAGCCGCCGGATGGCGGCCCCTTGGCTCTGGGCGGCCTCCACCGCCTTGTCCAGGTTGGCGCTGTCGCAGTTCAAGCGGCGGTTCACGCTGTTGCGGATGCCCTTTTCCACCTTGGTGGACATGATTCGCATCGCCGCCGCCGGTGCGCCGATGAGGGTGAGGAAGTCCTCTATTTGGTCGCTTTGCTTAAAATAAGTGACGGCACTGCCGTTCCGGGTCACGCTTTTGGGAGGATAGCCGCTCTCCCGGAGCAGGACCTCCAATTCCCGGCTGGCCTGGAGATGAGAGCTGGTCAACTCCAAATGATACCGCTTGGAGGGATCTGTGACGCTTCCCCCGGCAAAAAAACAGCCCCGGAGAAAGGACGCCCGGCAGCAGTCCTCCTCCAGCATGGCGAAGTTGACATGAAGGGCCAGGCTCTGCCGGGGGTCGTAGCCCAGGAGGTCGATGATATGGTCCAGCTTCTCCCCCTCCGTAATCTGAAAGACCATCTTCCCCTCCGGCGTTTCCCCGCCGGAAATATCCGGCTGCCTGTCAAACCGGAGGTCAAACGCCCGGAGGAACAGCCGGGGAAGCCTCGCGGCAAAATGGGGATTCTCCGTAATAATCCGGACCTCGGAAGAGCAGAAGGTACGGCAGTACAGCAAAATGCCGTAAGCCTCCGCCTGCGCGCAGCAGCGCCGCTGAACCGGCAGCCTGCAAAGCTCATTTTTCGTCTCAAAAGAAAAGGACACCGGCAAAACCTCCTCGGCAGCAGATAATGTAAAGGACTATCCCATTACTCTTTCCGGTAGCGTCCCCCCGCAATGCGCACGTTGCGCTCCGCATGGAGCAGGATCAATTCCTGGGCCAGTTTGTCGGGATGATGCCGGACATAACCGTCCTGTACCGTAGCGATGGGCCGGCCGATCAGCTCCACGCCTAAAGCGGCGCAACGGTCCGTATCGTAGCGCAGCATCTCCGCCCCCTCCTGGGCATAGCGGTCCGCCGCGTCCTTGGGAATGGGCGAGGAGTTCACCAGACACAGGTGAAACAGCCCATTCACCGAGTGCTGAAACAGGGCCGCGATATGGTCCGAGGCGGTGTAGCCCTCCGTCTCCCCCTCCTGGGTCATAACGTTGCAGACGTAGATTTTCAGAGCGGAGGATTCCCGGATGGCGTCTACGATGCCGTCCACCAGGAGGTTTGGAATGATACTGGTGTAAAGGCTTCCGGGCCCCAGGACGATCATATCCGCCTCGTAAATAGCGGCCAGGGCCTCCGGCAGAGCCTTGGGATGCTCCGGCAGCAGCCGCACCTTGGTAATCCGGCAGTCCTCTTTTTTCTTGCAGTAGAAGATTTTGGACTCGCCGACGACGCTGGCGCCATTCTCAAATTCCGCCTCCAGCTGCACGTCGGCAGTGGTAACGGGCAGCACCCGTCCGGTGATGGCCAGGACCTCGCTCATTCGGCGGACCGCCGTGTCAAAGTTGGGGGAAATGCCGTTCAGCGCCGCCAGAAACAAATTTCCGAAGCTCTGCCCCGCCAGCGTTCCCTCCTGAAAGCGGTAGTCCATCATCTGCTTCATCAGCGGCTCCGTGTTGGCCAGAGCCACCAGGCAGTTTCGGATATCCCCCGGCGGCGGCATTCCCAAATCCTGGCGCAGAGCGCCGGAGCCGCCGCCGTCGTCCGCCACCGTGACGATGGCGGAGAGATTTTCCGTATAATCCTTCAAGCCCCGCAGCATATTGGACAGCCCATGCCCGCCGCCGACGACGGCAATCCGGGGCCCATGCTTCCGAGGCGCGCGGTAAGGTTGGTATTCCATAGGGTTCCTTTCCGGCTCAAACGGCCCGTTCCATGTCCCGATGATGCTCCGCTGCTTGATAACCCTGCTCCCGGATAAACTCCGTCAGCGCGTGGGCGATGGCTACGGAACGGTGGTGTCCCCCGGTGCACCCTACGGCAACCACCAGGCCGGTTTTTCCCTCCTCCGCATACAGCGGCAGGGTAAAGCGCAACAGATCCTCCACCTTAAGGAGGAAGTCGCGCGTCTGCTGAAAGCTGAATACATAATCCGAAACCGGCTTGTCCAGGCCGGTCTGGTGGCGCAGCTCCTCAATGTAGAACGGGTTCGGCATAAATCGCACGTCCAGAACCAGATCCGCCTCTAAGGGCAGGCCATGCTTGAAACCGAAAGACGTGACGCTCACCGTCATCCCCGCCTGCTCTTCCTCGCCGTTGAAGATACGCAGCAGCTCGCTCCTCAGTTTGGCCGTTGAAAGCCGGGTCGTGTCGATGATAAAATCCGCCCTCTGCTTTACCGGGAGCATCAGTTCCCGCTCCTTCTCCACAGCCTCTTCCAGGGAATCCGTCTCCTTCTCCAAAGGGTGGCGGCGGCGGGTTTCCTTGTAGCGCTTGATGATGGCCGCCGGGGACGCCTCCAAAAACAGCATCCGGCAGACGCCCTCCATCCCCTTCAGTTTGTCCAGCACGTCAAAGAGCTCGCTGAACGACTCCGCCGTTCGCACATCGTACACCAGCGCCACCCGGGCATAGCGCCCGCCGCCCCCGGCGCAGAACTCCGCAAATTTCAAGATCATGGCCGCGGGCATATTATCCACGATATAAAAGCCGCTGTCCTCCAAAAAGGACGCTGCCTTGCTCTTCCCTCCGCCGGACAGGCCGGAGATAATCAGAATTTCCATGGCACGACTCCCCCTCACTCCACAAACTTGACCTCCGGCTCCAGCCGGACGCCGGTCTTTTCCCCGACAACCGCCTGAATCTGCCGGATCAGCTCCTTGATGTCAGCACAGGAGGCCCCGCCCCGGTTGATGATGAAGCCCGCGTGCTTTTCCGATACCTGGGCCCCGCCCACCGTCCGGCCTTTTAAACCGCACTGGTCTATGAGGGTCCCGGCGAAATACCCCTCCGGGCGCTTGAAGGTGCTGCCCGCGCTGGGCCATTCCAGCGGCTGGCTGGCCTTCCGGCGGGCCATCAGGGACCGCTGCGTCTCCCGGATTTCCTCCGGGTCGCCAGGGGTCAAGCGGAATACCGCGTGCAGCGCCGCCGCCTCCGGATGTTCCGTGAGGAAGCTCCGGCGGTAGCCGAAAGCCAGTTCCTCCCCAGAGAGAAACCGCACGCCCTCCTCCGGGAACAGCGCCGACACACCGGCGGCCACCTGTTTCAGCTCCCCGCCGTAAGCCCCGGCGTTCATGCACACGCCTCCGCCCACTGTTCCGGGGATGCCGTGGGCAAATTCCAGCCCCGCCAGCCCCTGCCGGCAGGCGAAATCCGCCAGACGGGCCAGGGGGACGCCGCACCCGGCGATAATGGAATCCGGCTCTTCCCCCATCTCCAGGCGGCAGAGGCGATCGGTCCCGATGACCAGCCGGTCCAGTCCCCCGTCCGGGGCCAGCAGGTTCGTGCCGTTGCCGATGATCAAGGGCCGGGCCCCGCACTCCCGGGCCATGGACAGCAGCAGCACCAGCTGCTCGCTCTTTTCCGGGAACGCCATCCGCTTCGCGGGACCACCCACCCGGAAGGAGGTGTGCTTTGCCATGGGCTCCTCCTTCAAGACGCTCACATCCGGTAAGTAGTCTCGTATCTGTTTGTCAAGCCGCTCCGCCCAGTCCATGTAAGGGCCTCCTTATATTCAAGATACTTCCGCAAAGCGCTTACATCACCCGGCCCAGCATCGCCGCGCCGATGATGCCCGCGTCGTTTCCGCGCTCAGCCCGGAGAACTTTTGTGATCCGTCCTCCATGGCGGGAAAAGCTCTCCTTCGCCACGGCCTCCCGCAGGGGCTCCAGCAGCAGCCGCTCCGGCGCCGCCGCCACGCCGCCGCCGATGGCCACGGCCTCCGGGCGCAGGATGTTGATGAGGCTTGTCAGGCCGCCGGCCAAATAGTTCACGTAATTCCGGCAGACCTCCAAGGCGGCCTCATCCCCTGCCTCCGCCGCCTGGAAGGCCGTCCGGCCCTCTACGCCGCTTTCCGCGGCAATCTCATGAAGCAAGCTTTCCGGGTGTGCCTCCATAGCCCGTTTCGTCTGCTGGATCAGGCCGGTGGCGGAGGCGTAGCGCTCCCAGCAGCCCCGGCGGCCGCAGTTGCAGGGTTCCCCGTCCTGAATGATGACCATATGGCCCGCCTCGCTGGAGGCCAGACCGCCCCGGAGCTTTCCGTCCACGATGATGCCCGCGCCCACGCCGGTGCCCAGTGTTACCACGGCAAAATCCCGGGTTCCCTTCCCCGCGCCGCCGAAGAACTCGCCTACGGCGGCGCAGTCCGCGTCGTTGCCCAGCAGCAGGGGCAGATCCAAATGCTTGCGGAAGAGCTGCTCCAGCGGGACATTCTCCATGGGGATGTTCGTGGTGAAGAGCACGTCCCCGCCGTCCACCGCACCGGGCAGACCTACGCCTACCCACCGGACCTTCTCCTGAATGACTCTCTTGGACAGCTCCGCCAGAATCTCCGCAAAACGCTCCGGACCTTGAAAATCCAGGGGGACTCGTTCTACCTTGACAATATTGCCCGCCTCGTCTACCAGTCCGGCCTTTAGATTCGTTCCTCCTACGTCGATGCCGATATACATAGCGTTTCCTCCTTACAGCTTTCCATCCGCCCGGGCGTCTACCTTTTGGGCCAGCTCCTGGGCTGCGTTATATCCTAACTTCCGGTGCCGGTTGTTCATGGCCGCCACTTCCACGATGCTGGCCAGGTTCCGCCCTGGGCGCACCGGGATGGTCAGCGTGGGGACCTGAATGTCCAAAATATCCACATAGTGGTCCTCGATGCCCAGACGGTCATAAAACTTCTCACTATCCCAAGGCTCAAAATTTACCACCAGATCCAGCTGAGCCTCATTTTTAACAGCCCGGACGCCGAAAAGCTGCTGCACATTAATGACGCCGATGCCCCGCAGCTCAATATAATTACGGATGACCTCCGGTGCGGAGCCCATCAGACGGCCGGAGACCCGCCGCAGCTCCACCGCGTCGTCGGCCACCAGCCGGTGGCCCCGCATGATCAGCTCAATGGCCGCCTCGCTCTTGCCCACGCCGGAGTCGCCGGTAATCATAACGCCTTCGCCATAAATGTCCAGCAGCACGCCGTGGCGGGTGACGCAGGGCGCCAGCACCCGGTTCAAATACTCAATGGTGCGGCTGGTGAAGGCCACTGTCACCTCGTTCGTCCGCAGCAGGGTCTTTTGGTGCTCCCTGGCGCTTTCGATGCATTCCGGGAAACAGTCCAGGCTCCGGGCAATCACCAGAGCGGGGATGTCGTAGAGAAAAAGGTCGTCGAAACATTTGCGGCGCTGGGCGTCGCTCAGCCCCCGGAGATAAGTAACCTCCGCCTTGCCGATCACCTGAAGGCGGCAGGGGTCAAAATAATCGTAAAAGCTGTGGAACTGGAGGCCGGGCCGGTTTAAATCCGGCACCGTCAGCAGGGCGCTGTCGAAATCGCTGCCCTGGTTCAAAACCTCCAAATTGAAAAGGGATACAAAATCCTTTACCTTTAAACCATTCTCACGCATGGCGTTTCTCCTTTTCCCGCCAGAAGACCGGGCGTCCTTGGTTTTCGCGTCCTTCACGCATCCGTTTCCATTATATATGAAGTCTACCGATTCCGCAACACTTTCCAAGCAGAAGATCCCCAGGAAATGCCGTGAAAAAAACCTCAAAAACCACCGTGCGCAGCACCGCGGCTTTTGAGGGAAACATTTTAATACTTGCGCGCCTTGAACACCCGCACTAAAGACCGGCACCGACGGCGCGAGGAACGCAAAAAAAGGGGGGCATCAGCCCCCCCTTTCAAGTCATCAGACCAATTTCGCGGTGTTCATCCGCACGCCGGGGCCCATAGTGGCGGCGGCGACGCAGCTGCGGATATACTGACCCTTAGCCGCGGCGGGTTTCGCCTTCACGATGGCTCCCATCAGGGTGTTGTAGTTCTCCGTCAGCTTCTCGGGACCGAAGGAGACCTTGCCGATGGGGCAGTGGATGATGTTGGTCTTGTCCAGGCGGTACTCGATTTTACCGGCCTTGACTTCCTGCACGGCCTTGGCTACATCAGGGGTCACGGTGCCCGCCTTGGGAGAGGGCATCAGGCCCTTGGGGCCCAGCACTTTACCGAGACGGCCCACCACGCCCATCATGTCGGGGCTGGCGACCACCACGTCGAAATCAAACCAGTTTTCCTTCTGGATCTTCTCAACCAGATCCATCTCGCCCACGTAATCGGCTCCGGCGGCCTTGGCGGCCTCGGCCTTGTCGCCCTTGGCGAACACCAGCACCCGGACGGTCTTGCCGGTGCCGTGGGGCAGAACGATGGCGCCGCGGACCTGCTGGTCGGCGTGCCGGGAGTCCACGCCCAGCTTCACATGCAGTTCGACGGTTTCGTCAAACTTGGCGGTAGCGGTTTTGCAGACCAGCGCCAGGCCCTCGGCGGGCTCATACTGGGTGTTCTTGTCAATCTGCTTGGCGCTGTCCTGATATTTTTTGCCTCTAAACACTGTTACTTCCTCCTCATAGTGGTTCTTCGGAACGGAATCCTCCCACTGTATGGAGCGGCGATCCGGCCGCTCTTAAAATATTGGTCAGTCGCCGACGATGACGCCCATGGACCGGCAGGTCCCGGCGATCATACTCATGGCGGACTCCAGGTTGGCGGCGTTCAGATCCCGCATCTTGATCTCGGCGATCTTCTGGATGCTGGCCTTGGAGATGGTAGCCACCTTGGTTTTGTTGGGAACGCCGGAGCCGGATTCGATGTTGCACTCCTTTTTGATCAGCACCGCCGCCGGAGGCGTCTTGGTGATGAAGGAGAAGGAACGGTCCGCATATACGGTGATGACGACGGGGATGATCATGCCCGCGTCGTTTTTCGTGCGTTCATTGAACTCTTTGGTAAACGCGGCGATGTTTACGCCGTGCTGGCCCAGAGCGGGGCCGACGGGGGGGGCGGGCGTCGCCTTGCCCGCGGGGATTTGCAGCTTTACATAACCAGTGATCTTCTGTGCCATGGAGCGGCACCTCCTACGATTTAAAATGTGGTTTGGCGGGACGGTACTCGTCCCTCCCACCTGCGCGCCGACGCGCGGTCAGAACCTGTGTCCGGCAGTTGTGCGTACAGGCTCTCAGTTCAAAACCTCGACCTGATCCAGCTCCAGGTCCACCGGGGTCTCCCGGCCAAACATGGAAACCATGACGCTGACCCGGTTTTTCTCCGGCTCGATCTCCTCCACCACGCCGGTGAAGCTGGCCAGCGGGCCGTCCATGATCCGCACATGGTCGCCCAAGCCGTACTTGACAACGATCTCATGCTTCTCCATGCCCATGGCCAGGACCTCTTCCTCCGTCAGGGGGATGGCCTTATTTGCGGTGCCCACAAAACCCGTGACGCCCCGCACGTTCCGCACCAGGTGCCAGGTTTCGTCCGTCATGATCATCTTGATCAGCACGTAACCGGGAAAGACCTTTCGGGCCACTTCCTTGGACGCGCCGCTCTCCGTGATCTCCGTGACGTTTTCCATGGGGATTTCCATCCGCAGGATCATATCCTCCATGCTCCGCCCGACGACAAGCTTTTCAATGCTGGTCTTGACGGCGTTTTCATAGCCGGAGTAGGTATGCACAACATACCATTTCGCGCTGTCTGCCATCTCGTGTTCCTCAGGCGCCAAAAGCGCTTAGAATCATCTGGACCAGGGAAACGGACACAAAGTCAAACACCCAGATAAACGCGCCAATGATGGCGGAGCACAGCAGCACGGTTCCCGTGTTTTTCATCACCGTCTGCTTGTTGGGCCAAACGACTTTCTTCAGTTCGCTTTTCATTTCGCGGAACCAAAGGCCGCGATCCTTCTTTTTCGCTTCTGCCATTGTTCAAATACGCCCTTTCTTCATTTACTTCGTCTCGCTGTGGAGCGTGTGCTTCCGGCAGAAACGGCAATACTTGTTCAGCTCCAGCTTGTCCGGTGTGTTTTTCTTGTTTTTCATGGTATTGTAGTTTCTCTGCTTGCACTCGTTGCATCTCAGGGTCACTTTTACTCGCATTCTTTCGGCACCTCCTTATATTCGCCTTCCTCCAGGGAAGGCCGACTGCCTCCCTGCCGGGACCTGTCCGCCGTGGCTTGAAAAGCGAAAAAGCGCACAACAAAAAAAGCCCCGCTCACAGGTAACATCAAGTATAGCACACGTTTCTGTAAGGGTCAACACTTTTTTCAAAAATATTCCTCGAAAAAGCCGCATATTAAAATGGTGTAAAAAAACTTCGGTTTTTTTGAAAATTCTTCTTGCATTTTTCGATGGATTCTGTTATGATATCACTTGTGCTTGTGGAAGCACGCACATATTATGTGACAGCAGGGAGGTGCAATGGATGGCTAAGTGCGAGTATTGCGGCAAAGGCGTGACCTTTGGTATTCAGGTCTCTCACTCTCACCGGCGTTCCAACCGTCCCTGGAAGCCCAACGTGAAACGTGTCAAGGCGATCGTGGATGGTTCCCCTCGCCACGTATATGTCTGCACCCGGTGCATGCGCTCCGGCAAGGTTACCAGAGCGGTCTAATGAGAGCGAAAAAAGCTCCCGGACTTTTTGTCCGGGAGCTTTTTTATCCCGGGCGGATAAACCGGCGCTCCCCTGCCCTACGGGCGCCGAAAATCCATCCGCAGGAATTTCTTTCCGTTCGGGAGCCCCCGCTCCGTCCGCTGAATCACACGGTAGCCTATCGCCAGCATGGTTTTCTCCAGGGCCTTACCGTCTAAGTCGTGGTGCACCGCCTCCAAAACGTCAAACGCGTGCAGATACGGCGAATCGGATACCCAGCCGTCTTCCGCGTTGATTTGAAGGACGCAGGAGGCATATTCCGGCCCAACCTGCCCAATTAGCCTTTGAAAACACGAACAGCCTATGTATTCAACAAGCAGGTTCGCAATCACCAGCTCCGCCGCCGGAAGGCGGCAGGGCTCCTCCCTCAAATCCACCCGAAGGCATTCCAGCACGCCCGCCAAATTCGGATGCCGGGCGGCGGCCGCCTCCAGATAAGCGACGTTGACGTCCACCCCGTACACCTTTTCCGCGCGGTCCCTTCGGATATGCTCCAGGCCGTTTCCGCCCGCGACCCCCAGTATCATGACCTTGGAGGCCGGATAATCCTCAAGCTGTCCTTTCATCATTTCGTTCAGCGCCTGGAGCTGGAGGACAGAATCCAGCCTCATGTGATTTTCATAATCCTCCAGTGAAATTTCTTCCCAAGGGTTTTTCATTCGTCCTCCCTGCTAAGAACGCCCGGACTTGACGTCCGGGCGTTTTTACCGGCCTTCAGACCCGCTCCGCCAGCTTCTCGCTGTACTCCGTCCGGAATTCTCCAAAGCGCCCCGCATCCAGGGCCTCCCGGATTTTTGCGGTCAGCTCATTATAAAAGTAGAGGTTGTGCAGCACCGCCAGCCGCAGGGCCAGGGTCTCCTCCGCCTTGAACAGGTGCCGGAGGTAAGCCCGGGAGAACCGCTTGCACACGGGACAGCCGCAGCTCTCGCTGATGGGACGGCTGTCCATGGCGTATTTGGCGTTGAGGATATTGACCGTCCCCTCCCAGGTAAAGAGCTTCCCGTGCCGCCCGTTCCGGGAGGGCATCACGCAGTCGAAGAAGTCCACTCCCCGGGCCACGCCCTCGATGATGTTGCTGGGGGTACCCACGCCCATGAGATACCGGGGCTTGTCCTTCGGCATGTGGGGCTCCACCGCGTCAATGATATCGTACATCACCTGGGTGGGCTCCCCCACCGCCAGGCCGCCGATGGCGTAGCCATCGCAGTCCAGCTTGGCGATCTCGTCCATATGCCAGACGCGAAGGTCCGCAAACGTGGCCCCCTGGTTGATGCCGAAGAGGAGCTGTTCAGGATTCACGGTGTCCGGCAGAGCGTTCAGCCGGTCGTGCTCCCGCTTGCAGCGCTCCAGCCAGCGGAGGGTCCGCTCGCAGGAAGCTTTGGCATATTCATAGGTCGCCGGATTCTCCACGCACTCGTCAAAGGCCATGGCCACGTCGCTGCCCAGGTTGGACTGGATGCGCATGGACTCCTCCGGTCCCATGAAAATCTTTCGCCCGTCGATGTGAGAGGAGAAATAGACTCCCTCCTCTTTGATCCGCCGGAGGGGGGCCAGGGAAAAGACCTGGAAGCCGCCGGAATCCGTCAAAATGGGGCCGTCCCAGTTCATGAACTTATGGAGCCCCCCCATCTGCCTCACCAGCTCGTCGCCGGGACGGAGGTGAAGATGGTAGGTATTGCTCAGCTCAATCTGGCAGCGGACCTCCCGGAGGTCAAAGGCGTCCACGCCTCCCTTGATAGCGGCTTGCGTGCCCACGTTCATAAAGACCGGCGTCTGGACCATGCCGCCGTGGGCGCAGGAAAACTGTCCGCGCCGGGCGCGGCCCTCTGTCTTCAGCAGTTTGAACATCTGTCTCTCCTATTTTATTGATAAGTTGTCGAAAAAGGCCCTTAGCTCCGCCTTTTCCTCCGCGGGAATCGCTTTCTTTGGAACGCCCAGCTCCGCCCCGGCCAGGGCGGTGAGCTGATGGAAGCAGGCCGTGGGGTCCACCTGGGCCCGGATACGGAGAAAGGCCTCCCGGGCCCCCGCTTTTCGGAAATCCTCGGGGGGTTCCAATCCCACCCGGCGGAGGTTTTCCGCCAGCTTGAGGCCCACGTTGGGCAAATCCGTCAGGAGCATGAAAAGCCCTCCCTCACGAGATAAACATGGCGTCCCCCAATATCACGGGATAAAGGATGACGAAATCGTAGTTCCACGCCTACAAAACGGTAGGCTGTCTGCATTATACATGAGAAGATGGCGGATTGCAAGACCTGTGAACGCATGGTGAGCCCAGGAAACGACCCGGACTGCTGCGGGGGTGTTGGTGGTAGGGGAAAACGAAGGGCCCGCCAGAGAGCCGGAAAAACCTCCCTGGGCGGGCCTTGTTTTACTTGTCTCCATATCTGATCTCCGGCAGCCATTGATACCGTTCCTCGAACGGGAAGAAATCTCCGGTCTCGCCACAGATGCGCTTCATGGCCTCGTCCATCTTGACCCTGGCATAGTCGGCCTCATCGTTCTTGGTCAGGGCGTCGAAGAACTGGTCATAGCACTTGCCCCAGGCATCCAGAACCTTCTTCAGACGGGCGTAGCCGAACACATCCTTCCCCATGACTTCCGGGTCATTCAGCGTCAGGATGAGGGTGTCGGTCATGTACTGGACGAACGTATGGCGGGTGGCCTCCTGGAGCAACCGTTCCTTCGCCTTTTGGCGGGCCAGGAAGTCATTCTTTTTACCCATGACGACCTCCCGGCTGTGATTGATAGCCGTCGATGACATCATCAACACTTCCATACCCCCGGTCACAACGGTTCAGGAGATTTATGACATCCATTCTCCCCTCAAACGTGGGTGGAGTCCTGAGCCTACGTTCAGCTCTGATGACATCCTCATCGGAGAACCTTGTTGTGGCCCCAGACGGCATGGCGTAGAAGACCACGCCTTTCTCTCCAATGGCGTTCACGGCCATTCTAAACTGCCAAGACAAAAACCACCCCTTGGATGTTGGTTTATCCCACCAGCAGACAATTTCTTGTCGGACCAGCTCATCAAGGGACAGGATACGAGGTCCACGCCTCCACTTTCGCTTACTCATTATTTCAGTCCTCCCCGTAGGGGCATCCTGGCCCCATGAAGTCATCGGTAGGTTCCCAGTCGGACAGCACGATCTCGCCAATCCTGTCGCACCAGCTATCACCCTCGCCGATGTACTGGCAGTACGGGCACACATCAGGGTTGCAATACATCGTTCTCGTCCTCATCTACGTTATCCACCGGCATATCGCAGGTGTTGCAGTAGCCGTCATAGAACATGGCGGCCCAGCCCTTGTTGGGGCGCAGCTTCTCGCCGCACACGGGACAGGTCATCAGTTCTCATCTCCCATCTGTTCGCAGTATCTTTCCCATGCTTCTTCGCAGTAGTCGCCTTCACAGGCTCCGAGTCTGGAGGTCTCGCCTCTCATATACGGGCAATACTGCGGGTCACAGAGGTCCCCGTCTTCACAGGCGGCCGCAAACCTTTTCTCCTCCTCTGCGCTCACTCTCCCTCACCTCCGGTCAGGAGGAAGCCCACGTTGTCCTCGAACTCGTCCACCGCATCCGGCAGATACCGGCGGTAGACCGGGCCGTTGTTCTTAAACCAGACGTGCGTGGCAAGGAAATTGAAGTCTCCTTCGATGTCATCGTCCGGCTTCAGACGGCGGAGTGCCTCCAGCTTTTCGGTCTCCTCCGGCCCCAGCATACCGTGGATGTTCTCTGCGGCCTCCAGCACCAGAATCTTCTCGTCCACCGCCTCTTTCAAGTTGATGATGCCGACGCTGACGGCGGCCCTCAGCACATCGTTGAAGTCGAGGCCCTCACGGGGCCAATCCATCTGGTCGAGAATCTCGTCCCAGCCGTAGCCGATGAAGTCGAGCATATCCAAATCCATACTGCCGCAGGACAGCATCTCGCATAGCAGACTTTGCGCTCCGGTCATGCCTATACCTCCTTTTCCGCAGCGTCCAGCGCCGCAGCGATTACCTGATCCATGTCGTAATACCGGTAGCTCCCCAGCCGGCCGCCGAAGATGACGTTCTCTTCCTTCTGGGCCAGGGCCTCGTACTTGGAGTACAGGGCGTTGTTGGCCTCGTCGTTCACCGGATAGTAGGGCTCCGACCCAGGTTTCCACGCCTCCGGGTACTCCCTGGTGATGACGGTGGTGGGCTGCCGGCCGAACTCGAAGTGCTTGTGCTCGATGATGCGGGTGAACGGAACGACGGCGTTGGTGTAGTTGACCACGGCGTTCCCCTGGTAGTTGTCGGTCTGAAATTCCTCGGTCTCGAACCGAAGGCTCCGATACTCCAGGCGGCCAAACCGGTGCCCGTAAAAGGCATCAATCGGGCCCGTGAAGACGGTGCGGCGGGCCGTCCTATCTGCGTCAACGTGGAAGAAGTCTATGCCCAGGGCGATGCGAGACCCCTTGAGAAGCACCTCAAAAAGGCTGTTGTAGCCGCCGATGGGGACGCCCTGGTATCGGGAGTTGAAGTAGTTGTTATCGAAGGTGAAGCGCAGGGGAAGACGGCGGATAATCGACGGAGGAAGCTCCCGGCAGGGACGGCCCCACTGTTTCTCCGTGTACCCCTTGACCAGACGCTCGTAGACATCCGACCCGACCATGGACAACGCCTGTTCCTCCAAGTTGCAGGGTTCTCCGATGCCGAGCTCCTCTACCTGGAGCCGTATCTTTTCCTTGGCGTCCATGGGGCTAATGTGCCCCCAAAGCTGGCAGAACGTGTTCATGTTGAACGGCAGGTTATAGGCTTTCCCTTGATAGACAGCGATGGGAGAGTTGACGAAGCCGTTGAACTCGATAAACTGGTTGACGTACCTCCACACCCGTTCGTCGTCAGTGTGGAAGATGTGCGGGCCATACTCGTGGACGGTGATGCCGCTCTGCTTCCGACAGTAGCAGTTGCCGCCGATGTGGGGCCTCTTGTCGATGACCAGACAGCTCTTCCCTCGCTGCGTCATCTCGTGGGCGAAGACCGAACCGAACAGGCCGGCCCCGACAATCAGGTAATCGTACTTATCCATATCCATGCTCCTTCTTAAACTTGGGCCAGATGTCCTCTTCGCAGTCTCCGGGGATGTCCTGAAGCGGGCAGCCTTTACAGGCCGGAAACTTACCGCAGAAATCATCGAAATCTTCCGACTTCATAGCTTCCTGCCTGTCGCACTTGCCGTCCATGGAGCAGGTGTCACAGTCGTAGGTTCCGTTCTCGCAGTTGGTGTCTTCCTCGATGTAGCCTTCATCAACCAGATGCCCATGGAACCCCTCATCGAGAAGCTGGAGCCCATGCCAGTCGGTCAGGACCCGCAGGACCTCTTCTCCGCCCAGCTCGGAGAGAACATCCCACATCTCAGTCTGTTGCTCGGTCATCGTTCTTACCTCCCATCTTGTAGGTCTTCGATTTCTTCTTCCCGGTCCCTTTACGGTACTCGGCGATCCAGACCACCTTGCCGCTTTTGTAGTGGCGGTAATGACCACGCACAGTAAAGATACCTTTTGGGCTTGCGTGTGAGCTCATAGGAGCTGCCAGAAGCGTCCCGTTGTCCCGTCGGAGTATGTAGGTAGTCCGCTTTACAGGCTTTCTTGGAGAACGCTTTGTGGCCTTTTTGGAGCGTGTGACCTTTTCCTTGTCAGCGGGCTCTATTTCTTCGCCATACTCCACCCTACCGTAGGTCATCAGGGCCATCAAAGAACAGTAGACGGTCAGCACAGATCGGAAGCTCTCCTCCGTCACCTCCATCTTTCCACGCTTCAGAACCAGCGTTTTGTCTTTGGAGACCGTGAACTCCGCCTTTCCAAGGTTCACAAATCCGTTGCTGAGGTGGAGCCGGAGTGTGTCCCCATCCCGGATACCCTTGATGCGGAAGGCGTTGTGCTTGAACACGATTTCGATTGCCTTCTTCGGCGCAGGAAGAGAGCGGACCAACTCTTTGTGCTCGTCCCTCCAGTCGAGCAAGGCAGTTATGTCCTCTCGGGACAGCTCGATCTTATCCATCGTCATACCTCCCGACGAAGATGCCGGCGTATACCCTGCTGCCAATCAGGTAGTGATGGTAGTGGTGGCCGGGCTCAACCTCCTCTTCCCGGAGACCCGCCGGTCGAAGGACCAGCGGGTGCTCTCCGACATCAACGACGTACTCGCCATCCGGGACCAAACCAAGCATCCAGGCGTCCGGCTTCCGGGCCATACTTTCGGTGTGACCCATGAGACAGATAGCCGTAGCCTCATCCGGCAGGACCAGGGAGAAGAGGCTGAGCTGTTCGTACACGGCCGGCATCACTCGTAGCTCCAGCGGCCGACCTTGTTGCCGTTCACGTCTATGACGGAACCATCGGTGTACCCAGCCTCCAGCTTACAGATGACATCCAGCAGGATGCGGCGTACTTCGGTAGCGTAGGGGTCCAGGACATGATCCCCGTGACGGTCGGTACGGCTTTCGTCCCGGAAAGCAGCGTTGCCGGTCTTTACTTCCAGCTTGAACATCATATCACCTCTCTTCCACGGTCCACTCCTCGTAGGTGGCACCCAGACCACGGCATTTTCTGTTCTCAGCCGTACAGCGGTCGTCTGCCAGTTCCGGGGTCTTGCATACAGCGATGATGTGGTGGTCGTCACGACCACCACCGGTTACGATATACACTTTCATATCAGCTCGCCTCCTTTTTGATGATGAACATGAATCCCTCGTACTCTCCACAGCAGAAGTACGGACGGATGTCTGTGACCATCGTGTTCTTCATGTCGTACTTCTGCCGAACCTCTTGGCCCGTCATGGGCCAGGACCAAATACCGGCGTCTTCCCTTCTGTCGGAAAAGTGAACGACCTCTCGGTCATCCACCCCGCACAGCTTGAATGCCTCTTTCAGAGTTACCATCAGGACGCCTACTTCTCGGTGGCCGGGTCGTGCCAATGGAGGCCCCTGGCCCGGTACAGCGGAACCCAGTGTTCGTCGTAGAAGCTGTATCCGGCGCCGTCGATGCCGAAGAAGTACCCGAACTCCTCGGACTCGTAGATTCGGAAGCCGCAGCGGGACATCACACCGATTCCATCCATATCCGACAGCCAGTAGTCATCGGCGCTGTCGCCGAAGGACCACATCGTTCCCCACATGGGGAGGCTGTCATCCCGGACGACCTCGAAATCTCCCTCTTCCAGCGAGACCTTGAAGCCGTCGTCCAGCTCGATGCAGTAGAGCTCGGACTCCTCATCGTAGCTGATGACCTCTCCCTCATCCTCCTCGCCGTTGTAGCTGTCGGGGAGGATGGAGCTGGGGACATACACCCGGCACCCGTAGGACGGGGTAGTGACCTCGTGCCAGTCCTCGAAGTCCAGCTTCATCAGCTTGTCGATCATGCTCTGCGGGATGGCGTTGAACTCCCGCGCCCACTCTTCGGCGGCCTCCCGGACCGTCATGCCTTCCCTACGCATTTAAGTCATCCCCCTCCAAAATTTTTCCGTCGATTTCATCGGCGTCATATTCCCAGGCCATTCTGCAAGCCATCTCGATAGCCTCGTCCTCGTTCTCGGCCTCCACCTCCAAGGTGTGAACCGACGTGACCTCGACCAGGAACTTCTTCAGCTCCGCCGGCTTCAGCTCGTACCTTCTGGCCGCCTCGTCATCCAGGGGCTCCCGATACTCCAGATACCCCCAGGCGGGGCCGATGCCGGGGACCTCCTCCCTGGTGTCGAAGTTTTCGATGCTCTCCGGCCAGCCAGGGAAGGTCCCCGGCCCGACCGGACGCTGGGTGGAGTAGTAGCGGTACATCAGACCACCTCCTTCCGCTCAACCAGCAGGTCATACAGCTTGGCCTTCAGGCGGACCACCTCGGCCTCAGCGTACTCGGCTCTATCGAGAGCCTCATCCCTCTGGAGAACCAAACCGCTCTCACGCTCCAGGAGCTCGTCCACCTGTTCCTTGAGCTCATCGTTCTCGCTCTTGAGCTTCTTGTTGCCCTCCACGACAAAATCGTAGGCATCCCGATTTCTTTTCAGCTCCTCGGTCTGAGGGTTCGTGTAGGTATTCCAGAAGCGGGTCACTTCCTCCCAATGCCAGATGTTGGTGAGGATGGAGTAGAAGGTGCTCTGCGTGGCCCTCCGGCCGCTGCTGCGGGACCCCTTCGGGTCCGGCTCGCCCTTCTCGTTGTCCCGGCCGATGTCGTTTGCGAGGCGGGCCAGCTCCTCAATCGGGGTGTGGCCGAAGATGTCCTGGGCCCGGCAGATGTCCTCCTGGGCCAGACTCAGACCGTGGAGCTGGACCTCGCTGACCAGCTCGGCGGCGGTCTTGATGTTGTCGTACTTGCTACTCATATCGTGTGCCTCCATCCTACGTTCTCGTAATTTATTTGGTGTTCCATGACTAAAGTGTACCACCGGGATACTTCGAGCGTCAATCGAAAAATTACGATTTTGCAAATATTTTTTGATATTCTACGTCATCGCAGGAACAGGGCGCACTTATACAGCCTCCGGGCTGCCGGAGACAAAATCCACGGTTCCGTCCGCATACTTGTCAAACAGGTGCCGGGCCTCGTCTTCCTGGCAGGAGGTAATCGTGGCATCCTCTTTCTGCCAGAACGAATAGTGGACGATGAAGAACCGGTCTTCCGGGTCCCGGTACAGCTCCATGTAGCGTCCATCCTCCACGTCGGTGTGGCAGAGAGCGTCGGCCTTGGCGGTGTCGAAGGTGATGCCAGCGACCATCCGCTTAACCCTGGGGCCGGTTCCCCGGCGCCGGACGGAGACCGTCTGGCCGGACCCCTGGCGATCCACCAGCTTGATTTCGTAGCCGAGCTCGTGGATGAGGTCGATGAGCTCCTGGGCCTTCATGCTGTTGGTCGTCAGCTTCTTGCTGAGGTACTTGTGGTCCTGGCCCACACGCTCAGCGAGCTCTTTCTGGAGGACCCCACGGAGTTGGAGGGCGTCCTCTACGATGTCAGATGCTTTCATCTTCATACCTCCTTATCTACTTGCGGCAATACGGGCAATAGGTCTTTTCGGGAACCAGCTTGCTTCCCTTGCTGACGCTCCAGCCTTTTGCTCGAATCGACCGTATCATGTCGGATTTGGTGGTGTGACCAATCCGAACGATTTCCGTTCCGCATTTGTCGCAGCGAGCTACAATCATCAGCATGACGAGGAGCCTCCCTTCACGCTTTCCAGCCTCTCACCCATGAGCCACCGCTTACACTGGTCCACGCTGTCGAACTCCTCGGTCCAGGCATAGCCGGTGCTGTTGTCGATGCCGATGACCTTGTTTCCGTCCCGCAGATAAAACAGGCCACGGGGCTCATACTTGGTGGAGAAGGCCACGATGCGGGCGGAGCCCATAAGGGCGGCGAAGTCTTCCTTCGTGATTTCCTTCACGCTACGCATTGACGACCCTCCCCATGGCCCGGTCCGTCATATCGGTGTAGAGACTCCTGAAGATGTCGGCCTCCGAACGTGCCTTGATGAGCTCCGACTTCAGGTCGGCAATATCCGCTTCGTGCCGTTCCTTCTCGGCCCTGTACTCCTCCTCCCAGTTCCGGGACGTGTCGGGGGGGGCGAGATGAGGGGAGGGGATGTGGATAGGCTCAGGGGCGGCCTGAGAAGCCGTAGGAGACGCCTGATGGCCGTCCATGTTCAGGTCCAGGGAAATGAGTAGGGCCATGTCGATGCGGACCATTTCATCTTCGGTAGCCGACGAGATGTAGCTGATGAACCGCTCCTTGTGAACGCTCGTGACCTGCTCGCAGATTGCGACCGACTCGCTGGTCGTTTGCCGGATGGTGACGTGCGTGGGCAGATCGTTCCTGGGGTTGTAGGTCAAGTAGACCACCTCCAGGATGTCGGAGGTCTTGTTGAACCGGTCGTTGGAAACGATGAGGGCCGGTCGGCCTTCGGGCTGGTTGGAGCCGGACGCTGCCCTGCTCCCGGACTTCTCCACATAGAAGATGTCTCCACGTTTGAACTCCTGCATCATTCTTTCATTCCTTTCTACATTTCTGATGGCGATGCCAGCGGTGGGGTCGTAGTAGCCTTCGCTGTTCCTCATATCATTTGTCGCCGCCTTTCGACGGGATGGGGATGAACCGGCAGCCTTCGGGATTGGCGGAAACGTACCGGAGGGCGACCAGGGCCAGAACCGCATCAGACATGAACTCCTCGGCATCCTGCTAGCCCATACCTTCGTGGTTGGTTACAAGCAAATGCTGGGCGACCATCTGGAAAACCTTCTCCAGGTCTTCCGCAGCTTCAAGCCACCGCTCAGGCGGAATCGACTGACCCAGCTTTACATCTACGATATTATCCATTCGTACTCCTTTCCCCTTAAAAACACCCGGATGGAGCGCCTGGGACGGTTCCGGGTGATAGGTTGATTGATTTCAGGTGACGTGGTGGCCTGGAAAACGGTGTTTGATGGTATCAATCGTCCTCCAGGTACTTTTTAGCGAGATCGGGCCGGTTTCGCTCGGTGTAGTAGTCGAACAGGAACTC
Organism: Oscillospiraceae bacterium; assembly: GCA_910574635.1. GTDB lineage: Bacteria > Bacillota > Clostridia > Oscillospirales > Oscillospiraceae > Oscillibacter. The sequence continues at coordinate 73,737 of CAJTCG010000008.1, read as the reverse complement.
CCTTTGCGCTTTGGTCATAGGTCTGGTATCGCTGGAAGTTGGTCTTGCAAGACCCAGACCGGGGTTGTACAGAAGGACCCACCCATGTTCAAGCAGGACATCTCCTCCAAGGCCACGGTCAAATGCTTCCCCAGAAAATCCGAGCTCTAATGCCTTCTTCCACGCCCATCCCTGATGCTCCCCAAACGGAACTTCGTGGAATTTGCCGGACGGCTCCAGCCATCCATAGTCATCCGTGGTGGTCTCCGGCCCCGTCATTCTCTCCAAGAAGCTGTCAAGCTGGGAGGTCAAGCCCGGTATCAGCGGAACAGGCTCGACATCATCAAAAATTGGCCTTCTGTGGTCATAATCAAGCGAGAACCACGCACTATTGGCCTCACGCTTCTGCGTATCGGACAGGCCCTCCGCCACAAGGCTGAATTTCACCTGTAAGTCATGAAGCTCAGACTCGGCAGTTTCCAGCTTCTTAGCCAGTTTACCGATATGGTCTGCGATACTGAACCGACAATCCGGTTCATCCAAGTCGTAGAGCCCATAGCTGTCCCCAGGGTACGTTCCTCGAATTTCGGCCTTTCCGTCCAGGACCCGGAGAGCTAAGGCCATCCGCTCGTACTCGTTTAGCTGGTCACTCTGGAGTCCAGAGCAGAGAAGGTCCAGGGCCTTAGCCATGTCGTTTCTGACGTAAAAATGCTCTCTGGCAACATCGGTGATAATCTTTCCTTCGATGGAGAATGTCAAAGACTTGTGTTCGGCCATCACTCATCCTCCTCATCTTCTTTCGGGTTCCAGTGGTACTCGCAGTCCGGGTTCTCGCACCGGCCATTCCACATACCCTGCCCGCAGAGAGGGCAGGTTTCGTATTCGTAGCCGCTATATCCGACGCCCATGTAGCCCATATCATCTCTCCTCCCTGTCGAAGAAGCAGTTTTCCAGGTTGACCTCCGACGGGTGATTGCATATCATGTCCAGGATTTCCAGGTCAAAGTGATACCGCTCTAAATCTTCCGGGGCCATGGTTTCCTTGGCGAATTCCAGCAGTTCAGACCAGTCGTGATACTCGCCGCAGTCGCAATCCTCTTCGATGTCCGAGACGATGTAGTCCCGGACATAGACCTCCAGCCGGTCGATGAGAGTGACGGAACTATCGAAACGGTCGCTTTCGATGTCCCCCAGGTTAGCCCCCTGTCGGTCCACCAATCCCCACCCGTCCGGGTACTTGATGAGCCGGAACTCGATGAGGTCGAGGAGCTCGTCAAAAAGTTCCTCCCATCTGTTTCTCTTGTTCATCCATCTCCCTCCCTTCTGATGTAGTTCATGCAACCATCGCTCTCGGTGATGATAGGGACCCGGTGGAAGACTTGCGGATACCGGCACTCTCCGGCGCTATTGTAGGCGCAGTCGGATGTTCCGCAGTCATCGCACAGAGATTTGTAGTATCTCTCCATTGTGACGTCATACTGCTGGATGGTTCCGTATAGCAGGTAGACAACGCCTTTACTATGCCGCTCATCGAACCAGTGCCAGATTTCTTCTCGGCCCACGCCCGGCCCCCAGCCCATGAACGGGGCCTCGATACACTCCGTTTCCGGGTTCATGGGGATGTCGGAAAACTGGGACCAGAGCTCCTCCAGCTCCTCGTCCCGGTCTCGCAGGGTGTCGATTTCATCCAGGCCATCGTGGATGGTACAGTAATCGGGGTATTCGAGGCGGCTCTCAGAGTGGAGCCGGTCGATGACCTCAATAGCCTGTTTCTTACACCCACTCATCCGAACACCACCTCCTCGAAGATGGCAAGTTGGATGATGCAGTCGGCATCGCCGGCGTCGATGTCGCAGGTGTCGATGGCATTGTCCTCGACCTGAACATGGCAGCCCTGCTCGAAGTAGAGCTTCACACCATTCAGGAACTTGCCCAGGGTCAACTCCCATGTCTGGGCGCTCTCGGCGTCGTGCAAAATGAGGATACCACCACGGGAAATCTGGTCGCTGGCAGCCTCGCCCAGATACTCACCCAACACCTCGGCCTTGCGGCACCAGTAGTTGATGCCTCCCTCCAGGGCCGTAACCATGATGTCGTCGATGTCCTGCTGGGTCAGGTTGACCTCAATCTGAGGCCGGACGGTGAACCTTTTCTCGCTCATATCAACCATCCTCCTTCTTCATCCGGTGGCAGGTATCGGTCTTGCTGTCGTAGTCGCAGGGGGTAGGCTCCTCAGTGTGCCGACACTCGTCGCAGAGCATAAGCCGCTCTCCGCAGACGGGACAGAACGCCTTGAAGCCCATCGTATCTGTGTTCCACCGCATCTCGACCTCGCTCTCACAGTGGGGGCACACCTCGGTAACGATGTACGTCCGCTCGCCGTCCACGGCTTTCTTGCTGAGGTCCACGAAGCACTCCATCTCGCTGGCGTGGAGAACGATGCGTTCTGTCTGCCCCGTCGGGAGACCGCAGAGCTTACAGATGGTTGCCCACTCGTCAAAGGACCAGTCTTCGGGTTCCAGGATGAGGGGCTCGGTATCCCGGAATTTCTGGTATCCGTCATGAACTTCGTATGCCATATCAGTCCATCCTTTCTACTGTCATATCGGTGATTTCTGCGTCGAAGAAGTCGATTTCTTTTCCGGTGGCGATGGTCTTGGCCTCCTCTTCGCTGTCGGCCTCAACCACCACGTCCCCGTAGCGGAGCTCGCTAATGCGAACACGGTACTTCACTCAGCTCACCTCCTCCCTGGTAATGGTGCCAGACATCCAAGCTCCCTTGCGGGTCCCAATGCTGGGGAGACGATCCAGGAGGCACCTCTTCATGCCGTCCAGGTACTTCAGGTAGTGACGGCCCTGGAGCCCGCTGAGGTGATCGTCGTAGGGGTCTTCTTTCTGGAGCAGCTCCACAGCCAGCGACCACTCGTTGTCCTCGACGGCGATGTAGAACAGCTTGCTTTCCAGGATGACCCGGCGGGACCGTCCGCCAAATCCAGGCTCGGTAAGCCATTTATCGAGCATCGGCCTCTCAAAGCTGGGGAACATCCTGACGAAGCTGCTGATGAAGCACTCCAGGATGTCGTCCTCTTCCTCACCGGTTCCCCACTCATCGTAGAGCCATTCGTTTCCGGTCAGCTCATCATAGCTGAGGTCGCCCATGAGCCGGGTCTCAGGGCACTCGGCTCCAGGCTCGCACCGGCGGTACACATGGAAGTGGTCGTTGTCGATGTAGTACAGGCCCTCGTGGGAACCGGTGACGCAGACGTTACCCCGTCCCATCATTCTCCCTCCCCGAAGTCCATATTGGACAAAATCTCGTTGCCGGCCTCGACCACCATGTTCTGGAACCGGCAGTAGCTCATGTTTGCCATAATCTTTTCTCCTTTCAGTCTTCATCCTCCCAGTCGGGGAGGCTATCCAGAAAACGGTTGATAAACGGGATATGCGGGAATACGAAGTCGGCGACAAGGCATCCAATGCCCAGGATGAACAGGTAGCCGGAAATGATTGACAGGGCTACCACCGCCTCATCCATCATCTCAGGAGACATCCGCATCCTCTCCTTCGATTTTCAGGGGGTGGACATTGAAGAAAACAGTGATGTCGGCGACAAAATACTTATCGCACCCGCCCTCTTCTGAGTCGCAGAGGACGACCTTCTTCTCCCCGTAGTCGTCCTCTGCCTTTACCTTCGCCTCTTTGCCACAGTACGGGCAGGTGGTATGCACATATCTTTCCATTGGCATCTTCCTTTCGTTCAAATGGCCCCTCCCGCTTCCAGCCGTGCGGTAACTTCCGTTCTTCCTCTGCGTACTCGGCCGGTCTCCACGGCTCATCCAGGTCCTCCGAATTTACGGCTCCACGCTGTTTCCGCTTTCAACCCGGCGAATACTTGTCGGCTATTCCTTAGCCCCCCTGCCAGCTTCTTATTGGGTGGGTCACTCCGGGCGGTGTTCAGTTGTCGGGGCTGTGGCTTCCCACGACTGCGGGCTGTCCAGCTTGCTCCCGGTGTTCCAGGAGCTCCGCAGTTTCGACCGGGTGCCTCCCGGTTCTCGTCAGGTGGGGGTTAGCCTCGGTAGACTTCCTCGTATCCGTTGATGGTGATGGTGTTCTGCGTACCGCCCAGGCGAATGGCGACGTGAACATCGTCTCCGTCTTCCTCAAAAGCCACGTCGATGTACTCAGCGTTGGCATCCACCACGTCGAAGCCCATCTCAGTCAGTTCCTCAGTGATGTCACTCAGTCTTCCGTACCAACTATCCAGCCGCTCCAGCATTTCCATCATGTCAATTACCTCCCGGCTCATCGGCCTGTCATCGCCCTACCGCTTCGTAGGATTTGTTTTGTTTGATGATGATAGTGTACCACCAGGATACTTCGAGCGTCAATCGACAAAATTACGATTTTGCAAAAATATTTTTCAAATCTTCGTTCTCGTAGGATTTGGACGCAGAGAGAGGGCGTAGGCTCAGGCCGCCCAGGGGTGACGGCGGCCGGTGCTTTGGAAGTAATCAGCATCCCACTCCCTGTCAGCGAAGAAGCGCCGCACCCGGTCTTCTCCATACTCCCCATACTCACCACATAGGGAGCACCAGCCTGTGGGGAGGTGAGCGCAGACCTGCCAGCGTTCCCGCTTCTCAAAGCGGTTCATGGCCTTCGCCGTTGCGATGACGGTGTTCACATCGGCGCCGACGAGCCGGCAAGCGGTACTGAGGGCCGAGCCGGTACAGGAACTTTCCTTATCCTTGACCCAGTAGCTAACCCTGTCATCGGTGGAGCCCAGAACGAGGCTGCCGTACTGGTTCTTGTGCTGGGCGACGAAGTCACGGTAGCTACGTTCCGCCTCCAAATATTCCTGCGCCATCTCGACCAGGACCACCGGATTGTAGGTGAACTGCTTGTTCATCACGATTCTCCTTTCTCGCTCACCGCTCGAAGCGGTACAGGTCAATCAAATCCTGCTGGTATGCGGTACGGAGCTAACGTTCCTCCAGCTCTTCTACCATGGCCTCGTAATCCTCGGCTGCGAGGCGCTCGCACTCGCAGCCTTCCTCCAACAGGTTGCCGCAGTACGGGCAGTACATTTTCGTCATGATGTTACCTCCTCACTCGATGACTTCGTAGAGCTTCCAGCCGGTCCAGGTGTGCTCCGGGTCCATCTGATTCCACCGCTCCTTGGTGTAGCAGAACGAGTAATTCATGGTGCCCTCGTGCCCAGGCCGGTCCGGGAACCGGGATCGGAATTTGCGGTCGGCCTCTTCCCTGGAGGAAGCCTTGACCACGACCCAGCCGTTGCGGTACGGGAAGCCGGGGTCACTCCCGAAGGTGTAGTAGTAGCTGTTCAACTGGCCCTCCTCCGACTTCATCAAGATGGGCAGCTCATACCGCTCGAAGTCCGCTGTCAGCGCCCGGAGCTCTTCATCGAGATCGGCGATCCACTGGGCGATGTACTCCCGGCGGAGCTCCTCGTGGTCCCAGTTGTCCCGGCGGAGGCCAATGCTGGTGATGACGGCGTAGCCGTCGCTGTCGATGTGATGCAGAGAACAGCCGTGCTTCTCCAGCCACTCAGCCTCTTCCGCCTTGTCCTCCTCCGTGGCCTTGTAGACATACTCGACAACGGCGTCGTCGTAGTTGTAGCGGAACAGCTTGCCGTCCTGTTCGTAGACCTTGCTTTTATTCATGTCGATTCCTCCTTCGCCCTGCCATAATCAGGCCGGGTGGGGCGGTTCCCGGCTACGGGCCATAGCCCGTTTCGGCTCTGCTCAGACCTTGAACATATCGCACAGATTGTTATTGAAGATGGCGATGCCGCCGCCGGTAAGGGTCAGAAACAGGTACTCTCCGCAGGGATCAACCTCGCCGATGCCCATGGCGATGACATCCTCGTCTCGAAGCATCCTGACCTTAAAGCTGATGATGTCGAACTCTTTCTCGCTGACTTTTTTGCTGTTGGGATCGTATTTGATGGTATCGTAAACCTTAACCATGACCTTCATTTAATTACCTCCTGGCCTTTTGGCCTGTCGTTCTCCTACCGTACCGTAGGTTTTTGTTTTTCCCATGATTAAAGTGTACCACAGTGTCAAATCCTTTGTCCAGCGTTATTTTTACGATTTCGTAAAAAATTTTTCATTATCTACGTCAACGTAATTATATAGGTAACAGGTGCCCGTAGAAGCCGTTTTAAGGCCCCCTGAGCCACGTTTACCTTTGGTAGGGTAGTTTATTGTCCGGGGCCCATAGGACGGTTTTTCACGGCTGTATTTCGATAATAGAGGGCTTTTGGCCTTTTGGTTGGTGTAGAGGCGGCAAAACGAAAAAATCCCCCCTCCCCGGCGATTGCTGACCGGAGAGGGGGATGTCTTATTGCGGGTGGACCAATGGGCGTCCATGATGGACGGAAATACTGCCATTTTTTGTCCGTTTTGGGAGAACTGCCTTAAAACTCATTTAGAAGCCTTTTGAGCTACGGTTACTTTCAGGGGTATAAGTATATGGGTCGGCGGCCAAACGTCGATTTCCCAGTTTTTCCCGTTGGAAAAAACATACGATTTCTGCGAAATATAACTGGTTTACTTCAAAAAAGTTGGATGTTAGCAAATGCTCCAAAACAGGATGCAGTTTAGCTTCCGGGATACAGCGATTATCCCAGAAACGAAAAAAGCGCCCCCCAGCCCGAAGGCCGAGGGGCGCAGGTGTCATTTGTTCTGCCGGATGCTGTTGAACTGCTCCATAGTCTGCTTCAGCTTATCGAACCCATACATAGCGGCGAAGCAGACGAAGAAGCCCAGGACGATGGCGCCGACCACCATGTACCATGTGACCTGGATGCCGGCGATCTGGCACATGGCGAAAAAGGCAACCAGCGTCACGGCCATGGCGACGAGGAATGCCAGTACGTTGGTGGGCAGCTTCTTCCAGGTCAGGCCCTTCAGAACATCGACGATGATGTTCGTGACGATCACGAGGGCCAGCACCACGGGCAGGATGATGGAGATGACAGCGGGGATGTTCTGAATGATAGCTTCCATGATTTCTTCCTCCTCAAATCTTTTTGCAGTAGTCCAGGGACACCCAGCCAACACCAGACTTCAGCTTGCCCCAGAGGGTAGCGCCCTCGCCGGTGGCCTCGCTGACGATGGTGTAGGCACCGGGCTTAATGACGCTGACGATTGCGTTGTTGGTGCCGGGACCTTTGCGGATACGCAGGTCGGTGGCGGTGATGCGGACCTTGTACGGGACCTTGCTTACCGGAGCGGCGGGGGCCGGGGACGTAGCAGAGGTCCCCAGCTTGACGTTCACCTTTGTGGCGATGTCGCCGAGCCGCTGGTAGATGTAGTCCCCAGGACAGGCTTTGTTGGCGAACCAGCGGTGGACGGTGAGGTTTTGCTGGTCCACCTTGCCCACCAGATTCTTGTCCCCCTTCCACAGCAGCTTCTTGATGCCGTTCCGCCGGCAGATGTCGGCGCACAGCTCAATCAGGGCGGCCATAGCCTTGTCGGTGATGGCGTAGGGGTGCGTGGTGTCGCTGGCGACCTCGATGGTCACGGCCTGGTAGTCATTGGACTTGCCGGAGATGCCATTGACGCGGATGGGGGTCTTTACTCCGTTCACGGTCTTGTAACCACCGGTACACCAGGAGCGGTCTTTCTCCTCGACACACAGGCCGATGGAGCCGTCGTAGCCCACAACGTAGTTGCAGGACGCCTCCTTGTCGTCGGGCTGGAACACCTCACACCCACGCTTGGCGGTCACCTGCCCGACAAAACAGTGGATGGTGATGGTGTCAATGACGTGGTTCCGGTTCGCCGTCCGATTCGGAGAAATCATCCTCACGGTAGCCAGGGGGCTGTTGGAGAATCCCATGGTGCTGCCACTTCCTTTCTTCGCATACTTGTCGAAATACTTCTGGCCGTAGCTGGCCCGCCGGGCCTTCGCTGTCTCGCTCTGATCCGCCGGACGCTCGAACTGGAGCAGAACGGCGTCGGAGGCCGCCCGGACGCTGGTGGCGGTCTTCAGAACGCTCAGCACCGACTTGTAGCTGGTGGACAGCTCCTTCATCAGAAAACCGAGCTGCATCTCCAGGTCTCCGATGCTCTTCCCGGCGGCCTTGGCATAGGCCAACAGGGCCGCCTTCCGGGTCGGGTATGTCCACTGGGCGAGGCCGTAACCGGCCCGGTCGTTGCCGAAGTTGGCGTAGCTGCCCTTATCCACCAGCTCGGTGTACTCAGCGTCAGCCATGCCCAGCTTGCCCTCGTAGCTGTTCTGGAGGTTGTTCGGGCGGAGGCCGCTCTCTGCGTACAGGTTCCCCATCAGGCCGGCGGCGCCAGCGTCGGTGAGGCCCTGGCCCTTCAGGTAGCTCCAGATTCTCTCTTCTGTGTTCATTATCCGACTCCTCCTTCCCCACCCTCATCGGGCGGATCGTCTTCAGTCCGGCTCTGGCCGAACACTTTGCCGTCATTGTGCTCGAAGATGTTCTCCAGCACCTTCAGGGCTCCGACGCCAAGGATGGTTCTGACGGCCTCTGCGGAAAGCTCCTCAGCGGGGAACGGCTGCTCCAACACAATGGTGGAGTAGGTGGCAATCGCATACGACCATGACACCCATACGATGGCGAATACCTGTGCGGTGACGAACAGGAACCTCGTAATCGACCGGATGATGTTGCGGCGCTCCTGGCCCGCCCTCAGCTCCCGCAGCCGCTTCCGCAGGTGGCGGTAGGTGGACTCGCAGTACAGGACGCCCAGGGCGATGCCGACCGCCAGGGCGCCGGCGGCAATCAGGATCATCTTCATGGCGACTGCTCCTGCCTCGCTGCGCTGCTTTCCTGAAGGAAGTCATGCAGCTTCAACCGCTCCATGTAGACCTCCTGGATATTCTTAATCGCCAGGACCGCCCGGTTGTTCGGGTACTCCGGGTGTTCTCGGCAATACAGCTCATAGGCATCTATCTCAGCCAACACCTCGGTGAACTCCTCCTTGGTGTGGTCGATGTCCCGAAGCAGCTCATTGTTGAAGTGCAGGATACGGGCCCGGTGCCCATCAGCACATCGCCGGTCATCCATGGTGATATGGGCATCCAGTTTCTTGATGACCTCGGCATTGATGGCCCGGCCGATGGCTCTTGCCATCCAGGACCAGGGGTTCACTTTGACGGGGGCGATCTGTACCAGGGTCATCATGACCAGAAGCAGACCGCCCCCGCCAGCCAAAAGCTCTTGGACGTTCACAACTACATTTCCTCCTGTTTTGATAGCGATTTTGGGTTTCTCAGTAACGCAGAAGGCCGCCCCCGATAACGGGAGCGGCCTATTTGCGCCGGTCCTTAGACCTTGACCTCCAGGGCCTCCAGGATGTCCTCCACCTCCTCACGGAGCTTGGCTGGCACCTGCTCCAAGGTCTTCTTGCCCTTGACAATCAGGGTTGCGTACACAACAGCCATGGTCTGTACCTCCTTTCTGAGCAAGATTTTCAGCAGCCACTCCCGGAGCCTACTCATGGTCGGACTCCTTCAGCAGCGCCTCGACATCGGCCCGGAGACGGGCCGGAACGTCTTTGAGCTTCTTCAGCCCCTTGCGGATCAGGTCAGCGTACACCTTTGCCATTACGCCTCACCACCTTCCAGCAGCTCGTACACATCGCAGAGGGCCATCTGCGTGTCGGTGAGCTGACCCTCCAGGCTTTCGACCTTGGCCCGGAGCTGCTCGTTCTCCTCCTGGAGCTGCTTCCGGGTCTTCTCCTTCTGCTTCTCCTTCACAGAGTCCTTCCTGATAACATTCAGCCCCATTACTGGAACCCTCCTTGCACAGACGTGATGTAGCCGCCCTCCCCGCTGGGACCACGCTCGGCGGTCAGCCGGAAGTTGAAGGCGAAGCCATTGGCGGCGGTCTTGTTCTCGAAGACATAGTTGGCGCCGGTCTTCACGGCGGTGGTGCAGTCCTCCCACACCGGGGTCTCGTCATTGGCGTTGTTCGTGACCTCGACCTTGTACTCGGCGTCCGCCGGGATGAGGCCGATGACGGACAGAACGCAAATGCTGATCTGGTCGTCGGCCGCCATGGGCGTCTCCAGTGTGATAGAGGCCCCGGTGACTTTCTTGGCGAAGACCAGGGTGTGGACGGTGCTGGCCTTACCGTCGCTGGCCGTGATGGTCAGAGTGTGATTGCCGTTCAGCAGCTTCATGAAATACTCGCCGGTGACGTTGAAGCTGTTGCTCCCGTCCAGCGTGGCCGTGAACGTCCGCTTTGTCACGCCGTCGATGGCCTCGGTCACAGTGATCTCATCGCCGTCCACATCGGAGACGGAGTAGGACACCATGAACCCGGCGTCCTTCTCCCCCAGGTCGCTCCCGCTGGGGGAACCGCAGATGATGGCCGGGGCGGTGTTGTTGTTCACGGTCCGTTCCGGCGACACGGTGTAGCTGCTGTATGCGTTGTTGCTGTCGTAGGCCCGGACCCGGTAGGCCACGGTCGCCCAGCCCTTCGTGATGGTATCGGTGTAACTCAGGGTGTTGCCGGTGTAGACCACCTCCCATTCGCCGCCGTCCACCTGCCGCTCCAGGCTGTACCCAGACAAATTACCATCCTGGTCGGTGGCCGCTCCCCATGTAATGGTGAGCGTCGCACCGCCCAGGACGGTATTCGGGACCGTGATGCCATTCGGGGCGGTCGGGGCGGTGTTGTTTACTACCGTCACTTGGCCGCTGGTCTTGTACCCGGACGCCAGCCCATCGCTGTCATAGGCTTTCACCCGGTACATCACGCTTCCCGTGCCAAACGGCACGGTGTTGGTCGTGCTCCGGCTGTTGCCCTGGTAAATCTGCGACCACGACTTTCCGCCATCGGTACTGCGCTCCAGGATATACCCCTCCAGGTTGCTCTCCTTGTCGGTGCTGGCCCCCCAGGACACGGTGATGGTGCTTCCCCCCTGGATGCTGCTGGGGACGGAGATGCTGCTGGGCGTGGTCGGGGCCGTGTTCGTCGATACGGAGCCGTCATCAGAGACCAAGAGAGAAGAGGGAAGTATCAAAGCGGGGCGGATGCCATAGGAGCCCGAGCAGTAGCTCGCGTAGTGGGAGTGGCCATTGGAGTCCACGCGCCAAGCGTCGCAGGAGTAGTGGGCGCCCGGGGAGCGGAGCCACCAGAGGGCGGCCGAACCGTTGAGATAGGCGAGGCGTTTGTTGTTGGCCGAGGTGCCGGTGCCGTACTCGAAGTAGGCCAGCCTTGCGCCGTCATGGGGCATATAGCTCCAATCGGTCTGGCCGCCGACCTCGATGTTGGACAACAGGAAAATCTTCGCACTCAGGCCGTTCGCCCCGCTGTTGACGCTCATGCTGGTGCCGCTGCCGGGACGGTACGGGATTTTCGCTTGCCTGATCTGGGCCCGGATATTTGCGTCGATCAGGTTGAGGAACTCGTTGTTGAGCCACTTGTGGATGGTGCTGTTGGCATAGTCATTGACGTTGGAGCTATGCCACTGGCGGCTTTCGTACAGGTCTTTCATCAACAACCATGTGCCATTGCAGGACTCGTCGTAGATGGACGACGGCTTCCCCTGCTGGACAACGATGAAGTCCCGCAGGGTGCCATTGACTTTAATCTTGACGATACTGCCAACGGCTTTGCTGCTGAGGGCAACTGATGCCATGTCTTTTCCTCCTTCAAAATTTATTGCCACGGCGGTATGTCGGCCGGCCTCGGGACAGGCGAAAAGGCGCCGGATTGCTCCTGCGCCCTGTGCTGCTTCTTGTAGATGTTCTGCATCTGCTTTACTCGCCGCTTCGCCCGAACCTCCCTCGTCGAGTTGATTTTCCGGTGGACGGGAACCTTCTCGCCGATGATTTCCTCGACCTGCTTGGCATACTTCGTCCGTAAGGCGTGAGTGTCACCGTGGGCCGCATGAGCGTCCCATGAACCGAACTTTTCGAGTATCTTCTCTTTGGTGATGTTCCCGGCGGGATACTCGACCCGCCATATCTTGATGTTCTTCTTGATCCTGTCGATACCGTCCTTGCGGAGCTTCTGGACAACACCGCCGGTCTCGGTCAGGTAGCTATGGAATCCAAGGAAGTCGATGCCGTTCCTCAGAGGGAAGATGCCGGTCTTCTCGTTCAGCTCCAGACCGTAGCTGCCCATAAACACCCGGAAGTCTGCCAACAGGTTCTTCAGGAACTCTTTCGACGGGTGGATGGCGAGGAAGTCATCCATGTACCGGCCATACTTCTTGACGCCGTACTTCTCCTTGACGATGTGGTCAAACTCATCCAGGAACAGCAGGGCGAGGAGCTGGCTGGTCTGGTAGCCCAGGGGCAGTCCCGCCGTGGTGTCGATGTAGATGCACAGCAGCTCATAAATCTGCGGGTCTACTCCCCGGCGGTCAAGCAGGGCCTTCAGCTTCACCTTCAGCTTGTCATGGTCGATGGAGGCGAAGAAGTGGTGGACATCGCATTTCAGCACCCAGCCTTCGGCTGTGCCGTACTGCCGGTAGTAGTCCACCATGAACTGCTTCAGCCGCATCAGACCGTCATGGGTTCCTTTTCCCTTTTGGCTGGCGTAGTTGTCACGGATAAAGCTCTTCGTCACGGCTTCGTACAGGATGTTATCGGTCACGGCATGGAGCACAACCTTGTCCACGAACGCCGGGGCCTGGACGAGCCGCTTCTTCGGCTCGTAGACGTAGAAAGTCTCGAATTTTCCTGGGATATAGGTCTTCGACGCAAGTATACGGGACAGCTTCTCGGTACAGGCCAGGGCGTTCGCCTCATACTGGGCGGTGCTGACCTTTTTGCGCTTCCCGCTTCTGGCCTCCAGGTAGGCGGCATACAACACGTCAAAAGCGCACATTTCCTGATAGGTCATTCAACCATTCCTTTGCTTCCGCCGGCCGGGGTGTAGGGGAAGCTCCCGACCGGCCCTCATGCCTAACGCCGGCCCTCCTTCCCCCAGGCAGCCAACGGCACCCCCGGCGGGGGTGGCTGGCCTCGGCGTGATGTGTTCGTCGTCGCCCCGTGGCGCAGAGCGGCGACAGGATATGACTCCCTTTGATGATGGCGTACTGCTTTCGCCCCCTTGCGGGGGTTACACGTCTCACATTCCATCAGAGCGGGGCGGATGCCATAGGAGTTCGAGCAGTTGTTCGTGTTGTTGGAGTTGCCATTGGAGTTCACGTTCCAAGCGTTGTTGGAGTTGTTGGTGTTCGGGGAGCGGAGCCACCAGTTGGCGGCCGAAAACGAGTCATACCCTTGATACAAGGCGGGCGCCACCGCCGGGTATCCCTACTGTGTGGGGCGGGTCTGCCTCTCGGCGTTGTACTGGCGGATCGCAGCCTTCACGACCTCGACCTGCCGCTTGTCTGCCTGGGCCTGAGCCTCCTCCCTCAGCTTCCGGGCCCTGCCTCCGTCGTTCTTTCTCCAGGAGGCGGCCATATACTTCACGTCAGTGACCTTCTTCGTCCAGACGCCGGACTTCTTCACGCTGATGATGTGCTCCTCGACACAAATCTGGATGTACTCCAGGAGCAGGGTGCAGCCGTCCAGAACGTCGTCTATCTTCTTGAGCCGTGCGTCATACTCGGTCTGGAAATGCTTGTTGTTCGCAGAATGGACATCCCGAACGATGTTCTTGGCAATCTGCCGCATATCCTCGCCGTAGAGCCGGAACTTGCTCTTGGTGAAGCCCTCGTTGCTCTTTTCGTCTAATTGGTGTGTGACCATGGAGCACACCGACCTGACCTCCCGGATGTCATCGAGCTCGGCGATACGCTTGATAATCGCCCGAACGTCACGCTGGCTGACATCATCGGACACGATCCTTGTCGCCTGATTGGTGTATCGCAGGAGCTCCCTCGCCCTGTTGCCAAGCAGGTATTCCTTTTCAGCCATTTCCGCATCCTCCTTTCGGGCAGCGCCCGGTCATGACGGCGGCCAAATCTTCGGGCCTGCCGTAAAAGATGCAGCAATCGGTCTTGATGGTCAGCCTCCCATAATTTTGACTGTGGGTGATGCCGGTAATGACAAGATCGGTCGTGCGTCCATGGTCACACAAATCGCAGGGTGGCTCCACCGATGTGAACAGGTTCCCGATGATGCAGGACAGCTCATTCGGTGGCCGGGAAAATGTTACTTCCTCCATCAGAACTCAAGCCTTTTCTGGTTGGTGTTCCAGACACCAGTAACCACCAGCCCGGTCAGGCTGTCGAAGGTGACGGTGAACGGGTTGCCGGACACATCGGTGTTATACATCAGCTCCAGCAGGGACAGCCGGGAGTCCATGGCAGCATTGAGGTTCTGGAGGAACGGGTGGGCCTCCATGTCCCCGTTGTGGAGGTCGATGAGCTTCTGGGCCTCCACGAGGAACTGGGGCAGCATGACCACGACGCAGTATTCCTTCACGTCCTCCGCCGTCATGAACGCCTCCGGGGAGTAGTCGATGATGACCGTGGCCCCCTCGCCGACGGTGATGCTGATGGGGAACCGGCGGGTGTCGATGCCGTTCTTGGAGTAGGCGCTGACCCACTGAGGGTAATCCCCCAGGGTGCCGTAGTACAGCAGTACCTCTTCCCCCTCCAGGTCACGGGCAAACACACCGAACTCCCTGATCCAGAAACCGTGGTCCAGGCCGCCGTTCAGGTCGGACCGGTACTCCACCGTCATGTGGACGGTATCGCCGTCGTACATGGGCTCGTTGGAGGTGGCGGCGGCCACCGGCTCAACAAGGTCCTGGAGCTCGCCGGGAAACAGCCCATCCGGGCAGATACCGGACCCTACCATGGTCCGGGTGAGGGTGAGGGGCATCTTCTCGGCCAGGATTTTGGCAATCAGGGCCCGACCCCGCTTGGTGGTGGTGCAGCCGTAGTTCTCGTTCTCAACGGGGTTCATCGGGTCAATAACCATGGGGTTCATGCAAATTCCTCCTTCAATTCTGGTAGTCTTGTCTCCATGATAGTGCCGTGCGAAGCAGCAGAAAAGCGGCCCACCGTGGCCGCCTGGATTTCGGTATCAAAGTCTTTCAGCGTGGGGAGCCGGGTCTCCATGATGGTGCCGACCATGGCGGCGGAAGCGTGGCCCACCACGGCGGCGATCCCCAGGTCCGGTTCGATGACCGGGAGCTTCGTGATACTCAGGCCCCGCCCGATGACCGGGACGACGGAGATGACGGCGGCCGGGAGCTCCGGCTCCAGCTCCGGGAGCTTCGTGATAGCCATTCCCCGGCCCATGACCGGGGTGACGTGCAGCTCCGACTCCATGGGCGGAGACTCCGTGGTGGCCGTGATGTGGATGCCCACGCCGGCGGCCTTGATGATGGGGGCGCTCAGCAGGTTCTCCGCATGGTCTTCCGGGCTGAGGATGCCAGCGTCCAGGAACATGACCGCCGGGTACTCCGGGTCCTCGTGGTAGTACAGGGGCTTCTCCCAGAACATACGGAAGGCCCGGATGAGGTCTGGGTAGGTGCAGGTGTTCGTGTTCTTCAGGACCTTGTAGAACAGGTACTTCCGGTAGGTTTCATCGTTGATGGGCTCGCCGGGGTTGACGAAGCTGGAGAGCTCCCCGGCCTCCGCCCGGCTGAGGACCACGATGTCCCCCACGCCGTCAAGCTGAGAGCCGACGGCGGTGCTGATGGAACGCTGCGTCCGCAGGTCCTCATAGAAGTCCGCTACGTCCTGGAGTTGTTCAGCGATGACCTCCATGACGGCCTCGATGTTCGGCTGGCCCTTGAACTGCTCCACGAGGTCAGCTTTCAGGCTGGCGAAGTAGTCAACCACTGATGACCACCTCGATCCTCTCCTCCGACAGGATGGCCCGTTCCCTGGGCGTTACGGTGATGCTGCGCTGGTCCAGCGTGGCCGGCTTGCTCTCCCCCGCCGCCATGGTGATGTCTGCGTAGTCCATGCCGGTGACGGTGGAGTACAGGGCGCCCAGGAAGAGCTTCTGCGGGACGACATCGGAGCCGGTGTCCAGCGTGTCCATCCTGTCCAGGATGGCGGCCTTGATGAGGTCGGCATAGTTGGACGGCAGCGTGGAGCTCCGGCTCATGGTGACGCCCACCCTCATCCAGACCTTCAGGTAGGTCGGGCGGTTGAAGCGGACGGTAATCTCTTCGCCGTACTCGCCGGGGACCGAGACTTCCACAGAGCCGAAGGTGTTGATGCCGCCGGCCTTCGTGTTGAGTATCTGGCGGGCGATTTCGTTGGCGTCTCCGCCGTCCACCACGACCTCGACGGAGTGGGGCCACCGGCCCATGTCATCGACCTCGTTGGAGTCGTTCTCATAGGGGGCCACCGATGTGACGCCCTGACAGTTGTCCAGGATGGCGCTGCGGATACTCTCCAGCATCCGGGAGGACATAGAGAAAATCTTATCCGCATACGACTGGCGGAACTCGGTATCGGTTTCCGTGAGCTGGCCGGCGATGTAGGAGCCCACGTTCACCACGCTTTGGAGCCCAGGCACAGCCTTGACGATTTTCGTGATGACGCCGTTCGGGAGAAGGATGTCCCCCGCCTCTTCGGTGGCGAAGGTGATGACGCTGCCCACGGTATCGGTGGTCAGGTTCTCGGACAGCAGCAGGACGTTGGCAGAAGCCTCAACCACCGCCTCGATGCGAAGCAGGGCCGCCTCTTCATCGACGGATACCAGGAAGGCGTCGTCGTTGATGGCGGCCGATAGAGCTTTTAGAACGTCCATGGTGGTCGGGGTTCCCGTGGGGGTGATAGAGTATGGGTTCCCGTTCAGGGCCACCGTGAAGACGCCGGAGAGCTGCGTGGATGTGACCTTGACGGCTGCTTTGTTGAAGGAGCTGCGGGTTATCTCCTTCTGTTCGCTGATGACGAGCTGCGTAGCCGGGTTGGTATCGGAGGCAATCAGCGTCCCGGACGGGATGACGGTGCCGTCGATGCCGGTACAGAGGACGTGGTAGTAGGACGGCGCCGGGGAGCCCCGTGTGGAGCCCCCGTACTGGGCCGCATTGTCCAGGCTGATGCCCTCCGCCGTGGCCGGGTACTGGGAGTAGTAGATGTCGCTGCCGTACTCCCAGAGCTCGGCGATCTTATCGGCCACATTGGTCAGAAGGTGGTTCAGGAGGGATTGGGGGTTCTGGCGGGTGTTTATCCCCAGCTTCTCCGTCAAGGAGCTGTGCATCTCCTCCAGGATGACATCCAGCCGCTTGATGTTGGGGCCTTTGGGGGTCAGGCCATAGTCAGGCACAGATTTTCACCTCTTTCTGGAAAATTTCATCCTCGACGGTGAAGACGACGATGATTTCCGCCTCCCTGGTGCGTGGGTCCGGGATGATGTCAGCCTTCGTGACGCTGGTCACTCCCTCCACGCCCAGCACGAGGTCCCGCAGCAGGAAGCGGATTTTCGTCAGGTTCGGGTTCTTGATGAACACCTCCTCGAAGTACGGGAAGCCCAGGGTTGGCCCCAGCCGCCACTCGGCCAGGAACCATTTGAGGCGGATGAGGACAGCCTGAGCGACGCTCTCGGTCGGAACGATGTCCCCCACGGGGGTGATTTCCAGGTCCCCGTCTGGCGTGATTTTGAAGTCCACCATACGGATCACCCCCCGATAAACACGTCGCCGCTCCCATCCTGGACAGAGCCTCCGATGGAAACGGCATCGCCGATGCGGGCCGCCGGGCGGCCGTTGATGAAGACTGAGGAGCTGCCGGCGGCAATCACGTCCTGGTGGCCGGGGTGGGAGACGCAGCCATGGGAGGCGTAATGGTCTCCGACCCGGCCAGCGCCACGGCCGTTGATTTTGACATCGGAGCTGTACTCCACCAGGGGGACCGGCGGGCAAGCGTCGTGACCGGTGCAGCAGTCCCCTTGCCGTGTAGCGTTCATGGTCATTACCTCCTTCCGCTAATTTAGGTTGACGGTTCCGCCCTGGGTGGTCAGGCTGCCGTTGATAGTTACATCCCCGTCGATGACCACGCCGCTTGGTTTTATCGTGACCGTGGTGCTCTCAGCCTTGATGACCACGGCGTTCTCATCACAAGCCTTCTGGACGCCGGGCCCAGGCTTGACGAAGAGGCCCACCAGGGCGATGCTGTTGGTCAGGTCGTACCGCAGATCGGTGGCGGTCTCCCGGCCATACATCCAGAAGTCAAGCGACTGCTCGGCGGCGAAGAGGATGCACCCATCCCCCGGCTTTACCGGGTAGGCGATGGATGCCTTCTGGCCCGCCCCCTGCGGGAAGTAGACGGGGACCCCGGCGATATTCGGGTAGTCCATCTTGCTCCCGTCCGGTTTGGTGTACTTCATCTTCGGGGACACCGTGGCGAGGCAGGTTGCCGGGTCGAAGTCCACGATGGAGCCAGGGATGGCCGTGTGGATACAGTTGACGGCACCCTCCGCCATCTGCTGGAGCCGTTCAACGAGCTCTTGCATCATATCAGCCGCTCACCTCCAGAAGCCGGGCCGTACAGGTCCAGGAGCCCTCCACGTTATCCCCCTCGATTTCCAGCGAGTAGACCCGGAAGAAGCCCGTGACCATCTTGCTCTCCAGCTTGACATAATCGTCGATGTTGATAGCTGCGTTCATCAGGTACTCCACGTCCCACCCGTGCTGGGCCTTCGAGGTGTCCTTGTCATCGGATACCTGTATCTGCTTCGGGATGCCCAGGAGCCCGGTGTCCGGGCTCAGGACGTAGACCTCCTTCGACATGACATCCCCAGGCTTTTTGACCTGGAGGACGCCATTCTGTATCGACCACTGAAGGCTGCTGCAATCACAAGCCTTGGTCAGGACATCCTTGGCCGGGCCGACGAAGCTGAAGCCGTTGGGCAGGTCCACGAACTCGGCGTTGTAGGAGAACGTGACGGCCACGCCCATCTGGTCGGCTGCGTCCTGGATGAGGGTCTTCGTATTCACGGTGCCGGAGTAGGAGACGGAGGCGTAGGTGTCCCGGACCTCGATGCGGTTGTCCACCAACTCAAGCTGGGTGCAGCGATCCGCCCCGTCCAGCGACGTGCTGGTGTAGGTGACGACCCCGGTGAAGATGAGGGGCATGACGGAGCCGTACCCCGCCTTCAGGGATACCACGCAATCGTCCTTGCTGAGCTCTGCGAGGTGCTGGGGGTTCAGGTTCCAGATGGAGACCTTGCCGGTGTTCTGGCTCTTGAGGTCCGCTTTCTGGAAGGAAAAGGAGACATGGAGGGGTGTTGGCCCTTCCCCTATCTCGAAGCCTACCTGTCCGGCCTGACCAGCGATTAGGCGGTACTGGCGGTCAAAGTTTTGCAAGGCTGTCGCCTCCTTTGCTCGGCTTTCTTTTAATAATTTTCTTTCTATATAAAGGGTTATGGTTAGGTTTGGTTTGGTTACGAGCGGATTTCCACCGGATGTCCTGCGGACGGTCGTGCGGACGAGACGTGGGACAAAAATCAAAAGGGTACGAAAAACGGAGAAAAAGGGAGGATGAGCGAGATTTTCAGGTTTTGGCCTGTCTCGCTCACCCTCTATGGCTGAGATGCCCTTTTCCCCTACCACCACGCTTTTTCGGGATGATGGATGGATTTGTGGCGGATGCCGTGTTGGACGACGTTTGGACCGTCCGCAGGATGTCCCACGGAAAATCCACGGAAGAAATTACTGGACCGGGGCGAAGATGAAGCTGGCCCGGCCTTCCCTAAAATCCGCCCGGCCCACCTTGTCCAGCTCGGTCATGACACCGAAGACGCCCATGGGCAGCTCGGCCACGCCGTAGTAGAACACGTTGAGGGGGAACCGGGGGACGACCTTCACGCCCATGACGATGGGCTCGCCCAGGGCGTCGGACAGGCCGAAGCTCCAGTAGCCGCCGGTGTCATTGTAGGTGAAGCGGATGAGGTACTGCTTCCCGTTCAGGACGATGCGGGACACGCTATCGTTCATATCGGGGACCTCGATGATGATATAGTCCATACCGCACCTCACTTCATGAGGCCCATGCCGGCGGCGGCGGAGTACAGGATGGACCCAGACTTATTGCCGCCACCGGATGAGCCCCCGCCGGAATTAGAACCCGATCCAGAGCTGGAGCCGGAGCCCGAGCCACCCCCGCTGGACCCCTTGGATGTGCTGGCGGTCCCGGCGGAGGCAGCGGAGGCTCCGCTCTTTCCGTAGCTGTCCGGGATGGTGGCCGTTTTCGTGGCCGTGACCCGGACCTTCTTGAACTTGATGGGGATTTCCATGGCCTCCATCATGGCGTTGGTCTTAGGGATGCTGAGGCTGAGGATAGCCATGTCGGTGTAGGTCTCGGAACTGGTGGTGACGGTGATGAGCTTCTTCTGGAAGTACAGGGATTTGAGCCGCTTCACCACTTCCGCCACCCGGTCGCCCGAATTGCCGAACCGCTTGGCCCAGGTCACGGGCCTGTTGCTGACCAGCAGGGTCATGTCCAGGGTTTCCGGGGACAGGATGATGGTGTCGCTGACGGCAAAGCCGGTCTCTACCGAATACTCCGGGACGGTGGCGTCATACGCCTCGGTCGAGCTCATGAGAGCGTCGAACTCGATGCCGTCCACACTCACGGGCTGCATAGCTCTTCCCATACCCTGTCACCCCCTTGCGAATTGCAGGGCCCGAGCCATCTCGCTGGTGGAGTCGTCGGCGGCCTTGTCCATGGCCTCCGAGCTCTTCTCCTGGCCCGCCCGGTCCCCGTTGAACTGGTTGTCGATGTTGACGTTCTGCGTAATGCTGACGGTTTTGCTGTCGTTGCCGCCGCCGACCTTGGACACGGTTTCGGGCTGCACCACGTTGGCCTGGGTCATAAACGAGAGGTCCCCGCTGAAGCCCTGGAGGAAGCTCTTGAGCTTTTCCTTCCCCGCTGCGATGCCCTGGACAAAATTGCCCAGGTCAGATACCGGCGCAATCTTCGGATTGAAGGTCATGCCGTCGTCCTTCATGGAGCCCAGCATTTTGTTCGCCTTGGTCTTGGCCGCCTTGATGCCGCCCAGCAGGTTGCCCACCATGCCGGTGACGGAGCCGCTGTTGTCTTCGAGGTTCATGCCGTCGGACATACCTGCGGCGATCTCCTCGACTGCGTTGCGGACCCGTTCCTTCCCCGCTGCGATGCCCTGGGTCATCAGGTCAATCATATCGGGCATATAGGTGTGGAAGTCACTCAGGGGGCCGTCCTCCGGCTCGGAGAAGCCGAGGAACGATTTAATCTTGTCGGCCACACACTTGACGGCCTCTCCGACCTTGCCCACCGCCCCGGTGATGCCGTTGACGATGTTGTCCACGATGTCGGAGCCCCATTTCAGGGCTTGCTCGGGAAGGGCTGTAATCCAGTCGATGGCGGCCTGGAAGCCGTTCACGATGGCGTCTTTGATGCCAGTGACCTTTTCCACGATGACATCCCAAACGCCCTGGAAAATACCGGCGAAGAAGTCGATGACCGCCCCCCAGATGGTGGTGATGGTATCCCACGCACCGCTGAGGATGGCGACGAGCATTTCCCACGCCGCCGCAGCCATATCCTTGATGGCGTTCCAGGCCCCTTCCCAGTTGCCGGTGAAGACGTTCGCCAGGAAGTCGATGAGGGCCGATAGGTAGTCGAGGAACGGCTGGATGAGCGAGATGAGGGTATTCCATAGGATGCTGAACACGGCGATGATGGTAGAGCCCCAGGTGTCCCAGAAGGCTTTCAGGGCCCCGAAAATGGTCTGGGCCGCAGATACCAGGGCGTTCCACAGGGTCTCGCAGAGCTGCTTGATGCCTTCCCACAGCTTGGAGAAGGTTTCCATGACCTGGGCCCCATTCTCCTTCCACCAGCCGGACAGCGCACCGAAAATCTGCTTGGCCGCTCCGACGATGGCCTTCCAGATGCCCAGAAGCGTATCCTTGACCGCCTCGCCGTTCTCGGCCCACCAGTCGGACAGGGCGCCGAATATGGCCTGGGCCGCCCCCTGGAGGGTCCCCCATATCGACAGCAGGAAGTCCTTGATGGTGCTCCATGCCTTCTGGATGGTGGCCCTGGCCTCGTCAGCGTCGATGCCGGCTTTCTCAAAGAGAGCGCCTATCACGCTGTTGTCCCCATTCATGAAGGCGATGAAGTCCTGCACGATGAGGGCCAGCATAAGCACGACGGCGGCGATGGCAAATACCTTCAGGTTGACGTTGCCGAGACCCTTGCCGATGAGCTTGAGCCCGTCGGCGATCTTCTGGAAGTTGACGATGGCGAGCGTGGCCCCGATGGTCACGCCCAGGACGCCGATGATTTTCTCGGCCCCACCTATCTTGGCGGCGAAGTCATTTAGCTTCTGCACCCCGTCCCGCAATACCGTGAGGCCCTTCGCTCCGAAGCTGATGACCTTTTGGAATGTGGGCATGAAGAACTGACCCACGAGTGTCTTGATTTCCTTCAGCTTGGATTGGAACTGAACGACGGTGCTCTTGTAGGAGCCGAGGCTGCGTTCGCAGTCTCCGATGGCGTCTGGGCTCTGAGCGAGGATGGCGTTGTAGTTGACCTGCATCTTCGTGAGCTGGTCCAGCTTCTCGTAGGTGCCGGACAGCCCCATAGCTTGCATAGCTCTTGCCCTCGTGTCATCGTTAAGGACAGCACCCAGGGCCTTGGCCGCCTCGGACTCGCCCATAACAGCTTTGGTCATGTTGTTCACGGCAGCCGTCTCGTCCAGGTTGGCGAAGGAAGCGAGGTCCAGGGCCAGCGTGGTCATCTGCTTGGACAGCTCAGCGCCCTCCTGCCGGGTCATGCCGAAGCCGACCAACAAATTCTGCTGGTCGGCCAGATAGGTCTTGATGTCATTCTTGTTCCGACCGATGGCGTCGGAGTAGGACTGAGCCCACGCTTCCACCTCGTCGGTCATCCCCTGGAAGACGACATCGAACTTGTTCTGCATCTCCTCCACCTCAGATGCCACGGACACGCAATCTTTGACGAAGGATGCTGCACCAGCTACGGAGAAGGCCACGCCGATGGCGCCCAGGGCCTTGGTAGCCATGTCTTTCAGGCTTTTGACGCTGTTCTCGGCTTCGTTCTGGGACTGCTCGTCGATGTCGAAGCCCAGCAGGATCATTATGTCACGGATAGTCACAGCGCATGGCTCACCTCCTCCTGTCCCGTTCTGCCTGAGCGTCGTCCGCCCTGCAACGCTCCACATCCAGCTCCATGCAGTACAGGGCATAGAGCTTCAGGGCCTCGTCCAGGGTGTAGACGTTCTTCAGCTCCCACATCGTCGCCAGCTTCGCTTTGATGAGGGAATACATTCGGAGCTCTAACTCTCCGAACTGGGAGGCGTCGAAGTCTCCGTACTGGCTGAACTCGCCGCCATCAGGTCCTTGAACTTGGCGATGGCAGCGCCAAACTGGGCGGCGAGCTTCTTGAAAAAACCGTTGTAATTGACCTTGATGACCTCCACCGCCAGGATGAACATATCCTGGACCTCGCCGCAGAACAGATCATTGGCCTTGTCCATGGTCAGCTTCGGGGTGGCGCCGGTCTCCGGGTCGTCATAGGCGATGTTGCCGTAATCGACCAAGAGCTGCCTGAGCAGGGTCTCCACCACGGTGCCGGAGAGACCAGAAACGGCCCCGGCCAAAGCCGGAGCCGCCTCTTCCAGGTTGAGGTCGAAAATGCTTTTCTCATCGCCGGTGCCCCCGACCAGGGACAGGAGCCCGCCGGCGACGGGGGTAATGGTCTTGGTGAGCTGGCCGAAGATGTTGGCGGACTTGAAGGCGGGGAACGGCCGGATGTAGAACGTGGTGTCGCCGACCAGTACCGGAGTAGCGTCTTGCTGTTTCATCCTCTATCCCTCCCCTTACTCGCTGAGGTCGTCGGAGCCGCTGTCGAACTCCCACTCGTTGTTGTTGGTGTCCTTGCCACGGGTGCGGGTGGCGTCCTTGGTGATCCAGGCTTCCTCAGAGCTATACAGCAGACCGCCCTTCAGGTCCTTGATAAGGAGAGGAGCCTTGCCCTCCCCGGTCTCCAGGTCCCGCTTGTAGGCAGCCTGAAAAACGCTGTTGCTGTCGGAAGTCTGAAGCAGGACGCACTTGACCTTGTGGGTGCGGTCGGTGGGAAGGGCTCGGGCCACTTCCCCGTCGCACCCCACCTTCTTGGTAATGCCGTCGCCGTTCGCCTCGATGGTGATATGAGAGTCATCCGCAAAGCCGGTGACGATGTGGCTGCCAAAGGACATGGTGACGAGGCGAGGGTCATAAGTCTTAGTCATAGCTGGTTCTTACCTCCTTACAGGTTGTAGGTCAGGGTGCCCTTGATTTCTGTGAAGTGGATGGCACCGGCCAGCCGGGCCGTGAAGGTGCAGTCCGTCAGCTTGCGGGACGCCTTCTGCGAGGCGGTCAGGTTGGCGGACAGGGGGACGTGGGTGGTGAAGCCGGGGATGAGGTTCCCGTCCTCGTCGTACTCGTCGGGGGCGATGCCCTCGTAGTAGACGCCGGACTTCAGGGAGGCAATCATCTGGTTCTGGATGAGCCCGATGCCCTTGTCCGTGTAGGGGATTTTCGGGTTCGTGATAAACAGGTTCGCCACCCGGACCTGCATATCGTTCTCCAGCCAGTCCCGGAAGCGGATGGTGTCAATCCACTCGCCGGCCAGGGTCTTGCCCTGGTAGCTGATGTTCTTGGAGGCGGTCGGGATGAAGTAGCTGATATTGCCGGCCTCCAGAGCGGCAATCTTCGTACTGGTGAGCGAGGACGGGGCGACCCCGTTGATGGTCTTGTGGGCCCAGGTCTCCTTGCCGGCGTGGTAATTCAGGCATTTGGCGGTCCAGCCGACGGCAATGCACTGGTTGGCCGGGGAGACATCGGCGTCAGCCTGATCGTCGCTCTCCTTGCAGTACATACCGAAGCTGCGCTGGTAAATGGTCTGGGAAGCGGTGGCCGGCTTATACGAGGCAAAGCCGCACATCTTCTTCTGGGCCTCTGTCCACTCGATGACGGTGTTGAGCTGCTCCTCCGAGAGCCCGACAGGGCAGATGACATACCAGCCGTTCATACCCAGGAGCCCATCCAGGGTGGAAGCGAGGTCGCCATCCTCCGCCAGGGTCCCGATGAACACCTTGGACGGGGACGGGCTCTGGGAGAAGGCGATACGGGCGGCCACGCCCACGATGTCGGCGTCCTTGCCAACGGCGACGTAGCCGGTGCCCGTGACCTCCTCCAGGCTGTTGTAGACCCCCACGGCGGGGGCCTTATGGTCCGCCTTGGCCGGGGCGGGGCCGAAGATGAGAAGATTGTCGAAGCTGTTGCTGTCGATGATGGGCGATGCGATGTCGATAGAAACAGTGACAATCCGGTCGAGATTGTTTCCCATTTTCTACTTTTCCTCCTTGTTGGTGATTTCGGCCGACGTGAAGTAGCCGAGGGTTTCCTTCGCCAGCTCTTCGTTTGCCCCGCCGCTGGCAGAAGGAACGAAGACCGGTTCGATGTAGACATCCTCCGCCTCGTCCGGGTCTGTATCGGGGATGACGGGGGTATCTGGTGTGCTGGGTGTACCAGGGGTTCCGGGGGTTCCGGGGCCACCAGGGGTCTCGCCGGGGGCGGAGCTGTGCTTGATGCTGGACGGGTCCAGCATGGCGGTGTAACCGACGGCCTTCTGGGTGAAATTCATCGCCAGCTCCATGGTTGCCCGGAACTGGTAGCTGGCATCGTTGATGAGCTCCGACGTGTCGTGGGCCTCTCCGGTCAGGACGATTGAAACATCGTGCTGGTGGCACCAATTAACGGCATAGTCCGAGGCGACGAAGTTGGCGAACTCCAGCAGATCACTCAGGGCGGTGTTCTCCGCCGGTGTGATGAAGCCGGGGCGCTGCTCCACGGGGGCTCCCTTCGTGCAGAGGTCGATTTGGAGGGCCATCCTGGTGGGGTAGTAGCTGACCGTGGTGCCGTCGATGACCTTCTGAGGGGGATTGAGTGGCCGCTTCACCGAAATCGTCGTGAGGGTCGCGAGAGGGGGCTTAGATTTGACCGTGTTCGGTTGCTTGGAGTGTTTGACACTGGCCTTGGAATAAAAAACACCCAGCAGCTCATAGATGAGACTGCGGGCTTCCTTGACATCCATCACTCTTCCTCCTTCGTGTACCCGCCGGGGGGCTCTACGTTGTCCGGCAGCTCCCCTTCCGGGATGATGGCGAACTCGGACCTGCAATGGGCCAGCATCGTATGGTCCCACGGGAACGCCGACACGCATTTGTACCACGACCCACGGTAAAACAGCCAGTCTCCAGGGATGCCCTGGTACTGGTCCGCTGCGGTGAGCTGGAGGTCCCCGAACGCCTTGACCCGCTTGGTGCTGCGCTCCCCCTCCGGCAGGGCCAGGAGCTCTTTGGTGGAGAGGGGCTGGACGTTGAGGAACGTGACCACATCCTCATACGGTGCCGTGGTGTAGCCGCCGGGGACATCTTCCTGGGGGCCGAACCTGCGGACGGTGTACTTGCGGCGGAAAATATTCAGGCCGCCCATGGTCATCCTCCTCCTCCCTTCGGCTTGATGTGGTAATTCACCGACTGGCGGAGCCGGCCGGTATCAATCAGGGGCTTATCCGAGCCCTTCTTCCTGATGGTGGACGGAGCGTTGGGAACGAAGGAGCCTTCCTTGATGGTCTTCTGGACGATGCCCTTCATGTGGATGCCGATTTTCTTCAGGGCTTCCTCGGCGGTGCCACCACGGGCTATGGCCCTGGCCTGTTGCGCACAATGCGCTCTGATTTTGTCCTCGTTACCATCAACACTCTGGCGAAGGAACGGCCGGGCCGGTATGGGGTGAGCCCCACTCGTGCCCAGCTCGTTCCATAGGGCGATGTCGCACATATCGACACCTTCGTCGTCGGTGGCCTCGCCAGCCTGATAGCCGACCCTGACCTCCAGGCGCTTCATCTTCTCCAGCTCGGCCAGGAACCGGCGGCCTTCCGGGGTGAGCCGGTCGTGACCGCCGCTCATCGCCTTCCCTCCCCGGAGCACCGGATGGGCATGATGACCATGCGGCGCAGGGACAGGTATTGCATACCGTAGGCCGTGAGGGTCAGCTCAGCGTCCGAGAGCGTACTGGCTGCGGAGCTGTTGAACGAGATGGAGGTTTCACCCTCCGAGTAACTGCTTACCCGAAGGGTGTCCCCGATACCGAGCTGGAGCCCGCCTTCCCCGGCGGACTGATCCTCCCCGCAGCCAGCAATCTTCATCCGGTGGGCAGCCAGGAGCGCCACGGCCTGTTCATACAGGTTCCCGAACTGCTTCCGACTGACCATGGGGGTTGTGAGGTCAATCCACTGGAGAACCGTGGGGTCCTCGACCGAAGCGAACTCTGCGGCCAAAATGCGGAAGATGTCGAGGATGGGCGCTACGGCCTTAAACTTGGCCGGGGTCCTGGCCTTTGCCATGACTGGCCCTCCTTACTCGGCGGTGGCGGCCCGGATTTTCTCGGCCAGGGTCTCCTTGGTGTCGTCCTCCACGATGTCCAGGCCCAGCTTCAGACACTCATCAATGAGCTCCTGCTTGTTCATCCGGGACAGGGCCTTCTTGCCACCCCCGCCGGGGGCCTCTCCCCCGGTGGTCTCGCCGCCAGTCTCCTCGCCAGCGGACTCCTTGGCCGTGGACTTGACGACGGCCAGGGCCTTGCGGGAGATGAGAGCCGCCACCGCAGGAGCGGTGGACAGGCTATCATCAACGGACTTGGTCTCTTCGGGCAGGATCATCACATTGCCGACGTGGATGACCTTCTGGCTGTTGTTCTTGAGCAGCATTTCAAT
Source organism: Oscillospiraceae bacterium (assembly GCA_910574635.1). GTDB lineage: Bacteria > Bacillota > Clostridia > Oscillospirales > Oscillospiraceae > Oscillibacter. The sequence continues at coordinate 46,063 of CAJTCG010000008.1, read as the reverse complement.
TTCCTCCTTCTCAGATGCCCACGATAATCATGGCGGACATGGGGTAGTAGATGACAGCGCCGACGACACGGGCCTCGCACATAATCTCGACCTCCAGGTTCTTGTACTGGGCGGGGTGCTGGAGGAAGGGCATGGGGATTTCGGCGGACATCTTGTCGGCGTCATACTTGTAGAGGATGCCGACACCCTGGCCGTGGGTGGTGGAGCCGGTGGCCTTGGCGTAGGGGTTGGTGTCCACGCTGGTGGAGTTGAGCTCGTGGCAGGAAGTAATCTTGATGCCGGGGAGGTTATCTTGGAGGTACTTCAGGACAGAGCTCTCGGTGCTCTCGATGCGGCGCAGGGACAGGGCGATGTAGACATCGGAGGGGATGCCCAGGCGGTCAGGCTTCTCGACGCCCTGGGTGGAGAGCTCCATCTGGGTCAGCCAGGACTTCACGTCCTCGACGATCTCATCGGGGTCCTTCTCCAGCCAGGAGGTCTTCTTGGTGTTGGCGCCGGGGGTCAGGGTGTAGACAGGGATGTCGTTGTCATCCGACAGGACGCCCACCAGCTTGTTGGCCTTGTCGCCGACCCAGATGATGGAGTTGGTAAGACGGTCGATGTGGTAACGGGCGGAGTCCGCACGACGGCTGTCCAGGGACTTGCCGGCCATACGGGAAGCCCTCATCTCCTGGACGTTGTAGCCGTAGCTGTCGCCGATGCTCTTGACGTAGCCGGTCTTCATCTCACCCTTCACGTCCACACGGGGCAGGTCAGTGGCGTAGTTGCTGATGATCTTCGCCATGCCGGTCCGCTCGTAGCCGTAGTAGGTGAAGCTCTCGGCCCCCTCCGGCACCTCATGGGTGACGGGGAACATCTGGAGGGCGGTGAACTCGGGATACCGCTTGTCATACGCCTTGGACTTGATGTAGTCCAGCTCACGGGCGAAGAAGACGCTGGCATCCTCCTCGCTGTCGAACCGCATGGCGGGGGAGCTCGCCAGGGTGGACGGGATGTTGGATGCCCGCAGCGCCCGCTCATCGGCGTAGTCGTAGGTCTTGGACGGCATATTGGCGTCGTATCTCATCTTGCTCATAGTGTCTTTTCCTCCTATCTCCGATTAGTTCCCGCTGGCGGCGGGAGCTGCGTTGAGCTGGTTATACAGCTCGATGGCGGCGATGCCGTTCTGGGCCGTGGTGATGAACCGGGCGTTGATGGCGATGCCGCCGGTGGTGCTGAAGCAGCCGGCGTCGGCCCCGCTGGTGATGAGGTGGACCTGATCGCCGTAGGCGGGCTCAGCCTCAGCGGCCAGCCGGGCCCAGACCCGGCCATGGCGCATGACGCTCTGGGTGGAGCTGTTGCGGACGACGATGACGCCCTTCACGTCCATCTCGTTGGCGCCGCCGTTCATGACGATGCCCACGAACTTGTCCAAGGTGCTGGCGTCCGCCGGAACGGTTACGTCGGTGCCGGGGGTGGTGCCCATCACGACGCCCATGCCGAACTTGACCTTGCCATCCGCAGCGTCGATGCGGAAGGAGTCAACGGCGTGGTCAGTAAGGTCGTAGAGACCGCCGGCCACACCTGCGGGGGTCCTGTTGTTGTACTCAGTCCAAATACTCATTACTCGTTACCTCCATCCATGTCCTCGATCATCTGGTGGCGCCGGGCGGTAGCACCGGCGGGCTCAGGAGCCTTCTTCTGGGCAGAGTCCGTGTTGAACATCTGCCGACGCTGGTACTCGGTGCCCTTGCGGGCCTCCACCTCGTCACGGGCGATGGCGAAGGCGGCGTCGATGTAGACCTCGCTCTGGCCGTCCAGCCGCAGGGTGGGCTTCACAGCCTTGATGATGGCCCGCTTGAGCTGGGGGATGGTCATGGCATCGGTGCCGTCCAGGTTCAGCCGGTCGCCCAGGCGGAGAAGGCTGATGCGCTCCTGGACGATGGCGTCCACGGAATCGGCGTTCATGGCCTTGCCCTTGTCGCCGCCGTCGGTCTTGACGCAGTCCTCACCGTCCTTCTTCACGGCGGGGGCGGAGTCGAAGTCGCTCTTGGCCTTCATCTGCTCAATGACCTTCAGCAGAGCGTCGATGTCGGCGTCCTGCTGAGCGATGACCTTCTTGGCGCTCTCGGTGTCCTTGGGGGCGCCGTCGGCCTTGCGCCCGTCCCGGCGGTCCTTGACCATCTTCACGGGATCGCCGCCATCGGTGTTGCTGCCGGGGGCATCGCCGCCATCCTTCTTGGGCTCGTTGCCGTCGGTGTTGCTGTCGCCGCCGTCGGTCTTCTTGTCGGGCGGGTCGCCGCCGTCCTTCTTGGGATCAGCAGGGGCCGGGTCGCTGCCGTCGGCCCGCCGGGCCTTGAACTGCCGGACAGCCTCGTCCATCTCCTCGGGGGTCAGATCGTACTTGGGGTCCATATTGGTTCCTCCTTCTGAATTTTCGTCCCGGCTGTCGATGTTCAGCCGGGCTTGTTCTCCGGCTCTCGCCTTATCGACGAGGGCCAAATGGTTGATGCGGATGTTCGTCTGGATAGCGTCGTAGTGCTGGCCGTTCCAGGTGCCGGGGGTCTCGTCCAGGTCGAGCGAGTAGCCCAGGGAGAGCTCTCGGAGACCGGTCTGCTTGATGATGTCCGTGTCGTGGATGATGATTTCCACACGAACGTCATCGCCGTCCGCCATGCCCTCAGACAGGATCGTGCCGATGTGCTCCCGGTCCACGTTGTCTTTGTCCACGCTTCCCGCCCGATGGGTGAGGATGACCGGCTTGCCCCGGTAGCTGGCAAGGCTGTCCTTGTCGAAGACGTACTCCGGCAAGCGCAGCTCCCTTCGGGTGCTGCCGTCGGGGTTCCGGTACTCGAAGATACCCACGGACGTGACGATGGGCTTATCAATCAGATAGCCTTCCTCGGTCCAGTAGGTATCGCTGAGCGGGATGCTGTCCAGACGCTCGACACGCTTGAGAACAGGGGGTTCCACTTTGCTCGTTCCTCCTTTCTGCCTGTCCTGTTCTGCCGGGTCACGACAAAAACTTCTTCATGTTGCCTTCCCCCCTTTCCCTGCAAACGGAAGGTCGATGGTATCTATGTCAAAAACAGGCAGGGCCACACACCGGCATTGATAGTCCTGGCCGGGGTGACAGCGCCTACCTGTTTTGGCATCTACGATTGGCGGGTCGCTCCACCTGAAGCGTTTCCCGTTCAAATGCTTGTGGTCGTCCCGGACCCGGCCATCGCCGGAGTCCGACCACTCGTACTCCTCTATGCCGGCGTCCTCCTGCTGCTTCTTGGTCAGCTCGCCGTTGAGCTTGCCAATCTGGTCCCTTGCGATGAGGCGGGCGTGGCGTTTGCTCTTACCGTAGACATCCTGGATTTCCTGGATGATGGACTTCGTGCTTCTGCCGTTCCTGAAGCCGTCCAGGACGATGTTCTGCATATCCCCCAGGGTGCTCTTCGGGATGGTCTTGATGAGGTTGACGTTCTGGTCTACCCACCGGGCCAGGGCCTCCCGGTAAAACTCCCCCAGGTAGTAGTCATCCAGGATGTCGATGCCCAGCGTGGCCCGGATCGCCCGCTTCCACTCGCTGATGCTGAGCTTCCGGGTGAGGTGGGCCATGCGCTCCACCTTCTCCCGGAGCCCAAACCGGTGGGCGCTGTTGTCCAGCTCCACGCCCATCTCCAGGAAGGCTTGCTGAACGATGCTGACCAAATCCCCGATGTCATCGTGGCGGGTGGCCTCCTCCCTGCTGGCCGCCGCCCGTATCTCGGGAAGGTGCTTCTTGAGGGTGTCGTTCAGGAGCTTCATGTAGGCGTTTGTGAGCCTCTGGTATTCCCGTTCCACGCTTACGGGATATTGGAGGGTGGTCTTGCACCGGAGCCGCTTATGGCTGCCGAAACGGGCCTTGACCACCTCCCTGGTGGCTTGCTGGTGGATGAGGTTGTTCATGGGTCCGCCTCCTACCTGACGGGTGTTGTTGGGGTGTGATTGCTGGAACCGTCCTGTGAACGCATAGAGGGTTCCAGGATTTTTCCCGACACTTTCGGGTGGGTAATTTGATGGGCAAAGCAAAGCGGCCCTTGTAGGCCGCCTGAGAGGGCATAGAAAAAGGGTGGCGGATTTCTCCGTCACCCTTCATGCAGGACTGCTATTCTTCCGGCTCATCCTTCGGCCGGTAAAGTGCATCGCCAATAAGCGTAACAATGCCTTCTGCCATCTTTCCACGTTCCGAGAGCTCGCCGTCCCCAGCGTTCATGGTTTCCTCTACCTCGATGTCACAGATGCGGTCATACAGGTTGTCGATGTCATCATCGCTGAGAACACCGAGGGCATCCGGTTCATGACCAAACTCAGACTGGATAAATTCAAGCTGGGCCTTGCTGAGCAGCCCTTCCACTGTTTTCGCTTCGGTCATTTCTTTCCTCCTCTTCTCCACATAACGGTGATGACGTTGCCGGTCTTCGTGTTGATGACCATTCGGCTTCCAGGAACGTCATAACATCTGGTGTCTGGCTGGTGTCCGGGGCTTATCGTGCCCTGCGTTCTCATGCTGTCGATACGACCAACCGATAGCTTCCTGCCACCGATACGGTCAAATGCGTGAGCGGATACAGAACGGATCACAACCCCATCATGGGTACTTTGCCCAACGAGGCGCTTGACTATCTTGTCTTTCTCCTTCTGCCCAAGAGAGCCTCCACTTCCGCCGACCTGTCCCTTGCGGCCTTCGTGCCCGAAGTTTCCGCTACCAGGGCCTCCATCGGTGTTGGTGGGGATAGGGTTAATTGTATCGGAGGGGCTTCCGGGTGTCAAGCCGTGTAACAGAAGTTTAACAGACTCCGCAAATGGAGGGAAGGCAACGCCGGCGTCAATCAGAGACAGGACCTTCGCCGGTTCCATGAACTGGGCAAACTCCATCTCGTTACCATCTGCCTTCGGAGCTCCGTCGTACTCGGTGCAGAGGTAAATCTCCGAGGGCAAGTACGGCTTTGCCGCCCCGCTGGTGCTTCCGATGTGGATGAGCTCCGTGGGGGTGATGCCGAACTCTTCCTGCGTTTCCCTGAGTGCAGCTTGCTCCGGGGTCTCTCCGGCCTCGATGTGGCCGCCGGGACCGCAGAACGTACCTTCAGTCCGGCGGAGGCCGGTGAGGATTTTCCCGTCACGGACTACCAGGACCCCCACGCCCTTTCCGGTGGTTTTGGGCGGGCCATCGGAAGCGTCCTGGTTAGCCTTGGGAGGCTCAGGAACAGGCGGAAGACCATATTCCGGTGTAGGTGGTTGGTCCTCCGACAAATCCATTGTGGTGTCATCCTGGGGCTCCAGGAGCAGCTCTTCCGGCGGGATGCCGTCCAGGATGTCTTCCACCTGGAACTCTCCGCTGTCTGCCAGGGCCCCACGGACCTCGGACGGGTCGAGAGATTGCAACCCTACATAAATCTGGGCGGTCTGCGCTTTGACGTAGGAGGTATCTGCCTTGGTCTTGTCCACCGTGGCCTTCTCCGTGTCGCTCATGGTCCAGAGCGGGTTGAACTTCAGCTCGTAGTCCGGCTCCTCCTCGATTTCCCCGCTGGCCCTGCCCGCTATGAAGATGACATCCAGCAGGTTCAGCAGAACCGGGCGAACCGTGAGCCGCTGGAGGCGACCGACGAAGCTGTACCAGTTTTCCATGTCACTCTCTCCGGTGGAGTTTTCCCCGGCGGGGGCCCGACCGAAGAGGATGGTCTGCGGGATGTTCGTCAGGGCAGACAGCATATTGCAGGTGGCGTCGATGACATCCTTGACCCCGGAGAACTGGAACGTCTGGAAGCCATAGTCCTCTCCGTCAGCGTCAATGGCGATGGTATTCATCATGCCACGGGCGAGGTCAATGAGCTCCAGACGCTTCAGGGCTTGGTTCTCGCCGAGCTCGGAGGCGAGGAGCTGGGCCAGACCCTTCATCTTGTAGACAGCCTGGACGCTGCGCTCCAGCAGCTTCGGGCCGTTGCTGTGCGCCGTGATGGTATCCTGGATGGCCCGACGGAGGCGGATGTACTCCGGGGTGCCCCAGTACCGGTAATTCTCGTTGCCCACACTCTCAGGGACCACGCCGTTGCGGAAGACCAGACACCGGCTGGCATGGACCCGGAACGTACCGTAGATACTGGAGACATCGTAGAACTGGGGCTGCATGAAGCCGCCGCCCCTGCGCCGCCCCCGGTAGTTTCTGATGTCCCCAGCATACAGGCTGTTGTAGTCGGGCCAGACCACGGGACGCTCGAAGACGTGCAGCTCGTCGATGCTGCGGATATTCTTCCAGTTGAGCGGTTCCTCCAGACCCCGGCCATCGTCAATCAGCATGACGATGATGGAGCCGCCGTAGAGCCGTGACCACTTCATGGCGGTGGCAGCGTGTTCCTCCCACCGCAGATCATCCAGGGACCGGGTGACGAACTTCTCGATGTCCGGGTTGTTCAGCCCCAGGTCGAATCCCTGCTTCAGAGCCTCCTCCGCCGGAGCGTCGATGATTTTCGTGAACAGACCGTTATCGGTGTAGAGGGTGGTCAACTCCATATCGGGCGTGACGAGCTCCCGCTGGAAGCGGTAGCCCTCCGAGGCGTCCTGGCTGGTCCCCCACTTGTTCATCAGGTTGACATAGCCATCCTGACGGATTTCATTACTCATGTGATAAGCCCTCCAATATCGAATACGTTTTCAATCTCCGCAAAGGCCGAGCTGGTGGCATCCACCATGTCCTTGTACCGGCTGGCGGGGAAGCTCTCAAGCTGGGCAAAATACTCTTCGTTCCAGTCACCGATGACAACATCGAAATTGCCCGCTTGCCACTGGGCGGCAACGGGCTCAGCTCGTGCTTCCTTGCTACCGCTCTCAGCGATGGCGCAGACATCGTACCCGGCCATGAACTTGATGTAGCTCTGAGCCTGATCCTTACCGGCTTGGCCGGGGTCCTGCGGGAGCCTGACCCGGACCCGCCTGTACCGGGCGATGTCCATGGCAGCGTTCATCTTTACGGTCTGGCGTACCTCCGAGGCGGAGAGCCGTACATTGACCACGTTGGCGATGACGTACCGGCCGTTGCTGCGCTTGCCCATGAGGACGCCGGCGGTGTAGGCGGGGTTGCCTCCCTCGTCTTCCGACGTAGCAGCGAGGTCCCAGGCCCGTACCCACTTGACCACATCCAGGGGGACGTTCTGGAGCATCTCCCCCACCTGCGTCCGCTTGAAGAATAGGCCGGCGGCGGGCTTGATTTTCCAGTTGCCATGGAGGAGCCGTTCCTGCTCCACGAGGGCCAGGGCCTTCAGGTTGGCGAGGTATCCGGGGTCCTGCTTCAGCAGTATCTTATTGTCGTAGACGGAGCTTGCAATGAACGTGACACTCTTCGGTTCATGCAGCTCCTCCTCCGTTACGAGATTGAACTGCTCAACCAGCTCCGATTTACTATCTGCCCAGTGGATGATATTGTTGCGGCGGATCATCCATCTAATCTTGCCGCTGCGTTCCGGGATAGGGTATCCGGTCTTCTGGTCAATCCACCATTCAATGAACGTAGCGACCCAACTGTCGGCATCTGGGTTGCAGGTGGCCCGGACAAAGGGCTTCACACCGCAGACGGAGCGGTTTCGGGAGAGCATATAGAAAAACTGGTGTTCAGTGAAGTGGGTGAGCTCGTCGAAGCACAATCCGCAAATCTGGCTTCCCTGATAATCGTACAGCTCATCGTCGCTGCCAATGTGTTTGAACAGCACCCTTGATGTGATATACCCACGTTTATCGGTAAAGCGCCACTCTCCGTTGGATATTCTGGACTGTGCGCCCCGTATCCCGTAGTACATATCAAGCGTCTCGTCCCATAGGCCGCCTGGAGAGAATACCTGTTTGTAGGTCTTTCTGAACACTGTGCAGTTATATCCCCTGACATTCTTATACCGAAGGGCGGACAGGAGCAAGCCGTAGGTCTTTCCTCCGCCGGCTGCTCCACCGTAGACTACTATATCTGCGGAAGATGCAAGGAACCGCTCCTGCGGCCCAGGCTGTGGCCTGAGTATCCGTGTAGCCATGGTCATTCACCGCCCTTTTCGATTTCTGGCATATAGATGATGGTGTCCTCTGCTTCCTCACCATCGTCCCCGGCTCCAGGGGGGACCAGCATACCAGTGTCTCTTCTTGCAGAGGCTTCCATCGAAGAGATGCGAGCCTTGCTCTCTCGTTCCTTGAGCTTCTGGTCCGGGTGGAAGCCGCCGTAGTCCATCAGGGCTTTGTAGGCCGAGACATCCCCGCTGGCCGCCCTCATCATCATGGCAACGGTAAGGCCGGTCATGTTGGTGCGATCTTCTTCATCAAATCCGAGCCCCTCCAGCTTCTCATCGAGCTTGCCCGTGGCGGCCATGTCCAGGACATATCGGATGGCCTGTCGAGCGTCCCTTTTCTTGCGTCTGGCCGCCCCGCTCTTCTTCCCGCCGGCAGCTCCCCGCTTTTTCGCTTCTTCCTTGGTTCGGACCGGTTGTAGGTTCTGAGGATTACCCTTCGGGTTAGCCACATCACCACCTCTCTTCTGCGGACATGAAAAGGCCCCTCATGGATGCCCATGAGAGGCCGTAGAAACGTCGATATTCACATGGATGTAGAGTTATCCATACAGCTCAGTGAGGACCGTAACGCCCTCCTGAATGGCCGTGGGGATGTCGGTTCCGATGGAGATGTAGAACGCCGGGTGGACCATGCACTCATAGGCTTTGGTCATGGCGCTGCGCTGCGCCTTCGTGATGCCCAGGCGGAAGTCCTTAGCGATGGACAGGGCCTTCTTCATATCCCCATCGGACACCAGTCCCCGAACGATGTCGGTCTTCTTAATCGGCTCTGCCACGTTGACCCCTCCCATCAGTAGTACCGCTTCTTGCCGGCGGCGAATGGTTTGTACTGGGCCTCTTCTCGCCGGCTCATGTGACCCTCCGCCCGCTCAGACTCCACAAACTGCCCCCAGTCCCCATCATCAAACAGACTGGTTTGGTGGGGAGTGAGGGCAGCTTGCTCGTCCCGTATCATGTCTATCTTGGTCTTGCCCATCGCCTTGCCGGTGCGGGTGTGAACGTCGTACACCCAATCGGGGAGCTGGCAGGTGGCGTGGAGCTCGTTGAAGTCGAACTCCTTGATTTCCTCGGGGCTGAGGTTCCGGTCGGGGCACATGAAGTTGCAGGTAACGTAGTCGGCGTCCCGGTTCTTCCGGGCCATGCAGAGGAGCGTGACGGCCTTGGCGATGAAGAGCCAGTTGTCTCCCTTCTTGCCGTTCACGAACTCGTCCGCCTGTTGCAGGGCGATGATTTCCTTGGTGATGATGCCGTAGCAGTCCTCGGCGGACACGGTGAGCAGCCGCTTCCACAGGTAGGTGCGGAACTTCGGGTGCATCTCCGCTGCGGCGTATGCTGCGTGGTACACATCCGCCCGCCGGATCGCCTTCTGCAACATCGAGGAGATGTCGTACAGATTGTATCCATGCGTCGTGGTCAATTCCATATCTTCGGCCTCCATTTCTTCGGTTTCATACGGATTTGTGGGATTTTCCGTAACTTTATTGTCCCACATGAGACGGCCGAACGTCAATCGAATTGTGACCATTTAACAATTTGTTCACGGGCTCACAGGTACTCTCCGAAGATGGTCCTTCTGGTATCCATCCGCTTCGTGAAGATGAAATTGCCGTTCCGGTCGAACCTGACCATGGCAGGGACCCCCTGGATGAACCGGGGGGCCAGCGTGTTGGAGTAGGAGCCGATGTTGTCAAACAGGACGTAATCTCCGACGCTCAGGGGGCCGGAGTACCCGTCGGCGAACTTGTCGGGCTCCAGGCAGGTGCAGCCATACATGGCGGCGTCCTCCACATGGCCTTCCCCCCTGCTGACGACGTAGAACGGGAACTGCTTACCGGAGTCGCCTATCATCGTGACATCCAGGCTCTTCCCGTCCAGGGTGCAGACGGTCTTCCCGGCCACGGTCTTGATGTCGGTGACGGTCGTGAGGTAGGACTGGGCGTTGGAGATGAGCGGCGTCCCCGGCTCGACAATGACGGTGGGCATATCTTCGTCGGAGAAGAGCTGCGACAGCTCATCGTACAGGCAGTCGGCATAGTCCTGGAAGCATGGGATGTAGCCGAAGAACTGTGCGGCCAGGGCCGGGTTCATCGGACCGTACATATTCCCGCCGAAGTCGATGTACTTAGCTCCGAGCTGCTTGGCGATTCGGGCCATCTTCTCAGCTTTCTCCCGCCAGAAGCTCAGGGCCCGGCTCTTCGTGATGTGACAGTGGATGCCCGTGATTTCGATGTGTTTGAGCGAGGACAGCTCCTCCAGGGTATTTGTATTGACCTCGATACCGAAGCGGGAGAACTCGGCCCCAGACAGCCGGAGGTTGACCCGGATGCCCACCTGGATGTCCAGGCCCATGCGGTCAGCGTGGGCGTCCATGTCTTGGAGCTCCGTCAGGTTCTCCACGTTCACGATGCCCCCGTGGGCGGCCAGTTCCACCTTGCCCTCGACATCCCGGATGACGCCGTTGTAGATGATCTTGCTGTCATCGACGAACGTGCGGGCGTGGTCCAGTTCCATGGGCGAAACGACCTCCGCATAGCCGCCTTCCTGGTGGACCATACGGAGGACATCTTTGGCGTAGTTGGTCTTGTAGGAGTATCCCAGGATGAACCTGTCGAACCGGCTGAAGAAGGCCCGGTTCATGGCGTCGATGTTATCCTTGAGGATTTCCTCGCTTACGATGTAGAGGGGCGTGGACGGGCCCCTATCTCTTGACTCCAATTCGTGCAATATTTTTTCGATAGTCGTACTCATAATACACTCCCCATTTATTGTGCATGGCAATCGTCATGTCGATGTGCTCTCGTCTGGCCTCGGCGGACCCGGCGTTGGTGTCCATCAGGGCCGTGGTACAGTAATACTTCGGCAGAAGGATGATACGGTTCAGGAGGAGCTCCTGCATAGCCATGTCGATGTCGCTGGTGGCCGGGTCCTCCTCATTCAGCTTGGCCTTGAAGCCGGCCTTGTTCACCCATCGGATGTGGCCCGGCATACCCTTGAAGCCAAACTCCCGGTCGTAGATGTAGGATGCGTAGTTGGGGTTGTCGAAGGCGAGCCCCAGGCCCAGGTCCGAGAGGAGCTGCCCGATGCGCTCGCACTCCATGGTGGCCGTCTCCACGTCCGGGTTCCCGTCGCTGTCCACGATGGGATACCGCTTATCGTTCCGGTAGCACATGACCTTCACGTCGTCATCCACGATGCAGATGACATCCTCCGGCGTGTTCTCGATAATCCAGTAGAAGGTGGTCATGAAATCGTGGACAGCACCCGCCGGGATGATGAGCAGGTCCTCTACCCCGGCGGCCCGGTACTTCTCGGCCTGTTCCTCCCTGACGACATAGGTGCAGTATTCAAACAGGTTCTTGGTCATGATGGCATCCCACCGGCTCATGGACATACAGTAGATGCCGAAGTTCTCCGGCTTCTCAGCGGTAGTAGTGGGCGTCATAGTATTTCACCATCTTCAGTCCGTAGTCAAAGGAGACGTTCGTGTCGATAGGTTCGCCGAGGAGCTGCTTACAGCGCAGGTAGACCAGATCGGCGCCGGCCTTGGCGATGAAGGGGATGGTGGCGCTGATGCGGGGGTTGCACTCCAGCAGGACAGGGCTGCATACCTCAAGGGGAGTGTTATCTTTCGTTCGTAGTATGAAGTCGAAACAGGCATTACCATCAAGTTCCAGAACCTTCGTGATGGCTCTGCAAAAATCATAGGCCATTTCGTTCTTCACGATTTCCCCCTGGGTTACAGCGCCGTACTCCATGGCATATCCGGCAAAACCACATTCGAGCTCCACCCTGCCTTTGTTTGCCAGAATACATACGCTGTAATCGGTGCCGGCCACATATTCCTGGAGAATGATGTCAACATCCACCTTGTCGGCGATCTCGCAGAGCTGGTCAATGCTGATGTAGCGGCTCACGCCCATCTTGTTGAAGGAGCCGATGTCCAGGTACTTCTTCTCGTCCAGGATGGCAAAACCGGTGCCACCACACTTATCGGCCAGCTTGCAGCAGAGCGGCATACCAGTGTAATATCCGATGCTACGGGCGAAGCTGCGGACTTCGGCAGACGACCGGACCACCGTCTGCCTGGGCATGACCTTTGGGAACATACGGGCCAGCTCCACCTTGTCGTTCGCCACCATGAGGGTTCGCTCTGAGGCCACGGATACCTTAGTGCCCTCGGACTCCAGCCTCTCCCGGTTGGCCGCCAGGATGGGTAGCTCCGCCGTGATGTACGGAAGGATGACATCGACCTTCTCCCTGGTGCAGAGGTCCAGGAGCCAGTCGATGTAGTCCGGGTCCGTGATGGACGGGGCGATGATGGCCTCATCCACATCGGACCGCAGGATGTTGGCGGGGCTGTTGTTGATGCCGATGACCTCAACCTCCCTGCCGTCCACATTGTTCTTGAGGGACTGGACTAAGCTCTTGCTGTGCCGGCCGCAGCCGGTAATGACCACTTTCATACTTATACATCCTCGCTTTCCTGTATTTCGTCCTTTGAAACGATTTGGGCCTTGATGTCATCGAACCAGACGGCCCTTGCCTGGATTTTGCGCTTCTGCGAGACAATCATCTTCCGCTTCTCCAGGCCGAGGGCCCGTTGGAGGTTCTTGTAGTCAATTTCGTTCCGGCAGACGATGAGAACGTAGTCGTACTTCTCATAGCGGATGAGCTCCATGTCCTTGACGGTCATCTCTTCCGGGTTCTTCTTGGCCTCCTTCGGGTCGATGCCCAGGTCCAGGGTCAGGTCAGCCGTCCAGTCTGCCAGTAGGTCCAGGTCCCACTCGCCGGCGTGGGTATTGTCCTTGATGTTGATGGCCCGCAGCTCCGCTTCGGTGTAGCCGATGAGCCGCTTGCAGTCCAGCTCCACGTCCGGGCCATACTTCCGCAGGACGACCTTGAGCCGCTGGTTGCCGGCGATGATGTTGTCCTGCTCGTCGATGAGGTAGATGCCGAAGTCACCGAACATCTCAAAGCTCTGCTCCAGCTCATCCATCTTGTTGCGGATGATTTTCCGGGGGTTCCCGAACCCGGTCTTGATGTCCCCGGCCCTCATCGTGCAGCGTTCAATACGCTTCTCCATTGTGCTTCCTCCTATAAAACGTGAGAGAGCCGGCCTTACGGCCGGCCCCCTGGGGGTAGGTGTTACGCTGATGTCATCCCCTGCTTCAGAGCCAGCAGATCGACGATGATGCGGTCTATCAGCTCCGGGGAGATATTCACGCCGGTGTTCGGCTTCGCTTCCGGCACCTTGGTCTTACCCTGCGCCGGGCAGGTGGATGCGGGGGCGGTATCGTTCTGGACGGATGTAGGCAGCTTCCGCAGCGTGTCGGCGTAGCCGGTGAACCATCTCCTGAAGCCATCGTCTACGGCTCGTTCCTGGACGAACTGAACGGCATCGTCTACCGTCAGGAACCACATGGGCGATGTCTTGCCCACCTTGCGGCCGTCCCGGTGCCTGACATCAATCTTGACCTTGGGGACATTGGTGCGCTGGGCCATCTTCGTCCCGGAGGTGTAACCGCAGCACCCGGCCAGATCGGACAGGCCAACGTAGCTCACCCCGTTCTCGACCGCCGCCCGGAAGGAGAACTTGCCGCCGTAGGACACGAGGTACTGGGAGTGCCCCAGCTCCCGGATGGACACTTCACGCATTTTCCATCCCTCCGTTCGCTTGGGCCATCAGGGTATCTTCCAGCATACCCAGGATGCCAACAGCGCCGGCAACCTTCTCTTTATCGAGAGGTCCCACGGTGGCGTCCGACAGGGTATCGGTCACGATGACGATGACCTGCAATATCTGCGATACGCTCATTTCCAAGCTCCTTTCTTACGTTTTCTCCGATTGACAAGGAGCCCGCTGGTGTTATAATCAAACTGTGACTGAGCTCGATTATCGGGCCCCGCCGGTCGTCGCTGTTCCAGCAGCGGTGGCCGGTTCCTTTTACCTCCTTAAATCCATTGTCCCACAAGGGTTCCGCCAGCGTCAATCGAGTTTAGCCACATTAACAGATTGTTTACGAAAGGAGACCTGCCATGGGCGCAAATCTATACTTCATGTCCGGGGACCGGGCGGTGGGGATGAGCGAACACCGCTACGACTCCGAGGACATCCTCCAGAAGATCATCGCCGACAACCCCGGCCTACTGCTGAGGGATGCGGACCCGGACGGTTCCCGGCTGATGCTGGTAGCGAGGGAGTTTGAGGTATCCGAGGGCGACGACAGCTCCAACGCCTACTTCCTGGACCATCTGCTTGTGGACCAGAGCGGGGTCCCGGTGCTGGTCGAGGTGAAGCGGAGCACCGACACCAGGACCCGCCGTGAGGTGGTGGCCCAGATGCTTGACTACGCCTCCAGGGTGTCGGCCTGGGACGCTGACGAGCTAAGGGAGCTGTTCCGCCAGAACAACGATGAGCCGGGGACCCTCGAGGCATACGACACGGACGAGTTCTGGATGCAGGTGGCAAACTGCCTGAAGGCTGAGAGGGTGAAACTGGTCTTTGCTGCGGATCGTATCCCCTCCACCCTGAAGACCCTAATCGAGTTCATGGACCGGAACATGGAGGGCATCGAGGTGTACGGCGTGGAGCTGCGGCAGTACAAAACCGAGGAGGCGACGATGCTGACCTCCAGCGTGGTGGGCGAGACCCCGCTGAAGACAAAGCGAACACCTGCCCGGAATGTGGAGTGGAACGCTGCCAACTTCTCGGCCTTCCTGCTTGCTGAGGGGCGTCAGGACGCCATACCGGTGGCCGATACTCTAAAGTCCTATGCCACCAGCATTGGTCTGGTGTGCGAACACAGGCGGGGGACCAAATTCCCCACGTTCTTTGCCAGGGCCGGCGAGGTAAGGCTATTCACGGTGAGCTTCTGGCGGAAGTCGGATCGCCCGCTATGCACTTTCGATGTGTGCGTACCGGACGTGGCAAACTACCTGGGCGGGAGCTGGACCGAGGCTGCCATCCGTGAGCTGCTGACGGATATGCCGGGCCGGGCCCAACATTACGCCCAGAAGCTCATATGGGACTCGCCTCAGTATCTCTACATAGACCTACGGGCTCTTACCGGAGACGAGGACATGGCTTCCTTCCAGTCGGCCATCCGAAAGCTGGCCGAAGCTGCCGCCGAGAGGCAAAGAGAGGGTATTGTATATAATATACAACAAGAAGTTACCCCCCCCCCCCGAATTTAGCACTTTTGACGAAATGCACAAAATCAGGAGGTAAAGGGAGACCGCAGGGGCCGTTACGCCTCTGCGGTCTTTTTCGCTTTACAGCCTACCATATCGTAGTTTTGCGTGTCAATGGCACGATTTTCGCAGGGCTACTCGAAGTATCCAAAAATCAGGGCGCTCAACTGGCGGAGGGCGGCTTTGTGGTCCCGATAGATGGTGCTGATGTCCACGTTCTCGTCTTCTGCGAGCTCCTGAAACGTCTTCTGCTCCGCTTCCTCTGCGAGGTAGGAGTAGTAGACGATGCGGTATCTCCTGGCGTCCTCCGGCTTCGAGGAGTGGTCGCAGCGGTACTTGAAGTAATCCAACATCCGGTCGATGTGGTGGACCAGGATACGGGTGCGGGCTGCGCTCTCCCGGACGCTGGTGACGGCCAGCTCTTTGTCCCCGGTTCCGCAGTCCATGAGCTCCAGCAGGTCATCCAGGTCAAAGTCATCTTCGACCTGGGACGCTTCGTGGACGGCGGTCTCGCTGTGGATGACAAAGCTCCGGTACTTCTCCATCAACAGCTTCGTGTTGTGGAGGCGCTTGTCCCTGGCAGTCTGCTTCGCTCGCTCGGCTGCCTTTTGGTACTGCTCTATGGCGACCTGAGAAGCCATACCGATGATTTCCCGGCGCTGTTCAGCGGTGAGTGTGGTGCTACCAGATTGTTTCTTCATGCCCTTGCCTCCTCTTGACTTCTCAAGGAATTATGCTACAATGAAGTTGCAGATTATGTAGCGGCTTCGGCTCCTTCGGGAGGCGGGGCTGCTCTTTTTATGCCTTCAGCCCGATGCTGACCCGGAGAGCGTCATCGAGCTGGCACTCAGCGTCCGTATTCACGATGGTCCCCAGGTGGTTCAGCAGACAGCTCTTCTCGATGGTGATGATATGTTCGCACAGGGCTGTGCTTGGACGCTTGACCCCGTGGCGGGGGTACAGGTGGACGTGGGTGGGCAGCTTCTTCTTGTGACTGCTGGTCACGATGACAGCAATCACGCTGCCGCTGTTTGCGTTGCCCCGGTCGTTCTGGATGATGACCACCGGGCGGACCCCGCTCTGACGAGTGAGCGGGTCCCTGGCGAGGTCCGCCATGAAGATGTCACCCCTGCGGGGCTGAACATTCTTGGGCATGGTCTCTTTCCTCCTGAAGAATTTCCTCGACCGACCGGCTGGCCTCCGCCGCCTCTTTCAGGACGGCCATCATCTCCTCCAGCCGGACGGTAACGCTGAACGCTGTCTCCGGGACCGACACCGACACCGTGCCCTCCGAGTAGCTCGCCATGATTTTGCAGGGGTGGAGCCTGGGCCTCCCCTTAACGCTGACGGCCACGCTGTTCTTGGTGCGGTATCTGGCGACGGAACACTGGGCCCGGAGCTCCACGGCATCCGATATGCCGGACAGCCGGGCGGGGACACGGATTACTTCGCTCATCCCTGCCCCTCCAATCTCTTTTGCAATATGTCTGTACTGATCTGCATACATATCTCCATCACCTTTCTTCATGCCTCCCCATCTCCTTCGTCCAGGTAGGTAGCCTGGAGGTCGGCGATGTGGGTCAGCACCGCCAGGGGGAACATCTCAAAGGCGTTGCCCACGGAATACCCGCCGGCCTTAAACTCGTTGTCGGAGAAGCCCATGTGCCAGCGGATCGCCATGGCCTCCTCCCTGCTGAGCTTCATGAAGCTGGAGATGATGTAGACCGATTTCTCACCGTGGCCGTAGGGGAGCTGGTCGTTCACGACATAGAACGGGTACTTCTCCCACTGGCCCTGTTCGTTCTTACGGTTCCGCATTTCCACACCATAGAAGTTGGCCTTGCAGATGTCGTGCAGGAGGCCGCAGATGGCGACGGTCTCCTCCTGCTGGGAATCGAGGTCATATGCTTCAGCCTCCATACCGCCCATGACACGCTCGTGGATATACATGGCCCGCAACCGTTCATAGACGTGGACGCTGTGCTCCACCAGCCCGCCAGGGCGGGACAGGTGGAAGCGGGTGCTGGCCGGGGCCGTGAAGAAGTCTGTGGACTCCAGCCACTTCAGGAACTCCTCGGCACCGGGCCGGGTGATATTCTCACGGTAGATTTCCAGGAACTTTTCTTTCATTCCTCATTTTCTCCTTCTAAAATCTTTTTGACGGCACGAAGCTGATGAAGAGTGTATCGGTCGATGTTACCCCATCCAGCCGCCGTCCGCACCCACGTTTTCAGCTCCTCACGCTCAATGTAGTCGTCCACCGCCTTGCGGGACGGGAAAAGGAGCCTGGGCGTACCACAATCCCTATGCTCAATGAGGTATGACCTGCTCGCAGAAGTTTCCTCAAACTGCTCTCCCCAATTCCCGGCGATGGTAACGTATTTGCGGCCGACTTTTTCGACCCGCACTTCCGAAACGCTATATTTATCTATCATGGTGCTGTAACCGTCGCCCATGGCGTAGGCGGTCTGGCCGACCGTAAAATCCTTAATCGTCATGCCCTGCATCCTCCTTCCCACGGGAACTCCCTGACCATACCAGCCTCTCCCATGATGGGGATAAGGCTATCCTTCATAAATACCGGAATGTCATTCTCCCGGCAATACTCCTGAATTTCCTGAACCCATGCCTTATCCGGGATCACCTTTCCCTTCCGGTTCCCGGTCTCAGCGCCGATAATGACCCATCCAAGAGACCTAGTTTGGTCGCTGTACGAATTACCAAACGGCTCAAGCAACGGCTCAATGCTGGCGAATGTGTTGAATGTATATGACCATGTAAAATAATCCGTAGACGGGGAGGTGACAGTAGAGCCGTACCAGAAATTGCCCTGGAGCGGAAGGAGCGCCATCTCATCCAGCTCCAGATACCGCTTGGGGTTCTTCGTCAGGAACAGATAGCGATGCTGAGGAGCGGCGAGACAGGCATCCAGGACATCGACAATCCATTTCGTCGGGACCCACGAACCGAAGAGGTCCGCCATGGAACAGACGAAAATGGTCTTGCCCTTGGTCTTACTGGCCGGGTCTCCCAGCCGGTAGCGGTGAAACGTGGGGGCAAAGCCGTAGGGGTACGGGGGCCACGGCGGTCTGTCCTCCAAAACATGGAGGCCACCGGGAAGAGGCGACGTATCGAATACCTTGCCGTCGAAGCGATGGGCGACTTTTTTGGCGTAGCAGTATTCGCACCCGTGGAGGCAGCCGGTAACGGGGTTCCAGGTCATGTCGCACCACTCGATCTTGGTGTCGTTCATTCCTCTTTACCCTCCTCGCCCGGCTCTTCATACGGGTAGTCCTCCGGGTCCTCCTCGACGGGCTCCACAGGCTCCTCGTCAGCGGTCCACGCCGGGGAATGGAGCTCAAACAGGGTCTCGTCGCACTCCTCGCAGATGATGGAGATGGTGTTCGGGTTGCCTTCCACCTTGCCAGATGCCTTACAAACCAGCCTGTGACCGACGTGGGAGCTCAGGATTTCGCCGGAACAGTACAGGGTGGTATGATGGTTGGCCGAGGTGAGGATGACCTTGTTGGCCTCCGTACGCACCGTGTAGTTGCCCATGGCCTCCAGCACCTTCATGGGGGTGCCATCGAAATTTAGGAGCCAGTAGAAGGTGTCCCACCGCTCCTTGAGCTCCTCGCTCTCCTGGCCTCCGTCCTCGGGCTCCTCCTGCGGGGCCGGGAGAGCGGAGGCACCGGCCGGGAGCGCCGGGGTATCATCGACGACAGTGTACTCGGCATCCACGACGGAGCCGGTGCTTCCGCCGGGCTGGTCGAACAAGGTGGTCTGGCCGTTGTCGATGGGCCGCATGACGTACTGGCCGAGCTCCTGGTCCCAGACCAGCTCCATGGTCCCGCCCAGTGAGCCGCTCTTCTTGTCCTTGACCTGCATGACGGTACTGATTTCGTGCTTGAACGCGGGCTTCACGATGTCCCGCATGGCATCGTAGCCGTTGGCCTGGAAGTCACGGGCCTGATCCTTCTCCAGCGTCACAGCCACCTTGACGGTGATGGTAGCGTCCTCCACCTTCAGGTCCTCCATCTTGGTGAGGGTCTGGCGGAGCATGGCGTCGTAGTCGGACTTCAGGGCGTTGAAGGTGTCCCCGTTCAGGGACAGCGGGTAGATGTTCTGAGCTGTCATAATCTGTTCCTCCTATGTGTTGTTCTTGATGTACTCGTTGCGGCAATCCTCGCAGCAGAAGTCGTGCCACTCTCCGAAGACCTGGGCCGATTTCCAGCCCATGCCGAAGAGCTTCTTCTGGAACGATTTGAAGTCTGGGTGGCCGTTGTCGAAGGGGTACTCCTCCTTCTTCCCACACCGGTCACACTTGCAGACGATGGTGCCCTCCCCGTGGATGACACCCCAGGCCACATCTTTCATGGCGTCGCACCTCCACATTCCATGATTGTGACGACCACACGGGGCCGGTCACTGTAAAACTTCCGAACCTGAGCGTCCACAATCTGGGAGTCATCCCGGTAGGCGATCTTGTTCAGGGCGTCGCAGATGACCTTGCCGATGTTGTCGAAGTCGGGCTTCTTCGTGGGGCGGATTTTGTGGTCAAGCATGGCCTGACGCTTCTTCTTGCTGACGGACCTCGGAATGGAGTAGTAGGCGATTACCCTGACATCCAGCATGGCGTCATCCGGGAACCGGAGCTCGTGGGTCTGGCGGCGGTACTCGGTCTTGACCAAATTCTCATACAGGACCGTCTCTTCCGGCGTCCTGGGCTTTGCGTGGCCGCAGACGGTGGAGAACCTGGGACGCCCCTTCCCCTGTGGCTCTCCGAGGATGCAGAAGTTAGCCCTCATCCGTCCCGGCTCCCTTCTTCGGGGTGTCGGCGTCCGGGTTCCGATCGTACTCCAGGAAGTAATCGTAGCTCTTGCCGGTGCCCCGGCGCTGGGAGCCCTGCCGGACCGTGTACTTGTTCTTGACCAGGATGGAGGCAACGGCCAGCCGGTCGGCCTCCAGTCCGATGTAAATTCTATCCATCGTTTCCCTCCAAAAATTTCTTCATTTCCGTGAGACTGCGGGCTGCATCATCCTTGCGCCAGGAACCGCCGGCAAATTCCATGGGGAGCATCTTCGAGAGCCGGTCATAAATCCTTGCGTACCGGGTGCTGTTGGGCTCCCGTATCTCCTGGATGGTCATGTTCGTGGTGATGATGAGGGGCAGCTTGGCCCGATACCTGCTGTCGATGATGTTGTAGACGTGCTCCTGTGCGAAGTCCGTATCCCGCTCAGCCCCCAGGTCGTCGATGATAAGCAACTTCGCCCGGTTCAGGTTGGCAATCAGGCGCTCGTTGTCGTTACCGAAGGTCTGCATGGAGCTCAGCAGCTTGATGAAGGATGTCATCACCACCGGGACCCCACGGGACAGAAGGTGATTGGCGATACAGGCCGCCGCAAAGGTCTTCCCGGTCCCCACATCTCCATAGAAGATGAGCCCCTGGTTCTTCTCCACCATCTTGTCGAAGTGCTCCGCATACCGGCGGCACAGCTTCAGGTTGTAGGCGTTGGCCTGATCCACCCGGAAGTTCTGGAAGGTAGCTTCCTCGAACCGGGGGCTCATCAGGCTCTCCTTCCTGAGACGTTGGACGACCTCCATCTCCTTGCGCTTGAGCTCCGCCGCTTCCTCAGCTTCGACGGCCTTACGGCGGCACTCGCACATGACGGGGAACCGCTCCGTTCTGCCCCGGCCCAGACCTTCCGGGAGTTTGACCTCACACTGTTTTCTGGTGTGGCATTTCCCGCAGCACAGGAACCCCTCTTCGTCAAAGTAGTCACCCTCCACCTTGGCGTTCTCCCTGGCCGCCGCTTCGATGACGGGGGACAGCAGACCAAAATTAAGCCTCTCCACGTCTGAAATTCCTCCATTCTTCCGGGACCGGGGAGCCATCATGACCAGATGCCGAGGTTTCTGACGGTTTCGGCCTGATGAGGGTCGGGGACTCCTCCTTGATGCGCTTGACCACCCAGTTCAGGATAGCCAGATAGTCGCTCTTGTACGGCTTACCGGTGGCCCCCTTGTAGTTGTTCAGGATTTCGACCATACGCTTGGCCGCCTCCTGCCCATACTCGCTGACGAGCTTGCCGTACTCCTCCTCCGTCATGCTGACGAAATCGCCGTATTTCTTCTTCTCCGGTTTCGGCTTCGTCGCCTTCTTGGACTTATCCCTGGGCTCTTCCGCCCGTTCCTCCTCAGAGGACGGGGGAGGAACGGGCGGAGGCGGGGCAGGTGGGGACGGCGGGGGGAGCCCAGCCGCTTCCTTCTCTGCTTCCCTGGCCCGACGCTTTCTGGCCGTATCCTTCTCCCTCTTGTCGATGAAGCGGTAGTACATCTCCTGCCATTCATCCCAGTCGTGCAGATACAGGTGGCCGTCGAGCTCATCTATCCAGCCGGACTCGACCATGCTGTCAACCACCTTGGACGGCTTCACTCCGTCCGAGAGACCGGAACCGGCGGAAATGACATCAGCTATGTCCCGCCTGTCTGCCTCCAGGATCATTCCGTTCCTTTCGGCGTTATCAACCCCCCAGGCCCATACGGAGAAGAGCGTACCGGCGGCCTCGTTTCTGGAGAGCCCGGATGACCGCATGAACTTTCGGAGCTTCGGGTGCGTCAGGAGCTCCCGGTACATACTTATCCACACCATTCGTATCACCTGCCTTTACGGGGGGCGGAGGACCCGCCCCCCCCTGAGTTGTTCACTGGTCCTGGCCGGAGCCGGGGCCTTCCTCGCCACCGGGGGCGTCCTCCGAGAGGTTCTCGATGGTCTCCTTGAGCCGGTCCATGACCTGGTTGTAGACGCTGGTGGTCATACCCTTGGTGCTGTTCATACCGAACTCGCTGATGATGCTCCTGACCACATCGTTGACAACATCGGCGTCGAAGTGGTTGCGGGCCAACTCGAACAGGGCCTCACGCTGCTTGACAGAGATAACGGGGTCTTCCGGGGGAGGTTCCGGCGCAGGGGCGTCCCCGTCCTCCACCACGGTGTACTCCGCCGGGATTGCCCCGGACGCCAGCATCTCGTCCTCAGAGTACAGGCCCTCGTAGTCATTCGGGAAGGCATCCCGCAAACACTGGCTGACGGCGACCTTCTCAATCATGGTGGCGGGCTTAACCTTCCAGTTGGCTTGTCCGCTGCTATACTCCTCCAAGGCCACCTCCCGGTAGAACTCCTCATCGACATCGGCCCCAGCCCTCCGGCGGAACACCCGGCACCAGCCGCCGATGAGGGTCTCGTTCAGAACCTTATACAGGCAGCAGCCTTCCTTCTGGATGACCTTGCCGTCCCGGACGATGACGATGCCGCTCTTCTTGCCCCGGTACTCCGGGTTGCGGTCCGCCCGGCGGAGGTAGGCGTGTTTGCCCACGACAATCTGGGCGGGCTTGGTGTTGTCATACTTGATGAGGTACACCTCGCCGTTCTCCAGGGGGTCCAAGCGCTTGGCCTGACAGGTGCGGAGGAACAGGGCCACCTCCTGCGGCGTGATGTTGCCGTTGCCCCTGGCGCAATACTTGATAACGGTATCCGCATCCAATTCGACCTGGATGCCGGAGATGGACTGATACTCCACCTTCCTGAGCTCATTGGACATTTTCACGACCTCCTAACGCTCATTCTCACGGTTTCCTTGTAGGTGACGCCGGGGATTTTGATGGTGCCCTTGCTGGCCCGGACGAGGCGCATGATGGCCCCGGAGTCCACAGGCCGGATAACGGTTCCAGCGACATCCACAGGGACCTTGGACTCGTCTATGCTGACGATCTCCCAATCCTTGCTGGAGCTGACACCCTTTACCTTCTTGGCCGGGGAGGTGGGAACGGCGACGGTGGCGCTGTCGATGATTTCCGCCTCTTCCATGGCGGCGGCAGCCTCCTCCACCCTGCCCTGGTTCTCCAGCTCGATGGCCTCGGCCATCCGGCGGTCGGCCTCCTCCTTGGCCGCTTTCCGGGCCCGCTCCTCAGCCTCCTTGCGCTTGCGCTCCTGTTCGGCGAGGTATCCGCCCGCAGCCTTCTTGATGACGGACTCAGCCCTGGTCAGGGGCTCCAGCATCATCTTCTCCCGGTCACAGACCTCCTTGTGGGCCTTGTGAGCGGCGTCCTTGATGGGCTTGAAGAAATCCTTGACCTTTCCGGCCTGATCCTTCAGCACCTTCAGGAACTCAGCGGCGTCCTGGTACTCCTCGTCGTTCGTGACCACCAGGGCGTCCGCCCGGACCTCCAGGTCGATGGTCTGCGTCTTCAGGGCGCTCTCGTCGATGACCGCCGGGTTCTCGATGACGGACATGACCTTCTCGTTGACGTTTTCTGCCATATTCACTCCTCCTACTTATTGCTGTACTTTGCGATGAAGCCGGACACATTCAGCAGAGAGGTAAACACCCTCCAGCACTCCGCCCTCGGGGGAAAATCGGTGTGCCGCCGGTAGGTGCCATCCTTCTTGAGCTGGATGATGACCCGGTTCTGGTACTTGACCCCGTGGCTCTCCTGAGCCCGGTCATATGCTTCGAGCTGCACACCGCAGAGCATGGGCGAGAACGACGCCGTGGTCTTGAAGTCGGCCAGGGTGTCCACGCCTTTCTCGGAGCAGCTCATGTCTACCGTCCCGGCATACAGCAGGGACCGGTTGTACGTCCTGGTCTCGGTAGCGTAGGGTTTCACTTCAAAATCCTTGGCCCAGGCCCGGAACGCCTCGAAGTACCCTTCCAGCTCCGGCTCGATGTCGATGACGCCGTACTTGGAATAGAGGTCGATGGCGCTGTGGACCGCAGAGCCCCGGTCGGCGGCTTGACCCAGGACCTTGGCGTCGATACCGCCGTAGTACGCTTGCGAGAGCGGTTTCATCAGTGTTGTCACGCTGGGGATGATGAGACCATCCAGCCGGTAGGTGTGGCTGTCCTCCTCAAAGGTCAACTCCGGGAGCTGCGGGATATTCAGTCCCATTGGTCCACCTCCGCAACGCTCTTCATGGCCCCGAACTGGTCCAGAAGGATGTCCACGGCCTTATCCTCGAAGCAGTCATCGTGGTAATACTCTCCGTCCAGCTTGTAGTAGTCGTCGCCGGACACGATGCTCTCGCCGCACACCTTACAGGTGTAGATCGCCGGCGGGTCCGGGGCGTTAGGACACCGGCTGAGACACGGGACATGGCCGCAGATTGAGCACATCGTTCATCGCTCCTCTCCAGTTGATTTTCTCACGCATAACGTGGTCCCTGAGCTCGTTCTCAAAGAGCAGGGGCAGGTAGTCCATGTCCTTCCCGATGTAGCTCAGCTTGTTGATGCTGTACTTCAGAACATCATAGACCACAGCGGGGTCGAACTTACGGCCGGTCCTGAGCTCTGCGGTTTCGATGGCCTTCACCAGCTCCGCCTTCAGTTTCTCATCCATCGTTCATCACCTCCAATCCTTCCAGGATTTCTACCACTGACCGGCTGTAAGCCGTACTGTAAACGCCTTCCGCCCAGAGCTTCTTGGCTCCAGACGGGCCGCAGTTGTAGCTCATCAGGATTTGGTGGACATCCTCGTACCCATTGAACTGGGCCAGCATATAAACGCCGGCGAGGATGTTCTGCTGGGGGTCGAACCAGTCAGTGATGCCCAGCGCCCCTTCCAGCCACTCGTGGTTCCAGCCGTTAATCTGCATGATGCCGTAGTCGTTGGTGGCGCTGACGGCATCCGACCGGAACTCGGGCTCCTTCTTCATGATGGCGATGACCAGGGGGTAGCTCACTCCGTATTCCTCACACACATCCTGCGTGTAATGCTGGAGCTCTTCGGAGAGCTGGATGTCGTAGAGCACATACCGGCTCTCGACCACCGGCTCTTCACTGGCCGGTTCCGTCGGTGGAGGGGTCTGGACAGGCTGATGGGTGGATACCGGCGGCGGTTCCGGCGGAAGCTCGGCGCCCACGGTGTCGAACCAGACGGCCCTTGCGTACATGACGATGACGAGGACGCCCGCCGCATATGTAACTGCCGATACGATTGCGGCTGCCCATGCCGAGCGCCTACGGCGTCGTCTTACCGTCCTGCGGTTTCTGGCCGCCCTTCCTACGTTTTCGTAGGTTCTGGTCATGACAAACACCCCTTCCCTGACGGAGTGGTTACGAAGATGGAGATGTCCAGCTTCGGCATATTCCTCATGGCCTCCATGAGCTCCGCCGGACTGGTGATGCCGTACTCCTTCTCCAGGATGTTTTGCAGCATCTTTATCTTCATGGCCTTCTCCTTACTGTCCATCTTGGCCCTCCCTGTGGGGACGGAGACATTTCTCATACACCAGCTCCAGGGCCTTGATACGGTTGGCGGCCTGTCGAAGCGTCTTCAGGATGGACTCCATGCCTTCACGCTCGTTTTCATCTATGCGGCCATCTTCCACGATGTCCACCAGCTCGTCCGTGATTTTCGGCAGGTTGCGGATCGCTGACAGGAGTTGAAGTGTTGCCGCCTCGATTTCCTTTACCTCCAGGGGCTCCACCGTCTGGCACCCAATGGGGCACATCCGGGCGCAGTAGTGATTGCACAGCTCGGGGGCGTTGTAGCAGTCTGCCAGGATGAGGATTTCTTCCGGGTACGGGGTAATGGTCCCAAGCTCTATGTAAGCGATCCTCGTTCTGTCCAGGCCGGTGACTTCTGCGGCCCCTTCCCTGGAGCTGAGCTTGTCATTCCACTTTGCCGCCTCCATTCGTGCTTTGTAGAACACGTTGTCTGCGGCTTTCGTCGCCATTTTAGGCATATATCATTTCACCTCTTCCTGGTATAATTACGATAATGAAGTTTCGTGTGAAACATCCTGCGAAAACGTAGGAGCGGGGCAAAAAAATATCACCCAAGCCCCGCAGCCTCTTCGGGCTGGGAGCTCTCTTCCTCGCCAAACGCCTGTTCATACGTCATGCCAGTGACTTTCAGGATTTTGTCGATGGTGGGCTTGTTCGGTTTGTGGACGCCATTCATCCAGCGGGATACCGATGCCTGGGGAGCTCCGATGAGCTCGGCCAGCTTTGCGTAGGTGCAGCGGTTCTCATAGAGCCACTGGGCGATACCAGGATACACACACCGGTTCCTCATACCTTCCAGGCTCCAGGTCTTGCCCTCGATGGGCGGTACGATCTGCCGTATCCATTCCAGCGATACCTCGAAGTGGTCCGCAATCGACTGGAGGGTGGCTCCTTCCAGCCTCATGCGGTATGCCTCAACCTTCTGGTCAATAGTCATTCATGACCCTCCTCTTCTCTGTCGTTCCTGCGGTGCAGGTTTGGGTTGGATGATGGTATCTTAACATACCGAAACGAAGTTGTCAATCAAAAATTCCCAAGTTCGTAAATATGCTTGATAATAGCGTAGTCTTCGGGTACAATCTTTACAGAAACGGAAGGTGATTTTCATGGACATCGACTTCTCCAAGGTGCTGCGGGAGAATATGCGGGACATCATGAAGCAGAAGGGCTTTACTCAACAATGGCTCTCTGTTCAGACCGACATACCGGACGCCACCATCTCCCGGTACTTGACCGGGGTCCACAATCCCAAAATCGAGTACGTCGCAAGGATGGCTGCCGCCATGGGGGTATCGGTGGACTATATGCTGGGGCTCTCAACCTCCTCCATCCCGGACCAGCCCCCCTCTCCTGAGATACGGGCCCTCATCGCCGGGTATGAGCGGGCTGACCCTCATACGAAGAAGATGATATGGATGCAGCTCGACCTCGTTCTCACGGACGAAGAAAAAGCATTGGCTCCGAAGCAGTCGAACGAGCAGAAATCCGAGGCCGTATAAAGCACAAGAGAGGCAACGTGACCGTCGTGGATTTCAGGGGAAAATGACAAAGGGCCCTGCCTTCGGGCAGGGCCTATATTCGTAATATTTTCTTTTGGTTATGGTTTGGTTTGGTTATGGTTTGGTTGCGAGAGATTTTCTTCGGAAAAGTTGCGGAAATGGTATAGGGATGTCACGCTACGGTCCCGCATGGTGTCCCGTGGACATTCCGCAGCCGTGGAGGTGGATATGAGCAAAACGAAAAAGCGCATCATCGACATCGTGAACGAGCAGAAGGTGGCAATCTACATCCGGGTGTCCACCAAATGGCAGATAGACCGGGACAGCCTTCCACTCCAGCGGGATGAGCTGCCGAAGTACGCAGAGCTGGTGCTGGGCATCAGGAATTACGAGGTCTTCGAGGACGCCGGGTACAGCGCCAAGAACACCGACCGGCCAGCCTACCAGCGGATGATGGCGAGGGTCCGCTCCGGGGAGTTTTCCCACATCCTGGTATGGAAGATAGACCGCATAAGCCGGAACCTGCTGGACTTTGCCTCCATGTACCAGGAGCTCAAGGACTACGGCGTGACCTTCGTGTCCAAGAACGAGCAATTTGACACCTCGACGGCCATAGGCGAGGCCATGCTGAAAATCATCCTGGTCTTCGCTGAGCTGGAGCGAAACATGACCTCCGAGCGCGTCACCGCCGTCATGTTGTCCAGGGCCGAGCAGGGCCAGTGGAACGGCGGCAAGGTCCCCTTCGGATATGACTACGACAAAGAGGCCGGTGAATTTTCCATCAACGAGGCTGAGGCCGCCGTGGTCCGCATGATATACGATATGTACCGGAGCTATCGCTCTACCCTCAAAGTCGTGCGGGAGCTGAACGAGAAGGGAATGTTCCAACGATCAGGCAACCCGTGGAACCCGACGACGGTATCTCACATCCTGAAGAGTCCTTTCTACTGCGGGAAAATGAGGTACAATTACCGCAACGAGAAAAAGGGCCTGAAAAACTGGTCCGTCCGGGACGAGTCGGAGTGGATCGTGTTCGATGACCACCACCCCGCCATCGTGAGCGAGGAGGACTGGCACGGGGCCTGTAAGCAGCTCGAAGCCAATCAGAGGAACGGCCCAGGGAAGAACCGGGCATACACCCGGAAGAACACACATATCTTTGCCGGGCTACTGACCTGCGGGTGCTGCGGGCGGAATATGTCTGCAACCTTGGACAAGGCCAGGGCGGACGGGTGGCGCCCATCCATCTATAACTGCGAGTCTCATAGGAGGTTCAATACCTGCAACAACAAATACGTCTCTGATGTAACCCTTGGTCCGTTCGTACTGAACTACATTTCCAACCTCATGAAGGCTCGCAAGAGCTTCGGGAAGACCACCAGCATTAAGACCTTTGAGAAGAAGCTGCTGAGAGGCGACGTATTTGCCGATGTGGAGGCCATTGAACGGCCGGGGTTAGAAGAGATGTACCAGCTTGTTAAAAACGGAAAGAGCGGCGTTATATTGACCAGTATGACGGATGGCGAAGAGAGCCGGGACAGCTCCATCGAAGAACGGGCCCTGATGCTATCCGAACGGCGCCGGACTGAGCGGGCCATGAAGCGCCTGATGGCAGCGTACCTATACGACGAGGACGGGATGCCGGAGAAAGACTTCATACTGGAACGGAAGAGGCTGAACGATGCTATGGCAGACATGGACGAGAGGATCGCTGCCCTGGATAGCCGCATAGCAAACTCCTTCGACCTGTCCGACGAGGACTTCATGGCGAAGGCCAGCCTGTTCATAATCAGCCAGCAGTTGGCCGAGCGGAGGTTCATCAACTACGAGGCATACATCAAGGCGTCGGACCCGAAAATAGTCCGGGATTTTGTCACATCCGTAATTCAAAACTTTTGTATCTTGGACGGCAAAATTCGGTCCATCACCTTCAAAAACGGCATAGAGCACCGATTTATCTACAAGCAGCCGGAAGCGTGAAAAAAGCCCGGAGCCCCTGATTTCAAGGGGTTCCGGGCTCGTCATTTTCTGCTGGACCATCCTTTATCCAATAAACATGGCATCGCCGAAGGAGAAAAAGCGGTATCGCTCCTTCACCGCCTCCCGGTAGGCGGCCAGCACCGCCTCCCGTCCCGCGAAGGCGGACACCAGCATAATCAGGGTGCTCTCCGGCAGGTGGAAGTTCGTTACCAGGCCGTCCATCACCTTGAACCGGGAGCCGGGATAAAGGTAGATATTCGTCCAGCCGGACCGGGCCTCCATGTGCCCGTCCTCCCCTGCCCAGCTCTCCAGCGTCCGGCAGGAGGTGGTTCCCACGCAGATGACCCGGCCTCCGGCCGCTTTGGTGCGGTTGATAAGCTCCGCCGTCTCCGGCGGAACCGTGCAGAACTCGCTGTGCATATCGTGGTCCTCGATGGCCTCCTCCTTCACCGGGCGGAAGGTTCCCAGTCCCACATGAAGAGTCACATAGCCCAGGTTCACACCCTTGGACTCAAGTTCCCTCAGCAGCTCCGGCGTAAAATGGAGCCCCGCCGTGGGGGCGGCGGCACTGCCCAGAACCTTGGAGTAAACCGTCTGATACCGCTCCTGGTCCTGGAGCTCTTCTTTGATGTAAGGCGGCAGGGGCATCTTCCCCAGGCGCTCCAGCACCTCCAGGAAAATTCCCTCATACGCAAAGCGGACCAGGCGGTTTCCGTCCGCCAGCTCCTCCGCCACCTCGGCGGTAAGGGAGCCGTCGCCAAAGGTCATCCGGGCCCCGGCGCGCAGCTTCCGCCCAGGCCGGACCAGGCACTCCCAGACATTTTCCCCCTTATCGGTCAGCAGCAGCACCTCACAGGCCCCGCCTCCCGGCAGCCTCCGCCCCAGAAGCCGGGCGGGCAGGACCCGGGAGTCGTTCATAATCAGGCAGTCCCCGGGCCGCAGCAGGGACGGCAGGTCGTAGAAATGCCGGTGTCCGGTCTCCCCCGTCCGGCGGTCCAGGGTCATCAGCCGGGAGCCGTCCCGCTTTTCCATGGGCGTCTGGGCGATGAGCTCCTGGGGGAGGTCATAGTAAAAATCGCTTGTCTTCATGTCATATCCTTATCTGATGGTAATATCTGTGTAGTAGAAGTTCAAAATCTCCTGAGAGCTGTAGCCCAGTTCCGCCATGGCCTTGGCCCCGTACTGGCTCATGCCTACGTTGTGTCCGTTTCCGGTGCCGGTGATGACAAAATTCCCATTGGAATTCCCGCCGCCGGAGGGCTGGCGAGCCTCGCCGGAAACGGTTGCAGTGCCGGAGGAGGTGATGGCTGAGGCAGAGTTTCCCCACAGCGTGCTCACTGTTCCGCCACCGGAAATCACGGAAACGCCGTCCAAAGAGGAAAGCTGCCCGGTGCCGTTGACGGAGAGGCCTCCGGTTCCGCCCCTCCGGCCGTTGATGTCGAAACGCATGCTGCTGACGGATTTTTGATAGGTGCTGCTGTAAAAGATCATCCGGCAGTCGTCGCCGGTGAAGGTCTTCGTCCCGGCGGTTCCCACAAAGGTCACCTGCTTCACGTTCCCCAGGGGGGTGTACTCCGAGACATACACATCCTGGACCGTGCCCACCGAATGGCCCTTTTGATCCAGAATCCAGCTCAGCTCCCCGGCGGTATAGGTGACGGAATAGCTGTTGTTGGGAACGGAGGTCTGGGCCTCGTAGGGGTCGGCCTTCCCTTTCAAATACCCGGTCTCCGTGCCCCAGACGTTGGCCCCGTCCTCCGTGGCCCCGCCGTCGGAGGAGTGGTAGACCGCGTCCTGCACCAAGGTTCCGTTGTAGTAGATGCAAAGCCCCGCGGTGTTTTCCACCGCCCTGTCACTGGTCTCCGAGGGGCCCGCCCCGCCGCTGCCGTGGCCGTTGTAGACCTGGCAGTCCACGCCGCCGCACACGTCGAAGCCATACTCCCGCAAGTGCTTGCTGTGTCCCTGGGCAAAGGTCCGGGCGCAGACGGCCTGGGCCTCCAGAGCCTCCAGGGGCCAGTCCCCCGGCATCTCATAGGGAACCACGCCTTTTACATAGTCCTCCAGGTCCACTACATTGATGACCCTCAGGCTTCCCGCACTCTCTGGAACATACTCAAAGCCTCCGGCATACTGGCAGCCCTTGAACCAGGTAATCGTTCCAAAGGGGCGGACGCCCAGCGGATGGTCTCGATCAAAGTGCTCATAGAGGACCTCCGAGGTGCCGGTCCGGGTCACGGTAACGGAGGAGCCTCCGGAGGGGCTCATGGTGATAGTGGTTACATCCGTCTGTCCCAGGGCCACGAACCTCCGGTCCCCGTCATAATAGCCGAACTCATAACCCGCCCCCTCTGCGTTCTCCAGGTTTGCGGAGGCCAGGGCAGAGCTGCCGTAGCGCAGCCCCACCTTTACCACGCCGTTGGTCACGGCGGAAGCGGACGGCGCGCTGAGGAGAAAAAATGTCACAACGAAAAAGAGGGGCAGCAGCTTATTTTTCATGGAACCTCCCAATGTTCCCCGGCTTGACGCGCCGGGAAAATCATGATACCATTACGTACAGAAAACATTTGTCCACATGTCAGGCACAATTGTTGTCACATGCCCATATTATAATACAAGACCGCGTTGAATTCAACCAGGAAATCCGAGAGCGTACAAGCACCAGCGCGGCGGGAGGAGCATACTATGAAACAGTACAAGGCCGGCGTGATCGGCTGCACCGGCATGGTGGGCCAGCGCTTTGTCACCCTTTTGGAAAACCATCCCTGGTTCCAGCTGACGGCGGTGGCCGCCAGCGCCCGAAGCGCCGGAAAAACCTACGAGGAGGCCGCGGCCCCCCGCTGGGCCATGACCTGCCCCATGCCGGAGGAGGCCAGGAACCTGGTCATTCTGGACGCTGAAGCCGACGCGGAGAAACTGGCGTCCCAGGTGGACTTCTGCTTCTGCGCCGTGGACATGAAAAAGGAAGACATCCGGGCTCTGGAGGAGAAATACGCCAAGCTGGAGTGCCCCATTGTCTCTAACAACTCCGCCCACCGCTGGACGGACGACGTACCCATGGTGGTGCCGGAGCTGAACGCGGAGCATATTGAGATCATCGAGGCCCAGCGCAGGCGCCTGGGCACCAAACGGGGTTTCATCGTCGTGAAAAGCAACTGCTCCCTCCAGAGCTATGTCCCGGCCCTGCATCCCCTTCTGAAATACGGTGTGGAAAAAGCCCTGGTTTGTACGTATCAGGCCATCTCCGGCGCGGGGAAAACCTTTGAGCGCTGGCCGGAGATGGTGGACAACTGCATCCCCTACATCGGCGGCGAGGAGGAAAAGAGCGAACAGGAGCCTCTGAAACTCTGGGGCAAGGTGGAAGACGGCAAAATCGTCAAGGCTCAGGGCCCCGCCATCACCGCCCAGTGCTTCCGGGTGGCCTGCCAGGACGGTCACATGGCGGCGGTATTTGTAAAGTTCCGGGAGGGCAAAAAACCCTCCATTGAGCAGATTAAGGCCGACTGGGCCGCCTTCCGGGGCCCCGCCCAGGAGCTGGGCCTTCCCTCCGCCCCCAAGCAGTTCCTCCACTACTTCGAAGAGCCGGACCGCCCCCAGACCCGGCTGGACCGGAACCTGGAAAACGGCATGGCCGTCTCCCTGGGCCGTCTGCGGGAGGATACCCAATATGACTATAAGTTTGTGGGTCTGAGCCACAATACCCTCCGGGGCGCGGCGGGCGGCGCGGTACTCCTGGCCGAACTGCTGTGCGCAAAGGGCTATATTGAGGCGAAATAAATCCGTTTTCACCAAGGAAGAGGCTTGCCGCAGACGCGCGGCGAGCCTTTTTCTATACAAAGAAAGGAGTTTTATCTGTGAAGCATCCTATCTTTACAGGCTCTGCGGTTGCAATTGTCACGCCGTTCAAGGACGGCGGCGTGGACTTTGAGACCTTGGGGGAGCTGCTGGACTTCCAGCTGGAGAACGGGACGGACGCCGTGGTCGTCTGCGGCACCACCGGCGAGGCCAGCGCCATGACCTACCAGGAGCGGTCGGAGGCCGTCGCCTTCTGCGTCCGGCATGTGGGAAGCCGGGTCCCGGTCATTGCCGGGTCCGGGTCCAACTCTACGGAAAACGCCGTCACCCTTTCCCGGGAGGCGGAGCGCCGGGGGGCCGACGCCCTGCTGGTGGTGACGCCCTACTACAACAAAGCCACCCAGGCGGGGCTGATCCGGCATTATCGAACCATCGCGGACGCGGTTTCCCTGCCCATCATCCTGTATAACGTCCCCTCCCGCACCGGGGTCAGCGTTGCCCCGGAGACTTACGCCGCCTTGGCGGAGCACCCCAACATCGCGGGAGTTAAGGAGGCGTCGGGAAACCTGGGGAACATCCAGCGGACCCGGTCCCTCTGCCCAAAGGACTTCACCATTTGGTCCGGCAACGATGACGAAACCGTCCCTATCTGTGCCCTGGGGGGCAAGGGGGTTATCTCCGTGGCGGCGAATATCCTCCCGGCGGAAATGCACCGGCTGACTCAGCTGTGCCTGAAAAACGACTTCGCCGCCGCCGGGGAATTGCAGGTGCATTTAAAGGACTTCTGCGACGCCATGTTCTGCGAGGTGAACCCCATCCCGGTAAAGACCGCCCTTTCTCTGCTGGGCTGGCGGGTCGGAGCGCTCCGCTCTCCCATGTGCCCGCCTGTGCCCGAGAATCTGGAGCGCATAAAAACCGCGTTGTCCCAGTATGGGCTTGTGGTGTAAAGGAGAAATGCCGTCCAGGAATTCTTGGACGGCAGTCTCTTATTCCACTGGTCCCCCGTACTCTTTCTGAAATTGTTTCAGCGCTTGTTCCAGTGCGGTGACATCGCTGTAGTCCACATTGCCCAAGTCGATTTCTCCCCAAAGCGTGTTCACCAGCTCCTGGCCCTGGTCCAGATACCCGTGGACCTCCCGCAAGAAGGCGGCGATCTTCGGAATGTCAAAGCTCTCATGGACCGGACTGCCGAAGTTGATGTCGAACTCCATATGGTTTTCCCGGAAAATCACCGGCTCCCCCGCGCTGTCCAGAGAGAAGACCCGATACTGGTAGGAACCGAATCCCTGGCCCATGCTGGGAACATACTGGAGCAGGTAGTCCTGCCCGTCCAATTGAAGGGCGTAAAAGCTGTTTTCACCCACATGATGCGCCGAAGCGGTATCCTGCCAGAGAACCTCCTTTCCGTCCAGGACCCGCAGCTCCAAGTATTCCGGCGCTTCTCCACCGGGAAACAGGAGCGTCTCCAGCTCCACCGTCTCCGGTTGTCCGTCGTGGGTAAAATCCCAGCTTCCCAGGGTTTCCAGGGTCCTCTCCCGGGACTCCCCGGTCACACCGTCTGGTTTCACCCAAACATCGCACTGATAGAAGCTCTGCTCTCCAGCGTCTCCGCCCCAGCCAATGGTCAAATCCAGGCTGTTCTCGGATTTCCACTCTCCCCATGGCTCGTTGTACGGCAAAAACGTATACTCCGGGATAGAGCTTCCGTCCGGCAGGGCAACGTCCCAGCTGGTCCAGTTCTCCGTCTCAAGAATAGTGATACAGCACCACGTCCGGGCGCTCCGGGCCAGGGCGGCAAAGCCCCCCTCCGGGGACCAGAGGATGGACTGCTCCAGCCAGCCATGGTCCTGCCACAGCACCTCACCCGTCTCCCGGTCTATGATTTGCAGATACTCCGGGGGTTGTATGCCGCTGACATACTCGCCGCTGGCCCCCTCGGCCCTGGCCTCAAAGCGTCCATCCGGTGAAAGAGGCTCCCCTGCTACCTGGGCAACCGGCGCAGCCGCAATCAAAGTCTCATATTCGTCCATCTCCTCCGGCGTTTCCGCCGGAGCCTCTGTTTTCGCCTCCTCCGGCGGCATTTCCGACATCTTCGCCTGCCCGCAAGCCGCCAGCAGCAGCACCAGCGCCAAAACGCCCAGCAGTCTTTTCATGCTCCCCGCTCCTTTATAATAATATTGTATCAGCAGTATACGTCCCGCCCGCTCCGCTGTAATCTCAAAACGGTAACATTTTTTTACAACCCGTTACGGAAAATTTTGTTTTGGGTATTGACAATTCCCCTCCGCATGCATATAATAACAGTTGCGTTCCAAAGACAGCAGGTGGGCTTTGCCTGTAAATCCTGCCGAGGGCGGCAAATGTGTATTTGCTATGCGTCCTTGTGCCTTCGCGGACACAGGGGCGTTCCTTTTTTTAGAACGCGCATTCCCATTCCTATGGAGGTGAAAACAACCATGCCTAACGCGAAAGTCTTATCCGAGAAGCAGGCCATCGTCGCCGAACTGACCGAGAAGATCCAGAAGGCCACCGCGGGCGTCATCGTCGACTATAAGGGAATCACCGTCGAAGAGGATACCGCCCTGCGCCGGGAGTGCCGTGAGAACGCGGTGGATTACGCCGTTATCAAAAATACGCTGCTCCGCTTCGCTTTCAACAACACCGGCCTGAGCGATCTGGACGATCTGCTCAACGGCACCACTTCCCTGGCGCTGTGCGACGATCCCGTGGCTCCCGCCCGGGTCATGAACAACTACGCCGAGAAACTGAAGGACAAGTTCGAGATCAAGGGCGGCTTTATGGACGGCAAGCCCGTGGATCTGGCCACCATCAAGTCCCTGGCCTCCATCCCCGCTCTGCCCGTCCTCCAGGCCCAGGTCCTGGGCACCATGCTGGCCCCCATCACCGGCTTGGCCGTGGTCCTGAAGCAGATTGCCGAGAAGCAGGGCGCGCCCGCCGAAGAAGCCCCCGCCGCCGAGTAAGCGGCCCCCCATCCTTTCATAAAAATTTACTATCAGGAGGTTCCATACAATGTCTGAGAAAGTTACCGCCATGATCGAAGAGATCAAGGGCCTGACCGTTCTGGAGCTCAGTGAGCTCGTCCACGCCCTGGAGGAGGAGTTCGGCGTTTCCGCCGCCGCCATGGCCGCCCCCGCCGCCGGTGGCGCCGCTCCCGCCGCTGAGGAGAAGACCGAATTCGACGTGGTCCTGACCGGCTTCGACGCCGCCGCCAAGATCAAGGTCATCAAGGTTGTCCGCGAGATCACCGGCCAGGGCCTGGCCGAGGCCAAGGCCACCGTGGAAGGCGCTCCCGCCACCATCAAGGAAGGCGCTTCCAAGGACGACGCCGAGGCTCTCAAGAAGCAGATCGAGGAAGCCGGCGGCAAGGTCGAGCTGAAGTAATTCCGCTTATCCGCACATTCAAAAGAGGCCGTGGCAGTCCGCCATGGCCTCTTTTTCCCTTCCCGCCGGGTCCGGCGGCATCACCAGCGGCCCAGGCCGCGGAAAGAGGGCTCCCATGCGCATCATGGCCATCGACTACGGAGACGCCCACACCGGCGTCGCCATCTCCGACCCCACCGGATTCCTGACGGGCTTTACTACTACCATCACCGCCTACCGGCCGGAAACGGTGGCGGAGCAAATCACCGCCCTGGCCCGAGAGCACGGCGCGGAGGAACTGGTGCTGGGCCATCCCCGGAACATGGACGGCACCCGGGGCCCCCGGGCCGAGAAGGCGGAGGCCCTGGCGGAGTTGCTCCGGGAGGTTTCCGGCCTGCCGGTGGTCCTCTGGGACGAACGCAGGACCACCATTGACGCCCACCAGATTCTCTTCAACGCCGGAAAAAACGGCAGACAGCGGAAGAAGACTGTAGACGCCGTAGCGGCGTCCCTAATCTTGGAGGGCTATCTGACCTATAAAAAAAGCGCCGGTCGATAAAGACATCGACCGGCTGCTTTATTATCTGAACGATGATTAAAATACGCCTTGCGCCATCATGGCGTCGGCCACTCTCTGGAAGCCCGCGATGTTGGCGCCCGCCACCAGGTTGTAGCCAAGGCCGTACATTTCCGCGGCCTCCACGCTCATGCTGTAAATCGTGTCCATGATCTGGTGGAGCTGCTTGTCGACCTCTTCCTCGGTCCACACCAGCCGCTCGCTGTTCTGGGCCATCTCCAGGGCGGAGGTGGCCACGCCGCCCGCGTTGACCGCCTTAGAAGGAGCCACAATCACACCGGGCTGCTCCATCAGGAATTTCAGCGCATCGTTGGTGGTGGGCATGTTCGCCACTTCGATATAGTATTTCACCCCGTTGGCGGCAATTTGCTTCGCCTGTTCCATGTGCACATCGTTCTGCATGGCGGAGGGCATGACCACGTCCACCTTCACGCCCCAGGGCTTCTCCCCCGCGTGGAACTCCACACCGAACTTATCCGCGTAGTCCTTCACCACGTTCCGCCCGCTGTTCCGCATCTCCACCAGATAGGCGATCTTCTCCGCCGTGGCCACGCCGTCGGGATCGTACACATACCCGTCGGGACCGGACAAGGTGACGACCTTGGCCCCCAGCTCCGTGGCCTTCTTGCAGATGCCCCAGGTCACGTTGCCGAAGCCCGCACAGGCAATGGTCTTGCCCTTTAGTTCCTCGCCCTCGTGCTTGAGGACATTCTCCAAGTAGTAAACTGCGCCAAAGCCCGTGGCCTCGGGACGAATGAGGGAGCCGCCGTAGCTGAAGCCCTTGCCGGTCAGCACACCGTTCTCGAACGCGCCCTTCAGGCGGCGGTATTCGCCGTACAGGTAGCCGATTTCCTTGGCCCCCACACCCATGTCTCCGGCGGGCACGTCCACGTCGGGCCCGATGTAGCGGTACAGGGCCTGCATGAAGCTCTGGCAAAAACGCATGATCTCCGCGTCGGATTTCCCGGCGGGGTCGAAATCGCTGCCGCCCTTGCCGCCGCCGATGGGCAGGCCGGTGAGGCTGTTCTTGAAGACCTGCTCAAAGCCCAGGAACTTGATAATGCCGGGGTACACGTTCTTCTGGAACCGCAGGCCGCCCTTGTAGGGGCCGATGGCCCCGTTGAACTGGCAGCGGTAGCCGATGTTGGTGTGCCAGGTGCCGTCGTCCGCCATCCAGCAGACCCGGAAGGTGAACATCCGCTCCGGCTCTACCATGCGGGTCAGCAGGTCGGCCTTTTCATATTCAGGGTGCTTCTCGATGACGGGCTCCAAAGAGGACAAAACCTCCTCCACCGTCTGGACAAACTCCGGCTCGTTGGCGTGCCGGGTCTTTACATGCTCGATGACACTGGAAAGATAGGCGTTCATATAAACATCCTCCTCTAAAACATAAGGTATCCGCAAATCCCCCCTAGGGGTGTTGCTTTTAGTGTAACATTTACGGCGAAAATAAACAAGGGCCCAATCCAAAATCCGGAGAAATTTTTTTCCGATAATTCAAAAAATGCCGGAAAACCTTTGTACATAATGTCCATAAACTCCGCCCGTGCCGGGAAAGGGACGCCGGACGCTTGATTTTCCCGGGAAAGCTCCTATAATAGCGGTGAAGGCCCGTCCGGGCCTGCGGCTCTTCCGCCTGATTCCTAAAAATCCGGAAACCATTGTCCCGCAATGGCCGCAACCACTGGTTGACAAAGTTCCACCCGCCGCGTTCTTGCTTTTTGGGGTGAAGCGGACTAACATAAGGCCAACTCAAGAGAAAGCGAGAGGATACCATGAAGACATTTTCCGAAAAACTGCTGGAGCTCCGCCGCCGGGAGGGCCTGTCCCAGGAGCAGCTGGCGGACCGGCTGGGCGTAACCCGGCAGTCCGTCAGCAAATGGGAAAGCGGCGCGGCAGCGCCGGAGCTTACAAAGCTCGTGGCCCTGTCAGACCTGTTCTCCGTCAGCGTGGACTATCTGGTCAAGGACCGCCTGGAGGAGCCGGAGCGCCCCGCCGAAGCTACGCCTCCCTCCACGGCGCGGCTGGAGGAGCAGGTGGAGGAAATCTCCAGTTACTTCCGGGGCTATGCCTACGACAGTAAAGCCAGGCTTTGGGGTCTGCCTCTGGTTTCCATCCGCTTCCGCCTATACGGACATCCGATGCGCACCCGGGATGTGGCCCGGGGTGTCTTCGCTATCGGCAACATTGCCGTAGGGCTGGTCTCCTTTGGGCTTATCAGCGCAGGGCTGCTCAGCCTCGGCCTGATCTCGGCAGGTCTCCTTTCCATCGGCTGTCTGGCATTCGGCCTGGCTGCATTTGGCCCGGTGGCCGCCGGCCTGCTGGCCTTCGGCCCCGTGGCCCTCGGGCTGTGGTACGCCGGAGGCGTGGCCGCCCTGGGCGGGAAGATCGCCGTAGGAGTAGCCGCCGCCGGGGATACCGCCGTGGGCTATGACGCGGTGGGAAACCAGGTTCTTCTCTGGGGAGACGGTTTGACCCAGGCGGAGGTGGAGGCGTTCCTTCTGGAACACCATCCGAGGCTCTGGAGACCCCTCTTGAAGCTGCTGGCCCTCTTCGGGGCGAACATCAAGTGACGAAACGCGTGGAGGTCAAGCCTCCACGCGTTATTTCTTCCCCAGGACCTCCTGGCGGACGTAGTCGAAGGCCGCGTCCTCCCCCTGGTCCCGCAGTATGATCAGAATTTTTTCCAGCAGCGC
The DNA here is from genome assembly GCA_910574635.1 of Oscillospiraceae bacterium. Lineage (GTDB taxonomy): Bacteria > Bacillota > Clostridia > Oscillospirales > Oscillospiraceae > Oscillibacter. The sequence continues at coordinate 6,606 of CAJTCG010000008.1, read as the reverse complement.
TGCCGTGCTGGGATGAAGCAGGAGCTGCCGCCCCTTCCCCCGCTCAAAGAACTTGTAGGGATGGCTCGGGTCAAACCTCTCCCCCTGGTAGACCTTGCTGGCGGCCAGACGGTCGCAGAACATCTCCGCCACGTACTTGGACGGCATTTCCACGCCGCCGATGCCGCTGCCGTCCTGCTGGTAGTCGGTCCAATATTCAAAATGGTGCCGGTTCCGGCCCTTATGGTGGAGCCAGGCGGCGCTGAAGCCCTCCTCCCGGCGCTGCTGGTCATTGGGGCTGTGGTCGCCCTGGAAGTACTTCACCCCCGCCCAAAATTCCACCGGGGAATACTTGGAGAGGTCGTGGGTCAGCCCCTGCCAATAGAGCCCCAGGCGGAAGCAGTGCTTCCGCACCAGGGCGCGGTGGCGGTTTACGGTCTTTAAGTGTTTCCAAAAGTCCATACTGCGTCCCCTCGGTCTGGTTGTTTTTATAAAGCCTACCGGTTTTCCTCAAACACAGCGGCGGAGGGATATTTGCTTTGACTTATCTCCGACTTTACTTGGATGACCCGTTCCAGATCCACGCCGTACAAATTGGCAATCGCAATGGCATAGTACATGACATCCCACACTTCTTCGTCAACCGTGCCGCTGATTTCTCCTTTGTCCGCCGCCCTGAGCCCTTTCCGCATCGCCCGGGACAACTCGCCCACTTCCTCCGACAGCTTCAAAAAGTAGTCTTTCAGCAATTCCGGCTTATAATCTTTTTTTCTGATATATTCCTGCAAATATCGAACCGAGATGTTTCCATCCATTCAGAGTCCCCTCTTCCGTGCGGTTTTCCGGCGTCCCCAAAGCCTGTTTTCTGTATTGTACCACATCCGGCGGAAAAAGACGAGGAAATTTTGCATGGAATCTCCGAGGAGGCCTGCCCGGCGGCGTAATTCCCCAATACGGGAAATCGAGTGGGAAACTGGGCGCGGGCGCTTTTCCGGCGGATCCCGCCCTTGTGATTTTTGAAAATACGTGCTATGATGGATATATCAAAAAGAGGAGGTCCGCCATGAAAAAGGGAATGTTTGCTGCGCTGCTCTGCCTGATCCTCCTCTCCGGCTGCGGAGGGAAGCCGGAACCGATTCCTTTGGAGGAGCTTCCCCAGGACTACAGCCTGGAACAGGCCAAGGCGGATGGCTGTCTCGTCACAGAGGACTGTACCGTCACCAGCGGGCGGGAGAGCTGGGAGGATTTTTTAGAAGCTGTTGCCGCCGGAAAAGCCGCCTCGGTGCGGCTATGCGGTTACTTCACACTGGATTCGCTGGGCGTTTCCTCCCGGTATGACCCGGAGTATTATGCGTCCATCAAGAACGACTATCCCAAGATGTCTCTTGAGGACCTGTCCTATGACGGGGAGAGCTTTACCTCTGTTTTCTATCAGGAGGGCGAGCGGTGTGAATGGAATTATTCCCTCCTTCGAAGGTTTGAGGAGGAGGTTCAATCCGACCTGCTCCCCTATGATTCCTGCATCTCCTATATACTGACGGATGACGCCGAGGCTACTTACGACCAGCTTCTCGGCAGTCTTGCCAGTTCCCGGCTAGAGGACCACATTCCATTCCACATTGTATACCGTGAGGAAATCGCCCTGGAAGCCTGAACCGCCCTGCCCATGAGAGGAGAAGTGGATGGAATATATCCCCGCCAAATCCATCGTGAACCGGACCAAGGACCCCAGCTGGTTCGGCACGGAGTACAATATGAACATCTACCGGGGCTGCTGCCACGGCTGCATCTACTGCGACAGCCGGAGCGACTGCTACCACAACGAGGACTTTGACCGGGTCAAGGCCAAGGCGGATGCCCTGCGGATCATCCGGGACGACTTGGAAAGCAAGGTCAAGGTGGGCGTAGTGGGTACAGGCTCCATGAGCGACCCCTACAATCCCTTTGAGGAAGAGCTCCAGCTTACCCGCCGGGCCCTGACGCTGCTGGAGGCCTATGGCTTCGGCGTGGCCATCGCCACGAAAAGCGACCTCATCGTCCGGGACGCCGACGTGCTGGCTTCCATTAACCGGACCATGCCCGCTATCTGCAAAATCACCCTCACCACCTGCGACGACGCTCTGGCCGCCAAGGTGGAGCCCCACGCCCCTTCCCCCTCCCGCCGTCTGGCGGCGGTGGAGCGGCTCAGCGCGGCGGGGCTGTTTACCGGCATTTTGATGATGCCCATTCTTCCCTTTTTGGAGGACCGCCCGGAGAACATCCGGGATATCTTGAACCGGGCGGCGGACGCGGGAGCCCGGTTTGTCTACCCCGCCCTGGGCATGACCTGCCGGGCGGGACAGCGGGAGTATTTTTACCGGAAATTAGAGGAGCATTTCCCTGGTCAGGGCCTGGCGGAAAAATACCAGAGGCGGTACGGTCCCCGGTACGAATGCGCCAGCCCAAAAGCCCGGGCGCTGTGGGAGGTCTTTCAAGAGGCCTGTAACCGCCGGGGGATGCTGTACTCCATGGGCCGCATTGTCACCGCCTCCCGGCGGGGGCACGAGACGGACCAGCTCAGCTTATTTTAGGACTTGGTTGAAAGGCGGCGAAACGCCGGTTTTCAGCCGGGTCCTAAAAAAATAGCCTGAGCGTGCAGCATTTTCCCCCTCTGGACGGTATTCCTGATAGAGCGCTCACCATCCGCCAAATAGGAAGAAGGTGCAAAATGGACACGGAATCCGCCGTGGAGCGGTATGGAACCATGGTCTACCGCCTGGCTTATGCCCAGCTCCGCAGCCGCCAGGACGCCGACGACGTCTTTCAGGAGGTTTTCCTCCGCTACCACCGCGCCGCCCCGCCCTTTGAAAGCGAGGAGCACCGAAAGGCCTGGCTTTTGCGGGTGACGGCCAACCGCGCGAACAGCCTTGCCGTCTCTCCCTGGCGGAAACGCAGCGTCCCGCTGGAGGACGTCCATTCGTACAGCCAGCCCGAGGAGTCCGGCCTGGACGCCGCCCTGGCCCAGCTGCCGCCCAAGTACCGGGCCGTCATCCATCTTTACTACTATGAGGGCTATGACACGGAGGAAACCGCCCGTATTCTGGGGCGCAAGCCCTCCACCGTCCGCGCCCAGCTGACGCGGGCCCGGCAGGCCCTGGCCCGCCTTTTGAAGGAGGATTTATGAACTTTACAGAGACTTACCAGCGTCTCAACGCCCCCATTGCTCCCTCCCCCCGCTTAATCGAAAAGACCCTGGCAAAAGCACGGCGTCCCTCGTTTCCCCTCCGCCGCCTGATCGGCATTGCCGCAGCGGCGGCGGTGCTCCTGGCCACCCCGGCTTTGGCGGCGCAGACCGAAGCGGGCTACCATCTGCTCTATGCTCTCTCCCCCGCCGCCGCTCAGTTCTTTCAGCCTGTGCAAAGATCCTGCGCAGACAACGGCGTGACGGCGGAGGTGGTTTCCGTCCGTGTGGAGGGCGATACCGCACAGGCGTACATCGCCCTTCGGGGGAACACGGTGGACGCGAACTGCGACCTCTTTGACAGCGCCAGCTTTCACTTCCCCTTTGACCAGACCGGCCACTGCGAGCGGGCCGGCTTTGACCCTGCCACCAATACCGCGCTCTTCCTGGTGACCACCCAGACCATGGATGGCTCCGCCATCCCCCAGGGACGAAAGATGACCTTCTCCCTGGGCTGCTTCCTCTCCGGCAAACAGGCGCTGGAAGGTGTGGCGGTTCCTCTGGCGCTGGCGGACCACGCCGCGGAGGCAGAAACCGTGGAGGGGTTCTTCCGCACCGGCGGCGGCGGAAACCTGGAGATGGCGGACTCGATCTCTATGCTCCGGCCCGGCGAGGCCCTGGCGGAACCGGCCCCCAGCCTTCCCGTCACTGCCGCCGGGTACGCGGACGGCCTGTTCCATGTCCAGCTCTGCCAGGGCAACGCCGTAGAACTGGACAACCACGGACGGCTGTGGCTGGAAAGCGAGAGGGGACAGCGTTTGGACAGCCTCGCTTCCGCTTCTTTTACTGATTTGACAGAGGAGGGCGCGCGGCTGGATTACCAAGAATTTGTCTTCGATGTCGAGCCGGAGGACTTGGCAAACTATACGCTCCATGCTGACTTTTACACCGCCTCCGCCCGGATTGACGGGAACTGGCGCATTACCTTCCCCCTGGAAAACGCCGCGTGAAGCGCTTGCGGTTCCAGCGCGAATATAAATCGCCCCAGGCCATGCGCTTCGCATCGCCTGGGGCGGTTTCGATCTTGGGTTCCCTCCATCCAGGGGCTTACTTTCAAGTCCTAATGCCGGTAGAAAGTTGAAAAGGAGAACCGTCTTTCAAATCTGCCAAAAACCCACAGCCAAACGATTAGGAGGGCTGTCTTCAATCAGTGAACAGCTGTGTGGAGAGATAGCGGTCGCCGGAATCCGGCAGAAGGGCTACGATGGTCTTCCCCTTGTTCTCCACTCGCTTAGCCAGCTGGACCGCCGCCCAAACCGCCGCGCCGGAGGAAATGCCCACCAGCACCCCCTCCTTTTGTCCCACCAGCTCCCCGGCTTTGGCGATGGCCCCCCGCATGCCCTTGGCGACCCGGTCCTTAACGGACCCGGCGGGGTTAAAATACTCCAGCTTTGCAAGAATCCGGACTTGAAGGCCCTCTTCCCTCTCTATACGGCCCAGCTCCAGCAGGGGCGTTTTGCCAATCAGCTGGTCGGCGGAGGTGTAGATGCTGCTCATGATGTCATTCCTCCAAATCAATGTTGATGGCGATAAATGCGTTGAATCCTCTCGGAGACAGTTCCCTCGACGGCATTTGGCGGAGCTGCCAGAACACAGGAAGAATCCGTGAAAACGCGCCCCGGCCTCTTTCTTTAGGGCGTCTGCGCTCCCAAATAGGCCAAGTGAAGTTAACGGATGGAACCTACACTATGTTACTTAAAAAGGAGAATTGATAATTTTCTGTTGCAGAGAGTGATAGATTCTGGTATAATAAGCCAAAGATTTCCTTGTTTGTCCACTCTCCCATTTCTTTTCTTCAATGAATTTTACGCAGTGTTAATGCGCCAAAATTGGAGGGCAAGAAAATGTATATTTTGAAATTTGCTTTAGCAAATACGAATGAAGATCTGGCTGTAGAGTTAAAAAAGCAATTATCAAACGCTTGTGACATTAATATTGTCAAATCTGTTGGTCTGTTAGGCTCTACAGAGATAATTGTCGCAATCGTTGCTGCTGCTCCAGGCATTATAACAACCATAGCTAGTGTAATTAAGAATTATCTTGAGCGGAACAGCGACAAATCGCTTACAATTAAAATCGGTAATGAAGAGCACACCTATAAAGGCTATACAATGAACGAAATCAAACAAATTGAAGAACTGTTTTCTAAAAGTGGAAGGGATTTTCCGGATGAAAACGGATCTCATTGAAATTCTTTATTCCGAAAAAGTAATTTTGGACGGGAAAAGAACTGAGCAAGATGTAGCATTTTCTGTAGAACGGGCTGCTCGGATAAATTCATTGATGGAACGCAAAATTTTTAACCAGGAGTTTATTCGTGAACTTCATCAGCGTACACCATATTCCGAAATTGAATCATGCTATACCTTTATTGTTAAAAATATCATGTCAAGGGCAAACAGATTTGAGTCCATCAAAGGGAAAAATTATCACGTCATTGTTACTGGCGAACTTCCCCTTAAAAATGATACGGTAAATGATGAAGTATTTATCGTCTTAGGGTGGCCTTTAATAAAGTTCATTGACTTGCTTAACACAAATGCTCTGTGTTCCAGCAGCTATGATGAACATTTTAATGATTCATGTGCTGTTTTGGCAGCCTATCTGAACAAGTTTCGATATCATCAGAGTGTAAATCTTTTCTCTTCACTTTACCCGCTTTCTGCGTTCAAAAGCGAACAATACCAATTACTGATGATGTTGCAACAGATTCAAACCGTATTTATACTCTCCCATGAACTTGGGCATTTACTGCATCCCGATATTACTGGGTTACATGGTGAAATTTTATCAGATTCTGATGGCATTCAAGCCGTATATGATTATACATTTGGAAATCAGAAACTTAATTTTTATATTGTCATCGCAATTATGATGTTGTTTTCTTATCTTTCACTTGCCGATGTTACTACTAAAGCAACACATGAAGAAAAAGCTACAGCTTGGGATAACTGGATGGAGCGATATGATTCTGTCTATAAGTCCCTATCTGCCTTAGAATTGAGCGATAAGCAAATGGCATTGGTTGCAGGTTACGAAAAATTATGCGATAACTTGGATCGTTTGTGCTGGAATGATATTGATAGCAGCGAGGCATAGGATTGCAACGCATTGAAATCTAAAGTAAGCATAAAATCAGAAACTGGACAAAAAAGGAGCGGGACACTTGTCCCGCTCCTTAACTATCGGATGCTATCTGTCCAGAGGATGCTTTTTCATAAAATATTCCCAGATATAGTCAGATGATAGGATAAGGTAGAATAAGTTTCGCAAAAAGAAAAAGAGACATAGTTTGCAGAGCTCTGTTAGAATGAAGTAGCGACACACCATTCTGAAAGGAGACTGCAAACTATGTCCGAGAAGATTGTACAGCTAAATGAGGAAGTAATCAAGGGTGAGCTAAAGGA
>CAJTCG010000007.1 GCA_910574635.1 Oscillospiraceae bacterium | reverse complement strand
GGGGGTGCGGACGAAAACCTGGACCAAACTGAGGTGGAGGTATCCGCATGTATAGCTATGAAGAACGGAAAAAAGCAGTGGAACTATATATCCAGTATGGGTATAGGGCAGCGGCAGTAATCCGAGAACTGGGTTATCCAGACCGGCATACTCTCAAGAGATGGGCCAGGGAGTACGAAGAAGATAGAGACCTGCACCAGAGATATCGTTGTGCAGGAAAATATAGTAAGGAACAAAAAGAAGCCGCGTTAAAACACTACGCAGAACATGGGCGGTGCGCAGCTCAAACCACAAAGGCTTTGGGATACCCAAGTCCCACTGTTTTTCGCAGATGGCTGAATGAGACGTTTCCAGACAGGGAAAANAAAACGTTGCGTATCCGGGAAAGCAATGGTAGAATATCCTCAAAAAGAGAAGAAGCAGGCTGTTATCGACTTATGTGCCCGTCAGGGTTCGGCGCAAGAGGTTGCCGCCGCCCACGGGGCAAGCCGCGTGTCCTTATACAAATGGAAGAAGCAGCTGCTTGGCGAGGAGCGATGTTCAGCCATGCCCAAAAGGAAAAATCCAGCGTCAGAAGATGTTGCCGCTTTGGAAAAGCGAATTGAGGATCTGCAAGCCCAGGAGGCCGCATTGGCCGAGAAGCTTTATCGGGCGCAGCTGGAATATGACATTCTTGAAAAGGCGGCTGAACTTCTAAAAAAAGCCCAGGGCGTCAATCTAAAAGCAATAAACAATCGAGAAAAGGCCGAAGTGATTGACGCCCTTAGAGATAAATATCGGCTAAAAGAACTTCTCTCGGTTCTGCATATGTCAAAAAGCAGCTATTGTTATCAAGAGAACTGTCTGCACAAACCAGACAAATACAAGGAGCTTCGCACGGAAGTACAGACTATCTTTCACACGGCGGACAAACGTTATGGATACCGCCGTATTCACGCAAGCCTGAAGAAAAGTGGGCGTCCAGTTTCAGAGAAAGTTGTCCGCAGACTGATGAAGGAGGAGGGGCTGGCGGTTCTCTACGTAAAACGTAAGAAATACAACGCATATGCCGGCGAAATAAGTCCTGAGGTCCCCAACCTTGTCAATCGAGACTTCCATGCGGAAACGCCCAATACCAAATGGCTTACCGACATTACTGAATTCAGCATTCCTGCCGGCAAGGTCTATTTATCTCCAATCATTGACTGCTTTGACGGGCTGGTTGTATCCTGGTCTATTGGAGTCTCGCCAAGCGCCGATTTAGCAAACACGATGTTAGATGAAGCGATATCTCTTCTGAGGAACGGTGAGCTCCCTGTCGTTCATAGTGATCGAGGCTCTCATTATCGCTGGCCAGGCTGGATTGATCGGATGGAAGGAGCAGGACTGACCCGTTCCATGTCAAAAAAAGGATGTTCCCCAGACAATTCGGCCTGCGAAGGATTCTTTGGCCGACTTAAAAACGAATTCTTCTACGGCAAGCGGTGGAAAGACGTTTCCATAGAGGAATTTATTGGACTTTTGGATGGCTACATCCGCTGGTACAATGAATGCCGCATCAAAGAGTCACTTGGCTGGATGAGTCCATTGGAATACAGGAGAAGCCTTGGACTGGCTGCATAATAATTATGGAGGTAGAGTATGAAAGCTGGAGATTTGATCGATCTGCTTATGTCGTATCAGAACGATGATGAGATTGAAATTGAGATTTATGAAACAACTTCAGGTCATTACATCGATACGACTGCCAGCATTTCCATTGTGGAAAATGACGCGTTTGTTCCTACGTTGAAAATTGACGTGGAAGCGGGCAAGTTCAAAGATTTCCTTTGATTTGAGATGGCATTGCTTAGGCTTTTAGGTCCAAGTAAATGTCCGCACCCCCCTTTTCCCTTGTTTATGGCTGCGTAGTTTTTGGTATCTTTACCCTTCGCCGTTTTAAAGGCGGGCCTCCCGCTCTGCGACACGCCGCCCCGTCGAGGCTCAGCTCCGCCATTTTCGAAGACCTGGTATCTGTAATACGCACTGTTGTCTTTGTTCCTGAAGCGGCAGCTTTGGTAAAGCACAGCCTTTCGTAGGAGTGCTGAGGATCAGACACTGCCGGTCCATTGCCGTCAGCTATTCCAGCGATATATCATTGAGGACAGATTTGATGTGGTTTTTAATAAAGCCCTGCTATTTTGCTCTCATTATTATGGACTTATGTAAACACTACCCAAAATATGCCTTTAGTGCGCATATCATATCGGCGAATTCCAGGAAAAGATATCTAAATAAGGCCGCCTCTTTCGAAGTTCAAAATCGTGTATCCGTTCCGCATCCCAACGATACAGGCCCTTGCCGGCAGCAAGGCCGGTCTTTCCTGTCTCAAGCCCCTGCCGAACCAGAGCCTGCACCTCCGCGGTGCCGCACAGGGTCGGATAAATTGTCTGTGCAATGCTGCTTTCCAGGTCGAAGCCTACTGCATCAAAATATTCCAGCAGACCAATCGACGCGTACCGCATTCCAATTGCGTAATGGACCGCCTTGTCAATATCTGCCGCGCTGGCAACGCCCTGCTCAAGTAAAAAGAGGCATTCCCGAAACATTGCCTGCGCAATTCGGTTTACAATAAAGCCTTCGATTTCACGGTGCAGGCACACTACCTGACGGTTTAAGTCATTCTCCAAAAACGACTTCGCCCTCTCGAGCGCTGCCGGAGAGGTTTTCTCGCTGCCCACCAGTTCAAAGAGCGGCAGCATATGCGCCGGCTGAAAGGGATGGGCCACCAGCAGCCGTTCCGGATGCCTCAGCGAGGCGCATAAAACGCTGGGCGGCAGGGCGGAGGTCGTAGAGGCAATAATCGTATCCGCCGCGCAGACCGCCTCCAGCTTTTGGAAGACTTCCTGCTTGACCGCAAGGTCTTCCGCCGCCGCCTCAAATACGATACCCGCTCCCCTGGCCGCCTGGAAGTCCTTCGTCACCGACAGCAGGCCGAACACTGCCTCCCTCTGAGAGGAGGTCAGCTTGCCTTCCGCCTCTAATGTGTTCAGATTTCTCCCCACTGTGTTCCGGCACCGGTCCATCCCGGCCTGTGAGTGCCCAATCACCACTGTGGGAACACCATTTCCAATGAGAAGCGTCGCCATATCCGCGCCGATTTTTCCTGTACCGCAAACCGCTGCCATGCCCATGGTTCCAAATATCCTCCTAAAATTTTCCCACCCATCCCCCATCTGCTTGAGAGGAAACGTTGTTTCATCTGAGAAGAAGCCCGTTTAAATCAGACACAACTTCCCGGAATTTTGCCGCAATCATATTGATTTCCGCGCCATAGGCGATGTACTGGATTCCCATATCGATGTACCACTCCGCTTCCTCCAGGTCGCCGGCAATGATACCCACCGCTTTTCCTCCCGCCCTGGCATCCCGCACAATCTGCCTCACTATTTTCTGCACCTTTTCATGCTTTGGTTGTCCCAATACGCCAAGGGACTGGCTCATATCCCCGGTCCCGATAAAAAGGACATCAATCTCTGGGTCCTCGCAAAGCACCGGAACCTGTGCGGCCATCTCCGTGTTTTCCACCATGATGACGGAGAGCAGCTCATCGTTCGTCTGCCGCAGGAATTCTTCCTTCGGGCAGAATGTATAGCGCGCCGCCCGGGTGGTCATGGCAAAGCCGCGGTTTCCCCGCGGGTAATACCGCATTTTCCGGACGGCCTCTGCCGCCTCCTGGGCCGTGTGCAGATTCGGGACTTGAATTCCCTGTGCGCCGATGTCCCCGGCATGCAGGATATTTTGATCCAGCGCGTTTGGGACCCGCACCACTGCGCTCATACCCACGCTGTTGGCCGCCCGCACTACATTCTGCATCTCGCCATAGCTGCAATTCCCGTGCTCCCCGTCCACGATGATGAAGTCCATCCCTGCGCAGCCCAGCATTTCCGCAAGCTGCGGAGCGCTGAACTTGAAAAAGGTCCCAAAGAGGACTTCGCCGTCCTGAAGCCGCCGTTTCAAACTTTTTCTATGTTCCAGCATCATATCGGATAAACTCTCCTGTCTTGCAAGTCATCTGCCAAACAGCTTGAGGTTTGTTTTCTCATCTTCGCTGGCGGCAGGCCTGCTCTCGATTCGCTCCGGGCGGTTTGGCCAGAAAACGTCCAGGTTCAGTACCGGCTCTGTTCCTGTGGCGACGATGTAATGCTCAACGCCGCCGGGTACGGTCATGATGCAGCCGGGCGTCAGGTGATACGGCTTTCCGTCCACGTAAAAATCGCACTCCCCCTGCAAGATAAAAATCAGCTGCTCATATTTGTGGGAATGGGGGCCGGGCGTGTGCCCCGGCGTGACCTCCGTCAGAGTCGTCGTCATATTCTCCGCCTGATAGGTCACATAGCGCATCTTCTCCCGGGCAATGGTCCATTCGCAGTCGTTCCAGTTCAAAACCTTCGGTTCAAAAGACATCGTTCTACCTCCTGTTAGTCCAGGCTCAACAGCCATGCGGGATTCTTTCTGGTCATCGTTTCGATTTGCGCCTCGCTTACATGCAGGTCGTCCGTCAGCGCGCGGATAAAACGGTATAGGCCGTTGACCAGCGAGCCATTAACCTTTTGGCCGAAGTCTGAATCTACAACCAGCCGATTCTCCGGAACTGCCTCCAATATTTTTCCAACAACAGAAAGATCGACCGGATCACTGAGCGTCGCGATCCCTTTTACCACGCCGGCGTTCAGTTCCATGTAAGCGCCGAGTTTGGCCCAGGATGCCATCTGCTCATAGGAGGCATGGACCAGAAAATGGGGATGGTTGACCAGAATCCTCTGGATGCCGAGCTCGGCCGCCTTGCGGATCAGCGCGTCCACCTCCGCTGCCGACCCATGGCCGGTGTAGAGGATTACCTCCGGTCTTTGAGCCAGGTACTCCAGAACCTTCACCAATGCCGGATCCAGGGTTCCATCTTCCCTCAGGTAGCAAACGGGCGTTTCCGCGACGCTTGTATTCCCGGAGCCCAAGAACGCGCCCTTGTGGCCGTCAATATGGCATTTCGAAGATACGGTGGGCATACAGACATACTTGGCGCCCATGGCGCAGGCCGCGTCCACGGCATTCAGGTTAAACAGGCCCGCAGAGTGATTCAGCACAAGACCGCCAAACATCTCTGTCCTCCCCTGCCCGAAGTGAGTCTGTGCCATCTCGGCGCTCATCATGGTGGGGAAATAGTGGTCCTTGATGACCGCCGCACGGTAGCCCGCGTCCACGGCCTCCCGCATCATCTCAATGGCGTCCACGGACCGTTTTGCAACCGAGGGACCTGCGTGGATATGCAGATCGATGATCCCGTTCAGCAAGTTTTCCATCATAAGGCTTCTCCTCTCATCAAGCGCCGTAACCAAACAGACGCGGAACAAACAGCGCCACGTCCGGCAGATATGCCAAGGCAAAGGTCACGATCAGCGCCGCCGCGCAGAAAGGCAGGACCGCCCGGTTCAGCTTTGACAGCTCGATTTTTGAAATATTCGATGTGACAAACAGCACCATACCCACCGGAGGGGTAATTAGGGCAATGGTCATCATCATACAGAACACCAGGCCAAAATGCAGGCTATCCATCCCAATAGCCGCTACAATCGTCATCATCACCGGGGTAAAGATGGTGATCGCGGCAGTGGCCTCCATCAGACAGCCGACCACAATCATGCCCAGCAGCAACAGCAGGATGACGATATGCTGGTTGGATGTCAGGGAGAGCACAGCGCCCGCCACACGACTGGGGATATTGTCCACCTCCAGGGAATAGCCCAGAATATTTCCGGTTGCAATGATAAACAGGATTGCCGCGGAAGCGCTTCCGGCCCGCAGAAGCATCTTGGGCAGGCCCTTGAAATCAAAGCTGCGATAAATAGCCCCGGCCGCAACTGCCGCGACACAAGCTACCGCGCCGGATTCCGTGGGGGTAAACGCGCCTGTCATCACACCGCCCACAATCACTAAGGGGACGATTAAAGCGGGAATGGCCTTTACAAAGGAACGGAACAGACGGCCGATATTAAGCCGGGCAACCGTGCGGGGAAGCTGCTTTTTTTGAACATACAGCGCCACGACCACCGCATAGGCCGCCGCGATCAAGAGGCCGGGAATGATGCCCGCCATAAACAGTCCCTTAACAGAGACGCCGCTTAGCGTGGCGAAGATCACAAAGGTCGTGCTGGGCGGAATGATGGGGCCTAGTACGCCGGAGGCCGCGATCAGGGCGCCGCCGAACTCCATATCATAGCCATCCTTCTTCAAATCCGGAAGCAGTACCGAACACAGGATGGAGGAAACCGCGTTGGGAGACCCCAGAATTGCGGAGAGAATCGCCGCCGTCACGATGGTCGCATAGGCCAGGCCGCCTTTTACATAGCCTACCAGCTCTTTCACAAACTCCATCAGACGCTGTGTAACGCCTCCGCCGTTCATGAGTTCTCCGGCCACGATAAAAAAGGGAATGCAGGTCAGACTGGAGCTGTTAATGCCGGCAAACATCCGCTGCGGCACAACCGCCAAGTAAGACAGGTCAATCGCGCCCAAATGAATCATACCGGTTACGGCGAGGACAAACGCAATCGGCATGCCCAACAGAAGCACGGCCGCAAAACACGCCAGTGCAATTCCCATTTCTTACGCCTCCTTTCTGCGAAAGCCGGCAATCAGCTCATAAAAGTGCTCCACAGAGAACAACAGCATCGCGGCAAAGCCAATTGGCATGGAGGCCCATGGATATGCCATAGAAATCCCAAGGCCAATGCTGATTTGTTTGTATACCCCCGGTTTCAGAATCGCTTGCAGGGAGTACTTGAACAGCAGCGCAATTACCAGCACAGACAGGATTTCCGCCAGCAGGGCTACCGCTGTTTTCAGATTCCCAGGAAGCTTTTCGGTAAGCATGTCCAGCGCGACCAGGCCTTTATCCTGATAGGCCACCGCGCCGCCGAAGAAGGCCACCATAATCATCAGGTATTTGACCAATTCCTCTGCCCAGGAAAAGGACAGCCCGAACAGGTAACGACGGACGACCTCTACCGCCGTCACACAAATCATGACCACCAGACCGGCGGAAACCAGGACCATCAGTACATTGTGCAGCGCAGACATGGCTCTTTTATAGTGTTTCATGTAGATGATTCCTCATATTACAGCTTACGTGAGATTCTGCGCCATTTCGATAAACGCGGCAATTTTTTCGTTCTTCGCGCCATACTCCTCGTACAGATCCAGAACCTTCTCCTGGAAGGGAGCCAGATCCGTAACGGTATTGAACGTCACGCCGCCGTCGATACAGGTTTGCTTGCAGTCCGCCTCAATCTCCGGGAGGAATTCGTCAAAGGCCTTATCATGCCCCTCCGCGAAGACGCCGGCAATCAGCTGCTGATCCTCGGCGGACAGCTGGTTCCAATAGTCGCCGTTCATCACGTACACCGCGGGGAAGGGATACAGACCGATTTCGCTGAAATACTGGATGACCTCATAATGCTTTTGCATGGCGGCGGAAGTAATATTGATTTCCTCACCATCGATTACCCCGTTTTGCAGGCCGGTATATACCTCGTTATAGGCCATCGTGGTCACATTTGCACCCAGGCGGGTGATCGTCTCTTGAATCACCGGACTGGTCATGATGCGAAGCTTTTGCCCCTTCAAGTCATCCATCGTGGACACCGGCTTGACCTTCGATGCGAAGTGCCGCATTCCGTTCTCGGCAGAACCCAGAAACTTCAAATTCAGCTCCGCCTCGGCCTCTTCCACCAGCGCCGCGTACTCGTCACTGTCAAACGCCGCTTTTTCTTTTTCGTAGTCACTCAAGAGAAATGGAAGCTGGGTGCACTCAAAGAGACTTGTATATTGGCTCAATGCGGAAATACTAAGTCCCACCAGTGGGATCGTGCCCTCCATCACTTGGCTGACCAGCTCGGTGTCACCGCCCAGCGTACCCGCGTTATGCACCTCGACGACAATGTGCCCGCCGGAGCGTTCGGTGATTTCCTTGGCGACCCACTGCGACATCGTATCGGTCGGCATTCCCGCCGCTTCAGGGGTTGCATAGACAATGGTGATGGTTTCGTCCTGTCCGCCGGACGCTTGACCGGCGCCGCTGTCACTAGGCGTCGGGCTGGACGATTCTCCGCCGCAGCCTGTCAAAAGGGATAACAGCATAATTGCGACAAGAAGCAGGGTGATTTTCTTTTTCATGTTAAGAGTTCCTTTCTTTTTTGCATAAATTTTGAATCGCTTAGCCAGCTTCCTTTGTGCTTTTTATTATAATGGTTCCAGGGGGAAATGTCTTTCATCTATGTTTTTCGGTTTTTATATTATTTTCACTTTTGAGAGTTGATATATTTCCCGGCAAATGATATAATTTTGCCAAAAGGAGAGGGATTTTATGGCAAACGCGGATGTTTTTTGGATTTTCATGTTGGATTACGCAAAGGGATGGGGAATTCGTCCGCACACCCACGATTTTTATCAATTATACTATATTACCTCCGGCAAGGGCTGGATGAAACTCGATGGGAGAAAACTCCTCCTGTCGCCCAAAGCGTGCGTTTTGATTTTCCCCGGACAAGAGCACGAGCTTTTCAAAATGCAGTCCGGGGTTCTTCGTATGATTGACGTCAAATTTTATGTTCATGACGGCGCACTGGAAAACGAGCTGAGAGGCATTGCGCAAACCCAGCAGTTAACCGCAGAATTCCAGAAGCTTCTTGCCGACGTCCGCGCGGAGTGGAAGTCCGCCCTTCCATTCAAAAAGCACATGGCGGATATCTTATTGGAACAATGCTTGTATATTCTGATTCGTACACACATCAAAGCGGAGGAATCCAAATTTCTGTTTCCAGAGACGCAGGCAAAAACCAAGGATATGTCTGGACTCCCTGCGAAAATTGCCGCTTATGTGGAGGAGCATTGCTTTGATGACATCTCTTTGGACGAAATGGCCCGCGAGCTGACGTATAATCGAAACTATCTCTGCAAGGTCTTCAAGAAGGCTTCCGGAATTACGATTATCCGTTACGCCAACTATCTCCGTATAGCAAAAGCTGTCGATCTGATTTGCTACTCCACGGAAAAAATTTCCGACATTTGCGAAAGTGTCGGCTTTCATGATATACACTATTTTTCGAAGGTATTTAAGCAGATTACGAATCATACGCCAGGCGAATTACGGAGCCGCCAGCAGCACGACATGTATACGGATATTGTGGAGCACGGAAGGTTTTCCTATCGTTATTATGATCCGGATTAGTTTAACCCATAAGCTGACCCAGAACAGGAAAATTTCCTGCGGAAGCAGTGGAATCAACAGTATCAAAGAGCATCCGGTTTCCGAGCGAACAGCATCAAACAGGGCTGAATAGGTCCACTTCCATTCCCTAGACAAGCTACGGACCAGAAGGCCGGGGGTCCGAATCCCTCAGGGCGTACTAAAGCCACGGAAATTCGTTGAATTTCCGTGGCTTTGTTCATTTTTCTGCACTTTTTCTGGTGACTTGATTTTGCAGTCCCGGTTTGACCCAAGCCGTGACCCATACGGAAGTCCGAAGCGGAAATTATCAGAGAGCGCTGGAGGGGAAACTGCCCACCGCGTTCGCCGCCTGCTTCTGCATGGAGGCGGTGACATGGGCGTAAGTATCCAAGGTGAACCCAGCGCTGTAGCGGCCCGCACTGATACAATTACAATAGGCGGAGAACTCCCCCAGCGACAGGCCGCCGTTCTTGGCGGTTTCGACGCGGAGCGCGGTGATCAGAAATAATAGCCGGAAAGGGTCTTCACGCTTCCGTCGGCGGTGATGCGCTGGAGCTTGCCGTTTTGGACAAAGGGGTTCATAAACGCCTTGCCGACCAGCAAACGGGAGGAATCCGCCGAGCCGAAAGAATAGTAGAATTCATCCATAAGCTCGCTTCGGCTCTTGGGCGTTTCATCCAGCATCTTGAGTATGGAAAAAACAACGGTCTCCTCCTTTTGGGGCAGCTTACAGTCAAAGAGATAGCCACAGGCGGCCTTGCGGACCTTTTCCACAACGGCTTTCAGGTAGCGCCCCCGGATGTTCACCAGTTCTTTTTCCAGCTTCTGAAGGAAGCCGCTCAGTTCCTGCTGGGCCTGGCTCAGCTCCTGGTTCAGCCGGGCAATTTCCTGCCGGGCCAGTTTTTTCTCTCCCATCTTGAAGATGCCCAAGCTTTGCAGACGCTGTTCCTGGGCGTCTAGGTCCCTTTTGATCTCGTCAATCCGGCTGTCCAGCTGCCGGCGGGCCTCTTCGCCCTTTTTCACCGCTTCAGAGCAGGCCGCCTCCGATTTTTTCTCGGCCTCCTCCCGCTGGGCCCGCAGCTGCTTTTTCTCGTTTTCATCCACCTGGGCGCGTTTTTTCGGCTTGGGAGGCGGAGCTGGCTCGTCGTCCGTCAGGCCGGGGATATCGACGGTTACTCTCATCCGCAGAAATTCGCCGTCCTCCGGTTCGATTTTCTCAATGCGGACGCTGCCCTCGCCGCTTTTTTTGGCCGGAGTGGAACGGGGTACGGGTTTCGGCGCGGGTTTTGCGGGAGCGGGTTTCGGCGCGGGTTTTGCGGGAGCGGGTTTCGGCGCAGGTTTTGGACCGGGCTTGGGGGGCGGCGGTGTGCGGCCCTCCAGGGCGGCCATCAGGTCCGCCTCCCGGATGATCTTGATGTCCTTCCCCTTGGCCCGCTGTTCCTGGACCTGCTCGATCTTCCGCTCTCCAAAACCTCCAAGCGCGCCAATGACCAGATAGTTGGTCTTCCCGCTGACGGACCCGGTGCACCGGCCACCCTTGGCCTCGATCAGGCGCTTCACCGCGTCCCGGTCCTCCGGGCTTTTCTCAAAGTCGCCGGTGAGGACGAAGGCGCTGCCGGAGACCGTGACGGAGGACACGCGGTCAAAGGGCACTTTAGCCAGTTTCGCCTCCACGGCCTTTTTGGCCATGCGGGCCTCCCAGGCCAGTTCCTCGGGGGTCTTTTTGCGATACACAAAATCGCCGTTCTCATCCTCTTTGAGGAACCCGTCCTCGTCCAGCTCATATTTGTAAACCTTAATGTCCGGCAGATGCTCCCCGGTCTGGCCGCCGTAAGTCCCGCCGCAGGAGGCGGTATAGGGCTTGTGGTTCCCGTTGTAGGCCCGGAGGGCTCCGATGAACTTTTCAAAATAGGGATATTGCAAGTCCCCATTGGTGGCCTCGTTGTAGAAGGAGTTGGCCAGCCGCTCCTCCAGGCGGAATTGGTACTTGTCCGGCTCCTCCTCCCAGAAGCGGAAGAACTGGAAGCACTCCATATAGAACACCACCGCCGGGGTGAAGTCCGCTCCCTTGAGAAAACGGCGCATCTCCGGGTGGAGGTCCTCGGCGGGGACCCGCAGATCGGGGTTTTCCTCCAGCTCCTGAATCAGGGCCCTCAAGCCTTCCAGAATGGCCTCGCTGTGCTCCAAAACCCCCTCGGCGTTGGGAAGGACCGCGGCGTTAAAACGGTAGTTGGCGAAGCTGTGATACTTTCCGTCCCAGAGCAGGTCCTCCGGGTGAAAGAAGATCACGTCCTCGGTGAAAAAGGCCACGGCCATAAAGGCGTCCAGCCGCCCGTCGTCCCCGGCAAAGCGGCCCAGGTCCCTGCGGCCGGCGTCTTCCAGCAGCTTCTCCCCGCCGCCGGTGTACCGAAAGCCCTGGAGATAGGTCTCCAAAAGGCCGGTGTGGATCTTGCTGCAGTCCGGGCCCAGGCCCGCCTTTTTGCCCACGTACTGACCGGCATAGAGAAAGCTCTTCGTGAAAACATAGTAGCGGAAATTCATATCCACGTCGTTGTCGTCGATCAGCTCATAACAGATGTAATGGTCCGGGCTCCGGGCGGCCCGAGTGGTTTTTCCCGCCGCCGTCTGCCCGGCGCTGCTGGAGTCGCTTATACTCAGCGACTGTAAAATCAGCTCCACTTCCTTTTCCCCATCGGCGGTGTCCAGGGGCGCGTGGATGTTCACGATGGGCGCCCCGGTCTGGAGGGTCAGGGCCACAGCGGAATAGGCCCAGAAATCCTCGGCGTCAAAGGGAATTTCCCGGGGAATGGCGGTGAAAATACGAGTCTCGGGGTTCTCGGTCCGGGTGTAGTGGAGGCCCTCGGGGATGGTGACGGCAAATTCCCCCGCCTCCACCGTCTCCCCGGCGGCAAAGTTCAGGCTCTGAACAGCGGCGGGGAACAGCTCCTCGGGTTTTTTGCCCAGGAGGTCATAGAGGCTGGGCGGGGCGGTGAAGTTCAGGGTGAAGAGCATGGGAAAGAGGCCCTTGTCCAGGACTTCCTGACGCTTTTCCTCGTCGGGGACGCCCAGGCCTGCGATGTAAAAGCGTACCTGGGGATAGTCCGCCACGGCGGCCAGCAGATGGCTGACGGTGATGTGGAAACGCATGACACGCATCCGCTGGTGGACCACGCACAGCGTCACATTGCCCCTGGTCACAGGCTTTTCATAGGAGCCCCCGGCCTGGGCGGTGGAGAAATCGGCCTGGAAGGTCAGGCCGTCCTCCTTCTCATCCACATCGAAGGTATAGCGGTCCTCGTCGCTCTCGCTCTGGTCCTGGTCCTCGGTGAGCTTTTGCGCCAGCTCCTCCAGATTCTCCGCCGCCGCCTTGGCGGCCTGGTCCCGGGGGGCCTCGATGGTCCCGCTGAACACCTGGCGGAAACCGCTGAGCTTCCACGCCGTCTTCGCCCCGTCGTCCAGCTCAAAGGGGCCGTCCCGGTAGCCCCTGGGGGCGGAACAGGGCATGGAGAGGTCCCAGTTGCCGTCAAGTAGCTTATCATTCAGCTTTGCCAAGGGCGTGCTGTGGTTAATGCCCCGGAGGTGGAACCGAGCATCAGTCCTCCATATCTGAGGTCACATGACCAATTACACAAAAATCTTGAGAAAATGCCGGCATTCCAGCAAAAACCCGCATTACCCGTTTCCCCGGCCCGCACGGCGGGAACAAACGATCTCAAAATCCATCCCACTCCCCTCCCCCCAAAAGACATTTGCCAAATCTCCGCCCTTACGGTATAATCCCCATAACACCACTATACTGGAGGAGAGGCTCCATGGCAAAAATTCTGGTTGTGGAAGACGACCTGGCCCTAAGCGCGGGGCTGTGCTTCGCGTTGGACGAGGCCGGGCATCTCACCGCCGCGGCCTATACCTGTCAAAAGGCCCGCCAGCTCTTGAAAACCGGCCAATTTGACCTGGTCATCCTGGATGTAAACCTTCCGGACGGAAACGGCTTTGACATCTGCCGGGAGTGCAAATCCTCCGCCCCGGAGCGGCCGGTCATTTTCCTGACGGCCAACGACCTGGAGCGGGACGAGCTGAACGGCTTCGACCTGGGCGCGGACGACTACATCACCAAGCCCTTCCGTATCCAGGTCCTCAAGCGCCGGGTGGAAGCGGTCCTGCGCCGGGGGACCGCCGGCTCCGACTGTTTTGACGACGGATTCCTGCGTCTGGATTTCCAGGCCCTGACCGCCGCGCGGAACGGAGAACGGCTGTCCATCACGCCAAACGAGTACAAGCTCCTGCGGCTTCTGACCGCCAATGCCGGGGCGGTGATGACGCGGCGGCTTCTGCTGGAAAAGCTGTGGGACAGCGGCGGCAATTTTATCGACGATCACACCCTCACCGTGACCATGAACCGCCTGCGCGCCAAAATCGAGGATGCCGGACATACCTACATCCAAACCGTCCGGGGCATGGGCTACGTCTGGACAGGAGACCAGGAATGAAGCGGGACAGCACGGCGCAAATGCCCCTTCTTATAATTTCGGGAGCGATCCTGCTGATCCTGCTGGGACTCCTGGAGTTCCCAGCCGCGCTTCTGCGCCCGGCGGCGGTTGGTTTGGGAACGGCTATTCTGCTTCTGACCCTTTTGTGGAAACGCCGTCAGGAGCGGCGGGAGTCCGAGTTTGCCAACAGCGTCTGTGAGACGCTGGATGCCCTGATGAACAGCCGGGAACCGGAGAACTACCGCCCCTATGAGGACTCCCAGCTCTCAAAGGTACAAGGAAAGCTCCTGCAATACCACGACCGGACTCAGGCGGGCCGGCGGCAGAGCAAGGCGGATAAACAAACCCTCCAGGAGCTGGTCAGCGACATCTCCCACCAGGTAAAAACTCCCATGGCCAATATCCGCATGTTCACAGACATCCTGCGCCAGCAGGAGCTGCCGGAGGAAAAGCGGGCGGAATTTCTCTCCACCCTGGCGGCACAGGTCCATAAGCTGGACTTTCTCATGCAGTCCCTTATCAAAATGTCCCGCCTGGAGACCGGGACGTTCGCCCTGCACATGGAGAATGCCAGCCTGTACGACACCATCGCCCAGGCGGTGGGCGGCATCCTGGCCGCGGCGGACCGGAAGCATATTCGCATTGACGTAGACTGTGACAGCCGGGAGACCCTCTGGCACGACCCCAAGTGGACGGCGGAGGCCCTGGGAAACCTCCTGGACAACGCGGTCAAATACACACCGGAGGGGGGATGCGTCCATGTCAGCGTCCGCCCCTGGCAGTTCTACACCCGGATCGATATCACGGACACCGGGATCGGGATTCCCTCCCAGCACTACAACGACGTATTCAAGCGCTTTTACCGGGCGCGGTCCTCTGCCGCCGCAGAGGGCGTGGGGCTGGGACTGTATCTGGCCCGGGGGATCATCACCCGCCAGCGGGGCTATATGACCCTGAAATCCGAGGTGGGAAAGGGTTCCGCCTTTTCCGTGTTTTTACTGCGATAAACGAGGCGCTTTATGGACATTGTCACCGTTCAAAATCTAAAAAAATACTTTGGCACGGGTCCCCTGCAGGTAAAGGCCGTGGACGGGATTGACCTCTCCATCGAAAAAGGAAAGCTCACCGCCGTCATCGGGGCCTCCGGCAGCGGAAAGACCACGCTTTTGAATCTGATCGGCGGATTGTACCAACCTACAGAGGGAACCGTCACCGTGGACGGCGTGGACCTGGGGACGCTGCGGGAGGAGGAGCTGACGGTCTTTCGCCGCCGGAGGGTGGGCTTTGTCTTTCAGGACTGCAGCCTGGTGCCGGAGCTGACCGTCCGGGAAAATATCCTGCTCCCCCTGGCGCTGGACGGCTCCAGGCCGGACAGGGCCTTTTTCACGGAACTTGCCGGATTGCTGGGACTTGGGGAGAAGCTGGACTGCCTCCCCTATATGCTCTCCGGCGGCGGCCAGCAGTGCGCCGCCATTGCCCGGGCGCTGATCACCCGGCCCTCCATCATTCTGGCCGACGAACCTACGGGGAGCTTTGACGTCAAGACCAGCCAGAATGTGGCGGGACTTTTGAAGATGACCGTGGATGTCTTTCACCAGACATTGGTGATGATCACCCACAATCTGGAGCTTGCCCAGCTGGCCGACCGTGTAGTGCGCCTCCAGGATGGGCGCATTGTACAATAATCCCATCATCCGCCGGCGTCCCGCATTTTATCGGGGCGCTGGTTTTATTGTCCGCGGAAAAGGCACAAAACTGTAACACTGCTGTACCGCAATTGTGACATTGGGCTGGTATGCTGTGGCCAGCAAGAGATTCAGGAGGAACTTCCCATGGAAGACATGCTGAAAACCCTGACCCGGCGGAGCTTTGCCGCCAGCCGGGTACGGAACTGCGTCGCGGTGCTGGCCATCGCCCTGACGGCGGTGCTCTTCACCGCCATCACCACCATCGCCCTCGGCACGGCGGAATCCTTTACGCTGACCCTCCAGATGCAGAAAATGAGCCGGTCCGACGGCGAGGTCCGCTACATGACGGCGGAGCAGTTCCAGGCCCTGGGGCAGGCGGACTTCATCGAGACGGCGGGACTGCGGATGCCGGTGGCCTACCTCAGCAGCGCCGTCCGCCACAACATTGAGTTCAACGTCGAGGACGAAACCCAGGCGGAGCTGACCTTCTGCACGCCCACCCACGGCAGGCCGCCCGCCGCGCCCAACGAGGTGGTCGCCTCCGATCTGGCCCTGCGGGACCTGGGCGTGGAACCGGAAACGGGGGCAGAAATCACCATTGCGTTCACCGCTCACGGACAGGAATACGCGCTTCCCATGGTGGTCTCCGGCTGGTATGAGGCCCTGGGCAGTCAGCTGAGCGTTATGTGGGCCGGAACCGCCTTCCGGGATGCCCACCCGGAGATCTTCCGGTATACCTACCACGAGGACGGCGATATGGCCGGGACCTATTTCTCCGATTTTACCGCCCGCAGCACCCTGGGCCTGGAGAAGAAGCTCCGGGACCTGGTCTGTGACCTGGGCGGCGAGCCCGACGATCAGACGGCCCCCAACTATACCCCGGCCACCGTAAACCGGGCCACCAACGTCCGGCCCAGCCCCTTCCAGATTGCCGCGGTGGCGGCCTTTGCCGTGTTGTTCATGGTCTGCGGCTACCTGCTGATCTACAACGTGTTTGACATCGCCGTCATGCAGGACATCCGCCGCTTCGGCCTCTACCGGACCATCGGCATGAGCCGCAGGCAGGTGCGCACGCTGATGAACCGGCAGGCCCTCTGGCTCAGCGGCATCGGAATCCCCCTGGGGATGCTGGGCGGTTTTTTCATTGGAAAGGCAGCCCTGCCCCTGATTATGAACACGGTTGCCACCGAGTACAAGTACCTATCCACCGGCGTCTCCCCTTCTCCGGCGATCTTTCTGACAGCAGCGGCCCTGACGGCGCTGACGGTCTTTTGCAGCACCCGCAAGCCCATCCGGATTGCCGCCAGCACCCCGCCCATCGAGGCCTTCCGCTATGTGGAGAGCGGCGGCGGGCGGCGGGCCTCCCGCCGGAGCGCCCCGGGGGCCGGCATCCCCCGGCTGGCCTGGTCCAATCTGGGACGGAACCGGCGGAGGACCGGGTTCATCGTGCTGTCCCTGATGCTGTGCGTGGTGCTTTTGAACTGCGCGGGCACGGCGGCAGACAGCATGGACGTGGAAAAGGAGACCGCCTTCATGATCCGGACGGATTTCGCCGTGGTGAATGTGGTCAGCGCCAGCAACACCAAAGGGTTTATGCGGCGCTCCGACGCGCTGCGGGCGGAGACCATCGCGGACATTGCCGCCCGCCCCGGCGTCACCGGCGGCTCGGCGATCTATAAAAACACGGCGGAGGACACCAACGTCACCTATGATTTCGGCCATCCCATGACGGGAGAGACTTTTGAGAATCCACACAGCGGCCTCACCTTCGGGATCGACCAGTACAGGAGCTTTGGCTTGGGAGACGACGGGCGCATGCTCTGCAATGTCTATGGGATGGAGGAAACCGCTCTGGCCCGGATGGATCTGCGGGAGGGAGAGACCGACGCCCATGCCCTCTTTCAAAAAATGTCGGCCGGCGAGGGCGTCCTGGTTGGCGTGCATGTGAACCGCGGGGACATGTCCCTGGTGCCGGAGCTGGATCTGGCGGATGTCGGCCAGCGCATCACCGTCTATAAAAACGGCGCGGCGGCAATGGAGCTGCCCGTGCTGGCAAAGGCAGCCCTCACCACAGACGATGTGGGGATTGGGTATACAGACGGCGGTCCCTATGATATCGGCGGAGACGGCCTGACCCTATACCTCCCTGCCGGCGTTTACAAGGCGCTGTACGACGCCCCGGCGGTCTACAAATACTCCTTTAATGTGGAGGACGGATACGAGGCGGAGATGACGGCGTTTTTGGAGGACTACATGGAAACGGCCGATCCCAGCATGAGCTACCTCTCCGCCCAGGCCGCCCGGGAGAGTTCTGAGGCAACCCAGCGGATGATCCGCCTTGTGGGCGGATTCGTGGGGCTGATCTTCGGCCTCGCCGGAATCCTGAACCTGACGAATACACTCATCACCACGGTTCTCACCCGCCGCCGCGAGTTTGCCGCCATGGAGAGTGTGGGTATGACTCGGCGTCAGCTGACGGGCATGATGGTGTGGGAGGGCGTTTATTACGCGGCGGGGGCCTGCCTGCTGGGGCTGGTTCTGGCGGCGGCGCTGGATCTGACGCTGGTAAAAAGCATGGTGGACTCCATGTGGCAGTTTACCTTCCGCTTCACCCTGGCCCCCGCCCTGGCGGCCTGCGGCGTGCTGCTGGCGGTGTCCGCCGCTGTCCCGGTGCTGACCCTGCGTTATTTCCACAAGGGCAGCATTGTGGAACAGCTCCGCGCCGCGGAGTGACATGAAAGGAGACAGGTTATGGAGAGCATCTTAAAGGCCGTTGGCCTTAAAAAGTACTACGGCTCCGGCGACACCCAGGTCCGCGCCCTGGACGGCGTGGATCTGGAGATCGAACGGGGGAAGTTCACCGCCATCATCGGCACTTCCGGCAGCGGAAAATCCACTTTGCTGAATATGTTGGGCGGGCTGGACACCCCCACGGAGGGAAGCGTCCAAATCGGCGGCACGGAGCTGGCGCGGCTGGACCGGGAACAGGCCACCATCTTCCGCCGCAAGCAGATCGGCTTTGTCTTTCAAAACTATAATTTAATCCCGGTGCTGACGGTGTGGGAGAACATCGTATTCCCCCTCTCCCTGGACGGGCAGAAACCGGACCGGCCCTTTATTATGAAAGTGGCGGAGCTGCTGGGGCTGGAGGAAAAGCTGGACAGCCTGCCGGGGCATCTCTCCGGCGGCCAGCAGCAGCGGGTGGCGATCGCCCGGGCGCTGGCATCCAAGCCCGCCATCATTCTGGCGGATGAGCCCACGGGGAATCTGGATTCCAGGACCAGCGATGATGTAATGGGACTGCTGCAGATGAGCAGCCGGGAATTTCATCAGACCATTGTGATGATCACTCACAATCCGGAAATTGCGCAGATGGCAGACCGCATTGTGCGGATTGAGGACGGACGGATTGTGGCTTGAGGGGTGATGCGGCCGGTTTGCGGCATTGACCCATAAACTGACCCAGAACGGGAAATTTCTCTGTGGAATCAGTGGAAGCAGACCGTGTTAAAGGGCATTTAAACACTGAGAGAACAGAACCAAATAGGCTGGAAAATCGTTATTATAAGCCCTTAGGCAAGCTGCGGGCCAGAAGACCGCGGAGGCGAATCCATCAGGGCGCACCAAAGCCGCAGAAATTCGTTGGATTTCTGCGGCTTTGGCCGTTTTTCAAACAAGGCCTAGTGTCCCAGCATGGCGGAGAGGGTTTTCACGTCCAGGGTGTTCCTCGCTGCCCTCCAGCTTCTTGCGAACACGCATCTGCTCGACTGTTTCCTCCAGACGTCGGAGTTGTCGTTGGTTGTAGAGGTCGACTGCATTTTGGATTGGCAGGATGATGCAGCGAAGAGTGCCGTTGTGTTTGCGTGGCATATTGAAAACCGAAAATCTGCCGTACGCTGCAAGGTGGAGCATCCCTACAGGATTGTGAAGAACATTTTCGGTTTTCGGAAGACCGTTTACCGGGGTCTGAGAAAAAATCTTAACCGATTACACGTTCTCTTCGCCAGCGCAAATCTGTACATGCTTGCCAGGGCGGGCGGTTCCCTATGCCCCGCCTAAGGTTTTTGCGCCCTTCGACCGGGCTGGGACTGGAAAAATGAGGAATTTATCCCCCAATATGGTCCTTTATTGGTCGTTTCCTTTACCTTTGTCTGTTTGCCTGGCTTTTACCTGCTTTAATCAGTGCTTCCTTAACCGACTGCTTAAGGTGCTTGTCTCAGCTTGGTCTCTCCACGCACGCCTCGCATCAGCCTTGGCCGTAGTAGGCCCCGGGGCCGTGCTTGCGGAGATAGTGCTTATCCAGCAGCTCCTGCTGCATGGCCCCCAGGCCCGGCGTCAGTAACATGGCGTGGAAGTCCATAAAGGCGCATTCCTCCAGCACCACAGCGTTGTGTACGGCGTTAAAGGGGTCCGTCCCCCAGGCGAAGGGACCGTGGCTGTGGACCAGCACCGCCGGGACCTGGGCAGGGTCGATCTTCCGCTCCCGGAAGGTCTCGATGATGACATTGCCCGTCTCCAGCTCATAGCTTCCCGCAATCTCCTCCGGAGTCATCTTCCGGGTGCAGGGGATTTCGCCGTAGAAGTAATCCCCCTGGGTGGTTCCCTGGGCCGGGACGCCTTTCCCCGCTTGGGCGAAGGAGGTGGCCCAACGGCTGTGGGTGTGGACGATGCCCCCCAGAGCCGGGAAAGCCTTGTACAGCGCCAGGTGCGTATCCGTGTCGCTGGAGGGCTTGTACCGGCCCTCCACCCGCTCTCCGGTCTCCAGGCTGACCACCACCATGTCCTCGGGCTTCATGTCATCGTACTCCACGCCGGAGGGCTTGATGACCATCAGGCCCTGTTCCCGGTCGATACCGGAGACATTGCCCCAGGTGAAGGTGACCATACCGTATTTCGGCAGCAGCAGATTGGCCTCGCAGACCTGTTTTTTCAGTTCTTCTAACATGATTATATGTCTCCTTTACAAAACAAGGGCCGCCCAAGGGGCGGCCCTTGAAGGCGTTTACTTCAATTTCCAGGCCAGGTCGGAGAGGAACAGATCGTGCTCCAGACTCTCCACCGTGGTGTCCTTGGTGATGTGGACAAACTCGATATCCAGCATATTGGCCCAGTCCTTCATCTGCTCCGCCGTCACATCGTAGCTCAGCACCGTATGGTGGGCTCCTCCGGCGGTGATCCAGCACTCCACACCGGTGGTGAGGCTGGGCTCCGCCTGCCACATGACACGGGCAACAGGCAGATTGGGCATGGGCAGGATGGGCTTGACGCAGTGGATATCCTGGCAGATCAGCCGCAGGCGGCCCCCCATGTCGATGAGGCTGACCACAATGGCGTCGCCCTCCTTGCCCTCGAACACCAGCCGGGCCGGGTCCTCCCGGCCGCCGATGCCCAGGGGATGAACCTCAATCCGGGGCCGGTCCGCCGCCACGGAGGGGCAGACCTCCAGCATGTGGGCGCCCAGGCTGTACTCCTGGCCCTTCACCAGATGGTAGGTGTAGTCCTCCATGAAGGCGGAGGCTCCGTTGCCGCCCTCGCCCATGGCTTTCAGGATAGCGGTCATAGCGGAGACCTTCCAGTCGCCCTCGCCGCCGTAGCCGTAGCCCAGGGCCATCAGGTGCTGGGAGGCAAGGCCGGGAAGCTGCTTCATGCCCCAGAGGTCCTGGAAGGTGTTGGAGAAGGCCAGACAGCCCTCGGCGTCCAGCATCTTTTTCATGGCAATCTCTTCCCGGGCCTGATAGCGGACGGTTTCCAGATCATCGGTCGCGAAATCGTAGCTGGCCTTATAAGTTTCCATCAGGGCGTCGACCTCGGCCTCGGTGACCCCGTCCATCACCTTGACCAGGTCGCCCACGGCCCAGGTGTTCACCTGCCAGCCCAGCTTGGCCTGGACCTCCACCTTGTCGCCCTCGGTGACGGCCACTTCCCGCATATTGTCTCCAAAGCGCATGACCTTCATGGACTTGGAAACGGCCGCGCCCACGGCGGCCTTCATCCAACTCCCGATGCGGGCCTGGACCTCCTCATCCTGCCAGAACCCGGCGATGACCTTCCGCGGCTTTCTCAGACGGGCCCCGATGAAACCGTGTTCCCGGTCGCCATGGGCGGCCTGGTTCAGGTTCATGAAGTCCATGTCGATCTCCTCGTTGGGGATCTCCCGGTTGTACTGGGTGGCAAGGTGGCACCAGGGCTTCCGGAGGTCCGCCAGGCCGTTGATCCACATCTTGCTGGGGCTGAAGGTATGGCACCAGGTAATCACTCCGGCGCAGGAATCCTCGTAATTGGCCTCTTTGCAGACCTGGGCAATTTCCTGATTGGTCTTGGCGGTAACCTTATAGACCAGGGGATAGGGCAGGACGGCGCTCAGCTTTTCCGCCATCTCGGCGGCCCGGGCGGCCACGGTGTCCAGCACCTCGGGGCCGTAGAGGAACTGACTGCCGACAACAAACCAGAACTGATACTGTTTCATGGATTTTCCTCCTTACAGATGTTCCACAGCGGCCCGCTCCACCTCGAGCAGAGCCTTGTACCGCCGGATGTATGTGTTGAAGCCCTCCGCCAAGGCGGCGCTGGGCCGAACGGTGGTCCCGGCGGATCCGGCGAAGACCCGTTTGCCCAGGAAATCCTCCAGGCGCTCGCCCTCCGCTTTTCGCAGCATATAAGCCGCCAGCAGGGCCATGCCGTAGGGGCCTCCCTCTCCCGCCGTCTCCATGCAGGCAACGGGGGCGCCGCAGGCGGCGGCCAGGTAGCTTTGTCCCACCACCGGCGTTTTGAACAGGCCGCCGTGGCCCGTCAGGGAGTCAATGGCCACCCCCTCTTCCGCCAGAATATCCATGCCGATCTTCAAGGTGGACATGGTGGCGTAGAGCTGGGCCTTAAAGAAGTTCGCCAGGGTGAAATTTGCCTCCGGCGTCCGGACGGCCAGGGGACGGCCCGCGTCCATATGGGTGACGCCCTCCCCGGCCAGGTAGTTGCACACCAGCACGCCGCCGCAGTCCGCTTCCCCTTCCAGGCTCTTTTCATAGAGCTTGGTGTACAGCTCGCCGGAGTCGGGATTCGCGCCGAACAAACGAGCCGCCTCCCCCAGGACGTTTACCCAGGCGTTGGTGTCGTTGGTGCAGTTGTTGCAGTGGACCATGGCCACCGGGGCGCCGGCGGGGGTGGTCACCAGGTCAATCTCCTCATAGACCTTCTCAAGGGGCTTCTCCAGAACGACCATCGAGAAAATGGAAGTTCCGGCGGAGACGTTGCCCGTCCGGGGGGCCACGGCGTTGGTGGCGGTCATGCCGGTGCCCGCGTCTCCCTCCGCCGGGGCGAAGGGGATTCCCGGGACCAGCAGACCATCCAGCAGGGCCGCGCCGGATTCCGTGAGCATCCCGGCGGACTCTCCCGCCGTCAGCACCTTCGGGAGGAGATTCTCCAGCTTCCAGGGCAGGGCCTCCACCTTCGGCAGGGCGCTGAATTTCGCCAGCATCCCGGCGTCATACCCCAGGGCGGCGCTGTCGATGGGAAACATGCCGCTGGCCTCCCCCACGCCCACGGCGTTCACGCCTGTAAGCATGTAGTGGACATAGCCCGCCAGGGTAGTAATGTGGGCGATTTGGGGAACGTGGGCTTCTCCGTTCAGCACCGCCTGATAGAGGTGGGCGATGCTCCAGCGCTGGGGGATGTTAAAGCCGAACAGCTCCGTCAGCTCCGCCGCCGCCGGGCCGGTAATGGTGTTCTGCCAGGTGCGAAAGGGGGTCAGAAGCTTCCAGTCCTTGTCGAAAGCCAGATAGCCGTGCATCATGGCGGACACGCCCATGGCGGCGATGTCCTCCCGGCCCTCCACCTGGGACAGGGCTGTTTTCAGCCCTCTCCAGACCTCCTCCAGGGGGTAGGTCCAAACGCCGTTTTTATAGCGGGAGGCCCAGGTGTAGTCCCCGGAGGAGACGGGCTGAAACCCCTCGTCGATAGTCATGGCCTTGATGCGGGTGGAGCCCAGCTCAATGCCCAAACAGGTTTTCATCTCGTTCCCTCCTTACTGCTTGGCGGTATTCTTCCGCAAAAGCACGATGCTTTGAATCACCAGGAACAAACAGAGCATAGCCGCCACGGTGATGTTGGACCACCACGCCTCGTCAAAGCCCAGGGAGGAGACGATGCGCTTGATGGTGTTCAGGCTCAGGACGCCGAAGAAGGTGCCCGCCACGTTGCCCACGCCGCCGGTGAGCAGGGTCCCGCCGATGATGGAGGAGGCGATGGCGTTCATTTCGTCTCCCGCGCCGTTGGCCACGTCGCCGCTTCCCACATGGAGGAAGTAGAGGATGCCGCCCAGCCCCGCCAGAAGGCTGCACAGGATATGGGCCAGGAATTTGGTCCGGCGCACATTGATGCCCAGCATGTTGGCGCTCTGGTTGTTGCCGCCCACGGCGTAAAAGCTGCGGCCCAGCTTCGTCCAGCGCAGGAGGCAGAAGAGAAGCACCACCGCCAGCAGGGCAATGACCACGCCCACCTCCACATAGGCCGGGATGTACTGGCCCAGCTTATTGGGGGCACCTAGGCCGGGAACGGTGATACGGGTGTCCTTTACCGCCAGGAAGCCCTCGTTGGTCACCCGGATAGGCTCCTTGCTGACGATGGTGGTCATGCCCTTGGCGAAGAACATGCCCGCCAGAGACACGATGAAAGGCTGAATCTCCAGATAGGCAACAAGATACCCCTGGACCAGCCCGAAGGCCAGGCCGATGCCAAGGCCGATGAGAAGGACCGTGAGGACGCTGCCGCCCTGCTGCTCCAGATTCACCGCGCCGGCCATGCACACCAGGCTTGTGACCGCGCCCACGCTGATGTCGATTCCCCCTGTGATCATGACGATGCTCATGCCGCAGGACAAAACGATCAAGGAGGCGTTGTTGTTCAGGATGTTTAGGAAGTTCTGGGGCTTGGTGAAGCCGCCGCCCAGAAACACAACGGCGGACAGATACAGGGCGAAGAAGACCAGGACCGTGATGGTGAGCAGCAGATTGGTATCGCTCATAGACGCCCGGGCCTTGATCCGTCCCTGCTTGTCAACGGCAATTCCTTTCGGCATGTCAGGACACCTCCTTCGCAGCCTTGACAGGCGCTTTTTTCATGCTGGAGAGCTTCTCCCGCACCACCGGGGCGCTGAGCACCACCAGCAGGATGACCACCACCGCCTTGTAAGCGGGCAGGGCTGTGGAGGGCACCTCATACTTGTAGAGCGTGGTGGTGAGGAACTGGATGACATAAGCGCCCAGGATGGAGCCGTAGATGTTGAACTTGCCGCCGGAGAGGGCGTTGCCGCCCAGGGCCACCGCCAGGATGGCGTCCATCTCGATGTTTTCCGCAATGCGGGAGTAATTGATGGAGCCGCTGCGGCTGACCCGGATGAAGCCCGCCACCGCCACGCATACGCCCAGAATCACATAGGTGAGCAGCTTAATGAGCTTGGGGTCCAGGCCGTTGAGACGGGAGGAATTGGCGTTGATGCCCACAGACTGGGTGTAGAGCCCCAGAGTGGTGAATTTCAGCGCCAGCCAGAACAGCAGAATCACAAACGCGGTGATAAAAACAGGCGTGGGGACAGGGATGCCGGGCAGGAAGGTCCCCGCGTATTTGAAGGAGATGTCGTTCATAATGGGCAGCTGGTTATTATTGATCCAGGCGGCAATGGAGCGGCCGGCCGTGAACATAATCAAGGTAGCCACCATGGGCTGAATCTTGAAGTAGGCCACCAGGGCGCCGTTGAACGCGCCGAACAGGGCGGTTACCACGATGCCGATGAGGACGGCCAAAAGCAGCGGCATCTGGAGGGTATCGGCGGTAACCTGCCCGCCGCAGACCATCCGCAAAATGACGCTTCCCGCAATGGCCATCGTCGCACCCACGGAGATATCCTGTCCGCCGGAGGAGGCGGTCACCAGGGTCATGCCGATGGCCAGAATCACCAGTTCCGAGGCGTTGTCCAGCACGGAGATGATGTTCCCGCTGAGCACCGGGTTGCCCAGGCTGTTCTCCTTGATGGAGACGGCGAAGAAGGACGGGTCGGCAATCAGATTAAACAACACCAGCAGGGCCAGCGCCGCAAAGGGGATAAAGAGCTGCTGCCGGACAAGCCGCTTGAAAAGGCTCTCACCGGGCTGCTTCAATTTGGTCTCGGGGTTCTTTACCGGCGTCATCATTCGTCACCTCCCGCAATGGTCGCCATAATCTTTGTCTGGGTGAGGTCCTCTCCCGACAGCTCGCCCACCGCCTTCCGGTCCCGCATGACGATGAGGCGGGAGCAGGTGCGCAGCATCTCGTCGATCTCCGAGGAGATGAAGGTGGCGCTGGTACCCTTCTCTGCCAGCCGCAGGACCAGCTTTTGAATCTCGATTTTTGTGCCGATGTCGATGCCCCGGGTGGGTTCGTCCAGAATCAGGTATTTGGGGTCCGTGAGAAGCCACCGGGCCAGGATGCACTTTTGCTGGTTGCCGCCGGAAAGGGACTTGATGGGAGTATCCGCCGAGGCGGTCTTGATCTCCAGGAGCTTGATGTAATTGTCGGCGAAGGCCTCCGCCTGGGCCCGGGAAATGGGCCGGAAGAAGCCCTTCATCACCTGATAGGCCAGGATGATGTTCTCCCGGACGGAGAGGTCGCCCACAATGCCGTCGCCCTTGCGGTCCTCGGGCAAGTAGCCGATGCCAAGCTTCATGGCGTCCAGCGGCTTTTTGATTTTGACCTCTTTGCCATCCATTTTCACCGTGCCGCCGGTGACGTGGTCCGCGCCGAAAATGGCCCGGACGCACTCGCTGCGGCCGGAGCCCAGCAGTCCGGTGAAGCCGTTGACCTCCCCCCGGCGGATGGAGAAATCAAAGGGCTTGATGCCCGCGCTGCTGCAAAGGCCCTGCGCCTCCAGCACGGGAGCGCCTTCCCGGCTGATCGCCTCGCCGCCGGACTCGCCCTTGATGTCGGCCATGTCGTCCAGCTCCTTGCCCAGCATTTTGCTGACCAGCTGGACGCGGGGCAGGGCCTCAATGACGTACTCGCCCACAAGCTGGCCGTCCCGGAGGACGGTGATCCGGTCGCAGACCTCGTAGACCTGCTCCAGGAAGTGGGTGACGAAAATGATGCCCACGCCTTTCGCCCGCAGATCCCGCATGAGACCGAAGAGCTTCTGCACCTCCTGTTCGTCCAGGGAGGAGGTGGGTTCGTCCAGAATCAGCACCTTGCACTCCATATCCACCGCCCGGGCAATGGCCACCATCTGCTGCACGGCGATGGAGCAGGTCCCCAGCTGCTGGGTGGGGCTGGCGGGAATGCCCAGGGACTCCAGGATCTTTCCCGCGCCGCTGTTCATCTTCCTCCAGTTGGTGACCGCCCCTTTTGTGCGGCCGATATACATGTTCTCCGCTACGCTCAGGTTGGGACACAGGGTGATCTCCTGATACACCGTGCTGATGCCCGCGTTCTGGGCGTCCTGGGGGGAGCGGATGACTGCGGGCCCGTCCACGCCCTCAATGTGGACCTCCCCGCCATCCTTGGGGTACACGCCGGTCAGCACCTTGATGAGCGTAGATTTTCCCGCGCCGTTTTCTCCCATCAGCGCGTGGATTTCCCCCTTCCGCAGGGTGAAATCCACATCCTGAAGGGCGCGCACGCCGGGGAAGTACTTGCAGATGCCCCGCATTTCCAATACCGCGCCTTCCTGCATAGGGATTCGCCTCCATTCTTCAAATCGACAAGTGGCACGCGGCGCGGCTGCCATGCCGCGCCGCGTGCCGGGTCACGTGATGTTACGATTCGGACTATTTGAAATCAGGTGCCGTAGGTGTCCACATCGGCCTGGGTGAGGGTATCGCAGTCGAAGCCCTGCTCGGGGGTGTAGATAATCTTCTGAGCGGGGGCATTGCCGGCGGCCAGGTCCTTGATGATGCCGTCGACCGTGTCCGCCTGGAGGGGGTTGCACAGGCCCATGTAGTTCCAGCTGCCCTCCAGCACCGCCTCAAAGGCCCACTTGTCGCTGTCGAAGCCCATGACGATGACATCTCCGTCCTTGCCGTGGGTGATGCCCGCGGCGTCCAGAGCGGCCACGGCGCCCCGGGCCATGCCGTTGTTTTCCGCGTAGATCACATTGAAGGGTTTGCCGGAGTCAATCACGGACTGGGTGATGGTGCGGGCGGTGGCCTCGTCCCAGTCGGCGGTCTGCTGGGTCACATAGTTCCAGTTCCCCTCGGCGGCGACCTTCTCGTCCAGAGCGCCGGTGCGGCCCAGCTGGGCGTCGGAACCCATGTGGCCCTGGATGTGGATGATGTTGTACTCGTCCAGGCCCTGGGCGGCCAGCCAGTCCACGGCGGTCTTGCCCTCGGCGGGCATGTCGGAGACGACGGCGGCTACGTACATGCTCTCGTCAGCTTCCAGCATACGGTCGAAGAGGATGACCTGGGTGCCGGCGGCCTGGGCGTCCTGAAGGACGGTGTCCCAGCCGGTGGTGGAGGCGGGGGAGAGGAGCAGGAAGTCCACCTCGTCCTGGACCATCTGCTGGGCGGTAGCGATTTGCTGGGCCGCGTCGTTGTTGTTGTAGAAGGTGGCCTTGTAGCCGTTTTCTTCGGTGAAGGTCGCCCGCATGGCCGCGTCGTTGGCGGTCCGGTATCCGGATTCATTGGGGTCGTTGTTGATGACGCCGACGGTGATCAGCTCGCCGGAGGCGTCGGCGGGCTCCTGGGCGTCGGAGCCGGTATCCGCCGGGGCAGAGCTGCCGCTGTCGGCGGGAGCGGAATCCCCGCCGCCATTGCCGCCGCCGCAGGCGGCCAGAGCCAAAACCATGCACAGGGTCAGCAGGAGACAAAAGACTTTCTTCATAACCAATTCCTCGCTTTCAAATTTTGGGTTCGCGCCGGACGGCCGTCCGGTTTCTGTAACTGCATTAAAAACGATTCCTCTCGCAAAGTCAATACGTTTTTGGTCATTATACCCACTTTTGTATGAGTAAATAGGACAAATTTTATACATTATGACAGATAGTAATACAAATTTTGATCTTTTCGGAGAAACAATTTCTCTTTAAGTTGAAAATTTTATGATTTGTCTTATAGATTCGTTTGTTTTCTTCTGATTTTCAAAAGAGCAGGGCAAATTTTTCCCTCCGGCAGATTGCCCAACTTTCAAAAAACAGTTGATTTTCTTTTGGTAAAAGGTAAAAAATTTTGCCCGCCAAACCGGAGCCCGACAGACGCGGCAAAAAAATTTGTGTTTTCTTTTGAACAAAGCGACAAAGTTCCAAAAAGTATCAACCTTTATTTTGGGCAGATTACCATTGACTCTTGGTATAATGAAAGCGATCCATGATGGGAGGAGGCGCAGGCATGGCGGCAAAATACCAGCTTCTGGCAGACAAGCTCCGGGAGGAGTTGGCCCGGAACAGCGGGCGGCCCGGATATAAGCTGCCCACAGAGCAGGATCTGAGCCGCCAGTACCATCTAAGCCGCCAGACCGTCCGCCACGCCCTGTCCCTCCTGGAGGAGGAGGGGCTGATCCAACGGCGGCAGGGCAGCGGTTCCTATGCCACCGGCCTCCTTCCCGGGGCGGCGCCCCGGCAGATCGCCGTGGTGACCTCCTTCCTGGACGATTACATATTCCCCGCCATTCTCCACGACGCCTCAGACGTCTTCTCCAGACAGGGCTACTCCACCGCCGTCTACGCCACGGAAAACCGGGTCAGCGCGGAGCGGGAAATCCTCCTCCGCCTGCTGGAAGAGCCGGTGAGCGGCCTTCTGGTGGAGGGCTCCAAAACCGCCCTGCCCACCCCGAACGCCGACCTCTACCAGCGCCTTCTCCAGACGGGCACGCCCATCGTCTTCCTCCACGGCGCTTACGCCGGACTGGAACGGGTTCCCTGTGTGTCGGACGACAATTACGGCGGCGGCTATCAGCTGGCCCGCTATCTGGCGGGACGGGGCCACCGGGAAATCGCCGGGATTTTCAAGAGCGACGACGTACAGGGCCCCCAGCGCTACCATGGAGCCGTCTCCGCCCTCCGGGACGCGGGGCTGTCCATTCAGGACGGGCGCTTCGCCTGGTACGATACCGAAGACCGCCGCCATCTTTTGGAGAAGCGGGACGGACGCTTACTGACCGATTTTCTCCAGAAGCGGCTGGAGGATGCCACAGCGGTAATCTGCTACAACGATGAAATCGCCTATCACCTGATCCAAGCCCTGCTGGAGGCGGGCCGCCGGGTGCCGGAGGATGTGGCGGTGGTCAGCTTCGACAACAGTTACCTCAGCCAGCTGGGCCCCGTGCCTATCACCTCCCTCAGCCACCGCAGCCGCATGGGCCGGGTGGCGGCGGAGCAGATGATCGGCCTTCTGCTGGGCGAGGCGGCCCGGTCGAAATCCCTGGAATGGGAGCTGGTGGCGCGAAGCAGCGGATAATCGGACAAAAGGGCCGGGAACGGATGCTGGCATCCGTTCCCGGCCCTTTCTCAGTATTCCCGGCTTTCAATCAGCGCCTTGGTCAGGTTCTCCGCGGTGAAGGTTTGTTCCTCCACATAAGAATGCTTATCCGGCGTCCGGCCCGCCTCCATGTCCTGGATCACCGTCTCCACCAGCGGCCCCAGGAGGGGGTTGCACTCCACCGCCAGGGCGATCCTTCCGTTCAGGCACTCCGCCAGCGCCCCCCGAGTGGCGTCGAAGGTGATGACGCTCACGCCCTCCCGGCCGCAGGCATATCCCCGTTCCTCCAGGGCCTGAAGGGCTCCAAAGGCAATGTTGTCGTTCTCGCAGTAGACCACGTCGATATCCCCGCTCCCCGGCAGGGAGGAGAGGTATTCCGTCATGACCTCATAGGTTTTAGCCTGGGTGAAATCCCCGTCCAGCTGGGTCAGCAATTCCCAATTCTCGTGAGCCTCCACGGCCTCTTCCAGTGCCGCCGTGCGGCCAAGCTGGGCGGTAGAGCCCAAGGTTCCTTGAATGTGGATGATGCGGACAGGGCCCTCCGCCTCCCGAAAGGCGTCTTCCATCCAGGCGGCGGCCAGCCTCCCCTCCTTTAAAAAGTCTGAGCCAATGTGGGCGGCATAGAGGCTCTCGTCTCCCACGTCCGCCATGCGGTCCACTAAAATGACGGGGATCTCCGCCTCCTTCGCCTCTTGGAGCACGGAGTCCCAGCCGCTTTCGCTGATGGGCATCAGGACGATATAGTCCACCTGCTGCTGAATAAATTTTCGGATGGCGGTAATCTGGTTTTCCTGTTTCTGCCGGGCATCCTCAAACAGGAGGCGGTAGCCGCGCTCCTCGGTGAACACCGCCTTCATCGACTCGGAATTCGCCACCCGCCAGTCGGACTCCGCCCCTACCTGGCACATGCCGATGACCGTCAGGTCCTCATTGGACGAATCGCCCTGGGGATTCATCCCGGCTCCGCAGGCGGAGCCGAATAAAAGGCTCAAAGCCAGCAGCGCCGTCAGGAACGTGCGTTTCATGCTTCCTCCTTTCCCCGGCGGGGAATCCGCACCGTCACGGTGGTTCCCGCGCCCTCCCGGCTGGAAAGCGTCAGCCCATA
The DNA here is from genome assembly GCA_910574635.1 of Oscillospiraceae bacterium. GTDB lineage: Bacteria > Bacillota > Clostridia > Oscillospirales > Oscillospiraceae > Oscillibacter. The sequence continues at coordinate 175,200 of CAJTCG010000007.1, read as the reverse complement.
GGGCGGGCCGAACAGCAGCCGCAGCCGCTCGTGGACGGTCACCAGGCCGAAGCCCACCCGTTCCCCCTTCTCAATCGCCCGGTTCAGCTCCTCCAGCCGCGCCGCGGTCATCCCAGCGCCGTCGTCCGTAATCTGGAGGAGCACGGCCGCTCCCTCCGCCTGGCTGGCAATGCGGATGCAGCCCCTGCCCCGTTTGCGCTTGATGCCATGGTACAGGGCGTTTTCCACCAGGGGCTGGAGGGTCAGCTTGGGCAGGCGCGTCTCCCGCAGGGCGGGGTCCATCCGGATGGTGTAGTCCAGGATGTCCTTGTAGCGGGCCTGCTGGATTTGAAGATAGCTGCGGACATGCTCCTCCTCCTCCCCCAGGGTGATGATATCCTCCCCCCGGCTGAGGGAGTGGCGGAAGAAGTTGGAGAGGTCGGAAACCATCTCCACCGCCGCCTGGGGCCGGTTCGCCTCAATGAGCCAGATGATGGTATCCATGGTGTTGTATAGAAAATGGGGATTGATTTGGGCCTGGAGCAGCGCCAGCTCCGCCTTGCGGAGGCTTGCTTGTTTCTGAGTAGTCTCCTGGATTTGGGCGTTGAGCCGGGCGATCATCTGCTCCATGCCCTCGCTGAGGGTCCGAATCTCATAGGTTTCCGAGCGAACCGGCTCCCGGACCGTCAGGTCGCCTCCGATAACGTCCTCCGCCCGGCGGCTCAGGTCCACCACCGGCTGGGCCACGGATCGGCTCAAGTGGACGCTGTAGCGGACCAGCAGCGCGATCAATACGGCGGACAGGAGCAGCACCAGCAGAATTTCCGCCGCCATCTGCCGGGAAATCTGCTGCTGGAGCAGGTTCAGCTGCACCGATTCATAGTAGAGGTAGTTGTACATATATTCCTGAATCAGGGCGGTGAGGACGTAGACGTTGTTTTCCAGCTGCATCTGCCGGCTGTCATAGCTTTGGGTTTGCTCAATCTGGTAGATCTTCTCCTCCAGATTTTCGCACAGGTCCAGCACGCTGGTGACGGCCTGGAGGCTGTCCTTCTGGCTGGTGCTGTCCAGCAGGTCCTTCGCCAGGGCCTGGGCGTCTTGGACCTCCTGGATGGGCAGGCCCTCGGAATACCGGCTTTCGATGACGTAATAATACATCTTGAGATCGATGTTTTCCTTGAAATCCTGGTTGAACTCCGAGGCGGTGGTCACATTGTAGAGGAGGTTTTTGTACTGGCTGTTGTAAACCAGCGCCAGCGCCAGTGTCACCGCCAGGACCGCCGCCATGAAGCTGCAGGACACCACCGCCATGCGGCGCATCCGGCTCTGGATGGAATCCGGGCGGCTCATGAGCGCTTTCCTCCCCGGTAATCCCGGGGCGTGCAGCCCTGGGTCTTTTTGAACAGGAAGCTGAAATAATGGGGGTCCTTATATCCCACCGCCGCCGCCACCTCGCCGGAGCGCTTGTCCGTGGTGCGGAGCAGCTCCTTGGCCCGGTCCATCCGTTTCCCGGTGACATATTCGGTGAAGGTGGCCCCGATCTCCTGGCTGAACACCGCCGAGAGGTAGTTGGCGGAGATGTTCACCTCCCGGGCTACCTGGTTCAAGGAGAGGGATTCCTCGGTGAAGTGGTTGTCAATGTAGGCCATCGCCTGCTTGAGAAGCTGGCGGCACTGGCTGCTGGACGCCTGGTCCCGCAGCTCCACCATCCGCAGCAAAATGGCGGAGAAATAGCTTTTCAAGTCCGCCGCCGTCACGTTCCTCCCCACCAGGTCCAGGCAGGTCAGGGGCGCGAAAGCCTCTTGCCGTCCCACGCCCAAAGAGGCGGCGAAGCGGTCCGCCGTAAAACGGACGGAAAGCATAAGGTACTGGCAAAACGGCTTGGACCCCAGGGCCTCCTCCACGCTGTGGATGTATTCGTCCGTGAAACTGGGAATTTCCTGGGCGCTGGCGCTCTGCATCACGCCCAAAAGGATGGCCGGGTCCACCTTGCCGGCGTCCAGCCGGTCCAGCTGGCTGTTCCCGCCGCCGGTGCCGGTGAGAAAGCTGACGGAGTCCGCCGTCAGCACATGCTGCTGGGGCAGGATGTGCCGGTAGGCCCAGAGGCGGGAGACCTCCTCAAAGCAGGCGGGCAGGGTGCTGAGCCGCTGGGTGGGGCGGCCGATGGCCACATACCAGTTCTGCTCCGGCGCATAGGCGGCGTATTGGCTCCGCACCGTCTCCACGCAGCGCCGGGCCAGCTCCTCCATGCGGGCGGTCTCGCCCTTAAGGAGCACGGCATAGGTGGTCAGGTTCCAGCGCAGGAGGATGTATTCCGGGTATTTCAGAAAATGCTCCAGCAGGGCGTCCCGCAGGCGGGCTCCCGGTTCGGAGTAGACTTCCGCCGAGCCGGAGGACTCCGGCAGAACGGAGAAAAAGGCGATGGTATAGCACTGGGCCCGGAGGTCGATGTCCAGCTTGGCCGCAGACTCATAGATTTCCTGGACGGAGAGCTGCCCGGCCACCACCCGCTCGAAGAAGACCCGGCGGGTGTACTGCTCGTACTCCTCCGCCTCCTGGTGGAACTGGGCCAGATAGCTCCGGTTGGCCCGTTCCCCCTCGATCTTCTTCTTAAGCTCCTCCAGCACGTCCAGCAGGGCTTTTTTCGTGATGGGCTTTAAAAGGTACTGGTCCACACCGATGCTGATGGCCTGCCGGGCATACTCAAAGTCGTCGTAACCGGAGATGATGATGATTTTCATCTCCGGAAATTCTCGCCGGACCAGCTCGCTGAGGGCCAGGCCATCCATAAAGGGCATACGGATGTCGGTGATGAGCACGTCCGGTTTCAACTGGCGGATAAGGGGCAGGGCCATCTCCCCGTCCCCGGCCTCCCCGGCGAAGGTATAGCCATATTGGGCCCAGGGCACGGTGTCCCGCAGGGTTTCCCGGATGATGCTCTCGTCCTCAGCTAAAAATACGCGCAGCATGATGATCCCCCTCCGCGCCGCCGGTCCGCACGGCTTCAATTATTTTGTATAGAATACCATACCGCGCCAGGAAATTCCACATGGAATTTTAGATTGATAACAGACGAGTGAGGGCTCGGAAATGTCAAGAGTAACTGCGAAAAAAATATAAATTTTTTCAAAGCGTCGAAAGATACTAATTGAACACAGTTTCAGACGTTTTCCAGCCTAAAATTTTTTGCGGGTATCGTGCAATCCACCTTTCCGCGCGCTTGACCTCTACGGCGGTCACTTTCCCGAAATCTGTTCCTTTCGGGAAGTGCCGCCGTATCATTTTATTTTCGTTTTCATGGCTTCCCCGTTCGTAACTGCTGTATGGGTGGCAAAAGTAAACCTTTGTTCTCTTCTTTTTGCAAAGTGCTGAACGCTCCAGCCGTTCCACGTCGGCAAACTCCCCGCCGTTGTCAACGGTGATCGTTCGGAAAATTTGCCGGAAGCGGCGCGAACCAAAACGACGTTCTATCCGAATTAAGGGCGGCAATGACGCTTTCCCGCGTCCTGTCCGTCATAACAAGCAGAGCGGCGGGGCGGCATCCAAGTCTACCGTGAAAGCGGCATCTGCGGCGGCAAAGAAGAAAACTGCGGCGCGGCCTATGGAACTGGCAAAGCGGCGTGTCCAGTGCAAGGCCCAGCGCAAGCTGCTCCAACAGTCTGGAAGCAGGGCCAAGGCTGCGCTGGATCTGTCCCGGAAAGCCGCCGTTATGACGGCCAAGGCCGTTTCCTCCCTGATCAGCGCCCTCGCCGGACTGTTAGGCGGGGCGTTCCTGCTCCCCGTCCTCTGTTTGATTGTTTTAGTCGCGGCGATTATCGCCTCGCCATTCGGCATCCTCTTTGCCAATGAACCGACGCCGGGGGCCATGCCTCTCAACGTGGCTGTGGGCCAGCTTAATATGGAGTAGTCCAATACACTGGAGACGATGCAGACCGGCGATTATGACAGTATCGACATCCAGGGCCAAGGCCCGGACTGGCGGAGGTTATCGCCGTGTTCGCCGCGAGGACGGCGGGGGCTGACGACGGCACAGACGTTGCCGTCCTGACCCCTGACCGAGTGGATCGGCTCAAGGCCGTCTTTTGGGATATGTGCGCCATCACCTCGGAAGTGGAAACGATCCCCCACCCCGACAGCGACCCGGACGATGATACGGACGACAGCTGGACGGAGCGTATTCTGCATATCACCATTACGGCCAAAACCGCCGAGGATATGCGGACAGAACCTGCCTTTGAATACAGCACCGCCCGACGGTGCGAAATTTGTCGATAATGCGTCTCAAATTGGAGCCATTGACAAAGTGCCCCCAAAGCGCTCGAAATATGGTATAATGAGAGCAGGGAGGGGGCGAGGAAATGCAGTTAAAATATCACATGGTAACGATAGAGGATTTGGTACCGGAAAATCATTTTCTGCGGAAATTGGAAGCGGCGCTGGATTTATCGTTTGTGTATGAGGAGACGGCCCACATGTACAGCCGGAGGTATGGCCGTCCGCCCATTGACCCGGTAGTAATGGTAAAATACCTGTTGCTGGGTTTTTTGTACGGCATCCCCTCGGAGCGGCAGATCGAGGTACGGTGTGCGGACAGCAACGCGTTTCGTTGCTATCTTGGAATAGATTTGGATAAACGAGTGCCAGACCACAGTACGATCAGCCAGCTGCGGCGGCGGAAGCCTGCGTTTCGGAAGGTGTTCCGGCGTCTATTTGAGGAAGCGGTGCGCCAGTGTGTGGAAAAAGATCTGGTGAGCGGACGGCTGGCGGTGACGGATTCCACCCATGTAAAGGTCAACGCGTCCAGGGCCTCGGAACAGGAGGTAGATGCGCTGGAAGAGGCGGGAAACTATTGGGAGCGGCTGGACGCCTATGAGGAAGAGGGACTGGAGGAGCTGAACGGCAGACAGGGCAGCGCCGGGCGAAGCGGACAAAGCAGGTGAAAAAGGACAAGCGCCGTTCCCGCAAGAAGGTAAGCAGTACCGATCCGGAGTCGGGCTACATGAAGCGGCCCGGTAATACAGAATTGTTCTCACTGGATATGTTGTCCTGCCTGTGGCGGAAAGACCCGAATAAAAGTCTACGAAGATACGATACTTGAAAGGTTTCCGCTGTATTGCCCCAAGTGTAAGCAGGAAGTGTTAATCAGTGTCCAGCAACTGAATACGTCGATTATAGAGCCAGACGCACAGACGCAGAGCCGGTAACATATGGGAACCTCCCCTATGGTTATCGGCTTTGCATTTGAAAAGTCGTGGCTAAGTCAAATAAGGAGCAACGGCTTTTAAGAAATCAAAAGCCGTTGCTCCTTTTGCGCTGTAGCGGTACATAGGAGCAGCCGCCATGAAACACAAAGCCATTCTATACAACCTAGCAGTCCATGATTTATCAAAAAAAGTCTGCTTCCCTCATGGGAGAACTGCGGTCACAACGCTATACTATACGATGCAGATATAGTAAACTATACAGTGCAAACCGCCCGGTGGGTCTATGACCTGCCGGGCGGTTTTTGTCGTTTCCAGCGGCCCCGAAAATTTTCTTCATTCTTCTCTGCGAAAAGCGGTTTTGCGCGCTAAACCTGTGCCGCTGAACGCTCTGTTAGCGGAAAGGGAGAGTACCACCACCATCTCCAAACGAAAGGGGGTGAGAAGATGGAAACCAACCCCCGCGACTATGGCGAACGGTGCAGGTTTGACGCCTTTTGCAAGACCGTATTGAAGCATGAGGCTATCGACTACATCCGGGAAATGAAGCGGCGGGCCAGCCGGGAAACGTCCCTGGAGCGGCTGCCGCAAGCGGCGATGGACAAACTGTGTTCGGCTGATGACTACCCCAGCGATAGCTATGTGTTTTCGTACTGCGGGTACAACCTGCCGATCAGAAGCCAGCAGGTGTCCGACGCCTTTGCCGGTCTGCCGGAGCAGGAGCAAAGCATTTTGATTTTGCGCCTGGTGCTGGATTTGACAGACAGCGAGATCGGCGAGGCCCTGGGCCTGTCCCGGAGTGCCGTCCAGCGGCGCAGAACAAAATCGCTGAATGTCCTACGGGCGAAGCTGACAGCGAGGAAAGGAGGTTAGCGCCATGAAGCGCCGGAACTACAAAGGCCGTGAACTGCTGCCGCTGGCGGTGAGCACGCGGCCCAGGCCGGAGATAGCGACGCCGTGGAGCAGGTCTTGTGATACTATGAGGGCTACATAAACAAGCTCTGCACCCGAACGGTCTACGATGAAAGCGGCTGTCCCCATGCCTGTCTGGACGAGTACATAAAAGCCGTCTGGAAAACAAACTGATCCGCGCCATTCTCGGCGTGAACTGATAACCAGCCCCGGCTGGGGGAACAGCTTACCCTTTCCCTGTTTCCTCCTGCCTGCGGGCCTTGTCCTGCGCCACGGAAAGGGGAAATGCCTTTGACGAAAGAACAACCGGAAATCAGAACTGAAACCTGTCAAATCGAATTGCCGCAGGCTATCATAGAAACTTTTGCTCGTTTTCTTGTCCCGGAGATACGGAAATACTATGACAGCGAACAGGGCCAGCGGGAGTTTGCGGAATGGCAGGATGCCCAGGGCAAAACGAAATAAACCGATAAAAACAGCGGAGGCCAAGGCTTTTATACCTTGACCTTCGCTGTTCGTTTCGACATCAGAGCCACACCATGACGGCGAAGCCGCCTTTGAAATAATAGGTGTTCGTCCAATGTCCATCTGGTGGACCTGAAGAGATTCGAACTCTCGACCTCTCGGATGCGAACCGAACGCTCTCCCAACTGAGCTACAGGCCCAAATACGATAACAAAAGATAGGTCATGAGAAAAGCCTTGGAAGCTGAAGTTCCAAGGCTTTTCTCTGTCCTGGTGGAGATAAGCGGGATCGAACCGCTGACCTCTTGAATGCCATTCAAGCGCTCTCCCAGCTGAGCTATACCCCCAGGTGTTCCGCATCAGAACAGTGATTATAATAGCAAAGACCGCCCGAAATGTCAAGGGAATTTTTCAGAAATTTCAAAAAATTTTTCCAGGCCGGAAACGGGGCGGGGAAACCCCCGCCCCGCCGCCTCAGCGCATGTCGCGGGCCACGCTGTCCACCGCCTGGTCCACCGCCGTGCCCAGCTTGTGGATTCCTTGATCCACCTGCTTCTTCACGGTCCGGCGGCTGCTCTGGGGGGCCATCATCCCCGCCACCGCGCCGGCGGCCATGCCGGCGCCGATGCCCAGGAAAAACCCGGTGCTCTTCTTCATCTTCATTCACTCCTTTTCCGTGCCACCACAGTTTGCCCGCCGGGAACGAAAAAATCCCCCGGACCATTTGCCAAAGCCCGCCAAACGCGGTATACTATGGAAAATCAATCTTTTCCGGGAGGAACCGCCATGACCACCATCTACCTCATCCGCCACGCCGAGGCGGAGGGCAACCTCTACCGCATCGCCCAGGGCCAGCATGAGAGCAGCCTCACCGACCGGGGCTGGCGGCAGGTCCGGGCCCTGGAGCGCCGCTTTGCGGACATTCGCATCGACGCGGTTTACGCCAGCGACCTCTACCGCACCCGGGCCACCGCCACGGCCATCTACCGCTCCCACGGCCTGCCCCTCCACCGCTGCCCGGGTCTCCGGGAAATCTGCGTGGGGGACTGGGAGGGCCGGACTTGGGGGGACATCGCCCGCTCCGCGCCGGAGGCCATGGCGGACTTCGGCAGCCGCATGGACCGCTGGTCCATCCCCGGGGCGGAGACCCCGGCGGAGGTGCTGGCCCGGGTCAAGGCCGCCGTGGAGGACATCGCCCGGGCGAACCCCGGGAAAACCCTGGCCCTCTTCTCCCACGGCTACGCCATCCGCCTCCTGCTGGCGAACCTCCAGGGCATCTCCCTGCGGGACACCGGGGAGAAGTCCCCCACCGGGGACAACACCGCCGTGTCCCTGCTGGAGTGGGACGGGGAAGCCTTACGGGTGGTGTGGCAAAACGACAACCGCCACTTAAAGGATCCTGAATACCTGGCGGGGGAGAAGCCCGGCCGCGCCAAGCGGGCCTTCGCCCTGGAGCCGGGGCTGTGGTTCCGCCCTCTGGAAGGCCCGGAGGCCGCAGAGCGCCTGTCCGCCGCCTGGGCGGAGGCGGGGGAGGACGGGCCCGTCCCCGCCGCTTCCTTGACCCTGGAGGGCCTTTTGAACGAAGAGCCCGCGGGCCTTCTTCACCTGGCCCCGGAGACGGGGCGGATTCACCTGGCCTATATCCGTCCGGACTGCCGGAGGCGGGGCCTGGGCGTCCAGCTCCTGGGCCAGGCGGTGCAGCACACCCGGGCCCAAGGCGGAGAAACGCTGTCCGCCCTCCCCGGCCGTCTGGGGGAGGCGTACCTCCGGGACTGCGGCTTTGTCCCCCAGGGGGAGGCGGAGGGACGCCGCCTCTGGCAAAAACCCATCGGCTTTGACCCCTCGATTTAAAGAACGCGCTAAGACTTTGTAAATTCCTTGTCCGCCCGCCAAATTCCGGCAAAGTTAGCGTTGACAAAACGTGTATGATTTCCTATAGTGGTTTCACAGCTCATGGCTTCGTAAAAGGGAGTAGCTTACGTTTTCAACGTGGCGCGGCTCGTCATCACGATGGTTCACCGCCATCCGGGCCCGCTGAAAAGCGAGACTTTTATCCTGTGGGACAACTGCCGGGTTTCCGGCGCTGCCCCGGGGGATAGAGGTCTCGCTGAATTTTTGGAAAGCGGTGGATTGTATGGAAATTTGGATCACGGTTCTTTTGTTTCTCTTAGGCCTGCTCCTCATCATCAAGGGCGGCGACTGGTTTTTGGACGGGGCCGTGTGGATCGCGGAGGCCACCGGCGTGCCCCGGTTCATCATCGGGGCCACCATCGTCTCCCTGGCCACCACCCTGCCGGAGCTGACGGTCTCCCTCACCGGAACCCTCCAGGGGGAGGTGGATTTGGCGGTGGGCAACGCCGTGGGGTCCGTCACGGCCAACCTGGGGCTCATCCTGGGCATCTCCCTGGTGTGCATCCCCTCGGCGGTGAAGCGGGCGCAGTTCCAGCTTAAGGCCCTGCTGATGGTCCTTGGCGCGGCGCTGCTGCTGGTCCTCAGCCGGGGCGGCGTGCTGAAGGCCCTGCCGGGGCTGACGCTGTTTATCATCTTCGGCGTTTATCTCTGGAGCAACCTCCGGGACGCCAAAAGCGGCATGGCGGAAAACCGGGAGGCCCGCCACAAGGGCCGCACCGTCTCCCGGCGGCAGATGGTGGAAAAGCTGTTCCTTTTCGTCCTGGGCATCACGGCCATTGTCGCCGGCTCCCAGCTTTTGATCAACTACGGAAGCGAGCTGGCCCTGCTGATGGGGGTTCCCGCCAGCATCATCGGCGTCACCATGGTGGCCGTCGGCACCTCCCTGCCCGAGCTGGTGACCACCCTGACGGCCATCGCCAAGAAGGAAGCGTCCATGTCCGTGGGGAACATCATCGGGGCCAACGTCATCGACCTGACCATGATTCTCCCGGTGTGCTCCGCCGTCAGCGGCGGGGCGCTGACCATCGGGGCCCAGACCACGCTGCTGGATATGCCCGCCTGCCTGCTGCTTTGCTGCGTGGCGGTGATTCCGCCCCTGGTGACGGAGCGGTTCTACCGCTGGCAGGGCGTTTTGATGCTGGGGCTCTACGCGGGGTATGTGGTGCTGCTGGTGACCTGATACTTTCTTGAAAGAAAGTATCCAAAGAACTTTAACACGCTCTGACAGTCTGGCGATAGACCGGGCCGGAGCGACGGCAACGAAAGAGGCCCGGAGCAAAACAGCTCCGGGCCTGTTTATTTTAATCTCAAAACGCCGCCGTTCCGCCAACTGGGAAAACCCTCCTGTGGGGCCTGACCCCCTGGTCAGTCCATTCCTCCAGCCATGCATCGGCCGGCCCGAGGAGCTTCCTCACCCGTCCTCTTCCAGCAGCCGCAGCCCCGCCAGATCCGTCACCGGCAGGGAGAAGACCACGGCCTGGGCCTTGGTATGCATCCCCGCCTGGGTCATGACGGCTTTCATAATGGGCTTCCGGGCCGCTTCCTTGGCCAGGATGAAGACGATCTCCTTCTCTGCCGCCAGGGACACGCCCAAGAACTTTCTCGCCAGCTCCGTCCCGGTGCCCTTGGCGTGGATGGTGGTGCCTCCGGCGGCTCCGGCGGAGCGGGCGGCGTCCATCACCTGGTCCGTGTGGCCCCGGTTGGCGATGACCACGATGAGCTCGTGGGTGATTTCCCTATCCATGTCGTCCTCCTCCCCCTGCCATGACAGCAGATAGTCCCTGGCCCGGGCCCCGCCCACGCTGGAAATGGGCACGGCCATCAAAATGCCCCGCCCCGGCACGTCCAGCCACAGCTCCCGGGCCGCTTTGCGCACCAGCCGCCCCGACCGGGGGGCCGCCAGCAGCAGCACCGCCTTCTCCGTGGCCTCCAGCCCCAGGTAGTCCAGCACCTCCGTGGCGGCGGTGCCCTGGCCCAGGGCCGAGAGCACCAGCGTGGCCCCCTGGGCCTGGAACCAGGCGGCGAACTCCCCGCCCCGGCTCCGGTCCGTGATGACGATCATGAGAACGGCTCTGTCCACAGGCGGGCCTCCCCTCTCAAAGCGCTTTCGCGCGTAAACTCAATACGCAAGGTCGATGATCTCCTCGTCCTCCGCCGCCTGGGCCAGCTGGGCCTTCAGCTTCCACTGGTAGGCAAGGCCCAGGAGCTGGATGGTCAAAAGCGGCGTCATGGCCACCATGGCGACGACCCCGAAGGCGTCGGTGACGATGCTGCCCCCCAGGGCCTCGCAGGCCCCCATGGCGAAGGGCAGCAGGAACGTGGCCGTCATGGGGCCCGAGGCCACGCCGCCGGAGTCGAAGGCGATGGAGGTAAACATCTTCGGCACGAAGAAGCTGAGGACCACCGCCAGAAGATACCCCGGCACCAAAAAGGCGAAGATGGACACCCCCGTCAGCACCCGCACCATGGCAAGGCCGATGGACGCCGCCACGCCGATGGAGAGGCTGGCGCTCATGGCCCCGCCGGGGATGGCCCCGGAGGTGATCTCCTCCACCTGCCTGTTCAGCACATGAACCGCCGGCTCCGCCTGGACGATGAACCAGCCCATCAGCATGCCGGTGGGCACCAGCAGCCAGTTGAAGGGCAGGGCGGCGATCTGCCGTCCCAGGTACGTGCCCGCCGGGAGAAAGCCCACGTTGACCCCCGTGAGGAAGAGGGCCAGGCCAATGTAGGTATACAGGAGGCCGATGACGATTTTCCAGACCTTCTTCCGCTTCAGCCGCAGGGCCAGGACCTGGAACACCCCGAAGAAGGCGGCGATGGGGAAGAGGCTCTTGAAGACCTCCACGGCGTACTCCGGGAAGGCGGAGAGGAACAGGCCCCCCAGCTCCCGGCTGTCCGCCGCCTGGGGCATGGCGGAGGGGCTGTAGGCCCCGGAGGCAGGGAACAGCATGGCCAGAATCAGCACCGCCAGAATGGGCCCCACGGAGCAAAGGGCTACCAGGCCGAAGCTGTCCTGGGCGGCGTTCTCGTCGCTTCGGATGGAGGAAACGCCCAGGCCTAAGGCCATGATGAACGGCACCGTCATGGGCCCGGTGGTGACGCCGCCGGAGTCGAAGGCCACCGCCAGAAAGTCCCCCGGCACGAAGAACGCCGCCAGGAGGAAGACCACGGCGTAAGACCCCACCAGCAGCCACTGGAGGGAAATCTGAAACAGGATGCGCAGCAGGGCCACCACCAGGAAGACCCCCACCCCGGCGGCCACGGCCCCGATGAGCACCGCGTTGGGAATGCCGGGGACCTGGGAGGCCAGGACCTGGAGGTCCGGCTCCGAGATGGTGACCACCACGCCGATGAGGAAGCTGACGGAGACAATGACCCAGACCTTCCGGGAGTTTGCCATGTGGGCGCCCACCTGCTCGCCGATGGGGGTCATGGCGGCCTCCGCCCCCAGGGTGAAAAAGCCCATGCCCAGAATCAGCAGCACCGCCCCCGCCAGGAAGGCCAGCAGCGCATCCACCGGCAGGGGGGCCACGGTGAGGCAGAGGACCAGCACAATGGCCGTAATGGGCAGCACGGAGGCCAGGGCCTCCCGGACCTTCTCGCCCAGGACGGTCCTGGTCCGGCCCATCCGGTCCCTCCAATGTCCAAGCCTGCCCACGCGCTCCGCCCCCTCTTGAAACGAAATTGGAAATATGGCCTATCTTAGCACAAAACCGGCCCCTTCCGCAAGGAATCCCGGAGTTCTTTACAGGAAATTTACACCTTTGGGCCGGGATGAAAAAAGCGGTTGCATTTTCCGCCGATTTCCAGTAGAATAGATGTTTGACAACACTGTCGGAACATCCCGGCGGCTCCGCCGCCAAACTGCGAGGTAACGCTATGAACGGAAAAGAAGTCAGCGAGCTCCGCCGCCGCTTCCGGCCGGAGAAATCCGCCGTCAGCCGGGTTTACGGCTGCTATGTCAACGGCTCCAGCCGGGAGATCATCTCCTATCTGGACGAGTCCCTGGGGAACATGCCCCTGGAGGAGGCGGAGAAGTACTTAAGCCTTTTGAAAAAGTCCCTCTCCGGGACCCTGGGGAAGCACCTCATCGACGTGGTCTTCTCCACCGCCCAGGTGATGGACAGCGACGAGCACCGCCTCCTCTCCGCCCTCCGGGAGTCCGGGCTGAAGGACGGGGAAATCCGGGAAACCTTCTACCGCGCCGTGATTGACGCCCTGGACATGGGGGACAGCAACTATCTAATCCTCCTGGCCCACGACGCCTACGACGTGCCCCGCCGGGGGCGGGACGGGGAGGCCGACCCCGACGGCTCGGACGAGGTCTTCTCCTACATCCTATGCAGCATCTGCCCGGTGAAGGCCTGCAAAATGGAGCTGGGCTATTTCCCCGGGGAAAACGAGTTCCACAGCTGCGCCGCCGGGCAGGTGGTCTCCGCCCCGGAGCTGGGCTTCCTCTTCCCCGCCTTCGACGACCGGGCGGCGAACATCTACAACGCCCTCTTCTACTCCCGGAAGCCGGACCAGATTCACCAGGAGTTCCTGGACGCCGTCTTCCGCACGGAGCCCCCCATGTCCGCCGCCGAGCAGAAGGAGGCCTTCCAGGGGGCCCTCTCCGGGGCGCTGGAGGGCGCGTGCAGCCTGGAGGTGGTCCAGGCGGTCCACGGGCGGCTGCTGGAGAAAATCGAGGCGAACCGCGAGGACAAGGAGGCGGAGCCCCTGGCCCTCTCCGCCGGGGAGATCGGGGGCATCCTCCGGGAGTGCGGCGTGGCGGAGGAGCGGGCGGCGGCCTTCCAGGCCCAGTGCGGCGAGGCCTTCGGCGGCGCGGCGCTGAACCCGGAAAACCTCATCGACGCCAAGCGCTTCGACGTGAAGACGGAACAGGCCACCATTTCCCTGGACCCGGCCTACAGCTATCTGGTGGAAACCCGGGTCATCGACGGGCGGAAGTACCTCCTCATTCCCGCCGGGGAGGACGTGGAGGTCAACGGCCTTCCCGTGGAGGTGACGGCGGAGGAGCCGGAGAGCGGCGCGAGCACATAAAAACGGCGGGGCCCCCAGGGGTCCCGCCGTTTGTTATTCAATGGCCGCATCCAGCAGAGAGTCCAGGCCGTCGTCCGCCGCTCCGGTGATAAAGTGGTCAAAGAGCCCCTCCAGCAGCTTCACGTAGTCCTCGGTCCAGCCGTTATGGCCGCTGACTCGGTGCAAATTGTCCTTCATTGCGGCCGCGAATTGGGCCGTGTCAAAGGGCTGGTCCGCCACACGGTACCATTGGTCCGCCGTCATGAGAGAATGCTTTTCGTATCCAACCGCAGAAATGCTGTTCGGATTAAAGAGATCTTCAAGCTGGACCTCCAGCATGGCGCGGTAGAGACGTGCCGATTCCCACCCCATCTTATTGTTTAGGACGCCGGTTTCTTGTAGTTCATTTTGCATTTTTAAAAAATCTATGGTTGTATTTTTGCCAGCATATTTCTCCCGAATTGCCGCTTCCCGTTCATCAAAGCTCATTCCATCGTAACCAAAAACCTTCATCTTAGCGTCAAAAACGACCTTGTCCGCTTTCTCCCTGCATGAACGGTCCAGGGCGGTTTTTTCCTCATAGGTCCATTCCGTATACGGTCTGCCGTCCAGTTCCACGCCCTCTTTCCAGGCGGCATTTATGGCGGGGTTGAAAATATGGCGCGTAACTTCGTCGCAAAACTGGTTATTAACCACACACCATTCTGCGGGTCCGGCGATATAGCCTTTAATGGCGATCATATCTCCCCCAAAGGCTTCATCATAGCGGTTCCAGATTTCCGCATAGATTTCCTCCGGACTCATGCCGGTGTAGTCGGCTTGCCGATCTATTTCCGCCAACTGCTTCAGCTTTGCTTGGGTTGCGTTGCTGACGGTAACACTTCCATAATACGTCCGCTCCGCCAGGGAAAACTCCGGCTCCGACCGGGGCTGCGGGGTGCTGGGGACGTAGCGGTCCTGGGCTTTGGCCGTCTGCATCACCTGCCCGAAGGTTTTTGACGGTGTGGCTGAGGCCGTGGTTTTCCGGTATTCCGGGCGGGCCTGGAGTGCGTTTTCAATTCTCATGCCGGTTCATTCCTTCAATCGCATAAACTTGGCTTACGCCTGCAAATCAATTTCCCCACCGGCGGGGGCGGCGGGCAGCTCCTCCGGCAGCGCCATGGCGGCGCTGTCCGCGGCATACTGCTTCGCCACCAGCTCCATGGAGGGCTGGAAGGAAGAGGCCAGCTTCTGGGCCTGTTCCCGCAGTTCCATGTCCACGGCGGCGATGTGCGCCTGCATCCGATTGTCCACTTCCGCCTCCCGGAGATAGCCGGATTCCCGAATCCGCCGCATGGCCTGCTTGCGCAAAAGCTCCTGCTTCTGGCGGCGGGCCTCCCGGCTCCGCTTCTCCTGCTGTAATTTTTTCTGCCGGGCCTGGGCGACGCGCTCCCGCTCCAGGTCCCGGTTCTTCTTCCCCGCCCGCTGGACGGCCTTCTGGAGCTGGTTGATGGCGGCCTGAATCCGCTTGGCGTTGTCCGGGTCCGTCCGCTTGGCGCTCTGGAGGCGGACAATCTGCCGCCGGGCGAATCCGGCGGCGGCGTTGACCTCCGAGGACCGTTTCGCCCGGGCCAGCCGGGCGTACGCCTCCATGGGCGCGTCGCCATAGCGGGGCTTGGGCTTGATGGAATTGAGTTTGTCCCGGGCGGCGTCGGCCTTTTCCCGGGCCTCCTTCATCATCTCGCAGATGGTGAGGGAGGCGTCCTCCTTTTCACGGGAGGCTTCCGGGGCGCTCCGTTCCTGCCAGGAGGAGGCCGCGGAGGCGGCGGTGCTGTTCACTTGCATGCCGGACATGGCGGGGCCTCCTTTCGGGCCGCCCGGGGCTACGCCCGCAGGTTCATGCCCAGATTTCCGTATTGGGGGAAGCGGCTGAAATAGCCGCCTGGGTAGAGCTGAAGGTTTTTCAAGAACTGGTTCGCGGCCTCCTGGGCCTTGCCGGACTGGCCGGAGAATTTCAGCAGAGCGGCCACGTTTTTCAAATCGTCCCTGGAAAAGTCATAGGTAAAGTCCGCACTCTCATACCGCCATGTCCCGCCCTCGTCCTTGCAGGCGGCCCAGGTGGTCCCCTTGGCGGGGTCTGTGGAGTCAAAGCCCGGCTTGGTGTAATCAATGAAGGTGGTGGTGCCGTCCGGGTGCTCCATAGTCAGGGAGGTAACAAAGCCCGTCTTCCCGTTGTTCCCGCCGGACTGGTAGAACCAGCGGAAGTCCTTGGGCGGGGCCTGATCCGGGTCCATGACAAACTGGTCGTCCACGTTGAAGTGGTTGGACAGGGCGGAGTTGAAATTGTAATAGAGGTTCAGCCCCTTGGCCTTGTAGTCCGGGACGGAAACCGTCTCCTCCCAGCCCCGCTCCTTCGCCATGGCGGTAAACTTCTCCGTCAGGGCGGAAACGGCGTTCTCGCTCTGGAAGTAATAGTCCGAGTTGTAGTATTTCCAATTCCCCTGGGCGTTCATTTCCCCGGTGATATACTGTTTCCCCTCGGCGTTGTTCCGGTTCACGGCCTCGTCCAGGACCATGCGGCGGAACTCGCCGTAAAAGGTCTCCTGAAAAGCGGGGCCCATCATGCCGCCCCATAGGGGCATGGGGTATCCCCGGTCCTTACAGGCGTCCATGAGCCGGTCGGACAGGCTCTGGTAGCTATCGGCCAGCTCCTCCGCCGAAATCGTCCCGTCAAAAAACCTGCCGATGGCCGCCTCCGCCTGGCTGTATACCTCCCGCTTCACGTCGGAGATTATGGGGTTTTTGTCCATAGCGAAGTCGCTGAACTCCGCCCGGAAGCGGTCCTTCTGCTCCTCCACCGTGGGGTTGAAGACCACGCAGTTCTCCTGGAATTTCCGGATCTCCTCCGGGTCCGTCACCTTCCGGAGCTGGTCCGTGGCGTTTTTAAACGTCCACTTTCCAAACTGTACATATTCGCCCAGGCTGCTTTTTACGCCTTCCATGGTTCATCCTTTCCGCCCGAGGAGAGCTTCGGGTGTACGTTATCTATAATTACTATATCGGCACAACGCCGAAAAAGTGAAGGGCGCGCCGGAAATTTTTGGCGCGCCCTCCCCTTGCTCTGATTTCCGGTAGATTTTTTCCGAAAACCATGGTATGCTGTACTATCATCTCTCCGAAAGGAGGCCCGTTCATGACCTTACCCGAACTCCTGGCGGCATACCCCGCCGCCGGGACCTTCTATACCGCCTTCGTCCGCTTCCTCTTTCCCATCCTGGCGGGGGCCATCCTCTACCGGGCCGTCCGGTCCCTCCTCCGCCTCCCCCACACGCCGGAGACCTGGGGCCAGCTCAGCCTCCCCGGCGGGGGCTCCGTGCCCCTCACCCACTGGGAGAACATCCTGGGCCGGGGGAAGAGCGCCGACGTGCGGCTGAACTACCCCAGCGTCTCCCGCCAGCACGCCGCCCTGTGCCGGAATGAGGAGGGGGAGTGGACCCTTTACGACCTGGATTCCAAGGGCGGCGTCCTCCTCAACGGCGAGAAGGTGGAGGGCTCCGCCCCCGTCAAAATGGGGGACTCCATCAGCCTGGGGGGCGTGCCGCTGCTGTTTTTGCCCCAGACCGTGGAGGAGCGGGAGGAGCTGGCGGAAAAGCGCCGGGCGGAGCGCCCCGCCGCCATGTGGCCCTCCTTCCTCTGGCTGACGGTGTTCCAGCTCCTGGCCTGCGTCCAGCTGATGGTGGCCGCCGGGGGAGAGGCCTCCCCCGCCGTTCCTCTGGCCTTTTTGGGGCTGACGGCGGTGATGTGGCTCTACGCCGCCGTCCTGCGGCTCAGCCGCTGCGTGGGCTTTGAGATGGAGACCATCGCCTTCTTCCTCTCCACCCTCTCCCTGGCGGTAACGGCCTCCAGCGCCCCGGGAAGCCTCTTTAAACAGCTCCTGGCGGTAATCCTGGGGCTGGGCCTCTTTTTGACCCTGGGGCTTTTCCTCCGGGACTTGGGGCGGGTCCAGCGGAACCGCTGGCTTCTGGCGGCGGCCTCCATCGGCCTTTTGGCCGTGACGCTGGTGCTGGGCAGCCGGAAGTACGGCGCGGTGAACTGGATTTCCCTGGGCCCCCTCAGCTTCCAGCCCTCGGAGATTGCGAAGATCTGCTATATCTTCGCCGGGTCCGCCACGCTGGAGCGGCTGTTCCGCAAGCGGAACCTGACCCTCTTCATCGTCCTCACCGGCGTCTGCGTGGGCCTTCTGGGGCTGATGAGCGACTTCGGCACGGCGGCGATTTTCTTTGTCACCTTCCTGGTGCTGGCCTACCTCCGCTCCGGGGACTTCGCCACCCTCTCCCTCATCTGCGGCGGGGCGGTGTTCGGCGCGGGGCTGATTGTGAAGTTCAAGCCCTACATTCTGGACCGCTTCGCCGCCTGGGGCCACGCCTGGGCGGACGCCTCCGGCCGGGGCTACCAGCAGACCCGCACCATGTCCGCCGCGGCCTCCGGGGGGTTGCTTGGCATGGGGGCGGGGAACGGCTGGCTCCACCGGGTTCCGGCGGCGGACACGGATTTGGTCTTTGGCATGCTCTGCGAGGAGTGGGGGCTGGTGATTGCCTTTTTCGCCGTGGGGGCCATTGCGGCCCTGGCGTTCTTCACGGTCCGGGCCTGCCGGGCGGGGCGGAGCAGCTTTTACTGCCTGGCCGCCTGTGCCGCCGGGTCGCTGCTGGTGTTCCAGACCTGTTTGAATGTGTTTGGGTCGGTGGACATTCTGCCGCTGACGGGCGTGACCTTTCCCTTTGTCTCCAACGGCGGGTCCGCCATGATGTCTGCCTGGGGGCTGCTGGCCTTCTTGAAGGCCACGGACACCCGGGAGCATGCCAGCTTCGCGATCCGGCGTCAAAAACTGCGCTCCACTCCGCCCGGCTGAAAGCCGGGCATCCGTTCCGCTCCGTTTCCTCCGCCTCCTTCAAGGGGGAGCGGGCTCCCCCTTGAGCATCCCCCACCCCCTGCGGGGGGACGATGGACGGGAGACGATGGACGGGGGACGGAGGACGGGGGACGGGGGCGGGAAAGGGGGATTTTTATGAAGAAAATTGAAAACCGGGCGGTGGTTTGCTTTCTGCTGGCTTTGGCGCTGGCGGCGGGGATGGCCTTTTTCCTCTTCCGCTATCTGACCCAGGGGGGAAGCTGGGCTTCCGCCGCTTTTAACCGCCACCTTTACAACTCCCAGGGGCAGCTGACCGCCGGGACTGTGCTGGACCGGGACGGGGATGTGCTGTCCTCCGTGGAAAACGGGGAGCGGACTTACTATGACAGCGAGGCGGTCCGCAAGGCTACGCTCCACGCTGTGGGGGACCTTCAGGGGAACATCGGGGTTGGGGCGCTGAACGCGTTTGCGGACCGGATGACGGGTTGGAATCTGATCAACGGGGCCTTTGGCGCGGACCGGGGCGGGGAGCTGACTCTGACCCTTGACGCCCGGTACAATTACGAGGCCTATCAGGCCCTGAACGGCCATGCCGGGACGGTGGCGGTATACAACTACAAGACCGGGGAGGTTCTCTGCATGGTCTCCGCCCCCAGCTACGACCCGCTGAATGTCCCGGAGGACATTGAGACCAACGACCGCTGGAAGGGGGCTTATGTGAACCGCTTCTTGTCCTCCGTTTTTACCCCCGGCTCCGTTTACAAGACCGTCACCCTGGCGGCGGCGATGGAGAATCTGCCGGACCTGGAGTCCCGGACCTGGGACTGCGCCGGGTCCGTCCAAATCGGGGATGAGACCATCATCTGCTCCGGCGTTCACGGAAAGCAGGACATCGCCGCCGCCTTTGCCAACAGCTGCAACGCCGCCTTTGCGGACATCGCCGTGGAGCTGGGGGCGGAGACCCTGCGGAAGTACACGGAGCAGGCGGGCCTTACCTCCGCCTACCGTCTGGACGGCCTGACCACCGCCAAGGGCTCCTTTGACTGGAACCTCACCCAGGGCCGCCTGGGCTGGGCGGGGGTGGGCCAGGACAAGGACCTGGTGAACCCCTGCGCCCTGATGGTTTACATGGGGGCCATTGCAAACGGCGGCAGGGCGGCGGAGCCTTATCTGATTCTCAAGACCAAAAACGGCCTGGGGATTCCCTCCCTGCCCCGCTGGACCCGCAAAACGGGGACCCTCGTCGACGCGGGCACGGCGGGAAAGCTGGCGGATCTGATGGCGGGGAATGTGGAAAAGACCTACAACAAGAGCCGCTTCCCCAACATGGACCTCTGCGCCAAGTCCGGCACCGCCGAGGTGGGAGAGGGACTGGCCCCCCACGCCTGGTTCGCCGGGTTCCTGCGGAACGAGGACGCGCCCTATGCCTTCGTGGTCCTGGTGGAAAACGGCGGCGGCGGCAGCAGCGTGGCGGGAAACGTCGCGGCCCGGGTGCTGGACGTTATGGTAAACGGCTACGAAAAATGAGAACTATATGTAATGTTTGAGGGATAATCAACGGAGGGTATACAAATGAAGCGAAAAAATTCCCTGCTTTTGCAGGGTGTGAAGCAGCTGAATCGGGGGGCCATTGTGTCTGGCCTGGGGTTTTTGCTGTATCTGGGGGCGGCGGCGCTGGGGCGGCGGGACGCGGCGGAGATTTTGTCCGTGGCCTTTGCCTTGGTCTCTTTGTACGTCTTCGCCTCCGCGGCGGCGGGGCGGCTGAAGGACAAGGAGGCGGTGAGCTACAGCCTCCTCTGGGGCACGGGGGCCCTGGCGATGCTGACCTGCCTGTGCGCCCTGGCAGCCCTCTGGCAGCGGCTGGGGGGCTGATCCCGGTCCGCCCGTGAAAAATTTTTCCAGGGCGGTCGATTTTTGTCAACCGGCATGTTATAATGAAACTGCTGTCGGCCCCCCGCAGTGGGAGGAGGTGGACATGCCATGGATCTCGTTGTTTCCCTGATTGCTTCCCTCGCGGCAAACGTGGTTACATACCTTGTTTGCAAATGGCTGGAGGAGAAGTGATGACAGCAGCAGCCTAAAATGGAGCTCCCGGAAGGTGCAACTTCCGGGAGCTCCGCTTTTGGGTGAACAGTTGGATCTCGTCATCTCACTTGTTCAACCACAGTATACCCCCAGGGCAGGAAAAAGTCAAGTGGGAAAATAAACAGGGGGCGCCGTATTCCTTCTATAATATGTGTGCCGGACGCGCCTTTTTTCACAAAGCCCCTTGCAATTTCCGTCGAAACGGAGTACAATCAACCTGGAAACATAAAGCGGCAGGCCGCCGGATGTAGGCGCACCCAGCGGCCCTGTACGAGTGACAACCCACTCAGCACAGCAGGGAAACCTGCACCACACGCTTATTATACCCTCTTCCACCTGCTTTTGCAAGGGGTATCCTAAGCTTGTGCGTCCGCATGTTACGCGGGGCTGAGTTTGAAACTCGGCCCCGCGATATGTTTCCGGCGGACGCCGGACGGCGGGGAAGATTTCTTCAACCGCCGCCAACAGGTTTGCCCCGCCGCCGGAGGTTCCGTCCGCCGGAACACACGAAAAAAGAGAGGCCCGGAAGCATCCGGGCCTCTCTTTTCTCTACTTAGAACGCGGGGACCACCGCGCCGCCGAAGGTGTTGTTGATATAGTCCTTGACGGTATCGGACTGGAGAGCCTTTACCAGGGCCTGGACGGCCTCGTTGTTCTCATTGCCCTCCTTGACCACCAGGATGTTCACATAGGGGGAGTCGGCGGCCTCGATGACCAGGGCATCCTCCACGGGGTTCAGCCCGGCGCCCAGGGCGTAGTTGGAGTTGATGGCGGCGATGTCCACTTCATCCAGGTTGGCGGGGACGTTGGCGGCCTCCAGCTCCACGAACTCCAGATTCTTGGGGTTCTCGGCGATGTCGTTGGGGGTGGCCTCCAGATTGGAGCTGTCCTTGAGCTTGATGAGGCCCTGGGCCTCCAGCAGCAGCAGGGCCCGGCCCTCGTTGGTGGGGTCGTTGGGGACGGCGACCTTGCCCCCGTCGGGGATGGCGTCCAGGGAGGCGGAGTTGCCCGCGTACAGGCCCATGGGCTCAATGTGGACGCCGGCCACGCTCACCAGGTGGGTGCCCCGCTCGGCGTTGAAGTTGTCCAGATAGGGGACGTGCTGGAAGTAGTTGGCGTCCTCGTCCCCGTCCTCCACGGCGGTGTTGGGCACCACGTAGTCGGAGTATTCGTTGACCACCAGCTCAATGCCCTGCTCTTTCAGGATGTCCACGCACTGCTTGAGAATCTCGGCGTGGGGGGTGGGGGAGGCGGCGACGCTGAGCTTCACGGTCTCGGCGGAGCCGGCGGGAGCGGAATCCTCGGGGGCGGAATCGGCGGGAGTCTGGGTGTCCGCAGGAGCGGAGCCGCCGGAATCCTTGCCGCCGCAGGCGGCCAGGGACAGGGCCAGAATCAGGGCCAGGGAGAGAGCGAAAATCTTCTTTTTCATACTGTGTTCCTCCAATTTAAAAACAACGACTTGTTCCGAATGATCTTCGGTATGGGAGGCTTCCCGCCCTCCGGCCTCCGTCCTCTCTGCGCGCGTGAGGGGGTGGGAGGGGAAAGGGGGAACGCCCTTATTTCAAACGCTTGTCGATGCGCACCGACAGGCGGCTGAAAACGGATTGAACGACTTGGACCAAAATGATGAGGAAAATCACCGTAACCCACATCACCGAGGGGACGTTCCGCTGGTGCCCGTACCGGATGGCCAGATCCCCCAGCCCTCCGGCCCCCATGGTGCCCGCCATGGCGGTGTAGCCCACAATGGCGATGAGGACCACGGACCCCCCCAGAATCAAGGAGGGCTTTGCCTCCGGCAGGTAGACCTTCCACACAATCTGGAAGGTGGAGGCCCCCATGGACTGGGCCGCCTCAATGACGCCCGCGTCCACCTCGCTGAGGGCGGTTTCCACCATCCGGGCGATGAAGGGGGCGGCGGAGACCACCAGGGGCACTACAGCGCCCTTGATGCCGATTTTCGTGCCCACCACCAGCTTGGTAAAGGGGAACAGGGCAATCATCAAAATGATGAAGGGCAGGGATCGGCCGATGTTGATGACCCAGCCCAAAACCGCGTTGACGGCCCGGTTCGGGCGGATGCCGTGAGGCTGGGTGAGAATCATGACCACGCCCATGGGCAGGCCGATGAGATAGGCCAGCAGGGTGGAAAGGCCCGTCATCAGCAGGGTGTCCCAGACGCCCTCGGCCAAAATGCCGCCGTACTCCGCCCAAAAGGCGGCGGTGAAAATCTCAGCCACGGTACTCCACCTCCTCCACGGTAATGTAAGGCTGGGAACGGATATAGCTCAGGGCCTTGGCGGCCTCGTTGGGATCGTCGGGAAGACTCAGCAGCATGGTCCCCGTGGCCCGGCCGCCCACGCTGCGGGTGTCCGCGCCCAGAATGCTGACCTTCACCCCGCAGTCGATGGCAAGGGAGGCAATCAGGGGCTGGTTCACCGTGCCGCCGTTGAAGGAGACCCGGGCGGCCCGGGTACCCACGGGGTACTGGGAGACGCTGGCTCCGCCGGGGTACACCAGCCGCCGGGCGGCGTCGGTGGAGGGGTTGGAGAAGATATCCTGCACCGGCCCCAGCTCGGCGACGCTGCCGCCGTCCAGGATGGCCACCCGGGAGCAGATGGCCTCAATGACGCTCATCTGGTGGGTGATGACCACCACGGTGACGCCCAGCTTGGCGTTGAGGTCCTTCAAAAGCTCCAGAATGGAGACGGTGGTGGTGGGGTCCAGGGCGGAGGTGGCCTCGTCGCAGAGGAGGACCTTGGGGTCTGTCGCCAGGGCCCGGGCCACGGCCACCCGCTGCTTCTGCCCGCCGGAGAGCTGGGCGGGGTAGGCGTTCGCCTTGTCCTGCAGGCCCACCAGGTCGAGAAGCTCTTCCGCCCGCTTTTCCGCCCGGGCCTTGGGGACCCCGGCGATCTCCATGGGGAAGCAGACATTTTTCAGGCAGGTCCGCTGCATCAGCAGGTTGAAGCCCTGAAAAATCATGGTGATTTTCCGCCGCTGGAGCCGGAGCTCCTTTTCCGAAAGGGCGGTCATGTCCTTCCCGTCCACCAGGACGGTGCCGGAGGTGGGCCGTTCCAGAAGGTTCATGCACCGGACCAGGGTGGATTTCCCCGCGCCGGAGAGGCCGATGATGCCGAAGATCTCCCCCGGCTGAATGTCCAGGCTGATGTCGTTCAGGGCATGGACCTCGTTGGGCCCGCCGCCGAAATTTTTGGTCAGACTCCGGATTTGGATAATGGATTCGCTCACGATTGCAATGCTCCTTTACGGAAAACTCACAGGAAAACAAAAAAGCCCTTGAAGCGTTCAGCTTCAAGGACGAGCGCAAAACTGCGCCGTGGTACCACCTTGATTCGCGCACCCCCTCGCGGAGGCGGCCTTGCAGAGTGCAAGCACACTCCTGCGCTGTCACGGGCGCTCCCGTCGCGGCCTGTGCCCCTGGGGCAGTCGGCAGCGCAACTCCAAGACCATGTTCGGCCGGCCCCTCCGTGCCCCTTTTCACCTCTCGGGGCTCTCTTTGACGGTTCATCCGGCGTACTCTTCTCTTCATCGTCTTTGCGGTTTTCAATTGTTGAAGTGCTTTGTAGTTTACACGGTTTGCCCGGCGCTGTCAACGGCGAAGGGCACAGAAAACTCCTTCCGTCTCCTTAAAATTATTGGCGGAATCCACAAAGGCCCTGGAAAACCGGGAGAAATTTTGCCTGGAAAACAAGAATCGGATTGCAAGTCTCCGGCAAAACTGCTATTATGTTCCGATGAGATTTCAGGCGTTCAGAGAGGGGGGCAGAGAGAATGGACGAGCGGAAGCGGCGGCGGGCCCACTGGCTCCGGGACTTCCTCTGCGGCGCGCTGATTGGCGCGGGGGCCATTCTGCCGGGGGTTTCCGGCGGGGTGCTGGCGGTGGTGTTCGGCATCTACCGGCCCTTTATGGAGGTGCTGACCCGGCCGCGGAAGGCGGTTCCCCGGTACTGGCGGATGCTGATCCCCCTGGGCCTGGGGTGGGCGGCGGGCTTTCTGGGGGTGGCCAAGGGCGTCGCCGCCGCCATGACCCTCTCCGACGCGGTGACCTATTGGCTGTTCATCGGCCTCATCGCGGGGACGGCCCCCTCCCTCTTCCGGGAGGCGGGGAAGGAGGGCCGCTCCGCCTCCGCCTGGGGGAGCTTCCTCCTCTGCGCGGCGGCGGTGTTCGCGGGGCTTTTCTACGTCAGCCGGGTGGTCCACGTCCAGGTGGAGCCGAATTTCTGGTGGTACAACTTCTGCGGCGCCCTGTGGGGCATGGGGGTGGTCATCCCCGGCATGACCTCCTCCTCCGTCATGATGGCCCTGGGGCTCTACCGGCCCATGCTGGAGGGGCTGGCGCGGCTGGACTTTTTGGTCCTCGCCGCCGCCCTGCCGGGGATGTTTCTCACCATCGCCCTGCTGGCCCGGCTGGTGACCTGGTTCTTCCGGCGGCACTACGCCGTGGCCTTCCACGGGATTTTGGGCTTTGTGATCGCCTCCACCCTGGTGATCATTCCCGCGGAGTACACCGGAGCGGGGGAGATGGCCCTCTCCGCCCTCTGCGCCGCCGCCGGGTTTGGCCTGGCCTTCTTCCTGGCGAGGATGGACAAGCGGGAGGCGGAAACGGCCTGAGGGAGGAATGCCTCCCTCAGGCCGCTTTTTGCGGGCCTCAGCCCAGCATGGCCTCCTTGGCCTTTTCAATGTCCGCCGCGTCCTTCATGGGGAAAAGGACGTTGGCGATGATGGCCACGATGCAGGTCGCCGTTACCGCGTCGTTGAAGATGAAGCGGATGAAGCCGGGGAGCTGGGCCACGGCCTCCGGGTGGGCGGGCACGCCGATGCCGAAGACGAAGGTCAGGCCCATGACCAGGATGTTCCGCTCACTGAAGCCCGCCTTGGCAATCATTTTGATGCCGTTGATCAGAATCATCCCGAAAACCGTGATGATGGCCCCGCCCAGGACGGCGGCCAGAATGTAGCCCGCCACTAACCCGATGAGAATGGCGGCGTTCTTTGCCAGTCCCTTTCCAAAGCGCTGGAGGAGAATGACGATGACCAGCACGAAGGAGGCCGCGGCCAGATTTTTCAAGGCCCCGTAGTCCGCCGCTCCCGCGCCTCCGGCAAAGTAGTCCACGCCGATGCCCAGCAGGTTTACGCCGATGGTCACCAGCGTGCAGCCCACCACCAGGGGCGGGAAAAACCGGCGGATGTACTTATAGAAGAAGCCCATGAAGACCTCCACTAAGCTGCCTGCCAGGCATCCCCCCAGCACGGCCCCGATGCCGCCCGCCGCCCCCACGGCGGAGGCGGTGGGCACGAAGGTGAAGGAGGTGCCCATGACAATGGGGAGCCGCGCCCCCACCTGGTACCTGCTTCCAAGGCGCAGGGGATAAAGCTGGATGAAGGTGGTGAGGCCGGAGACGAACATGGCGCACTGGACCATGGTCACCGTGTCCGCGCCGGAGAGTCCGCAGACCCCGGCGATGATGAGGATGGGGGCCAGGTTCGAGGTAAACATGGCCAGCACATGCTGGAGGCCCAGAGGGACCGCCGTGGAGAGGCTGGGACGGCCGTCCAGCTCATAGACCATTTTCCGGTCCTGTTCGCGGGTGCTTTTTCGATCAGCGTTCTTGCTGTGTTCCTCCCGTAGCTCCGCGGGAGACCCGCGGAGTGATTTTTAAAATACACTCAGCGGTTCAAATACGCTTGGCAGCAGGCCCGGGCCTCTCGGACCGCCTTTTCCTCGTCGATGCCGGTGAGGCGGCCGTCCTTGACCACGACCCGGCCGTTCACCACCGTGGCGTCCACGGGGCCCTTGAAGCCCACGGTGCCAAGCATGGACTTGACATCCAGGTCCGCCCCCACCAGCTCCAGCCGGTCCCGGCGGATCATAAACAGGTCCCCGGCCTTGCCGGGCTCCAGGGAGCCGATGTCCGCCCGGCCCAGCACCCGGGCGCTGCCCCGGGTGGCGATTTTCAGCAGGTCGTACCCGCTGGGGGCCTTCTCGCTGGAGCACAGACGATGGAGCAGATAGGCTGCTCGAAGCTCTTCCAGAAGATTAGACCCGTCGTTGCTGGCGCTGCCGTCCACAGCCAGGCCCACGGGAACCCCCAGCTCCAGCATCTCGGGAAGCCGGCACACGCCGGAGGAGAGCTTCATGTTGGAGATGGGGCAGTGGGCGACGCCCGTGCCCGTGTCCGCCAGCAGCTTCAATTCTTCATCGTTGAAGTGGATGCCGTGGGCATACCACACGTCCGGGCCCACCCAGCCCAGGTCTTCCATATAGGCCAGGGGCCGCTTTCCGTGCTTTTCCAGGACGTAACGCTCCTCGTCCTTCGTCTCACACAGGTGGGTGTGAAGCCGTACCCCCAGTTCCCGGGCCAAAATGGCCGACTGGCGCAGCAGCTCCGCCGAGACGCTGAAGGGGGAGCAGGGGGCCAGGGCCACTGTCCGCATAGAGAGGGGCCGGGGGTCGTGGTACTTCTCCACCGCCCTCCGGCAGTCCCGGAGAATTTCATCCACGGTCTGGACCACGCTGTCGGGAGGCAGGCCGCCGTCCTTTTTGCTCAGGTCCATGCTCCCCCGGGAGGCGGCCATCCGCACCCCCAGGTCCCCGGCGGCGGCAAACTGGGCCTCCAGCAGGTCCCCGGCCCCGCCGGGGAAGACGTAGTGGTGGTCAAAGACGGTGGTGCAGCCGGTTTTCAGCAGCTCCCCCATGCCCACGACGGAGCTGTGGTAAATTGCATCGCCGTCCAGGTTCTTCCAGATCTCATACAGCGTCCTCAGCCAGTCGAACAGCTCCATGTTCTGCACCTGGGGCAGGTTCCGGCTGAAGGTCTGGTAGAGATGATGGTGGGTATTGATAAGCCCCGGATAGACAATACAGCCTGAGGCGTCCAGGACCTCGTCCGCCTCCTGGGATTCAGCCCCTATATAGGCCACGGCCCCGTCCCGAATGAGAATACCGGCGTTTTCCAGTACGGTATCCTGTTCGTCACAGGTGACGATGGCCGAGGCGTTTTTCACAAAAAGACTGCTCATGCGTTACCTCCCAAATACGCGGTTTCCGCGTGAGATCATACGGGCAGGATAAGCGCATGAGCAGCCGCCATGTGCGCACAAAGCGTCCGCTGGTATTGGAGAGCGGCGGTCTTCCTCCGCCGGCGGGGGAAAACAAAAAACCGCCGAAACAAAAAGACCACAAGTTTCAGGGCCAGGCCCAAAAACTTGTAGTCAACTGTTACGGCAGTTGGTAGAAACGCTCATCCGATCATGAACTTATACAAGCCAGTATTTACAGGCCGCAGTATATCCGGAAAGGTGAAACTTGTCAAGCGCCCTCCGCCAAATTCCACAAAACGCCTATATTACACAAGGAATTTTCAACAAATCCCACAACCACCGCCGCAAGCGAAGCAAAGCGGCCTCCCCTTACCCCCGTCCTTCGTCCTTCGTCCCCCGCAAAAAAAATCACCCGCGAACCCAGCAAAGCGGTTCGCGGGTGAAGGCGAAGGAATTCCCCGTCCGGCGGAGCTTTCCGCCCCTTCGGGGCGGGAAGCGCAGCGGTAAGGGGAATTCCTGAGCTGGCGCAGCGGGTGGGATTCGAACCCACGGTACCCTTGCGGGTACACCTGATTTCGAGTCAGGGCCGTTATAACCACTTCGATACCGCTGCATAAACCTTACCTATTATGCCACACTTTCTCCGCCGTTGCAAGGGGGGACGGGAAAATTCCCGCCCCCTTTTTCAGCGCCCATAGAAAAACGCGTCGCATTTCAGCATCCCGTTGTAGAGCTTGCGCTTCTTGTCCGCCGGGCGGCCGAAGCACCGCTCGAACTCCGTGTGGGAGCTCAGCACAATCACCCGCCACTTGGGCGGCAGGTCCTCCAGCGCCTTGCCAAAGGCCCGGTACAGCGCCTCCGCCTCCTCCTTTTCCAGCAGCCGCTCGCCATAGGGCGGGTTCGTCACCAGCTGCCCGTACTCGCCGCCGCGGCGGAATTTCCCCGCGTCCGCCTCCTCAAAGCGCACGCAGTCCTCCACCCCCGCCAGGGCCGCGTTGTGCCGGGCCAGCTCCACCGCCGCCGGGTCAATGTCCCCGCCCCAGATGTCGTAGTGCCCGTGAAACTCCTTGTCCTGCGCCTCCTCCGCCGCGTCCATCCACAGCTTGGGGTCCATGGACTTCCACTTCTGGGCGGCAAAGCGCCGGTCCAGGCCCGGGGCCCGGTTCCTGGCGATGAGCGCCGCCTCGATGGGAATGGTGCCCGAGCCGCAGAAGGGGTCGCAGAAGGGGTCCTTCCCCCGGTAGCGGGAGAGGGTCACCAGCGCCGCCGCCAGAGTCTCCCGCAGGGGCGCGCCCATATTCCGGGCCCGGTAGCCCCGCTTGTAAAGCCCCTCGCCGGAGGTGTCCAGGTACAGGGAGGCCCGGTCCTTGATGATGGCGAATTGAATCTGATAGCGGCTTCCCGTCTCCGGCAGGGTTTCGCAGCCGTAGGCGTTCCCCAGCCGCCGGGCGGCGGCCTTTTTCACAATGGCCTGGCAGGCGGGGACGGAGTGGAGGGCGGAATTCAGGGAGTAGCCCTTCACGGGGAATTCCCCCTCCCGGGGGATGAAGTCCTCCCAGGGCAGGGCCAGGACCCCCTGGAACAGGGCCTCAAAGTCCGGGGCCGGGAAAGGTTCCCCAAGCTCCATCAGCACCCGGGCCCCGCAGCGCAGGCCGATGTTCAGCCGGGGGATGTCCGCCAGGGTCCCCTCGCAGTGGACCCGGCCGTTTTCCGCCCGGACGCCGGCCAGGCCCAGGCGCTTGATCTCGTCGGCCACCAGGGCCTCTAAGCCCAGGAGGCAGGGGATGGTTAAGGTCACAGGGAGTCCCTCCTTTTCGATTCTGCCGTCTTAGTATACCAGGAGTTTTCGCCCTTTTCAACTGCCGCCGGGAGGGGTTCAGGCCCCCTTTGTGAATTGTTACTGAATTGAAACACTTTTTCTATAGCGGATATGCTATACTGAATAAGAAAGCTGAGGCCGATTGGAAAGGAGGCATTCTATGAGCATGTTTATCTGGCTCTGGCTGGGGGCCATCGTTCTCTTCGGCGTGGCCGAGGTGGTCACGGAGAGCATGATCTCCATCTGGTTCGTGGCCGGGTCCCTGGCGGCGCTTTTCACCTGCATGTCCGGCTGGGCCCTGGGCGGGCTCTCCCCGGAGGCGACCCAGGTGCTGGTGTTCGCCGTGGTGTCCGCCCTGGCGCTGGTGATTACCCGGCCCCTGGTCCGGCGCTTTATGACCAGGCCCCGTATCCCCACCAACTCCGACCGGGTGGTGGGCATGACGGCCAAGGTCACGGAGCCCGTGGACAACGACCGGGCCTCCGGCGCCGTCTACGTGGACGGCAAAACCTGGACCGCCCGCAGCGCCGACGGCGCCGTCATTCCCGCCGGGACCCAGGTGAAGGTACAGAAGATCGAGGGCGTAAAGCTCCTGGTCCAATATTCAGAGAAAGTGGAGGTAAGAACATAATGTGGTGGATTCCTGTTTCCGTCGTCATTGTCCTGCTGGTCATTTTGATCATTTCCAACGTCCATATCGTCCAGCAGTCCCGGGCCTATGTGGTGGAGTGGCTGGGCCAGTTCCACGCCGTGTGGAACCAGGGCCCGCATGTGAAGGTGCCCTTCGTCATGCGGGTGGTCAAGAAGGTGTCCTTGAAGGAGCAGGTGGCGGACTTCCCGCCCCAGCCCGTCATTACCAAGGACAACGTCACCATGCAGATTGACACGGTGATCTATTTCCAAATCACGGACCCCAAGCTCTATACCTACGGCGTGGAGCACCCCATGAACGCCATTGAAAACCTGACCGCCACAACCCTGCGGAACATCATCGGCGACATGGACCTGGAGCAGTCCCTCACCAGCCGGGACGTCATCAACTCCCGGATGCGGGCCATCCTGGACGAGGCCACGGACCCCTGGGGCATCAAGGTCAACCGGGTGGAGCTGAAGAACATCATTCCCCCCAAGGACATCCAAAGCGCCATGGAAAAGCAGATGAAGGCCGAGCGGGAGCGCCGGGAATCCGTCCTCCAGGCCCAGGGCCAGAAGGAGTCCCAGGTGCTGGTCGCCCAGGGCGAGAAGGAAGCCGCCGTCCTCCGGGCCACGGCGGCCAAGGAAGCGGCGATTCTCCAGGCCGAGGGCGAAAAGCAGGCCCGCATCATGGCCGCCGAGGCGGAGGCCGAGGCCATCACCCGGGTCCAGACCGCCCTGGCGGAGTCCCTGCGGCTTTTGAACGACGCCGCCCCCAACGACCAGGTGGTGAAGCTGAAAGCCCTGGAAGCCATGCAGAAGGTGGCCGACGGCAAGGCGACGAAGATCATCATCCCCAGCGAGCTCCAGGGCCTGGCGGGTCTTGCCGCCAGCGCCAAGGCGGTGTTTGAGTCCGAGGAGCCGAAGAAGTGACCCCCTGATTTGCCGCTAATAGAGAGGGCCCCGTCCGATGGACGGGGCCCTCTTCTTTGCCGCCTTATTCCTTGGCGCCTTTCTCCTCTTGGGCGGCGTCTCCGCCGTCCTGGGACATGTAAATTTCCTCCGTGTGGAATTGGGCTTCCTTGAGGTATTCCTTTGCCGCGCCAATGTTCAGCTTATCCAGTTCCCCCAGCGCGTCGGATACGGCGTTGAATAAGACGGAATACATTTTTTGATAGTGTGACATCGTTCTCCTCCTTAGGCACATTGTGTGTTCAAAGAATATATTTTATATTCTTTTTGGACATAATAGCACAAAATGAATGTAAAGTAAACATGTAATAGAATCATTTTAAGGTTATTTTATGGGGAAGAACGCTATGAAAAGTTATTCAATCCGCATTGACGAGCAATTACTGCACAAGCTTCATGTGATTTCCGCCTATGAGGGGCGCTCCGCCAACAGCCAGGTTCTGATTTTAATCCGGGACGCCGTAGAGGCCTATGAGGCCAAGCATGGCAGGATTGAGCTGGAGGGGAAAAAGGATTCCTGAGGGTTGGCGGGGAGTCTGCCCCTGCGGAGGTCCTATTGGGAGAAGGGCAGTCCCTGGGGGAATGGCCTGACCAGGGGGTCAGGCCCCACAGTCCACAGCCAGGTTAGCGGCAGCGAGGAGGACCGGACAGTCCATGCGTCGACCGCCAAATCCCCCGCTTGCACCACGCCGCGGACTGGAGACATTCAAAAAAACGGAGGCACGCCTTGCGCGCCTCCGTTTTCTCTCTTCCACCGTGCACGGCGCATTCTCTCTTTTCGCAAAAGAGAGAATGGGGGGTGCAAATGGACCAGCTATCATCATAGCTGAATCCCCCCAATGTTATTGGGGCTTCACAATCAAATTCACCAGCCTGTTTTTCACAAAGATGGTCTTGACCACCTGCATCCCCGCCGTGGCCTTCTGCACCTTCTCCACCGTCAGGGCGGCTTCTACCACCGCCGCCTCCTCGCTGTCCGTGGGCATGGTGACCGTCCCCTTCAGCTTCCCGTTCACCTGGACGGCGAAGTCCACCGTGGACGCCACGGTCTTTCGCTCGTCGTAAACGGGCCACTGGCTCTGGCAGCACATCTTCCCCGTCTCCGCCGCGAAGCCGAACCGCTCCCACAGCTCTTCGGTGATATGGGGGGCGAAGGGGCTCAGCAGCTGGAGCAGGGGCCGCATGTCCCCCTTGGTGACCCCGTTGGCCGTCAGTTCGTTGACCGCCGTCATCATGGCGGCAATGGCCGTGTTCATTTTCAGGCTGTCAATGTCCCCGGTGACCTTTTTGATGGTCCGGTGGAGAACCGCCTCGTTGGCGGGGGAGGGGTTCGGGTCGTCCTTGGCGCTCTCCGCCAGATTCCACACCCGGTCCAGGAAGCGCTTGGAGCCCTTCACCGCCTCGGTGGACCAGATGGCCGCCTGCTCGAAGTCGCCCACGAACATGATATACAGCCGCATGGTGTCCGCGCCGTACTGGGCCACGATGTCGTTGGGGTTCACCACGTTCCCCCGGGACTTGGACATTTTCTCTCCGCCCTCGCCCAGAATCATGCCGTGGCTGGTGCGCTTGGCGTAGGGCTCCTTGGTGGGCACCACGCCGATGTCATAGAGGAACTTGTGCCAGAAGCGGGAATACAGCAGGTGGAGGGTGGTGTGCTCCATGCCGCCGTTGTACCAGTCCACGGGGGACCAGTAGTCCAGGGCCTCCTTGGAGGCCAGGGCCTTGTCGTTGTGGGGGTCCATATACCGCAGGAAGTACCAGCTGGAGCCCGCCCACTGGGGCATGGTGTCCGTCTCCCGCTGGGCGGGGCCGCCGCACTTCGGGCAGGTGGTGTTCACCCAGTCCGTCATCTTCGCCAGGGGGCTTTCGCCGGTATCCGTCACCTCATAGCTCTCCACCTCCGGCAAAAGCAGGGGAAGCTGGTCCTCCGGCAGGGGGACCCAGCCGCACTTGGGGCAGTTCACCAGGGGGATGGGCTCGCCCCAATAGCGCTGGCGGCTGAACACCCAGTCCCGGAGCTTGAAGTTGGTCTTAGGCCGTCCGTAGCCCTCTTTCGTCACATGCTCCTTCATGGCGGGGATGGCCTCTTTTACCGTCATGCCATTGAGGAAGCCGGAGTTTACCATGACGCCCGTGTCGTCCTTGAGGACAAAGGCCTCCTTGGTGATGTCGCCGCCCCGGACCACCTCCACGATGGGCAGGCCGAAGGCCGTGGCGAAGTCCCAGTCCCGCTGGTCGTGGCCTGGCACGCCCATGACGATGCCGGTGCCGTAGCCCATGAGGACGTAGTCGGAGACAAAGAGGGGGACGCGCTTGCCGTTGGCGGGGTTCACGGCCTCGATACCCTGGAGGCGGACGCCAGTTTTCTCCTTGTTCAGTTCGCCCCGCTCGAAGTCGGATTTTCTCGCGGCCTCCGCCTGGTAGGCGGCTACCTCGTCCCAGTTTTGAATCTGGTCCTTCCACTGCTCCAGATAGGGGTGCTCCGGGGAAATGACCATGTAGGTCACGCCGAAGAGGGTGTCGCAGCGGGTGGTGTAGACCGTCAGCTTGTCGCCGTTGGTGGCGGTGAAGTCCACCTCCGTGCCCTCGGACCGGCCGATCCAGTTGCGCTGCTGGATTTTGACCCGGTTGATGAAGTCCACGTCCTCCAAATCGTCGATGAGCCGGTCGGCGTACTTGGTGATGGCCAGCATCCACTGGGATTTCTCCTTGCGGATGACCTCGCCGCCGCAGCGCTCGCAGACGCCCTCCACCACTTCCTCGTTGGCCAGGACGATTTTGCAGCTGGTGCACCAGTTTACGGGCATGGACGCCTTATAGGCCAGGCCCTTCTTGAACATCTGGAGGAAAATCCACTGGGTCCACTTGTAGTAGTCCGGGTCCGTGGTGTTGACCTCCCGGTCCCAGTCGAAGGAGTAGCCCAGCATCTGAAGCTGCTTGCGGAAGTTGGAGACGTTGTCGTGGGTGACCTTGGCGGGGTGGATGTGGTTTTTCACGGCGTAGTTTTCCGTGGGCAGGCCGAAGGCGTCGTAGCCGATGGGGAAGAGGACGTTGAAGCCCTGCATCCGCTTTTTCCGGCAGATGATGTCCATGGCGGTGAAGGGCCGGGCGTGGCCCACGTGGAGGCCCTGGCCGGAGGGGTAGGGGAACTCGATGAGGCCGAAGAATTTTTCCTTACTTCTGTCGCCGTTGACGGCGGTGAAGGGTTTTTCTTCCAGCCATTTGGCTTGCCATTTTTGTTCTATGGCGGTGAAATCGTACTTCATGTGTGATCTCCTTTTATTGATAATATGGCTATTATGGCGCTTTTGCAAAGCGGGGGATTTTGCTCGCCCTTCGGGCGGGGGGGATTGGATACCAGCGATGGCTGGTTCATTGCACCCCCCATTTTCTCTTTTTCTTGCCAGAAGAAAAAGAGAAAACGGGCCGTGCACGGTCCAAAAGAGAAAAAGAAGTATCGCCCCTGCGGGGGGACGAAGGACGAGGGACGCGCAAGGCGTGCTTCCTCCGGGTACGCAAGTCTTCAGCCCGCGGCGTAGTTTGAGCGGGGGTTTTGGCGGTTATCGAATGGACCAGCTCCTCTTTTCGCTGTCGCTCACCTGGCGGTAAGGGGTAGATGTCCGCCTTTTTCCGGGACTGCCTTTCTATCGATAGACCACCCTGTGGGGCCTGACCCCTTGGTCAGGCCATTCCTTCCGGGCCCACCCTTCTGTCGGTAGACCATTTCCATATTGGGAACATTCCGGTAGACCGGAAATCTCTCTTTGTGGGGCCTGACCCCCTGGTCAGGCCATTCCCTCAGGGATTTCCATTCTCCCGGCAGAACCTCAGCTCCGCTCAAACCCCAAATACCGGGTCCCCTGGAAGGTCAGGCTTCCCTGGTCCCCCTCTGCCAGCATGCCATACTCGGCCCCGCTGACGCTGAACTCCATCCGGTCCCCGCTCTCCACCTGGAAGGTGGCGTAATAGGCGGTGCTGGTATGACTCATGCTGTCCTGGTGATGGTGGTGGGAAACCTGCGTCCGCTTGGTTACAACCTGGGCGGATACCGTCAGCCGGGGGGAGGCGTTGTTTTTGCTCCAGGTCCCGATTCCCCTGACCACAGTCAGGATTATTCCACCCACGACAAGCACGAATATCACCGTGATGAAAATCGGGACAATCGTAAACATCATGCTGGCAAAACCACCCATTCCAAACCCTGCGCTCATGGCCTCTCTCCTTTCTCAAAAAACAAAAACGCCCCCAGCCAAACCGGCCAGGGGCGTGGGTCCACGCGGTACCACCCTGTTCAGCCGCTTATGCGCGGCCCTTGGGGCCCGGTAACGGGGGCGAACCGCCCCGCCCTACCTCTCGGGCGGGAGACTCCGGGACCAGTCATGCACAGGGGCTCCCCCGCCGGCTTGCACCATCCGCCGGCTCTCTGAGGGCGGGACATCCCCGTCTTTTTTCCCTTCATCGTCGTTCAACAGGCCCTATTGTACGGGGGGAACCGGGTTTTGTCAAGGGGAAAATTCAAAAAGCCGCCCGGGACCGTGCCCCGGGCGGCTTTCACGCCGGAATTACTTCTCCCTCACTTCATCGAAGAGCTTTTCGATGCCCGTGTCCGGGGCCGGGGTCAGGAGGCTCACAATCACGATGGCCGCCAGGCCCACCACGAAGGCGGGAAGCAGCTCGTAGATGTCCAGCGCGCCGCCCATGGGGCGCACCAGGAACTTCCACACGAAGATCATCACGCCTCCGGCAACCAGGCCCGCCATGATGCCAAAGCGGTTGCTCCGCTTCCAATAGAGGGCGCAGAGGATGGCGGGGCCGAAGGCCGCGCCGAAGCCCGCCCAGGCGAAGGACACGATCTGGAACACGTTGCTGTCCGGGTCCGAGGCCAGGAAGAGGGCGATGACGGCGATGACCACCACCGTCAGCCGGGCAATCAGCATGGTCTGCTTCTCCGTCAGCTTCACGCCGAAGACCTCCTGGACGATGTTCTCCGAGAAGGCGGAGGAGGCCGCCAGCAGCTGGCTGTCCGCCGTGGACATGGTGGCGGCCAGGATGCCCGCCAGGATGCAGCCCGCCACGATGGAGGGGAAGATGCCGTAAGTGGACAGCAGGTCGGAAAGCTTGACGATGATGGTTTCCGTGGCGCTGCCCTCCAGGAAGGGGACCCGGCCCGCGGCGGAGACGGCGTGGCCCACGATGCCGATGAACACCGCCACGCCCATGGAAATCACCACCCAGGTGCCGGCGATGCGGCGGGAGAGGGTCAGCTCGTTTTCATCCCGGATGGCCATAAAGCGGACCAAAATGTGGGGCATGCCGAAGTAGCCCAGGCCCCAGGCCATCATGGAGACGATGCGGATGAAGCCGTAAGGCTCCGCCGCGCCGCTGGCGGCGTTATAAGTCTCCGTGAAGCTGAAGAAGCCGGGGAGGGTCTGGGCGTGGGCGATGACCGCGTCCATGCCGCCCGCCTGGACCACGCCGAACACCACAATGACGGCCAGGGCGCAGGTCATGATGACGGACTGGATCAGGTCCATGGTGGCCACGGCGTTAAAGCCCCCGATGGAGGTATAGCTGATAATCACGATGGCCCCGATGATCACCGCCGCCATGTAGTCCCAGCCAAATAAGCTGTTGAAGAGCTTGCCGATGGCGGCAAGGCCGGAGGCCACATAAGGCACGAAGAAAATCAGAATAATCAGGGCGGAGATGCACATGATGACGGGCTTTTTCTCCCCATAGCGCTTGGAGATGAAGCTGGGGATGGTGATGGCGTCCAGCTTCACGCTGTAGCGGCGGAGCTTTTTGGCAACCAGCAGGAAGTTCAGGTAGGTGCCAACAGCCAGGCCGATGGCGGTCCAGCTGGCGTCCGCCACGCCGGAGAGGTACGCAAGGCCCGGAATGCCCATGAGCAGATAACTGCTCATGTCGGAGGCCTCGGCGCTCATGGCGGTGACCAGGGGGCCGATGCCCCGGCCGCCCAGGTAGAAGCCCTCGGCGCTCTTCTTGGAGCGGCGGCCAATCATCACCCCGGTGAAGATGACGAAGCAGAGGTACAGAATAATCGTACCCATGATGCAGATTTGTGCGGTAGACATGAAATCTCTCTCCTTTTCCGTTCAGTGGGTGCTATCATAGCATACTTTTCACTAGAATGAAAGACAGAACGAGGTATAGAATGCAGTCTACACCTCGTTCTGTGGCATTTCTACAAAATGGCGGAACAGCAGGCCTTTTCAGCCGTACTGTTTTTAGGAAAAATATTCGACAGACGCAGATTCAGCCCCGCCAACTCTCCAGGAACGTGGGGGTCATGGCGTCCGTATAGGCCACCAGGGAATACTCCCCGCCGCAGAGGCACCAGTCGTACAGCAGCGCCCGCTCCCAGAGGGCGTAGGCCTTCACGATTTCGTTCACGGTCCGGTCCGCCCGCAGCTGGCCCGCCCGCTGGCCCTCGGCGATGATGCTCCGCAGGAGCTTGAAATAGGTCCGGTTCCGGTCCAGCAGGTGCTTTTCCCCCCGGGTGAGGAGCTGGGTGGAGAGAAGCCGGGCCAGCAGGTCCAGGGAGATGCCCCCGTCAATCATGGCGAAGAGCTCATGGTTCAGGAATACCAGCTTCTCGATGGCGTCCTGCTCCGGCGAGAGGGCGGGGCGCAGCGCCTCATACTTCTCGTCGAAGACGTTGGAGAGGGTGCCGAGCAAAGCGTCCTTGCCGTCGAAGTAATGGTAAAAGGAGCCCTTGGAGGTCTCGGACTCAAAGACGATGTCCTCGATGGTGGTGTCCTCATAGCCCTGCTCGTAAAAGAGCTTCCAGGCGGCGGCGATGATGCGGCCCTTGGTGTTCCGGGCGTTCTTACGGGGCATGGCGGGGCCTCCTTTCCGGGATTTATGGTTGACAGCCCGGGGAAGGGCTGGTATAATCAAGGCAAGAGGGGCGCGGCCGGGGCATCGGCCGCAGCTCAACCTCGTCAAGTTTTGAGCTTGGAGATTTGGCCGCTTCCTATGCCGGGGGGCGGTTATTTCTTTTTCGTTACGTTAATAACGCCAAAGATCACAACGGCCAGCAGGTTCAGCAACGCCAGGGTCTCCAGAACCGTCACGCTGTCACCTCCTATGTACGGAGGCCAAGCCGTTCCCCTCCCGCCTGATATGGATATAGCATATTTTAGCGGGCGTGTCAACGGCGGGGGCCAATGGAACCCGCACCTTTTGCAAGGTTTCCAGCACATTCTCCGGTGTTCATTTGCGGAGAGTGCGATTATAATGAAGAGCAGACAAGGAGGAAGGACCCATGAAATTCTGGAAGATGAACGGGGCCGGAAACGACTTTATCATCCTCAACAACCTGGAAGAGCACCTGCCCCTGGAGGCCATTCCCCAAATCGCCCGGACGCTGTGCCGCAGGCGCATGTCCATCGGGGCCGACGGGCTGATGGTGGTGGAGGCGGCGGACCAGGGCGGCGACTTCAAGATGCTGTTCTTCAACTCCGACGGAAGCGTGGGGGAGATGTGCGGCAACGGGGCCCGGTGCATCTGCCGCTACGGCTTTGAAAACGGCCTTGCCAGGGCGGCCCAGGCCGTGGAGACCACCGCCGGAATGGTGTTTGGCCGGAGAATCGACCGCCGGCTCTACCGGGTCCGCCTCAACGACCCCGCCACGATAAAACTGGACTGCCCGGTGGAGGTGGACGGCGTGCGGTACGCCTGTTCCTACGTGGAGCTGGGGGACCCGGGACTGCCCCACGCGGTGGTCCCGTACCACAACCTGCAAAACGCCGACGAAAACGAGCTTCGGGAGCTGGGCCGGAAAATCCGCTGGAATCCCGCGTTCCCCAAGGGGGCCAATGTGAACTTTTACGAGCTCACCGGGGAGGACCGCTTCTTCGAGCGGACCTTCGAGCGGGGGGTGGAG
Source organism: Oscillospiraceae bacterium (assembly GCA_910574635.1). Taxonomy (GTDB): domain Bacteria; phylum Bacillota; class Clostridia; order Oscillospirales; family Oscillospiraceae; genus Oscillibacter. The sequence goes on along the minus strand of CAJTCG010000007.1, from coordinate 136,337 downwards.
GACTTTACCTACGCCTGCGGCACGGGCACCGGGTCCGTAGCGGCGGTGCTGGCCCTTCAGGGAAAGGTCAGCGGGCAGCGGGTCCGGGCGGACATGACCGGCGGGACGCTGTATGTGGACGCGGAGCGGGTCCACAGCCAGATTACGGAGCTCTGCCTTACCGGGCCCACCAACGTGGTCTGCACCGGCGAGGTTGCGGACGAGGATTTGACGTATCAGCCATTGTGTGAGTAAAACAGGAGGGACATTATGGAAAAGAAATCCATTGCGAAAAACTACGCCTTTTTAGCCGTCATGCTGGGGGCCATGATTCTGGGCGCCATTCTGGGCTGGGTCTGGCCCGCCCAGGTGGACGGTGACGGAAGCGTCATATCCGGCACCGGCGCCACGGTCCTCAAGCCCCTTGGCACCGTGTTCATCAACCTGATGTTCTGCGTGGTGGTCCCCATGGTCTTCGCCTCCATCTCCAGCGCCGTGGCGAACATGGAGAGCCGGAAGCGGGCGGGGAAGATCATGGGCGTTACCGTGGGGACCTTCGTGGTCACCGGGGCCATCGCCGCCGTTATCATGTATGTGCTGATGATGGTCTTCCCGCCGGTGCCCGCCGCCTGGACGAACCTGGCCGCGGAGGAGATTGGGGAGTACGCCACCCTGGCGGACATGATTGTGAACTTCTTCACCGCCAGTGATTTCAGCGGTCTTTTGACCCGCCGGGCCATGCTGCCCCTGATTGTGTTTTCCCTGCTCTTCGGCTTTGCCGTGAACCTCAACGGCGGCAGGGAGACCCCCGTGGGGCGGTTCCTGGACGACCTGGCCGGCGTCATGCTGAAATTCGTGAAGATCATCACCTACTATGCCCCCATCGCTTTCTTCGGCTTCTTCGCCGACCTGGTGGCTACCTACGGCCCCCAGATTACGGAGAACTACGCCCGGGCCCTGGCGGTGTACTATCCCCTGTGCTTTGTCTATATCTTCACCGCCTGGCCCCTCTTCGCCCGGTTCGGCGGCGGCAAGGGCGCCATTGGCGTCATGTTCCGGCACATCACGAAACCCGCCGTGGTGTCTCTGGGCACCTGCTCCTCTGTGGCGACGATTCCCACCAACATGGAGGAGGCCGCAGACACCGGCATCCGCAAGGACGTGGCGGACATGGTGCTGCCCCTGGGGGCCACCATGCACATGGACGGGTCCTGCTTCTCCTGCGTGCTGAAAATTGCCTTTGTGCTGGGGGTCTTCGGCCAGCGGCTGTCCCTTGGGATGCTGATTCCCGTGGTGCTGGTGGCGGTGCTCAGCTCCGTGGGCATGAGCGGCGTCCCCGGCGGCGGGTACATCGGCGAGTACATCATCTGCTCCATCTTCTTCCCCGCCCAGATGGAGATTGCCTTCCCCATTCTGGTGGTCATCGGCAACCTGGTGGACCCCCCGGCGACGATGATCAACGCCGCAGGCGACTACGTGACCTGCTTCATCGTCTCCCGGTTTGTGGACGGGAAGGACTGGCTCCAGAAGCAGCTGAAAAAGTAAGCGAAAAAGGTCCCGTGCCAGACAGGGCATGGGACCTTTTTGCGGCTGTATCCGTTTTGTCAGATAGACTTGCCCAGCGACTCCGCCTGCCGAAGCTGTTCGGGATGGCCATGAATCGCCCCCGCCTCAAAATTTCCTCCGGCGTAGACGGCGCCCAGGTCCCGCCAGCCCATGTGAGACGTCAGACCCTCGTACAGCGCCCGGACGGGGGCGAAGTTGTCCTCGTCCTCTCCCTCCGCCGCCATCAGCAGCACGCAGTCCTTTTTCGGATTGGCATAGTTCGGGTCCAGCTCCGCCACGGCGAAGAGGCGGTCAAAGGCACATTTGAGCTGCCCGGTGATATTCCAATAGTACATGGGAGAGGCAAGGACCACCACGTCCGCCTCCCGGTAGGCAGGGTAAATCTTTTCCATGTCGTCCTTTTGCACGCAGGGGCTGGCGGGGTCCTTCCCGCCGCCGCAGCAGCCGAGGCAGCCGTGGATGTTCATGGCTTGCAGGTCAAAGCGCTCCACATGGTGCCCGGCCGCGCCTTTTTCAAACGCCTCGATCAGCGCCTTGGTATTTCCCTTGGCCCGGGGACTGCCGTTGAGAATTAAAATTTTTTTGCTCATGGGAAAACCTCCAAATCTGTGATATACTTACTCTAGCAGAAAACCCGTTAGAAGAAAAGTACGCACATTAAAGTTAGATACTAACCGAAAGGAGAGCGCCCCGTGCCGCAAGATTCCGCTAAAACCGCCAGCTTTGAGGACACCGGCTTTCACTACACCCTCTCCCTCATCAGCGGCAAGTACAAAATGGTCATCCTCTACTGCCTGATGGAATACGGGGTGGTCCGCTACAATGCCCTCAAGCGCTATATCGGCTCCATCTCTCACAAGACCCTCAGCGCCGCCCTGAAGGAGTTGGAACGGGACGGCCTGATTTTACGGAACGAGTACCCCCAAATCCCGCCCAAGGTAGAATACCGCCTCAGCGATAAAGGCCGTTCCTTGATGCCGGTGCTGGACGGTCTTTGCGTTTGGGGGGAGGAAAACCGCCCCCGCGCCCGTCTGTGAATATGAAAAAAGCCAGGGCGTTTCAACCCTGGCTTTTTCGTTCAGGCGTCATTGTGGTGTTCCGCGTAGAACGCGTCGTAATCCTTCAGCATCTCCACCAGCAGGTTCGGCGTGTCCAGCCCGTAGGGGCAGCGGCTCTTGCAGGCGCCGCAGTGGACGCAGTTTTCAATCTGGTGCATCTTCTCGTGCCAGGCGTCCGACATGTAGGGCTGGTAGGGCGAGCGCCGCAGCAGGGCGGACATCCGGGCCGCCTGGGGAATGTCAATCCCGGCGGCGCAGGGGAGGCAGTACCCGCAGGAGCGGCAAAAGCTCCCCGCCAGGTCCTTTCGGTCCGCCTCGATGACGGCCCGGAGCTCCGGCGTGAGGCGGGGGTTCCGCTCCGTCAGCTCCAGCCACTGGTCCAGCTCCCACTCGTGCTGGATGCCCCAGATGGGCACCACATTGGGGTACTCCTGCATGAAGGCGTAGCAGGCCTCGGCGTTATTCAGAAGGCCGCCGGAGAGGCCCTTCATGGCGATGTAGCCCATGTCCGCCTTGGCGCAGTCCTCCACCAGCCCCAGCTCCTTCTCGGTGGTGAGGTAGCAGAACGGGAATTGCAGCGTCTCGAAGTTCCCGGACCGGATAGCCTCCTGGGCGACGGCAAGGCGGTGGTTCGTGATGCCGATGTGCCGGATATAGCCCTTTTCCTTCATCTCCAGAGCGGCGGCGAAGGGGCCGTCGGGGTCGTTTATATCCGGCAGCTTGGCGGGGTTGTGGAACTGGAAGAGGTCGATGTAATCCGTCCGCAGGGAGCGGAGGCTCTTTTCAATGTGGCTGAGGACGGTTTTTTTGTCCCCCCCGCCGCTCTTGGTGGAAATGACCACATTCTGCCGCACGCCCTCCAGGGCCTCGCCCAGTTTTTCCTCGCTGTCGGTGTACATGTTGGCGGTGTCGAAGTAGTTGATCCCGCCGTCTACGGCCCGGCGGACCAGCTTCACCGCGTCGGCCTTGGGAATCCGCTGGATGGGCAGGGCGCCGAAGGCCGTCTTCGTCACCATCAGTTCCGTCCGCCCCAGTCTGACTTTTTCCATAACTCCTCCTATTTGTCGCGGGGCCAGGGACAAAACGCCCCCGGCCCCAGTCTGTATGTATATCTTCCCTGCCGGTTTTTCGCGGGACGGATTAGAAGTCCGGGCCGCAGCTGTTGGTCAGGGCCTCCAGAATCTGATAGCGGTCCATCTGGAAGGGCTTGGTCATGGCCAGGGCCTCCTCCATCTCTATGTCTGTCAGGAGGCCGTTCTGAATGCCGATGATCTGGTTCCCCGTGCCCTCGGCCAGGACCTTCACCGCCTCATAGCCCATGCGGCTGGCGGTCTCCCGGTCCCGGGCGGTGGGGGAGCCGCCCCGCTGAATGTGGCCCAGCACCGTCACCCGGGGGTCGATGCCCAGCTCGTCGTGGATGCGCTGGCTGATTTCGATGGCACTGCCCGCACCCTCGGCCACCACCACCATGTAATGGGTGGTCCCCGCCAGGCGGGCCCGGCGGATCTTCTCCACGATGTCCTTTTCAAAGTCCGGCTCCCGCTCGGGGATCAGCACGGCGGTGGCGCCCACGGAGATGCCCACGTACAGGGCCAGGTAGCCCGCGTGGCGGCCCATGACCTCCACCACGGAGCAGCGCTCGTGGGACTGCATGGTGTCCCGGAGCTTATCGATGCACTCGATGGCCGTATTGCAGGCGGAGTCAAAGCCGATGGTGTAGTGGGAGCACCCGATGTCGTTGTCAATGGTGGCGGGGATGCCCACCACCCGGAGATCCATGCCGTCCTTGGCGGCCTGGCGGGAGATGGCCAGGGCCCCCCGGAAGGTGCCGTCGCCGCCGATGGCCACAATGCCATCCAGACCCAGCAGGCGGCAGGTGGCCAGGGCCTTGGCCCGGCCCGCTTCCTCCATGAACTCCAGGCTCCGGGCGGTGTAGAGCATGGTGCCGCCCTTGTTGATGATGTGGCTGACGCTGGATGAGGTCAGGGGCACAAAGTCGCTGGTGATCAGGCCGTTCCAGCCCCGGCGGATGCCGATGCAGCCGATGCCCCGGGCGATGGAGGCCCGGACCACCGCCCGCACCGCCGCGTTCATGCCCGGCGCGTCGCCGCCGCTGGTGAGGACGCCGATTCTCTTTACCTTCTTTTCCATAAGAAAACCCTCCTGACGAATTTCACCGGCAGGGCCCGGTTCGCTCCGGGGCGGCGCTCCGCCGTGGAGCGGGCCGGGCGGCAGCCGATTTTTTCCTGTATACCATGATACCGCCGGGAAAGCGGGATGTCAAGCTGGGTTTGATTTCCAGCCCAGGACGGGGAGGACGGAAAACTGTCACCTTTTTGTTACCACTTTGGCGGGAAAACCTGTTATATTGGGTCTATCAAATCTGGATTGGAAGGAATCGTGGGATATGCGCCGTGTACTGATTTTACTGCTGGCCCTGCTGCTGCTCTCCGCCTGCGCCGCCCCGGCGGAGACGGAGGAGGCCCCGCCGGTCCCGGAAGCCCCGGAGGCCGCCGCGCCGGAGGAGGAAGCCCTGGAGGACCCCGGGGAGGAGACGGAAGACCACGTCCTTTTGACCTTGGACGCGCCCCTGGCGGACGGGCGGACCTTGCGGCTGGAGGCCTTTGGCCGGCGGGCCGACGAATACAGCTATGGCGTCCGGGAGGTGCGGGTGTACGACGGGGACGCGCTTATCCAGACTGTCCAGGCCCGGGAGGGCATTGTAAGCGAAGGGGTTGAGGACAGCGACTACACCGACTGCTGGAGCACGGAAGACTGCATGGACGAGCTGGACTTGAACTTTGACGGGGATACAGACTTCGGCCTCTTCGCCGGGCGGTGCAACAACATGATCCCCTATTACTATTGGACCTGGGACCGGGAGGCGGGGCAGTATCAATTCGCCTGCATCCTCCAGGGGGCGGAGGCCCATCCGGAAAGCGGGGAAACCACCGCCGAATATAAATCCGGCTCCGCAGGGTCCCAGTGGGTTACGGAGTACTACTGGCCTGACGGGAACGGAAGCCTGTATTTGCACCGGGTGGAACGGCTGGTCCGGGACTTCCAGCCCGATTCCGGCTATCTGGACGTAGAGCGGGAGGGCGCACGGGAAGTCTGGCTCCCCAGGGAGGGAGATTTCCTCCGCCCCCGGCCCGCCGAGTGGAGCATTGAGGCAGACCTGGTCCTGGCCAGCCGGGAGGTCCCGGTCTATGAGGGCAATGGGGATGGCACCGTCTCCTATTTTACCGAGCTTTGGGAGTTCTGGGACGGCGAGCCCCAGCTGGTGGAGCGAAAGGAGTATATCCCATGAATCACAGTCCTGACCTGCGCCTCGCCGTCACCCTCCGCCTTTTGGACGGAGAGGGCCAGCGGCGCTTCGGCCCCGGCGTGGCGGCACTTTTGGAGGAGGTCCGGGAGAAGCGCTCCCTCCGGGCGGCGGCGGGGTCCATGGGTATGGCCTACTCCAAGGCGTGGCGCATCGTCCGCACCGCCGAGGACGCCCTGGGGTATAAGCTGCTGAGCTCCACCATCGGGGGCCGCCACGGCGGCGGCGCGGCGCTGACGGAGGAGGCGGAGGCTTTGCTTGCCGCCTATCAGGCCCTCCGGGAGGAGGTGGACGCCTTCGCCCAAAAGCGGTTCCAGGAGCGCTTCCGGGACCTTTGAGAGACTCCGCGCATAGGATGGAGTACATCCTATGAATAAGGAGGTCCTCTTATGGAACCTGTCTGCAATGAGTGCGCCCAGGCCGCGGAATGCCGGGAGCCCGTGATTATGAAGGCCCGCATCCTGCGGGTGAACTGCTGCGATCTGCTGGTCTGCGACCTTTGCGGCTGCCAGGAGGTGCTGGTCCATACCAACAACGCCTGCTGCTTCCGCCCGGGCCAGTGCGTCTGCATCGAATACAGCGGCGCGATGACCATGAGCATCCCGCCCCAGATCAGCGCGGAGTGCATCAAGCTTATCCCCTGCGGGGGCTGTACCTGCTAAGCGTCAAAGCGCCGGAGGAAAATCCTCCGGCGCTTCCTTTAGGAATCCAGTTTTTTCAGGTGCTTTGCCGCCGCTTTGAGCATCAGCTTTTTCTGGCCCGCGCCCTCGAAGTCCACCTGGACCAGGGCGTCGCCCCCCATGGGCTGGACGGACAGCACCGTCCCCCTGCCGAAGACGCCGTGCTCAATCCGATCCCCCTTGCTCAGGGCTATGGAGGGGGCCGCCGTCTGGCTCACGGCGGTGCGGCGGGACTCCTGGTAAGAGGGCCGGGCGGGCCGGGCGTAAACGGGCCGCCGGGCCCCTTCGGAACCCTCCCCGCCGCCGTAGAAGCCGCTTCCGTAGGAGGAGCCGAAGGTCCCGCCGGGCCGGAGATCCCGGCCCTCCCAGTTCAGGTTCTCCTCCGGCGCTTCCTCCAAAAAGCGGGAAACCCGGTTGCTGGCCGTCTTGCCGTAGAGCATCCGCTGGCGGGCGTGGGTCAGGGTCAGCCGTTCCTTGGCCCGGGTCATGGCCACGTAGCACAGGCGGCGTTCCTCCTCCAGTTCGTCCTCCTCAAACTGGGCGGAGCTGCCGGGGAAGACCCCCTCCTCCATGCCCACCACGTAGACCAGGGGGAACTCCAGGCCCTTGGCGGCGTGGATGGTCATCAGGGTCACGCAGTCGTCGCTTCCCTCCAGGGAGTCCAGGTCCGTGTACAGGGCGATTTCGTTCAAAAAGCCGGAAAGGGTGGCGTCCTCCGGCTGGCGGTCCAGAAAGCCCAGGATGTTGGACTTCAATTCCTGGACGTTTTCCAGGCGGCCCCGGCTCTCCATGTCGTTTTTGTCCCTCAGGGCCTGGGCATAGCCGGTCTGCTCGCAAACCGCGTCGTAGAACTCCGGCAGGGCCAGGCTTCCCCCCGCCTTCCGGAGGCCGTCGATGAGGTCCGCGAACTGAAGCAGCTTCTTCGCCGGGGTTTTCAGCTCCGGGAAGAGGTCCGCGTTGCGGCAGATTTCGTACAGGGACGCCCCCTGCTGCTCCGCCAGCGCCGCCACCTTGTCCATGGTGGTGCCGCCGATGCCCCGGGCGGGGCTGTTAATGATCCGCCGGAGCCGGAGGTCGTCCAGGGGGTTGTTTACCACGCACAGGTAGGCCAGCATGTCCTTTACCTCCGCCCGGTCGAAGAACTTCATGCCCCCCACAACCTTGTAGGGCACGCCGCTGCGCTTCATGGCGTATTCCAGGGCGTTGGACTGGGCGTTCATCCGATAGAGCACGGCGGCGTCCCGGAAGCGGGCCCCCCGGCCCACCGCCGAGAGGATGTCCCCCGTCACAAAGGCCGCCTCGTCCTGCTCGTTGAGCACCGTGCGGACGCCGACTTTCTCCCCGCCGCCGTTCTCCGTCCAGAGGGTCTTCCCCTTCCGGCCCGCGTTGTGCCGGATGACGGCGTTGGCCGCGTCCAGGATGTTCTGGGTGGAGCGGTAATTCTGTTCCAGCCGGATGGTCCGGGCGTTGTCATACTGCTTTTCAAAATTCAGGATGTTTTCGATGTTGGCCCCCCGGAAGCGGTAGATGGACTGGTCGTCGTCGCCCACCACGCAGAGGTTCCGGCGCCCCCCCGCCAGAAGGCCGGTGAGGAGGTACTGGAGGTGGTTCGTGTCCTGGTACTCGTCCACCAGCACGTAGCGGAATTTTCTCTGGTAGTACTCCAGCACCTCCGGCTCCTGGCGGAGCAGGGTGACGGTGTGGAAGATGATGTCGTCGAAGTCCAGGGCGCTGGCGGAGGCCAGCTTTTTTTGGTAGGCGGCGTAAATTTTGGCAATGCGGGCCATGCGCCAGTCGGTCTCCGCGCTGTGCCGCCGGGCGAATTCCTCCGGGCCCAGGTATTGGTCCTTGGCGCTGCTGATGACGGAGAGGACGTTTTTGGGCGGGAAGGCCTTGTCGTCCAGGTTCAGCTCCTTCAAAATGTCCTTCACCACCCGGCGGGAGTCGTCGGTATCGTAGATGGTGAAGTCCTTGGCAAAGCCCAGCCGGTCAATGTCCCGCCGGAGGATGCGGACGCAGGCGGAGTGGAAGGTGGAGGCCCAGACGTCATTGGCCTCCGGCCCCAGGCGGGCGGCCAGGCGGTCCTTCAGCTCCCCGGCGGCCTTGTTGGTGAAGGTGATGGCGATGATCTCCCAGGGCCGGGGCGGGTCCACGGCGCACAGCCGCCGGGCCCGGTCGAAGTCCAGGGGGGAGGGAGCCTCCGGGAAGCCTTCCAGGAAGGCCAGGTCCTCCTCCGACGCGTCCTCCGGGACGAAGTCGGAGTCGCTGCCCCGGCCATAGGTCAGCAGGTTGTAGACCCGCTGGATCAAAACGGTGGTCTTTCCGCTGCCCGCCCCCGCCAGGAGGAGCAGGGGCCCCTCGGTGGCCATGGCGGCCTGGCGCTGGGCGTCGTTCAGCCGCCGGAGGTCCCCGGCGATGACCCGTTTCCGGGCGGATATGTAGCGCTGCTTGAAGTCGTTCATAGCTTGTCCGTTCCTTATCGTTGTACTGATGTTTATTGTAAGGCAGCCGGGCCGGTAAATCAACATAATTTTTTATTGACACCCTTCGCGCCCGTATGGTATACTATCCCATGCGTCAATCGGCGCTTGAGTTTGTCTGCCGCGCCGCCCGTTCCTTATAAGGCCGGGCGGTGTTGGGAAAGCGCCGCCCCGGAGCTGTGAAGCGGGGCGGACGGAATATGGACAGGAGGTGTCTTAAGCATGGCAACGAAACGTACCTATCAGCCCAAGAAGCTCCACGGCCAGAAGGTCCACGGCTTCCGCAAGCGCATGGCCACCGCCAACGGCCGCAAGGTCCTGGCCCGCCGCCGCGCCAAGGGCCGCGCCCGCCTCTCCTATTGAGGAGCAGGAGACACTTGAACACGAGTCCTGACAGGGGCGGCTGGAATTGTTCGGATTCCTCCGTCCCTTGTACTGGTTCTGCGGCCTGGGAGGGATGAACGGTGAAGCCCGCGGTGACGCTGAAAAAAAATCATGAATTCCGCCGGCTGTACCGCAAGGGCGCGTCGGCGGTGGCGGGGAGCATGGTGCTCTACTGCCGGAAAAACCGCCTGGGCCACAACCGCCTGGGCATTACCGTTTCCGTAAAGCTGGGGAACGCCGTGAAGCGCAACCGGGCACGCCGCCGCCTGCGGGAGGTCTACCGCCTCGCAAGCCCCCGTTTGTCCCAGGGCTGGGACATCATCCTGGTGGCCCGGGGCAGGACGCTGAGCGCCCCGTGGAAGGAGCTGGGCGACACCTTCCTCCGCCTGAGCCGGAAGCTGGGCCTTCTGGAGGACAAGCCGTGAAGCGGGTTTTGATCGCCCTGGTGCGGTTCTACCAGCGGAATATCTCCCCCTGCCGCCCCCGGTGCTGCAACTACATCCCCACCTGCTCCCAGTACGCCGTGGAGGCTTTGGAACGGTACGGGGCTGTGAAGGGGAGCTGGCTCGCGTTCAAGAGAATACTCAGGTGCAACCCCTTTCATAAGGGAGGCTATGACCCTGTGCCCTAGCTTCCCCACTGAACAAAACGAGAGGAACAAATTATGTTTTCAACCATCGGATACTATATCTGTATCCCCTTCGCGTGGCTGGTCCGGCTCTTCTATAACCTGACGGGCTCCTACGGCATGGCCATCATCCTCTTTACGCTGGTCATCAAGCTCATCATGCTGCCCTTCCAGATGAAATCCAAGAAGAGCATGATGCGCATGAGCCGCATGTCCGGCCGGATGCAGGAGATCCAGAAAAAGTACGCCAACAACCAGACCAAACAGGCCGAGGAAATGCAGAAGCTCTACGCCGAGGAGGGGATCAACCCCATGTCCGGGTGCCTGTGGAGCCTGCTCCCCTTCCCCATCCTGCTGGCCCTGTACTCCATCATCCGCCAGCCCATCACCCACTTCATGATGCTGAGCCAGGACGTGGTGCAGCAGATGGTGGACGCCGTGACCGGCGCCGGGCTGGACGTCGCCAGCATCGTGCAGATGAAGGACGGAGCCGCCATTGTCCGGGATGGGATTACCCAGCTGCTGCCCTACGGGCAGATCAACCTGGTCAAGACCATCGCCTCGGAGCTTCCCGAGGTGGGGCAGTCGGTGCCCGGGTGGATCAACTTGAACTACACCTCCTTCGGGCTGGACATGGCGGCCAACCCCTGGAGCATGGTGACGGGCTTCACCTTCACCTGGGCCGCCATCGGCCTGATCCTCATTCCCATCATCGCCGGCGGCAGCCAGTGGCTCATGACCAAGATCACCATGAAGCACCAGCCCCAGACGGACCCCTCCGCCGCCAGCGCCAACCGCATGATGATGTTCATGCCCCTGTTCTCCGTGTATATCGCCTTCACCATGCCCGCGGCCCTGGGCGTGTACTGGATTGCCCAGAGCGCCTTTGCCGCCGTGCAGGAGTACTTCATGGGCGCCTTCTTCAACAAGAGGCTGGAGGAAGAGGAGAACGCCCGCTATGAGGCCCGCCAGGCGGAGCGGAAGCGGAAAATGGAGGAGGCCAAGGTCCTCCAGGAGCAGCAGCGCCAGCAGGCCGCCCAGAAGCAGACCCTGAAGGAAAAGCAGAAGGCCGCCCGGGACGCCAAGGCCGCCAAAGCCGCCAAGGCGGGCGCCTCCACCACGGAGGCCGGCCGGGTGGGGGACAGGCCCTACGCCAGGGGCCGGGCCTACAAGCCGGACCGCTATGACGAAACGTAAAGGTGGAAGCCGTTATGAGAGACTATATTGATGTCACGGGCAAAAACGAGGACGAGGCCATTTCCAAGGCCCTGGCCCAGCTGAACCTGGACCGGGACGACGTGTCCGTGGAGGTGCTGGAGCGGGCCAAGTCCGGCTTCCTGGGCCTCGGCGCCTGCCCGGCGAAAATCCGCGTGTACTACGGCCCGGAGGCGGAAGAGGAAATCCTTCCCCCTCCGCCCGCCCCCAAGCCGGAGCCCGTCCGGGAAGAGCCCCCCAAGCCCCGGCCCGCCGCCCCGGAAAAACGGGAGCGCCCCGAGCGCAGGGAGCGTCTCCCCCGGGAGAAGAAGGAACGCCCGGAGAAAAAAGAGCGTCCCGCCCCCAGGCCGGAGCCCCTTCAGGAGGAGCCGCCGGTTCCCCTGGGCGAGGAGGTGGACGATGAGAAGGCCGCGGCCATCAAGGCCTTCCTCAAGGGCCTTCTGGAGCACATGGACAGCGCCGCCGGGGTGAAGGTTTACCTTCCCGAGAAGGGCCGCTACAAGGTCATCCTGGAGGGCCAGGGCCTGGGGTCCCTGATCGGCCGCCGGGGCGAGACCCTGGACGCGATCCAGCAGCTGACCAGCTATGCCGTGAACCGGGGCGGCGGGCCCCGGGTCCGCATCCACCTGGACGCGGAGAACTACCGGGCCAAGCGGGAGCAGAGCCTCCAGCACCTGGCCCGGAAGGTGGCGGGCAAGGTGGTCCGCTACCGCCGCAGCGTCACGCTGGAGCCCATGAACGCCTATGAGCGGCATGTGATCCACACGGCCCTCCAGGATTTCGAGGGCGTGACCACCTACTCCACCGGCGCGGACCCCAACCGCCGGGTGGTGGTGGCTCCGGACCGGGGCGAGAGGCATTGAAAAAAGAGAGGCCATCCGTCAGGCTGGCCTCTCTTCTTGTTTCCCCCGGGGCCGTCATTTTTTATGAAAGGCGTTTTCGACGGGCGGCGCATGTTCGCCGTCTTCCAAAACTTAACTGGAGGCCGGGCCGGAAATTGTAAGAAATTCGTAAGGATTTTGTCAAGCCGTTCGTAAGATTTTTCTGTTACCCTGAGGGAAACCCAGGCGCTGTCCCGTATAGGGAAGCAGCGGGACGCCGCCGAAGGAAAAAGGAGACGATTTTATGAAACGCGTATGGATTTCCCTGACCCTGGTCCTCTGCCTGCTTTTGAGCGCCTGCGCCGCCCCGGCGGCGGAGCCGGACGGCAACTGGGACCCGGCCCTGAAAAACGCCCTGGGTCTGACCCCGGAGCAGCGGCTGGAGGACTACGACTACTTTGTGAAAACCCTGAAGGACAGCTATCTCTGCCTGGGCGTTCACGACCGGGAGAACCCGGAGGACCCGGCGGAGGAGGTCTTTGCGGATTACCGGAAGACGATTCTTGAAAACGACAGCGACCAGGCCTTTTACTCCGCCGTTTACAGCTCCCTCTACCGCCTGGGGCCCTATGGGCACCTCTGGATCATCGAGCCGGAGGACTACCGGGGGATGCTGGACTGGTGCCGGACGGAGGACACCACCGGCCGGGAGCGGTGGAAGGAGCTTATCGAAGCCTCGGAGGAATCCTACAAAACGCTGCAAGCCTATCTGGACGCACTGGGAGACGAGGGCGGCGGCTCCTGGAGCGGCGGCGAGGCGGGGGAGAATCTTCACACCCTCCTCCTGCCGGAAGCGGGAGTCGCCTATTTGAAGGTGGACAGCTTCCTGGTGGACTATGACCCGGACTACCAAAAAGAGGCCCAGGCCATCCGGGACTTCTACGACGCCGCCGGGGACTGCACGGACCTCATCATCGACCTGACGGACAACAGCGGCGGAAACGAGGGCTACTGGCAGGACCTGCTGACGGCTCCGCTGGCGGACGAACCCCTGTCCTGCACGAACTACGCCCTGCTGGCGGACAGCGAGAACAACCGGCCTTACATCGACAATGTATTCGCCCCCTCGGACCTGCATCCCATCGCGGAGCTGCCGGAGCTGCCCAAGCTGGAGCGGCAGGGCCTGGAGGCCGCCACTCATTTTGTGGAGAGCACCCTCCGGGTGGAACCGGCAGCAAAGCGGGCGGCGTTCCATGGCCGGGTGTGGCTGCTGGTGGGGCCCATGGTCTACTCCGCCAGCGAGTCGTTCGCGGTGTTCTGCCAGACAACAGGCTTTGCCACCCTGGTGGGAAGCCGGACCGGCGGAGACGGCATCGGAGCCCTGGATCCGGTGATGATGCGCCTTCCCAACAGCGGCATTTTAATCCAGTACACGATGATGTACGGCCTGAACCCGGACGGCAGCAGCAGCGAGGAGGCGGGCACCACGCCGGACATCCTCTCTCCGGCGGGAGAGCCGGCGTTGGTGACGGCCCTTCGGGCTGTCCAGGCGGCCCGGAGATAGGGGGAACAGCCCCTGCCTCCCGCTGGGGAGAGGCGGCGGCGGATTCATGCCCTTCGTTAAAAATTGACAGTCTGAAAAGATCCACAGAAGGGCTCCGCCCGGCAAAAGCCGGCCGGAGCCCTTCTTCCCGCGTCCTCACTTTGCCCGAAGCCGCTCCACGGCGGCCTCCTCCGGCGTGACGTTCACCGTGCGGCAGGTCGTGTAAATCACCATGCCCGGCCGGGCCCCGGCGGGCTTTTTCACGTTTCGGACCTCCGTATAGTCCACCGGCACGTTCCCGCTCTCCCGGGCCTGGGAGAACCAGGCGGCAACCATGGCCGCCTCGGCAATATCCTCCTCCGACGGGGTCCGCCCGGCGCAGCGGAGGATGACGTGGGAGCCGTGGATCTTCTGGGTGTGGAGCCAGAGGTCCCGGCGGTCCGCGTCCTTCAAGGTCAGCTTGTCGTTCTGGCGGTTGTTCCGGCCCGCCAGCACCCGGAGGCCCGAGGAGGTGCAAAACTCCCAGGGGGCGGCGGGGCGGGATTTTTCCTTTTTCCCCCTGCCCTGCTTTTTGAGGAAACCCGCCTCCCGGAGCTCGGCGCGGATGTCCAGGTAGTCTGCCTCCGTCTCCGCCTGGGCGATTTCCGCCAGGACGCTTTCCAGATACTCCAAATCCCGCCGGGCCAGGTCCATCTGCTCCCGGAGGTATTTCTCCGCCGTCTTGGCCTTGGCGTAGCGCTTGTAGTACTTGGCGGCGTTCTGCTGGGGGGTCAGCAGGGGGTCCAGGGGGATAGACGTTGGGGCGCCCGCCTCGTAGTAGTTCTCGCATTCCAGCCGGGATTGTCCCCGCTCCATCCGGTAGAGGTTGGCGGTGATCAGGTCCCCCTGGATGCGGAGCTTGTCCCGGTCCTGGGTGGCCGCGTACTCCTTTTCCTGGAGGGCCAGCTTCCGCCGGAGGCGGTCCCGGGCCGTCGAGGCCGCCCGGAGGAGGTCCGCTCCCCGCTGGCGGGCCCGCTCCTGCTTTTCCCGGGCCTCATAGAAGGCGTCCAGCAGGGCGGAAAAGCTGGGATAGGCCACACACTCCGCCGCCCCGCCGTACTGGCCCACGGGCACGCAGGCGAAGTCCAGGGGCTTGCCGTCCCGGAGGAAGCAGACGGGGGTAAAGCGCTCCTCCCGGACCCGGTTCTGGAAGTCCTCCAAAGCCCGCCACAAAGGGCCGGGGCCCCCCATCTGGAAGACCCGGGCGTCCACATCCCCCGCGGCCTGGAAGGCGAGCTCCCGGGCCATGAGGGGGGAGAGGCCGAAGTACTGGTCCAGCAGGAAGGCGTCCAGGGTCTTCTCCGCCGCCGCCGCGGTGAAGCGGGCGGCAAAGCCCGCCTCCGTCTCCTCCAGGAAGGGAAGCCGCCCCGTGGAGGCGGGGGGCTGGTAAAAGAGGCCCGGCAGCACCTGCCGCGCGGCGGACATGTCCGCGTCCACCCGGCGGAGGCTGTCGATGACCCGGCCCTCCCCGTCCAGCAGAATCAGGTTGGACCTGCGGCCCATGGCCTCCAGCACCAGCGTCCGCCTCCCCGCCCGGCCCAGCTCGTCGGAGGCGTCGAACTCAATTTTCACCAGCCGTTCCAGGGGCGGCTGGGTGAGGCCCGCCACCCGGGCCCCGGAGAGGTGCTTCCGGAGGAGCATGCAGAACATGGGGGGCTCCGCCGGGTTGTCCCGGAGAATCTCCGTCAGCTGGAGGCGGGGGGCGCCCGCCCCGGCGTTCAGCAGCAGGCGCTTTCCCCGGAAAAGGAGGACCACCTGGTCCCGGGCGGGCTGCTGGACCTTGTCCACCCGGAGGCCCAGAAGCTGGGGGCGCAGCTCCCCCGCGACGGCCTGTAAGCAAATCGCGTCAATCGCCATGGGCTTCCTCCTCCATCATGATGCAAAAGAGCTGGTTGATCCGCTCCGTCTTTCCCTGGAGATAGAGCCAGCCCAGCAGGGCCTCCAGGGCCGTGGCCTCGCCGTACTGGGCCCGGCTGGCGTGGTGGGGGACGGTGTGGACCTGGGCGTTCCGCCCCCGGCGGAAGACGGCCGTTTCCTCCTCCGTCAGCAGGGGCTTGATTTTCTCCGCCTTCTCCGCCTGGGACTCGGCGCAGACCAGACGGACGGCGGAGCGGTGCATCCCCCTTCCCGTGGCCCCGCCGTGGGCGCAGAGCCAGGCGCGGACCAGCAGCTCAAACACCGCGTCCCCCATGTGGGCCAGGCCGATGGAGCTGATTTCCAAAAGGCGGTCCCGGCTCAGCTCCGGGTGAAAGTAGTTTTCCATAGCACGCTCCTTATTTTAAGTCCCGGCGCCGCCGGTCAATACCGCAGGATGTAATAAATAACGTACAGCCAGCTCATGAGGCCGTGAATGACGGCCCAGCCCACAGAATGCCAGTTGGTATAGCTGATAACCATTGCCAGGGCGCTTCCAAACGTAATGCCCGTTTTCACGGACTTTTCCACAATCTCAATCTTGTTGTTTTCTTGCATGGCTTCAACGCTCCGTTCCATCAATTTTGCAGGGCCGCCGCCAACCGGGCGAAATCCTCCAGGGTCAGCTTCTCTCCCCGGACGGCGGGGGGGAGGCCGCAGTCCTGAATGACCGCCTGGACCCGCTCCTTCCCCGCCTCCGGCAGAGCGGCGGAAAGGCTGTTCACCAGGGTCTTTCGCCGGAGGAGGAAGGCCCCCCGGACCACCCGGAAGAAAAACGCCTCGTCCGCCGCCTCCACGGCGGGCCGCTCCCGCCGGACGCAGCGGAGGACGGCGGAATCCACCTTGGGGGCGGGGAAGAACTTGGCCGCGGGCACGTCGAAAAGGACCTCCGTCTCCATATGGTATTGGAGCCACAGGGTAAAGGCCCCGCCGCCGGAAGATCCCTGCGCCGCCGCCAGGCGGCGGGCCACCTCCTTTTGGAGGAGGACGGTAACGCTCTCAAAGCAGGGGGTCTCCACCAGCTTCGTCAGCACCGGGGTGGTGATGTTGTAGGGGAGGTTCGCGCAGACCAGGGGCCGCAGGCCCCGAAATTTCTCCGCCGCCAGGGCGGCAAGGTCCAGCTTCAGCGCGTCCCCGGGGACGATTTCAACATTTGGGTAGGGGGCCATGGTCTCCGCCAGCACGGGGAGGAGCTTCTGGTCCAGCTCGATGGAAACCACCCTCCCGGCCCGCTCCGCCAGCTCCGCCGTCAGGCACCCCACGCCCGGCCCGATTTCCAGCACGCCGCAGCTTCCCTCCGCCTGGGAGGCGGCGGATATTGCCGCCGGGACGGCGGGGTCAATGAGGAAGTTTTGTCCCATGGACTTGGAGAAATGGAAGCCGTGCCGCCCCAGAAGGGCGCGGAGGTCTTCCCGGCCGCAGAGATTCATGGCTTGTCCGCCTTTCGGTTTGAGTTTCAAGGGCAGTATATCAGAAAACCGGCCGGGAGGAAAGGGGAAAACTGCACAGGACTTGCAATTCCTAGAGAATTTGATATACTATTTCCATCAGAAAGGAGGGCCCTCCATGACCCACATCGTCGACCGGGCCGCGTGGCCCCGGCGGGAGCTGTTTGACTTCTTCTCCCCCATGTCCCAGCCCTTTTTCTCCGTCACCTTCCGCCAGGACGTCACCCGGCTGTACCAGTTTACCAAGGAAAACCGCCTCTCCTTCTACCATTCCCTGGTTTACCTCTGCACCCGGGCCGTCAACGGCGTGGAGGCGTTCCGCTACGCCCTCCGGGGGGAGGACCTGGTCCTCTTTGACCGGAGAAATCCCAGCTTCACGGATCGAAAGCCCGGGGCGGAGCGGTTCCACATCGTCACCCTGCCCATGGAGGAGGATCTCCAAGCCTTCTGCGCCGCCGCCAGGGCGAAAAGTGCCGCCCAGACCACCTTCCTGGACCAGGAGGACAGCCTGGATTTGATTTACTTCACCTGCCTTCCCTGGGTGGAGCTGACGGCCCTGACCAACGAGCGGAACTTCGACCCGGACGACGCCGTGCCCCGGATCGCCTGGGGAAAATACGCCCAGGAGGGGGAGCGGAAGGTGCTCCACATCTCCCTGGAGCTGAACCACCGCTTTGTGGACGGCCTCCATGTGGGCCGGTTCCACCAGGAATTGACCAAGCTCATCGAGGCGCTGTAAAAGAAGGGCCGGGAACGGATGCTCCCGGCCCTTCTTTTGTCCTTATGGCTTCTCGCCCATATAGCGGATACTCCACAGCCACACATCCGACTCGAGGGAGAAAATCCGGAGCCTTCCCTCCGCCCGTCCAAACCACACCGTCTCGCCGAGGGCCGAAGCCAGCCCGCCGCCGCCGTCCAAAACCGGCTCCGGGTCCGCCCGGAGGTCCGCCGCCAGCGTGCTTCCGCCGGTTCCAAAGGTCTCGTCGTAACAGGCCAGGAATTCCTCCGGCGTGTTTGCCGTCCATTCGCCGCCGGGGGCCTTCACTTGGGCGGGGTAGGCCAGCAGGCCCGCGATTTCCTCCCGTTCTCCCCGGTCGATGAGGTCCGCCAGATGCAGGAGAAATTCCCGCCCCTCGTCCAGGGAGAGGGCTTCGTACAGATCGCCCCCGCCGTCCTGGGTGATGGTTCCGTTTCCCGCCCGGATGCTCCACTGATCCGTCTGGAGGGTGAAAATCCGAATCACGCCGTCCTCCACCAGCCCGAACCACACCGCGCCGTCAGCCGCCGAGGCCAGGCCGCTGCCGTCGCTGAACGCCTCCGAGGGGGCGGGCTCCCAGGCCATGTCCGCCGCCAGGGACAGGGCGCTTTGCCCCACGGTTTCATCATAGTACCGCAGAAATTCCTCCGGGGAGCTTACCGTATCAATTCTGCCGGACGTCTCCACCTGGGCGGGGTAAACCAGAAGGTCCGCGATTTCCTCCCGCCGCCCATCCTTGATGCGCTCCGCCAGCAGGAGAACAAAGTCCCGGGCCACGTCGCTCCGGATTCCCGTCCGGGTATACAGCGGGTCCTCGGACTCCGAGGGCAGGGTCTCAACGGGCTGGTTCTCCAGGTCCTCCAGATACCGGGCGTTGGCGTCCAGGAGGGCGTCCCGGTCCGGCTCCCTCACCGGCGTCAGGGCGGAATAGAAGAAGCTGTCCGCCAGCTCCTCCAGCTCCTCCCGGCCAATGGGGCCGGAGGAGAAGGTGTCGTCCCCCTCCCGGCCTGTCAGCACGTTCACCAGCACGAAGCTGTCCCCCAGGTCCGCCAGAATCAAGGAGCGGTTCCGCTCCCCCAGGCCCAGGGTGACGGATGTCCCGTCCGACGCCCGGTATCCCCACTCCTCAAAGCCGCCGAGATCCCCGATGTTCAGCGCCACGTCGTCAAAGGTCCCCTTGACGGAGCGGCTGAACTGATACTCAATGGGTCCGTAGCCCTTCAGCTCCCCGGCCCCCAGCTCCGCGCCGCCGTCGAAGCGAAAGGTGCCGTTTTCGTAGATATAGCCGGAGTAAGGGGCAACATTCTCCTTAAAAAAGTTCCCCACGGCCGTGGGCCAGATCTCCGGCATAACGACTTCCATCCACTGGTGGAGCTTTAAATCATATTTGGCGATGATCTCCTCCAGCTTGCCGGCCATCTCCTGTGTGTAAACCAGATAGTTCCCGTAGCGCTCCTCAAAGCCCGTGGGGGTGTTTCCAATCTCGCTGATAATGGCCCCGTCCTGGTCATAGCCCTCCAAAAACGCCTGCCACTCCGCCAGGGCCCTGCTCTCCGGTGTGTCCGCCCAGCCGGAGAGGCTGACGAAGTCCTTGTACTCGTATTCCCCGGGGACCACCACCCCCCGCTCGTCCGTCACGTTCACGCTGCCCTTCTCCGGCAGCAGCGCGTCCCGCAGGCCGAAGAAGTTGGCCGCCACCGCCAGGGCGGACAACGCCGCCAGCAGGGCGACGGACGCTGCCAGCGTCACAAACCATTTCAGGCTCTTTCCCCGTCTTCTCATCTCATAATCCTCCCATCGGATTTCTCCGGTTCCCCGGACCTGGGAGAAGGTCTCCTGGTAAAATTCCCGGTTACTCATCCTGCCAGTCCTCCCCCAAACGTTCTCTCAGCCGCTTCCGGGCCCGGGCCAGCCGGGTGGTCACCGTGGAGGCCTCCACCCCCAGCAGCGTCCCGATCTCCCGGACGCTGAGCTCTTCATAGTAGAAGAGGTTCAGCACCGTCCGGTATTTCTCCGGCAGGGCCATGACCTCCCGGTACAGCGCCGCCTGCCCGGGCCGGTCGAAAACCGGAATTTCCGGCGTCTCCTCCCAGGAGACCCGGCGCTTCCGCCAGGGGCTTTTCAGCAGATCCCGGCCATAGTTCACCGTCACCCGCAGCAGCCAGCGCCGCAGGTGCTCCTCGCTTTCAAAGGTTCCCCTGTACTGAAACAGGCGCAGGAAGACCTCCTGGACGGCGTCCTCCGCGTCCTGGGGGCTTCCCAGGGCGTGGAGGGCGGTCCGGTAGACCATATTCTGATAGCGCCGGGCGGCGTCGTTAAAGCAGGCCTTGTTCATATGTCGTCCTCGATTTGTCGGGATGGGAGTACTCTCACTGATTGTACGACGGGAGGAGGGGCCTTGTCTCAAAATTCTGGGAATTTTTAAAAAATTCACCAAGCCCGCCGGAGGGCGTGGTAACATGAACCATCGCAACACACCCGAAAGGGAGGCGCTTTTATGACCCTGGAAGAGGCCATGCGGACCCGCCACACGGTCCGGCGGTACACGGAGGAAAAAATTCCCCAAGACCTTCTCGCCCGGCTGGACGAGCGGATGCGGGGCGGCAACGAACGCCGCGGCCTGGCCATGAGCCTGGTGACGGAGAATACGGAGGCCTTCGGCCCCGCCCTGAAGCTCTTTTTGGCCAAGGGGGTCCGCAACTACCTCATCCTGGCGGGTCCGGACAGGCCCGGCCTGGACGAGGCGGTTGGGTACTGCGGGGCGGATATGATGCTTTTCGCCCAGACCCTGGGGCTCAACTCCTGGTGGGTCGGGGGGACATACAGCCGGAAGGGCGTGGAGCGGAACGCCGCCCCCGGGGCCGGGAAAATCCTGGGCCTCATCGCCCTGGGCTATGGCCGGACGCAGGGCGTGCCCCACAGGTCCAAGCGGCCGGAGGAGGTTGCCTCCTATGCCGGTCCGGCTCCGGAGTGGTTCGTCAAGGGGGTGGAGGCCCTTTTGCTGGCGCCCACGGCGCTGAACCGGCAGGCATTCACCGTCCGGGGAGAGGGACGGAAGGTCTCCATAACCTGCGGCGGCGCGTTCTCCGGCGTGGATCTTGGCATCGGGAAGTACCACTTTGAAATCGGGGCCGGGAGGGAAGCCTTCTGCTGGGCATAAGGAAAGGGACCGCAAAAGCGGTCCCTTTTCTCTCATCTCAACGGGCCTCCAGCGTGCCCTGGGCCGCCAGGGTCTTTCCCAGCAGCTTTGCCAGGGGCACGCCCAGAAGATAGCACGCCGCCAGCTCCCCCAATCCCACGGTGAGGGCGTTCAGCCCATAGGCGGGCCAGAAAGCTCCGCCGTCCTGCACCACGAACCAGGCGATTTCCGCCCCCACGATGACCGCGTTGCAGACAACCGGCGGCAGGGCGGCTAAGTACACGTTGGGCATCCTCCGGCTCCAAAGGGCGGCCAGCAGCGTCGCCAGCGTGCCGAAGATCCAGTCCAGCATGATGGGAGAGCCCAGCAGGTTCGCCAGGAAGCAGCCCACCGCCAGGCCGGGGATGGCCTCCGGAAACAGGAAGGGCAGCACCGTCAGGGCCTCCGCCACGCGGAACTGGACGCCCATGTACTGCGGGATGGGCAGGATCAGGGTAGCCGCCGCGTAAATAGCGGCCACAAGGCCGGCCAGGGCCAGCCTCCGGGTATGGAAGCGGGTTTTCATCATGTTCAATTCCTCCATTTTTTTGGTTCGTCCTGCGACGGGGCGGGCAGGGTGATGGCACCTGCCGCAGGAGAGTATAGCACAGGGCGGCGGTCTTTGCAAGGGAAAAATTTTCCTGTCAAAAACCGTCAAAAACGCTTGACGGGAATCAGAAGCTGTCTTATACTACAACTTAACCGCTTGCGCAAAAGCGATTTTTTGTTACGTAAAGGATTCGATCAATGAAAGCCACCATCAGCGACGTGGCCCGGCTGGCGGGGGTCTCCACCGCCACCGTTTCCCACACCATCAACTCCACCCGCTATGTCTCCGGGGAAACCAAGGAGAAGGTCTATCAGGCCATCCGGCAGCTGGGCTACACCCCAGACGCCTCCGCCCGGAGCTTCCGCACGGGGAAAAAGAAGACTATCGGCTTCATCGTCCCCGATATTTCCAACAAATTTTTCGGCACCATCATCGAGTCGGCGGAAAATTACCTCTCCGCCCAGGGCTATCACCTCATCATCGCCAACACCAAGGAGAGCATGGACCGGGAGGAGACGAACCTGCGCCTCCTCACCGCCGGGCTGGTGGACGGGCTTTTGGTCGCCAGCACCATGGACGATTTCGCCCGGCTGGACGGCCTGATTCCCGCCGGGTTCCCGGTGGTGCTGGTGGACCGGACCTTTGAAAGCCAGAAGTACTCTTCCGTTTCCGTCTCCAACTTCCAGCCCATCTACCGCAGCGTCTGCCGCCTGGCGGCGCAGGGGAAGCGGCGGATTGGGGTCATCGGCGGGCTGCGCAGGCTCTCCACCACCCAGGAGCGGATTGCCGCCTGCCGGACCGCCATGGCAGACTGCGGCCTCCCCCAGGACGAGGACCTCATCCTCTACGGCGACTCCATGGAGGACAGCGCCCCGCCCTGCCTGGAGCGGCTGCTGGAGCGGGGCTGTGACGCCATCCTGGTCTGCCAGGGCCTGATGGCCTCCGTCACCATCGCCTACCTCCGGGGGAAGGGAATCCGCCCCCGGAAAGATCTGGAGCTGGTGAGCTTTGTGGACTACGACACCCGGGCCTATGAATTTTACTATGACCAGGTGGACCGCATCGTCCAGCCGGTGGAGGAATTGGGCCGCGTCGCCGGGGAGCAGATTCTCCTCCGGGTGGAAAAGCCGGACGCCCCGGTGGTGGAGCGGGTGCTGACCTCGGAGTACCGCCCCTGCGGAGGAGAGGAGGTTTAGCGGTGAAACACCTGAAAAAAATACGGTCCATAGCGCTCTGCGTTTTCCTGGCGCTCTCCTTGTCCGCCTGCTCCAAGGAGGCCAAGCAGTCTAACCCTCTTCCCGAGGACTCTGCCGCCTCCGCAGACTTTGCTGTATCCGAGTCCGCGCCGGAGGAGGGCGGGAAAGATACCATCGAGTGCCAAACCCATGAAGTTCCCGTTTTTGGCATTGCGTTTGACTGCCCCACAGCCTTTGGCACGGAGGGAGAATCCAAAGTGGTTGCGGAGGATGAAATCAATTATTCTATAGACGGCGGGGATAAGGGCTTAGTGCTGATGTGTTCTCGAATTTCCTCTCTGAGTAGGGCTGAGGAACTCCTTGTTTTGGCGGGAAAGGATCCCGCGATTCTGTATGAAGATTTTGAAAGGCTGGACCTGGCTGACGAAATCATCAGCTGGAGCGGGATGTATCAGACCTTTAATTTGCTGGACAGCTTTTCCACTCCTGAGAGCTATGGCTTTTCCTATACCGCGGCAGACGATTCCTTTGGGGCGCTCATTACGGAGCTGGGCTATAGATATAAAAACTATGGCGGCTTTGTGGACGATGGCGGTATCATCCGAATCGTTTTGATAGTCACCGCGCCCGAGGATACGGACCGGGAGGACTTTTTTACCCTCTGTGAAACCGTCACCAATTCCATACGCTTTTCCGAACCGAAGGCCGGAGACAGCGTGGCCCAGGACACGGCTGAGGAGTTGCACGACAGCAGTTATGAGGAGTTTCCGGTCTATGGAGAGCCCCTTCCCGAGGAAGCGGACGAACTGCCCCTTGAGATAGAGGCGTATGAAAAACGATACACCCACCTCAACGCACCGGAGCTGCAGTATACATATGGCACAAATTCCCAGATACCCGACGATCTGTTTCAGGAGATTATTCAGTATATTCAAGCCGGCGACCAATGCTGGGCCCAGGCGGAATACACCAGCGCCAGTATAGAAAAAAATTTTGCCGGTTATGACTATGGCATGGACCTGGATTCGGCTATCGACGCTTATGAAGCCGCCTGCCTGCTTTTGGAGGCTTCCGAGTATACGGACACGCCGCTATACGATTATGTGAATCGTCTGTGTGTATTTGGTCCCTACCTGGGTTGAACAAATTTCCACTGGGAACGCACGCAAGGGCGGAGCCAAAGCTCCGCCCTTATCTTATCCTTATTCCTTCTCGAACACGTCCTTGCCCATCCCGCAGACGGGGCAGACCCAACTCTCGGGGACCTGGTCCCAGGGGGTGCCGGGGGCTGCGCTGTTGTCGGGGTCGCCCACAGCAGGGTCATAGGCATAGCCGCAGCGCAAAAAACAGGAACCACGTCCCGGCGCTCTTCCGCCGGGGAACGCGGCTCCTGTTTTTCGTTTCATGGACCGGCGAAGGTCCGGCTTACTTCTTGCTCTCAGACACGGCAACCGCCACGGCCACCGTCGCGCCCACCATGGGGTTGTTGCCCATGCCCAGGAAGCCCATCATCTCCACATGGGCGGGGACGGAGCTGGAACCGGCGAACTGGGCGTCGGAGTGCATCCGGCCCATGGTGTCGGTCATGCCGTAGGAAGCGGGGCCCGCGGCCATGTTGTCGGGGTGCAGGGTCCGGCCCGTGCCGCCGCCGGAGGCCACGGAGAAGTACTTCTTCCCCAGCTCTACGCACTCCTTCTTATAGGTGCCCGCCACGGGGTGCTGGAACCGGGTGGGGTTGGTGGAGTTGCCGGTGATGGACACGTCCACGCCCTCCAGGTGCATGATGGCCACGCCCTCCCGGACGTCGTCCGCGCCGTAGCAGCGGACATTTGCCCGCTCGCCCTCGGAGTATTTGAACTCCTTGACCACCTTCACCTCGCCGGTGCCGTAGTCAAACTGGGTCTGGACATAGGTGAAGCCGTTGATCCGGCTGATGATCTGGGCGGCGTCCTTGCCCAGGCCGTTGAGGATAACCCGCAGGGGCTCCTTCCGGGCCTTGTTGGCGTTGCGGACGATGCCGATGGCGCCCTCGGCGGCGGCGAAGGACTCGTGGCCCGCCAGGAAGGCGAAGCACTTCGTCTCGTCCCGCAGCAGCATGGCGCCAAGGTTGCCGTGGCCCAGGCCCACCTTGCGGTCGTCGGCCACGGAGCCGGGGATGCAGAAGGCCTGGAGGCCCTCACCAATCGCTTCGGCGGCCTCGGCGGCGGTGCCCACGTTCTTTTTCAGCGCGATGGCCGCGCCCACGCAGTAGGCCCAGCAGGCGTTTTCAAAGCAGATGGGCTGGATGCCCTTGACAATCTCGTAGGGGTCGAAGCCGGCGGCCTTGCAGATGTCCCGGCACTCCTCCACGCTCTTGATTCCGTACTGAGACAGGACGGAATTGATCTTGTCGATTCTTCTCTCGTAGCTTTCAAACAGAGCCATTTCTCAATTCCTCCTTTTCTTACTCGTGACGGGGGTCGATATACTTGGCGGCCCCGTCGAACTGGCCGTAGTGGCCCTTGGCGCCTTCCAGAGCCTGGTTGGCGTCGGTTCCCTTTTTGATGGCGTCCATCATTTTGCCCAGGTTCACGAATTCATAGCCGATGATTTCATCGTCTTTGTTCAGGGCGATGCGGGTGACGTAGCCCTCGGCCATTTCGAGATACCGGGGGCCCTTGGCCTTGGTGCCGAACATGGTGCCCACCTGGGACCGAAGGCCCTTGCCCAGGTCCTCCAGGGACGCGCCGATGGGCAGGCCCCCCTCGGAAAACGCGGTCTGGGTGCGGCCGTAGACGATCTGGAGGAACAGCTCCCGCATGGCGGTGTTGATGGCGTCGCACACCAGGTCGGTGTTCAGGGCCTCCAGCAGGGTCTTGCCGATAAGAATTTCAGAGGCCATGGCGGCGGAGTGGGTCATGCCGGAGCAGCCCAGCGTCTCCACCAGCGCCTCCTCAATCACGCCGTCCTTGACGTTGAGGGTCAGCTTGCACGCGCCCTGCTGGGGGGCGCACCAGCCCACGCCGTGGGTGAGGCCGGAGATGTCCTTGATCTCCTTGGCCTGGACCCATTTGCCCTCCTCGGGAATGGGGGCGGGACCGTGGTACGCGCCCTTGGCGACGGGGCACATGTTCTGCACTTCGGTGGAATAGATCATAGTCGTCCAATCCTTTCCTTTTCATATTTTTTCGGGCTCCCGCCGGAGGGCGGGACTCCCGGAGTTTCGCGCGGTTCATATTATATCGGTAAACGATTACCTTGTCAAGAAGGGAGGAGGAGACTTTCTTTTCCGGGCCGGAAAAGAACCCGCTTAAGAAAAATTGAAAAAGGGCTTGACTTTGGGAAATCCTCTGGTATAATAACTACTGTTCTGCACTGGTTGTTGAAAGAACGCCGGGATCATATCGGCGGAACAACCGGCAGCGATGGAGAAGTCGCCTAGTTGGTCGAGGGCGCATGATTGGAAATCATGTAGGCCCCTAAAGGGTCTCGAGGGTTCGAATCCCTCCTTCTCCGCCAGACAACGAAACCCTTGGTATCAGGTCAAAGCCTGTCATACCAAGGGTTTTGTCGCAGCTTGGACGGTTTCTTTCTATGTAAATATAGAAGCACAGTTCGGACACAGGTAAAACCCCCGTCCGGCGGAAAGCTCCGCCGGGCGGGGAATTTCTTCGCGTTCACCGGCGAACCGAGCGGCTGGGCTCGCGGGCGCTTTTTGACGAGAGGCGCACCGGCGGCCCTCACTCCGCCAGCGTCATTTCCTCAAAGCTCTCAATATAATAATCCGCCAGGCGGCGCAGCTCCTCCTGCTCCGGCTCCGACTCGTCGTACACCGCCGCCGTGCGGAAGCCCGCCGCCTTGGCGGTCCGCAGGGCGTGGAGGGCGTCTTCAAACACCACGGTATCCTTCTTGTTGGACCGGAGGCGGCGCAGGGCCCGCTCGTAAATCTCCGGCCCCTCCCGCTTGGTCTGGCCCGCCTCCCGGCTGGTGATCATCCCCCGGAAGAAGCCGTCGATGCCCGCGGTTTTCAGCGCCGCCTCCGCCAGGGGGCGGTCCGTGGCGGTGGCCACGTACATCCAAACCCCCTCCATCTTCAAAATGGAGAGGAAGCGGACCAGCCCCGGCTTGGGGCGCACGTCATGGCGGTAGAACGCCTCAATCTGCCCCCAAATCTCCTGCACCAGCTCCTCCACCGTGCCCGGAAGGCCGCAGGCCTCCTTGCAGTAAGCCGTGCCCTCCCAAAGGCCCAGGGAGGCCACCCGGAGATCCAGACCCGGCGGGGGAACCGCCCCGTGGTTTTGCGCCAGGGTGCTTCCCAGGGTCCGCCACATGCCCATGGAGTCCAGCAGCGTCCCGTCCATATCGAAAATCGCGCTTTGCAGTCTCATGATACCGTCCTCCTCACTCCGGCAGCTTCGCCAGTCCCGCCTCCGCCAGCTTCTGAAGGCTCATCAGGATGCCAAGCTTCGCGTGCTGCCAGGTGAGCCCCCCCTGGAAGTACACGGCGTAGGGCGGGCGGATGGGCCCGTCGGCGGAGAGCTCGATGGAGCTGCCCTGGACAAAGGCCCCGGCGGCCATGACCACCTCGCTGTCATAGCCCGGCATGGCCCAGGGCTCCGGGGTGACGTAGCTGTCCACCGGCGCGGCGGCCTGAATCCCCCGGCAGAAGGCCAGCATGGCCTCCCGGCTCCCCAGGGTGACGGCCTGGATGATGTCGTGGCGCTCCTCCGCGGCGTTGGGCACGCAGGGAAAGCCCAGGCCCTCATAGAGGTTCGCGGCGAAGACCGCCCCCTTCAGCGCCCCCGCCGTCACCGTGGGGGCCAGGAAGAGGCCCTGGTAAAAGGCGGGCATCAGCCCCAGGTTGGCCCCCACCTCCTGCCCCAGGCCCGGGGCGGAGAGGCGGTAGGCGCAGCGCTCCACGCATTCCTTTGTGCCGCAGATGTACCCGCCGATGGGGGCCAGGCCCCCGCCGGGGTTTTTGATGAGGCTTCCCACCACCATGTCGGCCCCCAGGTCCGAGGGCTCCCGCGTCTCCACAAACTCGCCGTAGCAGTTGTCCACCATGACCTTCACGTCCGGCTTGACGGATTTGCAAAAGGCGATGAGCTCCCCAATCCCGGCCACAGAGAAGCTGGGCCGGGTGGCGTAGCCCTTGGAGCGCTGGATGGTGATAAGCTTGGTCCGATCGTTGATGCGGGAGCGGATGGTTTCATAGTCAAAGCCGCCGCCCGGCAGCAGGTCGGCCTGGGCATAGGTGACGCCGTATTCCTTCAAGGAGCACTTGGAGGGCCGGATGCCGATGACCTCCTCCAGGGTGTCATAGGGGGCCCCCACGGGGGAGAGGAGCTCGTCCCCCGGCAGGAGGTTGGCGGACAGGGCCACGGTGAGGGCATGGGTGCCGCAGGTGATCTGGGGCCGGACCAGGGCGGCCTCCGTGTGAAAGACGGCGGCGTAGACCCGTTCCAGGTTGTCCCGGCCCTCGTCGTCGTAGCCGTAGCCGGTGGTGGCGGCGAAGTGGGTGGCGTTGACCCGGTTTTGCTGCATGGCGTGGAGGACCTTGGCCTGGTTGTACTCGGCGGTGCGGTCGATGTCCGCGAAACGGTCCCGGAGGCGCTCCAGCGCCGCCTCCCCATAGCGGTAAACGGCGGGGCTGACGCCCAGGGCCTGGTAAATGGCTTGCAGTTCCATATCCATAGACAAGGGGACTCCTTCTCTTGATGTTTTGACAGAGCCTATCATAGGCGATGGAGCCGGGGCTGTCAAGGGGAGAGTGAAAAGCCCGCCGTAAAAACGGCGGGCCTGAGAAACAGCCCGGGGCTTGACAGAAGGGGAAGCCCTGGGCTATAATATAGGCAGGTGCCGCGGCAAGCGGTGGCCCTCAGTAAATGTTCGCAACGAAAGCGTGGCCTTAGAAACCGTCACTTTGCCGAGTGACGGTTTCTGCGTTTCACAACCATCGTAACCGCAGCGGCGCCTGTTTCCGAAAATACCATATCTTTGCTGAAAAGCAAGTTTTACTTAAGAAAGGAGGCGCTCCCATGCCCAGCGTCCTCGTCCACGCCCCCGACGACCCCGTCACCCTCTCCCCCCAGGCGGTAAAGCGCCTCCTGGACCGGGGGGACGGGGACGCCGCCCTGCTGTATCTGGCCCTGCTCCGCCGCCATGGCGACACGCCTCCCCGCTCCCTGGCGGGGGAGCTCCGCTGGGACAAGGGCCGCATCGAGGCGGCGGAGGCCGCCCTCCGGGACCTGGGGCTCATCGCCCCGCAGGCCCCTCCTCCCGAGCCCGCCGACGAGCCCCCCGTCTACCAGCAAAGCGAGGTGGCCGGGAAGCTGGAGGAGAGCGCGGACTTCCGCCGCCTCACCGCCGAGGTGGAGCGGAAGCTGGGCAAGCGCCTCACCACGGCGGATATCTCGGTCCTGCTGGGGCTGTACGATTACTTAGGCCTTCCCTCCGACGTGATCTACCTCCTGGTGTGCCACTGCGCGGAGCGCACCGCCGCCCGCCTCGGGCCGGGCCGGAGGCCCACCCTCCGCCAAATCGAGCGGGAGGGCTACGCCTGGGCCCGCCGGGGCATCGACACCCAGGCCGCCGCCGCCGAGTACCTCCGGGACTACGGCCGGAAGCGGGAGGCCGTCCCGGCCTACATGCGGGCCCTCCGCCTGGGGGACCGGCTCCCGGTGCGGGAGGAGGAGAAATTCCTCCTCCAATGGCTGGAGTGGGGCTTCTCCCCGGAGGCCGCCGCCCTGGCCTATGAGAAAACCGTCCTCAAGTGCCACGAGTTCAAGTGGAGCTACTGCAACGGCATTCTCCGCCGCTGGCACGAAGCGGGGCTCCACACCGTGGACGAAATCGAGGCCGGGGACAAGCGCACCCGGCAGACTCCGGCGGCGTTCAACATCCGGACGTCCGACGGCAAGGGCGCGGGCAACGCCTGGATGCGCAAGTACATCCGGCAGCGAGAGAAGGAGGGATGACCCATGGCCTATGACGCGAAAATTGTCCGCCGGGCCCTCCGGCGGTTCGAGGACGACAAGCGGGACCGGGAGGACCGGGCCCGGGACCGGCGGGAGAGCGTGTTCCTCCGCCAGCCCCGCCTCCGGGAGATCGACGCGGAGCTCCGGGCCACCATGAGCCGCATCCTCTCCACCGCCCTGCGGAAGGGGACGGACCCCCGGGCGGCGGTGGAGGCCCTGAAAAAGCAGAACCTGGGCCTTCAGGAGGAGCGGAGGCTGCTTTTAGAGGGCCTGGGCCTCCCGGCGGACTGCCTGGAGGAAAAGCCCGCCTGCCCCCTGTGCGGGGATTCCGGCTGGCGGGAGGGGCGGATGTGCCGGTGCCTCCGGGCCTACTGCGCCCGGGAGCAGCAAAAGGAGCTCTCCCGGATGCTGGACCTGGGGAACCAGAGCTTCGAGTCCTTTTCTTTGGAGTGGTACTCCGAAACGGAGGACCCGGCCCTGGGGGTCTCCCCCCGGGAGAATATGGACTGGATTTACCGGACCTGCAAGCGCTATGCCGCCGCCTTCGGCCCGGGGAGCGGGAACCTGCTCCTCACCGGGGACCCGGGTCTGGGGAAGACCTTCCTCTCCGCCGCCATCGCCCGGGAGGTCAGCGCCGAGGGCTTTTCCGTGGTCTACGACACCGCCGCCCATGTCTTCGACCGCTTTGAGGCCCGGAAATTCGGCCGGGAGGAGGGGGAGGCCGTGGAGGCCGACGTGGACCGGGTGCTGGACTGCGACCTTTTGATTCTGGACGACCTGGGCACGGAGATGACCACCCCCTTTGTCCAAAGCGCCCTGTACACCATCGTCAACACCCGCGTCATCAACCGCCGGGCCGCCATCCTCAGCACGAATTTGAAGCTGGACGACCTTGGGCGGCGCTACACGCCCCAGATTGTTTCCCGCATCGAGGGGGAGTATCAGGTCCTGCCCTTTTTCGGGGAGGATATCCGGCGGCTGAGGAAGGAGCGGGGCTGAACCGCCCACTCCCGGCCCCACACCGCCAGGGCCGCCCCCGTCAGCGCCCAGCCGAAGACGCAGGAGGCCCAGAACCGCGCCCCGCCCAGGTCCCACAGCGCCGCCCCCAGCACCGTGGCGGACAGCACCCGGGGAAAGCTCCCCAGCAGCCCCCCGGCGAAATAGGCCCGCCGGGGCGTTCCCGCCGCCCCCAGCCAGAGGCTTACCAGCTCCACCGGAAGCACCCCCGCCAGGCGCAGCAAACACACCTCCCGCCCCCTCGCCGGGCCCGCCCGCAGGGCCGCCAGCCGGGGGTGCCGGGCGGTCAGCTCCCCCAGGGCCCCCTGTTTCCGCCGCCCGATGAAATACGGCCCCGCCTGGGCCGCTGCCGCGCCGCAGAGGTTTGTCCCCAGGGCCAGGGGAAAGGGGAGCACCAGCCCCGCCGCCGCCGCCAGGGCCGTGGAGGGGAACGCCGCCGTCAGGCCCTTGAGAACATACAGCCCCAGCAGGGCCAGGGCTGCCAGCCAGGACTGCCCCGGCGTCCAGGCGGCGATCCCATCCGCCGTCAGGGCGGAGCGGCAGGACCAGGCCCCCAGGCCCAGGGCGGCCCACAGCAGCAAGGGCGTCAGGCTCTTTTTGATCATGAGAAGCACTCCTTTCCAAGACTCCTTCTAGTATGTCCCCTTTGACGAGGGAAAGGCCCCCGGCGTAAGCCGGGGGCCTTCTTTCTTATCACAGCAGCCGGGGGCTCATTCCTCCGAGGGAGGGATGACCACAATGGCGGGCGGCTCCGCGGGCTCCGCCGGGGTTTCCGGTTCGGCGGGAATCTCCGCCGGGCCCGCGGCGGGAACGCTGGGTTCCGGGGTTTCGGCGGGGGGCGCGGGCTCCTGATCCGCCGGGGTGCCGGGGACCACAGGGGCGGAGGCCGGCGGGGCGTCCTCCTTGGGCGGGCCCACCAGGACCAGGCGGTCCCGGTGCTTGTAGTCGCTGACATCCTCCACGTCGCTGGAGAGGAGATTTCCGCTTCCGTCGAAAATGTTCCGGTAGGTCTTCACCTTATAGCCGGTGTAGGGGGTGACCTTCACCTGCCGCTGGCCCGGGGCCAGGGAGGGGTCCAGCTGCTCCACCTCCTCGAAGGGGGTGGTGGAGAGGGTCTCATAGGTCATTTTCACCGTCAGATCGTCGGTCTTGGTGCCCCAGAGCTGGACGGTGAGATAGCCTTTGTCATAGCTCGCCACAATTTTCAAGGGGTACTTGGTGTTGTTGGTAAACTTGTAATCCGGCCCGCCCCAGGACACCGTGGCGTCCATGCCCCGGGTGATGTAGGCGGGAATGTAGCGGTGGGCGTAGCGCTCGGTGATTTCCATGTTGGCAAGCAGGCAGGCGTAATACAGCGTGGAGGAGGGCTGGCACACGCCGCCGCCAATCTCGTCCACGGTCTCCCCCTGGACGTAGGCGGGGGCGGCCTTGTAGCCCTTGGCCTCCGTCCGCTGGCCCACGGTTTCGTTGTAGGAGAACACGTCCCCGCTGTTCATCACCGTCCCGTCAAAGGCGGCGGAGGCCAGCTTCACGTTGCTGACCCGGGCGGCGGTGCCCCCCACATGGGTGGTGCACTCGCCCAGAAGGTCCCGGAAGAGGACGGCCTTCAAGTCCTCCGCCGTGATCTCCGGCTCCTGGATGTCGGCGGGGACGGAGACGGTTTCCCCCGGCAGGGCGGCGTTCAGCACCCGCTGGGCGGACACGGTGTCAAAGGACGCCCCCCGCTTCTCCGGCAGGATGCCCCCGGTCTCCTGGTCGTAGCGGGCGTTTTCCATCTCGCCGGACACGGCCTCGTGAACCTCCTGAATGGACAGGGGGCGGGCGGAATGGGTGGTCGCGTCCACCTGGACCTCCGTCGCCGCCGAGGCGGCGGCCTCCTCCAGAACCAGGGCCAGCCCGGCTTCTCCCACAGAGCGGCCGTTGGCCTCCTTGGTCAGCAGAATCTCGTCCTCCCGGACCTCATAGGCGCCGTCCACCGGCTCCAGGGCCAGGTCCTCCGCCACCTGGGCCACGCCCCGGCGAAAGGCCTCCTCGTCCCGGTCCCCGGCGGTCAGTCCGTCTTCCTCGCCGTCGGTGAGGAGGGACAGCACCCGGGCCCCCCGGCTGAGGAAGGGGGCGGCGGCCTGCTGGTCAAAATGCCGCTGGGCGATGCCGGGGCACTGCTCGGCGGTATAGCCCAGCTCCCCCAGGGTGACGGAGGCCCCCCCGGCATCCGCCGGCCAGCCCTCCTTCTCGGCCGTCTGGACGGTGGAGACGGCAAGCGTTCTTCCCGGCAGGGCCCCGGCCAGCACCTGGCCGGCCTGCTCCACGGTAAGGCCCCCCACGTCCACGCCGCTGATGGTCTCCCTCGGGTAAAAGACGGTCCGGGAACCGGCCCAGGCGCAGAGCCCGGCGTAGGCCCCCGCCATGATGGCGGCGGTGAGGGCCAGGGCGGCGATTACCGGAACGGCGGAGCCCTTTTTCACCCGCGCGCCGCCCGCCTTGACTTCATTTGTCAGCTGTCCCATGAAGTCCCCTCCTTTTTCGGCCCCACACACGGGCCGTTTCTCTCTTTGAGTATTCTAACACAGATTTTCGGAAAAAGTGATTACAATATAGTAACAAGAAAACAGGGCCTTCCGCCGGGGCGTTCAGCTCCCCGGCCTCCGGGGAATCCGAATTGTCATGACGATTTCCTCCTCCGTGTCCTCCCGGAGGCACCGGGCCTCCACCCCGGCCTCCCGGACGATGCGCAGCCCCCGGTCCACGCTGTTTAAAAACAGCCGCACGTCCTTTAAAATGTACGTCCGCCGTCCCGCCGGAGCCGCCGCCTGAAGCTCCTGGACCCGCCGCTCTACGTGCTGCTCCGTCTGGGCCACGTTCCAGCCCCGCTCCGCCGCCCGGCGGGCCATGGCCAGCCGCTCCTCCTGGTCCTCCAGCCGGAGGAGGGCCCGGGCGTGGCGCTCCGTCAGGCCGGTTTCCAGCAAAAGCGCCTGACAGGCCGGGGACAGCCGGAGAAGCCGCAGCTTGTTGGCCACCGCCGAGGGCGACCGCCCCAGCTGGGCGGCGGCCTCCTCCTGGGTGGCCCCGGTGCGCCGGAGATAGTCCGCGATGGCGGCGGCCTCCTCGAAGTAGTGGAGGTCCTGGCGCTGCAAATTCTCCACCAGGGCCAGCAGGGCGGACTCCCGCTCGTCCACCTCCGCCTCCACGCAGGGCACCGCCGTAAGACCCGCCAGCCTCGCCGCCCGGAGCCGCCGCTCTCCCGCCACCAGTTCCCAGCCGTCGGGCCGCCGCCGGACCACCAGGGGCTGCACCACCCCGTGGCGGCGGATGGACGCCGCCAGCTCCCGCAGGGCCCCCTCGTCAAACAGCCGCCGGGGCTGGCGGGGATTGGGGCGAATGGTCTCCACCCCCAGCCGCAGCACCCGCTTTTCCTCTCCCATGGGACCGCCTCCTTCCAATTTGTCCCATTCTACCGGACGGGGCATGAAAAACCATGGGGAATCTGTCGGCGGCGGGAAATACCGCTTGCGCCGGGGCGGAAAGGCCGGTATAATAGCTGCAAGGAGGTGCTGTTTATGGGTAGTGAAAAAGAGCGTAAGGATACGCAGAAGGCTTTGTTGTACGATCTCCGCCTGATTTTCAGCACCGGGGAAAAGGAGGACTACACGAGGCAGGAAATCCTGGAGCTGCTGGATAAAATCGCCCTGGCCAAAGACCGGGAGTAAACGGCCGAAGGGCCCGGCGGGATATACCCGCCGGGCCCTTCTCTTCTTTTCATCCGGGACAAAAGGCTTCGCGTCCGGCGGAGACTGGCGCTCCGCTCATGGGTTCGCTCAGACCTTCTGATTCTTCTTGGGATGGGCGATGGTCACGCAGCCCTCGATGGCCAGAATGACCGCCAGGACCACCAGCAGGATGCCCAGAATGGCCTGGACATAGGGGCCCCAGTCCGCGCCGCCGGCGGAGATGACCGCAATCTGGTTTTTGGTGTTGACCAGCAGGGAGCAGATGGTGACGATGATCATGAAGCCCATGGGAAGCAGGAACATCTTGTTGTTCTTGCCGATGTTGCCCAGCCAAGTGGCCACCGCCAGCAGGCCCAGGCCCGCCAGCAGCTGGTTGGCGGAGCCAAACAGCGCCCAGATCTTCTCATAGCCGTTCAGGCCCAGCAGCACGCCCAGCACCACGGTGATGGCGGTGGAGACATACATGTTGGAGAGGACCTTCTTGTAGCCGGTGACATTCTCCGGGGTCTCGCCCTTGCTGGAATCCAGCCAGAACTCCTGGAACATGAACCGGGCCAGACGGGTGGCGGTGTCCAGGGAGGTCAGGCAGAAGGCGGAGTAGGTCAGCACCAGCAGGGTGTAGAGGATGCTGTAGGTGCCGGGGATGGAGTCGTCAATCATGTGGGCCAGGCCGCCGCCGAAGATGGCGGTGGCGCCCGCCAGGGCATTGTCGGGGTTGGCCGCGTTCCAGCTGTAGGCATAGGCCACGGCGCACAGGGTCAGGATGGCCAGGACGCACTCCAGCAGCATGCCGCCGTAAGCGATGGGCTTCGCGTCGGTCTCCTTATCCAGCTGCTTGGAGGTGGTGCCGGAGGAGACCAGGGAGTGGAAGCCTGAGATTGCGCCGCAGGCGATGGTGGTGAACAGGACGGGGAAGATGGGGTTGCCCGCGCCGGTGTCGGGGTTGGTGACCACGAAGGTGTTCACCACGGCCATGCTCCCCATGTCGGGCCGGGCCAGCACCACGGCGATGACCGCCAGAGCCAGCATGGCATACAGCAGGAAGGAGCTCAGGTAGTCGCGGGGCTGGAGCAGAATCCAAACCGGGGTGACGGAGGCGATGGCGATGTAAATGCCGCAGATCCACATCCAGGCGTCCTTGCTCAGGTAGATGGGGTGGAAGTTCATGCCGACGGCGATGATGGCCACGATGGCGATGACGCCGATCACGCTGGCCACGGACATGGGGGCGTTCCGGCGGTACACCAGGAAGCCGAAGACAATGGCGATGGCGATGAACAGCAGGGAAACCATGGCCACCCGGGCGTTGGCCTCGGAGGCGACCAGATCCACCTCGCCCGCCTCGGTGAAGGTGGCGCCGAAGGTGCCGGCCACGATGGAGGCGAAGGCCGCCACCACCAGGATCAAGGTCAGGTAGGCGAAGATCAAAAACAGCATCTTGGCCCGCTTGCTCATGTTGGTGGAAATGATTTCGCCGATGGACTTGCCGTCGTGGCGGACGGAGGCAAACAGGGCGCCGAAGTCATGGACGCCGCCGAAGAAGATGCCGCCGATGAGAATCCACAGCGTGCAGGCAAGCCAGCCGAAGCCCGCCGCGCCGATGGGGCCGGTGATGGGGCCGGCGCCGGCGATGGACGAGAAGTGGTGGCCCATCAGGATGGGGGCCTTGGCGGGGACGTAGTCGATGCCGTCCTCCAGGGCGTGGGCAGGGGTGGGCTTGTCAAGCTCGCCGACGCCCCACTGCTTGCACAGCCAGCGGCCATAGAGCACATAGCCGGCGAGCAGCACAGCGACGCTGATGATGAGAAGTACTAATCCGTTCATGAAAACACTCTCCCTCTTTCATGAGTCTCGTTTGCGGGGGAAATCCCCCAGGTTCATTTGGAGGCGAAATTGGCCTCCAGGGTCTTGCGGGCCCCCCTCCCGGCTGGATTGGAGAGAAAGCTCCGCGTGGAACATTCCATTGCTGCTATATGAAACTCCATCCAGCCATGGAGCGACAGCCGGTAGTTTTTGTGGAAGCGGGTCTTCTTCAAGACCTTCTTCGCCTCCGGGTCGATGGTCTCCGCCAGAACCACCAGGGTGACGAAGGAGCTCATATGCTCCTTGTGGGGGCGGATGGCGGCCAGGCCCGCCTTGAGGGTCCGCTCCGTCAGGGCCTTGGCCCCGGCGGCGTCCAGGTGGTCCGCCACATGGAAATAGGTGTAGTCGTGCTGCTCCGTGGCGTAGAACTGCTTATCCCGCCGGACCAGGTAATGCTCATCCCGGAGGAAGTAGTGGGCCATGGCGGGGAAGGAACCGCCCTCCTCCGTCTCCACGTCCTTCGTGAGGTCGTAGTTGTGGGAATAGGCGTTCAGCAGCTTCTCAAAGCACTCCTGGGGGGTTCTCTCCATACCATCCTCCGCTTCATCCGTTGGGCCCGCCGTTTCCAAGAGGAAGCGGCGCGGAAGGGGGCGTCCCCTTCCCGGGAGTCCTGAAAGAACCCCAGCTTGCGAACGCATTATACACCCTCCCCAGCCATTTGTTAAGAGGGTTTGAACAAATTTGTGGACAATTTGTGAATGGCCCCCGGGTAATTGTGGGTTTTGCCAAAGGGAATTGGTAAAACCCGGAATCGCAAACATCAAAACCGACAATTTTTCGACGTCTTCTTTATCTATTTTGACGAACGTTTTGGCGATCTTGTCCCCGTCCGGGGGACAGCCTCAGTCCTGGAGGGTGTTGATCAAATGCTTCATATGGATGCTCATGGCGCAGCGGGCCCCCTCCTCGTCCCGCTTGAGGAGGAAGGCCAAAATGGTCCGGTTGTCCCCCAGGGCGATGTCCTGCATCCGCTGGCGGCTGGGGGAGATTTGCAGAATCTCATCCACGGCGCTGTTGATGATGGGGTACAGCCGCCGCATATACTCGTTGTGGGAGGCCTTGATGATGGCCCAGTGGAACTCCTGGTCCGCCAGGGGCCAGTTGCCCCCCTCGGCGGCGATGCGCTCCACCCGCTCCGCCTTTTTGCGGATCTGCTCCAGCTCCTCGTCGCTGGCCCGCCGGCAGGCCAGGGCCACGGTGGCGGGCTCGAAAATCAGCCGCATCTCAAAAAGGTCCTTGGCCCGGACCCGGGAGCGGACCCCCGCCAGGGCCGTCAGGTCCATCCCCGGGGCGGGGAGGCTCTCCGCCACAAAGGTGCCCTTTCCCCGGCGGATGTCCAGAACCCCCTGGGCAACCAAAAAGGAAATGGCCTCCCGCAGGGTGGTGCGGCTGACCCCCATGGCCCCGCTGAGCTCGTTTTCGTTGGGCAGCTTGCTGCCGGGGGGATAGCGGCGCTCCTCCACAATCCACTCATAAAGCCGGTCCGCCGTCTGCTCGGACAGCTTGGCGCGTTTGCCTTCCATGTAGACTCCTCCATCCTCCGGCGGACCCGCCGGGCGCGTGTTGCGTTCATCAGAAATTTACTGTAAGAGTACTATACCGCCTTTTGCCGGAAAAAACAAGAAGGCTCTTGACAGCCTATGTAATTTAGTATAAAATGACATCATACAACGCGGGAAAATACCAGACAACCTGCGCGCGATTTCCTGGAAGGAGGGGTCCTCTTGACCGTCCTGGAGCGCTTTCCCCACCGCCTGACCCTGGTCACCGGGCACTACGGCACGGGAAAGACCGAATTTTCCGTGAACCTGGCCCTGGCCCTGGCGGAGGCGGGGGAACGGACGGCCCTGGCGGATCTGGACATTGTAAACCCCTACTTCCGCAGCCGGGAGCGCCGGGAGCTGCTGGAGGCGGCGGGCGTCCGGCTCATCGCCACGTCCCAGGCCCTGGCGGACGCGGACGTGCCCGCCCTCCCGGCGGAGCTCCACGCCCTGCTGGAGGACCGGACGGTCCGGGGGGTGCTGGACATCGGCGGCGACCCCTCCGGGGCCCGGGTGCTGGCCCGCTACCGGCCCAGGATCGTGAAGGAGGACTACCGCCTCCTCTATGTGGTCAAC
This sequence comes from Oscillospiraceae bacterium, assembly GCA_910574635.1. Taxonomy (GTDB): domain Bacteria; phylum Bacillota; class Clostridia; order Oscillospirales; family Oscillospiraceae; genus Oscillibacter. The sequence continues at coordinate 97,895 of CAJTCG010000007.1, read as the reverse complement.
GCCGCCCGTCCCGAGGTCCGCACGGCGGAGCGCAGCGCGGAAGTCCTCCGGGCCATCGAGACGGTGACGGGCCTTGCCTGTACGGGCCTTGTGAACAACACCCACCTCTGCGGCGAGACCACAGCGGAGGATATCCGGGAGGGCGCGGCCCTGGCGGAGGAGGTTTCCCGCCTGACGGGGATTCCGGTGGCCTGTCATGCGGCGGAGTCCCGGTTCCGGGAAGCGCTGAAGGACCTGGACCCCTTCCCCATGGAGATTCGGATGAAGAAACCCTGGGAATAAAATTGGCAATTTATATAGAGGAAAGGAGATTTTGCACCATGGCGATCCACCTCACCTTCCGCCAGGACCGCTGCAAGGGCTGCGGGCTCTGCGTGGCCGTCTGCCCCAAGCACATTCTGGCCCTGGAGGGCGGCACCAACGTGAAGGGCTACCATCCGGCGTCCTGCACGGACGAGGCCGCCTGCATCGGCTGCGCCAGCTGCGCGAAGATGTGCCCCGATTCCATCATCACCATCGAAAAAGACTGAAAGGAGCCGCGTCCCATGAAACGAGAAATCTGGAAGGGCAGCGAGGCCATTGCTGAGGCCGCCATCCGGGCGGGCTGCCGCTGCTTCTTCGGCTATCCCATCACCCCCCAGAACGAGATTCCCGAGTACATGTCCCTCCACATGCCCCAGAGCGGCGGCGTCTTCGTCCAGGCGGAGTCGGAGCTGGCCGCCGTCAACATGGTATACGGCGCGGCGGCCTCCGGCGTGCGGGCCATGACCTCCTCCTCCTCCCCCGGCGTAAGCCTCAAGCAGGAGGGCATCAGCTATCTGGCGGCCTGCCAGCTGCCCGCTGTGATCGTCAACGTCATGCGGGGCGGCCCGGGCCTGGGGTCCATCCAGCCCGCCCAGGGAGATTATTTCCAGGCCACCCGGGGCGGCGGCAACGGCGATTACCGCACCGTGGTCCTGGCCCCCGCCAACATCCAGGAGGCGGTGGATTTGACCCAGGAGGCCTTTGACATCGCCGACCAGTACCGCAATCCCGTGGTGCTCCTGGCGGACGGCCTCATCGGCCAGATGATGGAGCCCATCGTCTGGAAGGAGCGCACACCGAGAACGCTCCAGGAGAAGACCTGGGCCGCCTGCGGCCGGGGGGACCGGGACCATAACAATTTCATCACCTCCCTGCTCATCGACGCCCCCTCCTGCGAGGCCCACAACCTGGAGCTTCATAAGAAGGTCCTGGAGATGGAGAAGAACGAATGCCGCTGGGAGGAGATCCTGCTGGACGACGCGGAGATGGTCCTGGTTGCCTACGGCACCCCCTCCCGGGTGGCCCAGACGGCGGCGGAGAATCTGCGCCGGCAGGGGATCAAGGCCGGCGTGTTCCGCCCCATTACCCTGTGGCCCTATCCCTACGCCCGGCTGCGGGAGATTGCCGACCTGGACCGGGTGAAGGGTTTCCTGACGGTGGAGATGAGCCTGGGGCAGATGCTGGACGACGTGAACCTGGCGGTTGCGGAGCGGAAGCCCGTGAAGTTCTACGGCCGCTGCGGCGGCAAGATCCCCGGCGTGTCCGAGGTGGAGCGGGCGGTCCAGGAAGCCTGGAAGGAGGTCAAGTGACATGACGACGATTTACCGGAAGACCAAGGGCCTCCAGGACACGGAGCTCCATTACTGCCCCGGCTGCGCCCACGGCATCGTACATAAGCTCATCGGCGAGATTCTGGAAGAGATGGACGCCCTGGGGACGGCCATCGGCGTCTGCCCCGTGGGCTGCGCCGTCTTCGCCGGGAACTACTTTTCCTTCGACACCATCGAGGCGGCCCACGGACGGGCCCCGGCGGTGGCCACCGCCGTCAAGCGCACCCATCCCACCCAGCCCGTCTTTACCTATCAGGGGGACGGGGACCTGGCCTCCATCGGCGCGGCGGAGATTGTCCACGCCGCCATGCGGGGGGAGAAATTCACCACCATCTTTATCAACAACGCCATCTACGGCATGACCGGCGGGCAAATGGCCCCCACCACCCTCATCGGCCAGCGGGCCACCACCGCCCCCCTGGGCCGCACCAAGGAACAGGCGGGCATGCCCATCCGGGTCGCCGAGATGCTCTCCACCCTGGACGGCTGCGTCTACGCCGAGCGGGTCTGCGTCACGGACATCCCCCACCTGAACAAGACGAAAAAGGCCCTGAAAAAGGCCTTCCAGCGCCAGATGGCCGGGGACGGCTTCACCTTCGTGGAGGTGCTGGCGGCCTGTCCCACCAACTGGGGCATGGAGATCGACGAGGCCAACCAATGGCTGATGGAGCATATGGCCGCTTACTATCCCCTGGGCGTTATCAAGGATACGGAGGCGACGTGATATGAAAAAGGAAGTGATTCTGTCCGGCTTCGGCGGTCAGGGCGTCATGTCCATCGGGAAGAATCTGGTGGAGGCCGCCGTGGCGGAGGACCTGGAAGCGTCCTGGGTTCCCTCCTACGGCCCCGAGATGCGGGGCGGCACCGCCAACTGCACGGTGATCATCAGCGACGAGCGCATCGGCGCGCCCCTGGTGGAACGGCCCAGCGAGGTGGTGGCCATGAACCGGGCGGCTCTGGCGAAGTTTGAAAGCCGGGTGGCCCCCGGGGGCACGGTGTTCGTCAACAGCAGCATCATCCCCGACAAGGTAAGCCGGGAGGACGTGACGGCGGTCTACGTCCCCTGCGACGAGATCGCCTCGGAGCTGGGAAACCCCAAGGTCGCCAACATGGTAATGCTGGGGGCCTACGTGGCCGCCACGGGGGCGCTGAAGCAGGAGACCATTGAAACCATGATTGCGGAGATGTTCACCGGGAAGAAGGCCAAGCTGGTCCCGCTGAACCTGGAGGCTCTGAAACGCGGGCTGGAGTGCGGGAAGCCCGCCTAACAAGACCAAGCAGGGGGAAGCGGGCCGGAGCCCGCTTCCCCCGCATGTCTCCTTAGCGAAAAACCATTGACTTTGCCCCCGGGCAAGCATATAATCATTTAAAGCAAAAAACCGGGCCCCGCCCGCGCCCCGCCCGGCAGGGGAGCCCAGCTCCCAATACGGAAAACAGGAGAGTGTTCGCAATGCTGGATATCAAAATCACGAAAAACCCCGCCCCCAAGGCCAAGCCCGCCGACGAGAGCAAGCTGGGCTTCGGCAAGATCTTTTCGGACCATATGTTCCTGATGGACTATACCGACGGCCGGGGCTGGCACGACCCCCGCATCGTGCCCTACGCGCCCATCCCCATGGACCCGGCCACCGTGGTCTTCCACTACGCTCAGGAGCTTTTCGAGGGCATGAAGGCCTACCGCTCCGTGGACAACGTCATTCAGCTCTTCCGCCCGGAGTGCAACGCCCAGCGGATGCAGGATTCCTCCGACCGCATGTGCATCCCCCAGGTCCCCGTGGAGGACTTCGTCCAGGCCGTGAAGACCCTGGTGGAGCTGGAAAAGGACTGGGTGCCCCATTCCGACGGCACCTCCCTGTATATCCGCCCCTTCGTCTTCGCCACCGACGTGGGCCTCGGCGTCCACGCCAGCAAGCACTACACCTTCTGCGTCATTTGCGCCCCCTCCGGCGCCTACTACGCCGAGGGCATTGACCCGGTGCGCATCTACGTGGAGGACGAGTACATCCGGGCCGCCCCGGGCCTGACGGGCTTCACCAAGTGCGGCGGCAACTACGCCGCGTCCATCAAGGCCGGCGAGGAGGCGGAGCGGAAGGGCTTCGCCCAGGTGCTGTGGCTGGACGGCGTGGAAAAGAAGTACGTCGAAGAAGTGGGTAGCATGAACATCCTCTTCAAAATCGACGGGAAGATCTACACCGCCGCCTGCACGGGCACGGTGCTCCCCGGCGTCACCCGGCGCAGCTGCATCGAGCTTCTCAGGGACTGGGGCTATGAGGTCATTGAGGGCCCCCTGGCCATCGCGGACGTGATGAAGGCGGGCCGCGAGGGCAAGCTGGAGGAGGTCTTCGGCACCGGCACCGCCGCCGTGGTCTCCCCGGTGAAGGAGCTGGACTGGAAGGAGGACAAGGTCTTCATCAACGACGGGAAAATCGGCCCCGTCACCCAGAAGCTCTACGACACCATGACCGGCATGCAGTGGGGCAAGATTCCCGATACCAAGGGCTGGATCGTCCCCGTGTGCAAGGGCTGAGAAAACGTCTTTTTTCAAAAAAACAGGGAAGGCGCGCCAGGCGTGCCTTCCCTGTTTTTGGGTCTTATTGAATGCGGAAGCGGTTAATGAGGCTGTTGAGAATTCCGGCCTGCCGGGAAAGCTCCTTGGAAACCGCCGCGCTCTTTTCCGCGGCGGGGTCGATGGGGCAGGGGAACATCCAGCTCCAGCCGGCTGAAATGGGTTCCGGCCTGACGCCGTGTCACCACAATCTGCCTTCCTCCAGAGCCTTCCGGACATACTCCATGGACTTGCCCTCGAAGTGCCCGCCACAGGTTTGTTTCGCATTCCGCAGGAACTCGCCCTCCTTGTCGTAGATCGGGTAAGTGTACTCGTGGGGGCACTCCTCCTTGGAGAGTCCGTCCAGGGCATCTCTGGCCGCCTGTTCCTCAGCAAAACGTTTATATCCCTCCACCTCCACCTCCAGGTCCGGCGCGTAGCCCACATAGTCCGCCAACAGCGTGGTGCCGTAGCTCTCGCCCTTCTTATTTTTGGGGAAATCCCCGTTCACAAGGTATATCTCCTTGGCCTTTTTATCCAGCTCTGGCAAGGCGCTGTCGTTCCCTACCAGGTACTCGAACCGGATGTTTCCATCCTTATCCCGGTACACCTTTTCGTTGCCCCGGTAAGAGTTCGGGTCGTCGTCCGGGAGAATCGTGCCGCCCCGGCTCTTAATCAGGTCCACGTCGCCCCGGCGGGGATTTTTGGGCACCTCCTTGGGGATGCTGAGGTCAATCACGTTCTCGTCCCTGGCGGGCTGGGCTTCGGTGGCGGGCTTGGTGGGCTGCTTCCCCAGCAGGACCGTCTTGCTTGCGGAGTCATACCCGATCTCCACCCCCAGCAGCTCACTGATAGTGCGAATGGGGAGGTAGTTGGTTTTGCCGCCCGCCTCATCGGTGTAGAGGATGGAGCCGGGGATTTTCTGCCCATTGGCGGCGGTGATGTCCTGGCCCGCCGCGATTTTCTGCGTGCCGTCCATGGAGACGTTGGCGAAGTTGTAGCTCACCTGCCCCGCCGCCGCCAGGGCGGTGGTCAGGCAGAGGGACAGGGCCAGGGCGGCGAAGAAGCCGCCGGCAAAGGACGCAATTCGTTTTTTCATGAGGATACCTTCCTTTCGTTTTCGGCGGAAAGGGAATGCCCTCCCCGCTCCGTTCTGTTACCTAAACGGAGGGGGAGGACATAGTATTTCACGGATTTAAAAATTTCGGAAAAAATTTTTCAGTTCATCCGCTCCGGCAGACGCTCCAGCCCGCTCAGCTCCACCCGGACCCCGCCGATATCCACCGCCGTTATCGTGGCGGGGTCGATGGGATAGGGAAAGCTGTGGCTGATGAAGGCTCTGAAGGTTTCCCCGAGGTCGGAGCCGCTTGTGAGGCCGCCGCTCGAATCCGTGATATCCACATAAGTCCCGTCCTCTATCCAGAGGCCCCAGGGACCCTCGAAAATGGCGTATTGTACATCCACCATGCGCAGGGGGTCCGACTCCTTGCTACCCTCCGGCAGCCCCACCTCGACATAGCCCTCCTGGGGGGTCATATCCACCTGGGCCAGGATTTCGCCTTTGAGGTCCATACCCGTGACGGAGAGCTGGAGTTCCGTGAAGTGCATGGGGACCTTCGGCAGGGGCGGCGTCCCTAGGGTCACGTCCACGTCCGCACCCCCGTAGTGGATGGGCAGAATCGGCTCGTTCAGCGTGAAGGTCAGGTCGAAGGGACCCGGGATGACGATCTCTCCCGGCCCCGGGTTCTGGGCGTATCCGTTTTCGTCTATGATAGACTCGCCTTTTCCGTCCGCGTAGGTGGCGATGTTCTCCAGGTGTAATGTCAGCTCCGGCCGCTTCGTCTCCGTGAACCAGCCGGAATAGAGGCTCTCGTTGTCCTGGAAGGAGAGGACGTTCCCCTCCCGTGTCTCAGGACAAAACAGCCATAGGACGTCCTTCCGGGCCCCTTCCTCCAGCGCGGCCCGGACGGCTTCCTCCGTCTCCTCCGGGGTCATATTCTGATTGGCGCAGTCCTCTTTCACCCGGTTTGTTATGTACTCCTCCCACTGGTCCTGCCGCATAATCAGGCGGCAGTCCCCCGTGTGCAGGGGCGTATAGGCCTGAAGGTCCTCCGGGAGGCTGGGGCTTTCAATGGTAAAGGACAGATAGATGTAGGTTCCGTCCCACACGGCGGCATTCAGCGTCACCGTGGTATCCCCCACGGTCTGGCTCTGTTCGATGGCCGTGCCCGTGCGGCTCAAAACCTCCTCGGACACCTCCGGGGCCTTCGGGTCCACCCCCAGCCGGGGGAACCACTGAGAGAACTGTCCCGTAACCGCGGCTACGGCGCAGGCGGAGAGAAGCAGCAGCGCCGCCACAATGGCAATCAGCCGCCAGTTCAGCCGCCTCCGGCCTCCGGGCCGGGCCTGCCGCCCCCAGCCCTGGGGGTCCGCCAGAAGGCGCATCCGCTCCCGGAGGTAGCGGGGGGAGAAGTCCGGCTCCTTGTCCTCCACGCTTTGGAGGGCCCGTTCATACTGCGCCAGGTTCGCGTCCATCAGCGCCCGGCGCAAAAGCATGTCAAACTGCGTCATACGCATATCCCTCCTTCTCCAGGCGTTCTTTCAGCATGGTCCGGCCCCGCATGACCCGGACGGCCACCGTGGACTCGTTCATCCCCAGCCGCCGGGCGATCTCCCGGTTGGTCTGCTCCTCCACCAGCTTGAGCTCCAAAATCCGCCGGTAGTTCTCCGGCAGGGAGCGGATGAGGGAGACGAGATAGTCGTACTCCTCCTGGCGCTCCTCCTGGGCGGGCGGGTCCCAGTCCTCGGGAAAGGCGACGGTTTTCCGCTCCGCGCGGAGGATGTCCAGGGCGCAGTTCTTGGCCACGGTGACGGTGTAGCCCTCCGTCTCCCCCCAGGGCAGGGCGGAAACCCGGTCCCAGTTCTGCACCAGCTTAAGCCAGGTCTGCTGGGCGGCGTCCTCCGCCCGGGTGGGGTCCCCCAGGATACGGAGGACCACCGCGTAGATTTTCTTCTCATGAGCTTCAAAAAGCCGCGTAAACCGCCGCTGGTCCTGTTCGGTTTCCAGCATGGCCAGGCAGATCGCAAGCATAAAAGCCCTCCTCCTTTTTGTTGAATTGGCGCCGATTCACTGAGTAAACGGAGGGGAAGGGGAAAGTATTACAGATCGGGAAAAAGTTTTTTCATTTGCCGCACAATAAATTTGTAGCACGCGGCGGCGAAAAGGGCAACACGATTTAACAAAATCCCACGGAAAACGGACCGGAAAGATTCCCCGCCAGGGTAAAAAGGCGGCGTGAACAAGCCGTTCACGCCGCCTCTGAGCTATTTATTTAACTTAGCTGGAACTTGCTCACCAAGCTGTTCATCAGCAGGGACTGCTCCGTCAATTCCTGCGAGGTAGCGGCGCTTTGCTCCGAGGTGGCGGAGGTGCTTTGAATAACGGAAGAAATTTGGTCGATCCCCTCGGTCACCTGCGAAATCGCCGCGGTCTGGCTTTCTACCGCCTCTACGACCGCGTCCACTTTTATCGTCACGTTTTCCGCGATGGAGTTGGTTTTGCCCAAGGATTCCGTTACCTTTGCAACCACCTGGCCGCCCTCCGCGACAGCGGTGATGGACCCCTCTATCAGCTCCTTGGTAGCCTTGGCCGCCTCGTCGGACCTGGACGCCAGATTCCGCACCTCATCCGCCACCACGGCAAAGCCCTTTCCCGCGCTGCCCGCCCGGGCGGCCTCCACGGCGGCGTTCAGGGCCAGGATGTTGGTCTGGAACGCAATGTTTTCAATGGTATCGATAATCTTGCCGATTTCCGTGGAGGAACCGGATATTTTCTCCATAGCGGCGTTCAGCTCTTGCACATAATCCACGCTGATGCCCAGCTGCGCGCCTGCCTGAGCCACAAAATGCCCGGCTTCCTCCGCTGCGGCGGCGGTCTGCCTGGCGTTCTCCGCGATGCTGTCGGCGGTGGCGGAGAGCTCCTGAATCGCGCTGGCCTGCTCCGTGGCCCCCTGGCTCAGGGACTGCGCGCCGTTGGATACCTGAACGGCGCTGCCGGCCACGGCCCCGGCGGACCGGCTGATTTGGGAAAGCGTATCCTTCAAGGAACTGTGGATGGCCTTGATGGACTGCTCCATGGTTACAAAGTCGCCCCAATATGTACGCGTGATCGTTTCGCGGAAATCTCCCCGCGCCATTTTGCCCAAATGGTGGGACACATCCTGCGCCACGTCGTTCAAACGGGACAGCATGGTTTCCAGCGCCCTTGCCAGCTGGGCGGTTTCATCCTTGGACTTTACGCGGGGGGACGGGGTGTGCAGATCTCCGTCGGCCATCTTCTCCAGCCGGGCGACGCAGGACTGAATGGGCCCGGAGATGGACTTGCCCACTTTGACTGCCACGGGGAATGTGGCGAGCACAACGAGAACGACCACCAGGATCGTCAGCAGAATGCTCCGGTCCAAGGAGGATTTGAGTTCCCGCTGGCTGGTCTCAATGGCGATGCTCCACTCCTGATTGCCGTCAATGGGAGCGAAGCCCACAAATTTGTTGTCGCCATAGAAATTATACGCCCCGAAGCCGGTTTCCCTCTGGACCATGCGCTGATTCACAGCCGCTACATCCGCCACGCCGGGGTCCGTTTTTGCGGCTTCAATCATGTTGGAGCCCTCTTCTACAATAGAGGCCTCCCGGTGGCCAATGACATTGCCCTTATTGTCCAGCACATAGGCAACGCCGTCGCTGCCTATGGACAAATTTATTACAATGTCCGACAGAAAATCGGCGCTGATTCCGCCATAGACCACGCCGTCAAAGCGGCCATTGGTGATGATGGGGACCTCCAGCAGGAAGATCATCCGCTGTCCGTCGTTCATAATGTCGGAGATATAGGGTTTCTCGGCAGCCTTGCACTGCTGAAAATAATCTTCCTCCGCGTAGCTGTATCCCGTGGAAGAAAACCCGGAGGCGTCCATTTTGCCGACGTAAAGAAAGCCGTTGCGCTGGGCGATATCATCTCGAAGCGGGACCAGCTCCGGATCGGTCGGGTCAGATTCCCGGAAAATATCAGAGGCGGCGGCCTCTTGGAGCGCCGTCCAGTAGCTCCCCATTTTCCACTCCACAGCGTCTGCGGCCATCTGCGTGGCGGGACCCAAAGTCTTTTCCATGACATCGTCAATTCCGCTGGCGTTCAGCAGGGCCGTAATCACGCCGATCAGCGCTGAGCCTATCAGCACGACCGACAACATACTGATTTGGATTTTTGATTTGATCGACTTCATACATGACCATCCTTTTATCTGCTTTTTATTTGGGGCAGGGGAATGCGCTTCTAACAATATATACGCATGCAGTTTTTGCCGCACCCCAAATCCTTGATATTTTAGCATGAAGCCGCCAAATATTCAATATAGATTTTTGCTTTCCGCTTTGGATCAAGCTGCGGATCAACGGCCCGTAAACCGCCGCGGCAAGGGGTCAATACTTCAAAGGATGGGCGTCCGTGTACAGCTTCCCGACGTTGATGGCGTAGAAGTCGAAGTTATCCAAAAGCGCCTCGAGCTCCTTGGGATATCCCTTCCCGGAGCTGCGGATTACGTCCATCAGATGCACGCTGACGGGATACCGGGTCGGGTCCATCCGGGTGGGGAGCCGGTGGGAAAAGCTCCAGCCCTGATACTGGATATGCACGGCGCTGTCGAACAGAGACGGCTCTCCGGGAATCTCCTCCCCCATGGACGGCGGGTACTGGTTTAGGCCCATACAGTTGGAGTCAAAGAGCATCTTGAACCCCTTCGGCGGGGGTATCGTCCAGTCAATCATGCTCCCGCCTGCTCCCCGGAGGGCGCTGTTGACCCCGGTGTTGTAGGAGGCGTAGCGGGTATTGCGGATATCACCCTTCGGGAAATCCCGGGGCAGCTCCATGGGGCCGCAGCCGTACTTGTAGGAAAGCGCCTCGAAGTGGTCGTGAACGGTGTCAATCAGGTCCTCTGTTTTGTAATAGTAATCGGAGTTGTAATAGACGGTGAAGCCGGTGCATCCCATTTCCTTGGCGACTTCCTTACCTTCCACATAACTTGCACTGCTCATGGAACTGACCATGTCGATCCGGTAACACTCGTACACATCCTGCAGGATATCCTGCGTAATGTCTGCTGGATCAAGGCCTTTATCTCCCCAATACGCCACAATATCAGATACGGCGTGATCCAAAGCCCGCAATACGGACTCTTTATCAATATTCCCCGAGGCATATTCGTAAAACATTGGCGGGAGCTGGTTATGAAGCCGAACTGTGAGTCCTTCGTCTTCGCCAAAGGCATTAGCAAAATTCAGAGGGCGTTCTACCGTGGGCTTCTCCGGCCGTCCGGAAATCGTGACGGTATCCGTGGACGCTGCAAGGGGACGGCCCTTTGGGGCGGCTTCTCCGGCCTTAGCTTCTGCCTGAGCAGCGGCAGTCAAGGGTAGCGCTGTTTGGCGCTGGTTATTTACTGAAAGCATGATGACCTCCAATCGCTGACGCCATTATTCTTTTGTCCCACTGAGCAACTGGTCCAAGCTGTCGTCCACCGCTCCGGTGACAAAGTGGTCAAAGAAGCCCTCCATCATCTTTACATAGTCCTCAGTCCAGCCGTTGTGGCCGCTGACCCGGTGCAAATTGTCTTTCATTGCGGCCGCGAATTGGGCCGTGTCAAAGGGCTGGTCCGCCACGCGATACCATTGGTCCGCCGTCATAAAGGAAGACTTCTCGTGTCCAACTATCATATAGTAGTTCGGGTTAAAGGCTCTCTCAAACTGGTTATTCAGCATGGCGCGGTAGGTGCGCACCTGATCTTTCCCCATCTTGTGGTTCAGGACGCCGGACAAATCCAGCTCACTCTGCATGTTCAAAAAATCCAGCGTCGTATTTTTTCCGGCGTATTTCTCCCGGATGGCCGCCTCCCGCTTCTCAAAGCTCATTCCATCGTAACCTAAAACCTTCATCAGCGCGTTATTAACGGTCTTACATGCTTTAAGTATGGAAGAATCATCCAAAGCGTCCATTTCCGCGTCGGTCCACTCCGTATACGGTCTGCCGTCCAGCTCCAAGCCCTCTTTCCGCGCGGCGATTATGGCGGGGTTGTAAATATGGCGCGTAATTTCATCACAAAACTGATTGTTGATGACAGTCCATTCTGCGGGTCCAGCGATATAGGCTCTAATTGCGATCATATTTCCGTCGAAGGCTTCATCGTAGCGGTTCCAGATTTCGGCATAGATTTCGTCCGGACTCATGCCGGTATAATCTGCCTGGGCGTTCAGCTCCGCCAGCTGTTTCAGTTTCGCATGGGCTGCGTTGCTGACGGTAACGCAGCCATAGGTCCGCTCCGCCAGGGAAAACTCTGGCTCCGTCCGGGGCTGCGGGGCGCTGGGCACATAGCGGTCCTGGGACCTTGCCTCCAGCACCTGCCCGAAGGTCTTTGACGGTGTGGTCGAGGCCGCGGACTTCCGATACCCTGTGCGGACCTGTGGGGCTCCTTCAATTTTCATGATGCTTCATTCCTCCGATCAATCATCCCGCGCCCGGCTTATGGCGGCCAGCCCATAAAAGCGGCCTCCTTCCGCGCTGCGCAGCAGGATTCCGTAAACCCTACTTTACAAATGCGGAAGGAGGCCAAATCCTCACATTATGCTTAAGGAAAATTTTATTTTGCCGATTCCACCAAAGAAACGCTTTCAGCCATGTGCAAAATATCGGTTTTGTCAAGATTCGCTTCCACCATGAACTGTAGTCCGCGGTCCGGGTCGATCCAAGTGACCGCGTTCCGATGGTTCTCCCAATCGGCCACCCAGAAAAGCTGACCGTCCAGCCCGTTTACCGTGACTTCCAATATTTCGGACTCTTCTATAGAAATGCATGTAGCGCTGCCTTGAACCATCCGCATATAGTTCAGATAAATTGTTTTTCCGGTTTCTTCGTTCCGATACACAATATCCACCTGCTCCGGCCAGTCTATCCGTTCGCTCTCGACCTCGGCATAACCCTCCGGCAATTCCGTGATTTCATATTGGGGCATTGCCCCGGCCATATCCTCCCCCGTATATCGGTAGGTGATATGCGTTTCATACCATTCGATAACCCATTGGTTTACCGCCGCCCTGACTGCGGGGCTGACGGCCAACAGACTGCCGAACCCAATCGAAACAATCAGCAGGACCGCCGCTGTCCGGCGGGCAATGTTCTTCCATACGGGAACCGCCCTTTTACGCTCCCACGCCAAAGGGTCTGCCAGCATTCCGGCGGCCTGGCGCTTGTAACGCGCGGAGGGCACAAAGGCGGGCTCCGGCTCCGCCTGCTTCTCCCAATCAAGCCGGAGGGAATCCAATAAAACCCGCTGCATTAACGTGTCCAGATCGTGATCCGTCATGGGCAAACTCCCTCCTGCTCCATATATTTGCGCAAAAGCGCCCGCCCCCGGCTGGCGCGTGTGTTGACGGCTGTTTCCGAAATGCCAAGGCGGATAGAGATTTCTTTGTATGAATAACCCAGAAGATATTTCATCTCCAATACGGCCCTGTATGTATCCGGAAGCCGGACAAACAGGTCCACCAGTTCCTCGTACTCTGTTATGCCGGAAACGCCGTTTTCAACAGCGTCCCAATCCTCCAGCAAAACAACTTTTTTCTTTTTGCGGAGAATTATGAGCGCTTCGTTCTTCACTATGGAAATGAGCCAGAAGGGCAGATCCTTACAGGAAATCTCAGAAATTTTTTCAAAGTGCCGGATGACCTGCATAAAGGCGTTTTGAACCGCGTCCTCCGCGTCCGTTTGGTTCTTGAGTATCCGCATAGCGGCATTTTCTAACCGGGCATGGTGCTGCTCGTAAATCACCGCAAATTCCTGGCGGTCCTCTTCGCTCTCCAGCGCGGCCAAGAGAAATATCAGCATGAGCAGTTCTCCTTACATATAGAACCAGGCCTGCTTTGTGAGGCTGTGCTTGGGTGCTATGAAAAGCAGATAGTCATTATAGCATGACTGCGCGGGCCTATCAACCCAAATCGTTTGTATGGATGCCTTTGAAGAATTTCAAAAGAAAGTTCAATCCGCCATTGACGGAAAAGGAAGCCCGGAGGAACAGGCCGCAAAGGTTTCTCTGGCCGCATGGGGCATTGAGTACGACCGTCTGGCCCGGAAGAATTTGTGGTGCCGCTTTAAGGGAAACAGCATTCACCGGAGGGGTGAGAAGCGGCCCGCTCCACAGAAAAAGCGCAAAAAATAAAAGGGGCGCATGATTCAGCTTAAAAACTGAACCATGCGCCCTCTCTTCTGCCCCGCTCCTACTGCGGCAGCACGTTCCGCCTCAAGCTGGTATAGGCCAGCAGAATGTAGATGGCATAGATCAGGAAGAAAATCCCCAGTGAGATTGCCGCAATGGCCCCAGGGCTGTTCATCCCCACCATCACTCCCGGCTCGGGGGCGCGGGACAAGTGGAGGATAAAGGGTATGCCGATCAGCACAGGGGGCACGGCGGGCAGGACATAGTAAATCGTGAACTGGCGGCCCAGGGCCTTTGCCATCTCCCGCCGGTCCATCCCCAGCTTTTGCAGGAGCTGGAACTGCTGCCTGTACCGCTCTGTCTCGCTGAGCTGCTGGATGGTGAGAATCGTGGCGGCGGTCATGGTCAAGGCCAGGGCCAGATAGAAGAGGGGAAAGACGACCAGGACCGTCTGGGCCGCCTCTTCCGCCTTTTCCGAGGCTCTGGTGTGAATCTCATCATAGCTTGGCTCCAGAAGATTCTGCTCTCCCAGCCTGTAATTGATGTCACACAGAAGGTCAAATTGGGACTCCGCCACCGGCTGGGCGGTCTTGGCCGCATAGGCGTGGTGAAACACCGGAAGGCCCTCCGCCGCCTCGTCCGGCACCACGAGGATATACCGCGCCCCGTTGCCCGTGTCGTAATTTTGCAGCAGGTGTTCCGCATGGACCCCGCCGGGAATCAGGCTGGCGCCTCCCAGGGAGATGGGCTGGGTGTAGCCGGTCAAGTGCTTTTCCAGGTAGGCCCTGCAGTGGATGAGATACTCCCCCGGCTTCAATTCCACCGGCGGGTATCCGGCAATGGCGCGGAGCGCGGCGTAGTCGCTGTACCGCAGCACCGGGTCCCGGTCAAAGTAGCGGTGATAGTCCTCTCCCATGCGCTCCACATAGTCCATGACCCGGCTGTCCTCCGCTTGGTAGACGCAGTAGTGCAGCTCCCGTTCTACGGAAATATTGTCCTGGATGAAATCGAAATAATCCCGGCTGACCGGTCCGTCGCCGGCAGCGCCGATATACAGGTCGAAGCAGGCGCTTTCCGCCGCACGGCCCGCGAAAAGCCCCCGGAAAACCAACCCGGACCCCTCGGAGATCAGGGTGGCCGTAAAAATCATGGAGATGGTGGCCATCAGCACACCCATGGTGGCCAGCTTGGCTGTCAGGGTACGAAACACCAGCAGGCTTTGTCCCCGGTACTTCCGGGCGGGCCGCCGGTCGAAGAAGGCGGGTACACCGGAGGCGAAGCTAAGGAAAAAGCCGAACAGGAACGCAATGACGCATCCCGCCCCGATGACGCCCAAAATGGCGCCTCCCGCCATCAGCAGACAGGTTCCGGCCACACCCAGCACAATGGAGAAAGAGAACATCCAGCGGCGCACAGTTCCCGTTTGAATGACCATGCCCTCGTTAGCGCGGTCAACATAGATCAGGTCGTGGATATTCGCCCTGCGGATATATTTGCGGCTGCGGCGAAGGGCAAAGAGATAGATCAAGGCAAAATAGAGGACCGTCAGCCCCAAGGCGGGGAGGGAAAAGCCAAACGAAAAGGCGTAGGGCTGGCCGAACAGCGCCAGCACAATGGCGCGGAAGGCCTGATAGAGCAGCCCGCCCAGGGCGGTCCCCAGCACCAGGGCACAGCCGCCCACAGCCAGATTTTCCAGAAAGAACAGCCGGGCCAATTGCCGGTTTTCCAAGCCAATGAGCAGATAGAGCCCCAGCTCCCGGCCCCGGCGCAGAAGCATGAATCTGGTGGCGTAGGCCACCAGCCAGCCAAAGACGCACACCACCACCACGCTGGCCAGCACGATCATCAGGGGAAGTACGGAGATACCCTTGGACAAGGTGATGATCTCCTGAGAGAATACCAGCCCGTTAAACGAATACAGCAGGGCCGCGGCCATGACCACTGTGACAAAGTAGACCAGATAGTCCCGGGCCTGCCGCTTGGCGTTGCGCAGGGAGAGCTCAGATAACGTCACTGACATCACCCCCCAGCGCGGCCAGAACATCCAGAATCTCGTGGTAGAACACAGGCCGTCCCCGTTCTCCCCGGAGCAGCTCGTTGAACACCCGTCCGTCCTTCAGGAACAGCACCCGTTTGGCATAGCTGGCGCTGTAGGCGTCGTGGGTGACCATGAGGATGGTGGCGCCCAGACCGCGGTTCATGGCGGTCATGATTTCCAGCAGATTCTTGGACGCCTTGGAGTCCAGGGCCCCGGTGGGTTCGTCCGCCAGCAGCAGGGACTGCCCCGCCACCATTGCCCGGGCGACAGCGGTGCGCTGCTTCTGTCCCCCGGAAACCTGGTAGGGGAATTTTGTCAGGACGTCGGTGATGCCCAGTTTTCCAGCCACTTCACGCACCCGGTTTTGCACCGTTCCGGGGTCCTGGTGATTCAGGGAGAGGGCCAGGCCGATGTTTTCCTCAATGGTCAGGGTATCCAGCAGATTGAAGTCCTGAAACACAAAGCCCAGCCGTTCCCGGCGGAACTTGGCCAGTTCGCCTTCCGACAGGCCGGCGATACTCACCCCGTCCAGGAGAATCTCCCCGGCGCTGATGGTGTCAATGGTGGAGATGCAGTTGAGCAGGGTGGTTTTTCCGCTCCCCGACGCACCCATGATGGCCAGGAACTCCCCGGCCTCCACATCGAAGCTTACCCGGTCCAGGGCTTTGGTGACATTGTTTTTGCTTCCGTAATATTTTTCAATGTTTTGTACCTGCAGCATATCGTTTGCCTCCTTTGCTTGCGGCTCTATGGTACACCAAAAGCGAAGGCCGTTGTATCGAGATCATATTGATTTACCTTACAGTTTTGTAAGGTTTTCCTTTGCGGGAAAGGTCAGCGTTACCGCCGTTCCCTCCCCCTCCCGGGAAGAAATATCCAGTCCCAGCTCCAGAAAACCGGCCAGCTTCCTGCATAGATACAGGCCCATGCCGGTAGAGCCGCCGCGAGAACGTCCATTGCTGCCGGTGAAGCCCCGCTCAAACACACGGGGCAGCTCATGGGCGGGGATGCCGATGCCGTTGTCGAAGACGGTAAGCCGCACCTGTTTTCCGAGGGGACGGGCCGAGATTGTAATGACCGGGGCTTCCCCCCGGTAGCGGGCGGCGTTTTGGAGCAGTTGGCCCAGGATAAAGACCGCCCATTTTTCATCGGTATAAACCGTGCCGCCCAGCCCCTCTGTCTCCACCTGGATACCGTTTTGAATCAATAGGGAGCGGTGGTTTTCAATGGCCTGGGCGGCAATTTTCTCCAGCTCTGTCTTCCGGAGCAGGCAGTCTTGCTCCGGGTTTTCCGCCCGGGCATAGAACAATGCCCGCTCTACATGGGCCTCGATTTGACCAAGCTCCGCTGTGAGCTTCCGGCGGGTGTCCCCGTCCAAATCCCGGCAAATAAGCCGGGCGGCGGTGATTGGGGCCTTGATTTCATGCACCCAGCGTTCCACATACTCCCGGTACTCCCTTTGGGATGCCTGGGCGTCGGACACCGCCCCCGTCATGGCCCGGCCCGCCCGGCGGGTTAAATTGAACAACCGCCGGGCATAGAGGTTTTGGGGAGGCGGGACGCACTCGGCAAACAAATATTTTTGGTCCAAACTGTCCAGAATGAATTCCAGCTCCCGAAGATAGGCACGCTGACGGGAAAAGTCGTAAATCTGTGCCGCCGCGAAAATAAGCAGCAGGACAAACAGCAAAATAATCAAAACCCCCGGCTGCGTTCCTGTGGCATAGAGGAACAGCGCCGCCAGTCCGATACAAATCAGTTGGAGCGCAAGCCGCCCCAGCCGGTCCGACAAAAATTCCAGAAGGGTCATAGCTGATACCCCATTCCCCGCCGGGTCTTGACGGCACCGGGCAGGCCAAGCGCCGCCAGTTTCCCCCGCAGCCGGGTCATATTCACGCTGAGCGTATTGTCGTCGATGTAAATCTGATGGTCCCATAGCGTATCGATCAGATCGGCCCTGGAGACAATTTGTCCCGCGTGAGCCATCAGGCAGGCTAATATTTGCAGCTCGTTTCGGGTGAGGTCCGCGGTGTTTCCGTTGGCCGACACAACGCCTTTTGTCAGGCTCAGGCACAGCCCGCCAGCCTCCAGAACATCCGCCTGCGCCGGCCCGCCTCCGGTGCGGCGCAGGACGGCCTTGATCCGGGCCAGCAGGACGGGGACGCTATAAGGCTTGGTGATATAGTCGTCCCCGCCCAGGCTCAGCGCCCGCACCTCGTCCACACCGGCGTCCCGGCTGGTGACAAAGACCACCGGCGCGGGAATGGCCTTCCGCAGAGACGCACAAAGAGAGAAGCCGTCCTTGCCCGGAAGGCCGATGTCCAAAAGGATTAAGTCCGGGCGTTCCAGCGCCGCCTGAGCGGATATATCGATAAAGTCCGTAATTACCAGAGGCGTATATCCCTCATTTTCCAGGAGCAGCGCCAGTTCCTCCCGAATCGCCGGGTCATCTTCTACGATCATGATCTTCTGCATGCGATCTGCCTCCGCAAACTGTTTTTTTCATCATAGCACGAAAGCGCGGCAGATGTCCACAGTGGGAACGATCATCGCGGCTCAACGGATACTAGG
Source organism: Oscillospiraceae bacterium (assembly GCA_910574635.1). Classification (GTDB taxonomy): domain Bacteria; phylum Bacillota; class Clostridia; order Oscillospirales; family Oscillospiraceae; genus Oscillibacter. The sequence goes on along the minus strand of CAJTCG010000007.1, from coordinate 79,853 downwards.
GCTTGTTTGAAAAAAAGATATTGCACAAATAATGAATAAAAGTAAAATAGGGGCATGAAACGGTATGAATTAACAAAAGAACAATGGGAACAGGTAAAAGCAGTGCTGCCGCCGGAAAGAACAGGGAAGCGAGGCCGTCCTCAGAAAGATGACCAGAGAATGCTCAATGGGATGCTCTGGATCGTCCGCAGCGGAGCACAGCGGCGGGAATTGCCGGAGGCATATGGCCCCTGGCAGTCCGTGTATGCCGATTTGCTAAATGGCGGGACGATGGTACATTGGAAGCCATATTTCGCGCATTGTCCGCAGGGAATGACGATGAATCAATCCATGCCGTTGAATTGTTGGAAAAGATAGAGATTAGCGGCAGCAATGGATTGGCAGACCGTGCTTAAGGGGCAAAAGCCATCCGAGATTATATCTCAGAACAGAGAGCCAGCTATGCGATCCCGCCTCAGAGCAATGTTTCTAAGCCGTGGCCAGTTGATTGGTGGTTATATAAAGAACGCCATTTGGTTGAGTGCTTCTTCCAAAAGCTCAAATAGTTTCGCAGAATTGCCACCAGATATGACAAGCTGGATGCTTCTTTTCTCGCCTTTGTTTACTTGGCTTCCATCGCTATTTTGTTGATTTAGCTTAGCTTCCTTTTTTTTTCAAACAAGCCCTAAACACGCTGTGGGTGAAGCCTACCGGGACTATCTGGAAGATCTGCGTTATGACACGCGCGACAGCTTCTTGGAGGAATTGGACGATCTCAACCTGGAGGTCCCACTTTCGGAATATCCTCACCACCAGCGTCCAGTACACCGTCCTGACCCGCTGCGTCCTGGACCCCAGCGATTACCTGGAGGACGAGGACCTTGCGGGTATTGCCGAGTTTTCCACCCCCGCCGTTCTCCACCACTTGGGCAATGCCGCCAGCAAAGTTTCCATGGACCTTCTCAACGAGATTTTTCAGCTCCCGCCCGACCTGCGGGAAATTCTGGACACGCTGTTAGCGATGGAAAAGGAGGCGGCATATCCGGCTGATTTTTGAATTGGCGCAGAATGGGTACAAGCCGAACGAGATTGTCAAGGCCCTGTTTGAACGCCACATCCCAACTCCTGCCGAGTACAAAGCAGCCCATGGTTACAACGGTCACGACATTTCCCGGTGCGGCAGGATTTGGTCCACATCCGCAGTGGTCCATATTCCGGACGACGAACGCTACACCGGCACCTATCCATGATTTCCAGAAATTCTCCCCGTTTTGTTTTCTTTTTCCGGCATCTGTATTCCATATCGCTAAATCTTTCCTGTTTCATACCCCGCCCCCCTTTCCCTTATTTTATCACATCATCACATCTTCTATCATTTCGGGGAATTAAATCAGCGTTTCCTTAAAGTGCAAAAAATTGTTGACACCACCTTTGCACCCAGCCCGTTCCCAAATGACTCTCAGGCGCTTTCGGGCGTAGCCGGGGTCCACAGGCCGCTCCAGCTTGATGCGAGAGGGGAACATCCACTCTGAGAATATCTGCGCCTTGTACTCTGCCAGCAGTTCCACCATGGCGGGAGGCAGGATGATGGTGCGGGCAGCGGCCTTAGTCTTGGGCTCATTGACTTCCAACTTTCCGTTGACGGAGTACACCTGCTTACTGATGCGGAGCCGCCCCGTCTTGAAATCCAGGTCGGACCATTGCAGGGCCAACAGTTCGCCCTGTCGCACCCCCGTGGTCAGCTCCAGGAGGAACAGCTCGTAGCTCCCCTCTTCCTTGGCCTGGATCAGAAAACGCTGGATTTCCTCCTTGGTAAGAATTTCATTTCCTTCTCCCGCAGAGGCGGCAGTTTACGCCCGATGGCTGGGTTCACCCGGATGAGTCCCTGCCTTCCTTTTTCTCTGTTTTGGCTACTTGACAGGGGGCACTTCAAAGGGCCCGCGGGCAGATGGTACGCTGACTGGCGGAAAACCAAATCAAAAGCCCGAAAGCCCTCCGGGCCTTTGACCAACTGGGCTATCGATTCTGCCGCTCCACGTCGGTGGGGAATCACACAGTACTTCTTTGGATACAGTGCCACAAGGATTGAGCCGCTTCCGGGCAAAAAGCGGCTCAATATTCCGTGCTCAATAGGAAATCCGCAACTTGCATCTTCTTGATCCCCTGGTAATTTCCGCCGGCAAATTCATCGGTGCGCAGGACATACTTGGGGTAGTTGTCCCGAATTTCCAACAGGCACTCATATTTCCGCCTCTCCGTCTTTTCAGATTCAATACGCTGTGTGACCCGGACGTAGAGCTTCTCATTCTGACGAACCGCCATAAAGTTGTTCTCCCCGCCGGTCTGTTTGCCGACGTAGACGGTATATCCTCTGCGGCACAGCTCCAGATACACCACATTTTCCAGCGCCTGGTGTTCTGCCTTGAGATAGCCGGATACAGTCTTGGCGGAAAAGGTGTTTCCCACATTGCTGAAGGCGTATTTTACGACCCTTTCCAGCCGATCGACCTTCCGGATCCGGTTTCGCCGGACGATATCAGAGAAAACCGTGGAGTTGTAAATGTCGCGGACGATGGTATAGACCTCGTCCTGGCTGTACTCCCGCAGATGTGTCGCCGGGAATCCTCCCAGGCGGATATAATTCGCCAGTTCCGCATGGATGTCTACCAGGGATGCATACTGTCTTTTGAAGGCCAGATACTCCGCAAAGGAGAGTGTATAAATCCGGAACGCAACATACCGTCCGGTCAGATAGGTGGATATCTCCGAGGACATCATGCGGGAATTGGAACCCGTTACATATAAATCAACATCGTAATCAGACACCAGAGAATTGACCGCCTTTTCCCAGTCTGCGATCTCCTGCACCTCATCCAGAAAGAGGTAGATTTTGCCGCTTTCAGTCAGCCGCCTCTTCAACTCCTGATACATCTCCTTGGCGGTCATGTCCTCATATTCCATGGAGTCAAAGCGGCAACTTACGAATTATATCAATAATTTTGCGGTTTATATCCGCAATATTTTTTGGTGAGACCACTTTGACCAGCTCAGCATCGGAGAATATCCTATATAAAATCCCCAGATTCAGGGAAAACTGAATCTGGGGTGATGAACCATGGGATTTTTCCGCAGTACAAACAGGACAGGTCCTTATTTTGAGGGCTGGTACTTCAAACACCAGAACCCGCAGGGGCAGACTCTTGCGCTGATTCTCGCGTTCCATATCGGCAAAGAAGGACGCCGCACCGCCTCCCTCCAAGTCATTTCAAGGGATCAGGCGTGGTGGCTGGAATACCCGGAGGCACAGCTGCAAGTCTCCCGGCAACCTTTTCAAGTGCAGCTTGGGCAGTCCAGCTTTGGCCGTCAAGGGATCGACCTCCATATCCAACAGGACAACCTTTCCCTCTGCGGCTCACTGCGCTACGGCCCTTTTACTGCCCTGCGCTCCGACATCATGGGGCCGTTCCGGTTTTTCGGGGGAATGCAGTGCGCCCACGGCGTCATCAGCATGGGGCATTCTCTGAATGGGACGCTGGAGCTGAACGGCGAGTTCCTGAATTTCTCCAACGGGAGCGGATACATTGAGACAGACAGGGGCCACTCCTTTCCCCGCAAATACCTTTGGACACAGTGCCTTTGGGACGGGCCGAAGCGCGGCAGTCTAATGCTTGCAATTGCGACGATTCCCCTGCCTGTGAGCGGCTTCACCGGCTGTATTTGCTCCATTTTTTATGGAGACCGGGAATACCGGCTGGCCACCTACCGGGGCGTCAAAATCGAGGCTTGGTCCTCCTCCGGCGCGGTAATCCGTCAGGGGAAGCACCGCCTGGAAGTCGAATTGCTGAACGAGCGGCGGCAGCCTCTCCGCGCTCCGGTGGAGGGCCGCATGGAGCGCACCATCCACGAGAGTCTTTGCGCGGAGGTGTGCTACCGCTTCTGGCACGGGGACCATCTCCTGTTTCAGCATACGGACTCTAACGCCAGCTTTGAGCATTCCTCCGCAGACTGATTGCTGCTACCAGCAAAATATTCTGGTTTTGCATTTTTCTTTTATCTTTGGATATTTTCCCGCAAAATTTGAGTGCCTGCTCTGGCAGAAAACACGCCTCCGCTGGAAATGCCGGACAAACCGCCCGCCCTAGGGGAAGCTTACTCCGAAGGCCGCTTTGTTTCCTTGCCCCTCTTTCTCCCACAGGACTGATCCGCCGGGCTTCGATAGGAACCCTGACAGGCCGGCCTTCAGGCGGGATGCTTGCTTCTATCTCTGGTCCCGCGCCGCCGCCTGAACCGCCGCGACAATTTGGGCGTAGCCGGTACAGCGGCAGAGATTCCCCGCAAGGGCGGTACGGATCGCCTCCTCCGACGGATTCCGCTCCCGCAGCAAAAGGGCGTAGGCGGACAGCAGCATCCCCGGCGTACAAAAGCCGCACTGTACGGCTCCCTGCTTCGCGAAGGCCCGCTGGAGCGCCCGGCCCAGGGGGAGAGTCTCCAGGCCTTCCACCGTCAGCACAGCCGTCCCATCCAACTGCGCGGCGGGCATCAGGCAGGCGTTTACGGCCAAGCCGTCTACCACGATGGTACAGGCCCCGCATTCTCCGACACCGCAGCCCTCCTTCGTGCCGGTAAGGCCCAGTTCTTCCCTCAGCACATCCAAGGCCCGCAGGCCGCCGTCCACTTCCAGCGCTTGGGGCGCGCCGTTCAACTCAAACCGGATGGTCATCCATCTCTCAACTCCTTCAAAAGCCGCAGGCAGGCCAGGCGGCACACAGGCTGCTTATAGGCGGTGGAAGTCCGCCGGCCTGCAATTTCCGGAATCTTCTCCGACAGTGCCCGGGCAATCTCCTCCAGGCAGCCGTCTTCCGCCGAAAGGCCCCGAGCCCCTTCCTCCAACTCCGCAAAACGCATCGGCCGAGGAAATACCGCGCCTACGGACAGGCGAAGCTCCCGGATCTTCTCTTCCGCACCCAGAACCAGCACGGCGGCCAAGGTCAAACGGGAAATGGCCAAGGCCCGGCGGCGCCCGATCTTCAAAAAGCCGCTCCGCGCTCCCTCCGGCAGCTTGGGTATCCAAAGAGCCCGGATAAACTCCCGCTCCTCCAGGGCCGTGCGCCCCGGGGCGAGGATCAGCCCTGTAAGCGGCACTCTCCGGCGCCTTCCCAGGCGGTCAAGCTCCACAGAGGCATTCAAAGCCGCCAAAGGAGCCAAGGTATCCCCGGCGGGGGAGGCGTTGGCGATGTTTCCGCCCAGAGTGGCCCGGTTGCGAAGCTGCTGCGCGCCCACCTGGGCGCAGGCTTGGGCCAAGGGCGGAGCGAATCTCCGCACCAGGGGGGAATCCGCGATCTGCCCATGGGTCGCGCCGCTGCCGATGACCAGGGCGTCCTCCCTTTCCTCAATCGCTTGAAGGGACGGAAGGGCCGTCAGATCAAAGACGGCGCGGTCGTCAAAACGGCCCGGCTTCCTTGCCTGAACCAACACGTCCGTGCCCCCCGCCATCCAGAGAATGGGGGCATTCTCCGCTTCCAGGCCGGTATACAAGGCGTCAAGTCCTTGCGGCCGGTGATAGCTGACCACGTTCATTCCTTCTCCCCCCTCCACTCCGGATGAGCGGCAAAAAATACCGTTTCCAGGTCCGCAGGCATCCGCCGCACGGCCCCCGCGCTGCCCAGCGCATGATTCACCGCTCCCAGAATTGCCGCAGGCGCGGGCTCCATGGCCGGCTCTCCCAAGCTCTTCGCTCCGAAGGGACTAGAGGCGTCCGGGTGCTCCAGAAACTCCACGCAGAAGGGGCAGGCGTCCAGGGCTGTAGGAAGCAGATACGTGTCGTAGTTATCCGTGCGGATCACGCCGCTGCGGGGATCGGCTTCCACTTCCTCCATCAGCGCCATGCCCAGGCCCATGGCCATGCCCCCGTAGACCTGTCCCGCCGCCATCTGAGGATTGACAATGCGCCCGGCGTCATGGCAGGCAGTCATCCGCAGCACCCGGACCTGTCCGGTCTGCGTATCCACCTCCACCTCGGCAGCGTGGCAGGAATAGGTGTAGGAGATAAAGGCGTCCCCCTGGCAGTGCTCCTCATCCCAGGGCATAAGAGGGACGGTATAGGCGGCGGCAGCATCCGGCGTCTTTCCTCGGGCGCAAAGCTCCCGGTACAGCTCCTCCCAGGAAAGCTTCCGGTCTCCTACCAGCACCTGCCCCTGCGAAAAGTCCACCGGTTCCGCCCCGAGGCAAGCGGCGATCTGTCCTTTCAGAGCGGCGGCAGCCTGGAGAATCGCGTTTCCCCCGATGAAGGTCCCCCGGCTGGCACCCGCGGCGCCGGTGTCCGGAGAGCGGTCTGTTTCCGGCTGAAGACGGCGGACGCGCTCCAAGGGAAGGCCCAGGGCGTCGGCACAAATCTGGCTGAGCACCGTTTCCGCCCCCTGGCCCATTTCCATCATGGGGCACATGAATTCCACCGTTCCGTCCGCCTGTGGGACAATCCTGGCCCGGCCCGTATCCTCGGAGTCCGCGCCGAAGCTCACACCCCGGATGGAACAAGCCACGCCCACGCCCCGGCGCAGGGGGCCTTCCTGGATGCGGCTGTACCGGGCAAATTTCTCGTCAAAGCCCAGGGCCCGCGCCGCCCGCTCCATCACACCGGCAATGCTGACGGCATGATCCCGGAGTACGTGGCTGGTGGCGGTGGCGTCTCCCTCGTGGAGGAAGTTTTTCCGCCGCAGCTCCGTAGGGGACATCCCCAGCCGCTGGGCAAGCTCGTTCATGGCGCTCTCCATGGCGAAGATGGCCTGGGGCGTACCAAAGCCCCGCATGGCACCACAGACCATGTTGTTGGTCAGCACAGCCGTGTTTCGGTAGGACACATGGGGCAGCACATAGGGGCCCGGTCCGCAGGTGACCGTCTTCCAGGAAACGATGGGGCTTTCGTTGACGTAGGCCCCGGCGTCCATCAGCGCCCGGACCTCCAAGGCCTCCAGCGTTCCCTCCCGAGAGGCCCCTAAGCGGACATGGAACCGGATGCCGTGGCGCTTGTGGCTCTGGGCCACAGACTCCTCCCGGCTGAGGACATAGAGCACCGGGCGGCCCAACCGCAGCGCCGCCAGAGCCGCCCGGGCGGCCATGGCCCCTGAGATCTCTACTTTGCCGCCGAAACTGCCTCCCAGCACGTCCGGGTGAACCACCACTTGGCTTTCGGGAAGAGCCAATGCCTCACAGACCACCTGGCGCATGTAGAAGGGATGCTGCATGGCCCCCCGGATCTCCAGCCGTCCGCCCTCCATAGGCAGGACGGACATAACCTCCGGTTCCAGATAGGCATGCTCCACCCAGCTTGTATGATAGGTTTCCTCCACTACCACGTCGGCCCGCTCCAAGGCGGCGGCGGCGTTTCCCTTGACCACCCGTTTGTCCGCGCAGATGTTTCCCGCATAGCCGGGATGGATCCGCCTTGGAGAGGCCAGGGCCTCCTCCACGGAGAGAAGGGGCTTTACCGGGGCGATGGAAAAACGGATGCGCCTGCCCCCCTCCTCCGCCGCCTGACGGCTCTCGGCCACGACCAAAGCCGCCACGTCTCCGGCAAACTTCACCTCATCCCGGGCAAGGATCGGCTCGTCATCGGTAAAAAGGCCAAAGCCGTTGTGCCCCGGCAGGTCCCGGGCGGTATAGACCGCCGCCACTCCGGGAACCGCAAGGCAGGCGGAAACATCGATTTCCTTGATGCGCCCGGCGGCACAGCCCGGGCTGACGCCTTTGGCATACATAAGGTCTGACCGGCGCAGATCCGCGCCGTAGGCGGCCCGGCCGCTGAGCTTATCCTCCACATGGAGACGGCGGTGGGACCTGTGGACTTCTTTGATCTGTTCCATTTCCTTACTCCATAGGCCCCGGGCAAAGGCGGCGCTCAGACGTCCCCCATGATAAACAGAAGGTTATCCAGCTCTTTGTTGTGAACAAAATCCCCGCGCTGCCGAATCTCACCCAGGATCCTGACGCATTTTTTGAATAGGATCAGCTTGGACTTTTGGGTATAGAGATACCGCACCCCCTCCAGATAGCGGGGGCTTCCCTGGTAAACGAGCTGCCCCAGATCCAGTTCCGGCGGCAAGACGGAAAGCCCCTCCGCCGCCTGGAAAGCCTGGATCACCTTGTTCAGGGCGTAAATCTTCCGGGAAGAAAGGATAAACAGTTCTTCCATATCCATAAGATACCAAATGATACTCCAGCCGGAGGTGAAAATCTCCAGCTTCTCCAGCTCCCGGCTGAGGATGTGGCGATAGCTCCGGCGCAGCACCGGCAGCAGCTCCCCCTCCCGGCCCAGCTTTTCCACCTGCTGCTGGTTCCCCTTACGGACGCCCCGGCTGTAGTACACGCCGCCCCAGTCTATGGCCGCCCGGACCACTTCCAGGCAGAGGGTTTCGTCCTCTTTTTCCAGAGCCTCCATCAGCTTCTCGTGGAACAGAAGCTCCATGCGGTAATTCTCCTCCGCACTCTCTCCGCAGGACAGCGCTTCCGGCAGCCACGAGGCCTGATTCGCCGGGGAAATCGAATAGCGGCAGGAAAAGGGCTTGTCCCGGCAGGCCAGGAGCTGGGTATTGAGAAAGGTGATGAAACGGTCAGCAATGACCTCCGCCTCTCCCGGAGACAGCTTTTTCTTCTTCCGGCGGGGCTTCTCCCCGGCGGAGGGGGGAGGCGCATCCTCCTGTGCCACGCACAGCAGTCCGGCGTCCTGCAAGAAGGTGCTCAGGCTCATATTTCGGCGAGCGGCCTCCTTTTCAAATAACTCCACGCACTCTTGATCCATCTTCAGCATAACTTCTTGATACAAGGCCATATCCACCTTTCTTTCTATCTGGGAAAATCTTACCACAGGATTACCCAAAGAGCAAGGTGGATCTGGCCGCGCTCAAACCGCTGCCCGCATTCCCTCCCGCAGGCACTGCAGGTTCTTCGCCTGTCCGGCCAGCTCCTCCTCCACCGCGGCGGCGGAAATGGGGAACCAGGGGCAGGCCCGCAGAAACACGCCCAGCATGTAGTAGTTCCGGCCCGTGCCTGTTATCGCCGACGCGTCTGCCTCCACTACCTGGCAGCCCCACCGGAGCATTTTTTCCTTCCAGGCGGTACGGCGCTCGTCCATGCCGCAGGCCACGGCTTCTCCAATGGAGGGCGTCGCCTCGCTTTGCAGCACCAGCGTCCCGCCCTTTTTCAGATAATAGGCGGCGTTCAGCACACCGTCCAACGGCTCCTGGCCCAGCACGGCGTCTGCCTCCCCAGGGACGATGAAAGGAGCGAAGCCCTCCTGTCCCAGGCAGAGGTCGCAGGTGATGGGGCCCAAGCGCATGGCGGAGCGGGGCCGGTCAATCACGCTGACGGAGATTCCCTCCCGAACGGCGGCCGCCGCCAGGGTCCCCGCCAAATGAACGCTACCCTGTCCGCCCACGCCGCAGATTCTTAGATAAAAAGGCTTTCCCATTGCTTACACCTCCTTTATACCGATGGCCCCGCCGCTGCAAAGCTCCACACACATGCCGCAGGCAGAACACAGATCCGCCCGGATAGACGGAACGGCTTCTTTTCCCTCTCGGACAATGGCGGTGCAGTACAGCTCTCCGCACTTCCCGCACCTCCGGCAGGCGGCTGGGTCCACAGCGGCGGTCCTCACCGGATGGCCGGCCTGCTTTTCCGCCTTCAGCCGGTTCAGTACGCAGGGCTGGCGGGCAATGATCACGGCGGGCTTGGGGGCCTTCAAGGCCGTCTTAATGGCGGCCATGGTATCCTCCAAGCGCAAAGGGTCCACCGTCTGCTGATGGACGATGCCAAGACTGCGGCAAAGGCCCTCCAGGTCCACCCGGGGCACCTCCTGCCCCACGGCGTTGCGTCCCGTGCAGCCCGTGGGCTGGAGCCCCGTGTTCCCCAGGGCGGCATTGTCCAGCAGCACCGCCACGATATTCGAACGGTTGAACACGGCGCCAGCCAGGGCGGACACGCCGCCGTGGAGGAAGCCGCCGTCTCCGCACAAGGCAAAGACCGGAACCTCACTGCCCGCGTCGGCTGCGCCGCAGGCAAAACTGATGCCGCCGCCCATATTGGTGGCGGAGGTAATGCTCTTGGCCGGGGCCAGGATGCCCATGAAGGCGCAGCCCGCGTCACTGAAGGCCAAATACCGTCCTCCGTTGACCTCCTCCATCGCCTTGCGCAGGGCATAGAACAGTCCCATGTGGCCGCAGCCGCCGCAAAGCGTCAAATCCCGCTCAAAGAGGCGGTCCTGAGCGGCGGCGTCCGCCGCTTTCCAGCGCTCTCCCTTATATACCGCCCGCAGGGCCGACTCTATCTCCCCCACGAACAGCTCCCCGCCAAAGGGAAGCTCCCCGGAAAGGCGGCCTAAGACAGAGGCCGGAAGGCGGCTTCTTCCAAGAATGGCCTGGATCTTCTCTTCGGCATAAGCCTCTCCCTCCTCAAAGACCAAAATACGGTCCAGGGAGGCGGCAAAGCCGGTAATAAGCCGCTCATTCAGGGGATTCATCACGCTCAGCTTCAAAACCGGCGCCTCCACGCCGCAGCGGACCATGGCCGCCTTGACCAGGGGATAGCTCACGCCGCAGGCTATAATTCCTGTGGAGCCCGGGCCGGGGAAGGCGGCGTCATATCCCTGCTCCTCCAGCAGTCCGCCGGCCCGGGAGAGATTTTCGTGCAAAAAGCGGTGTATGGTCACCGCCGCCATGGTCCCCGGCTCGAACATAACCACCCGCCGGGGATTGGGGGCGAAATCACTGGGACGGGACACGGTTTCAGGCACTTCCACATCCACCAGCGTCCGAGCCATCATCAGCTGGCAGACGCTGCGCACCACGACCGGACAGCCAAGTTCCTCCGAGAGGGAGAAGGCCCGACGGGTCATGCGGCGGGCCTCCTCCGCGCTGCAGGGTGTGAGCACCGGCACATCCGCCGAACAGGCCAACACCCGGGAATCTGACTCAATGGCGGAGGTGTTGGCACCTACATCGTCTCCCACAAAAACCACCATGCCGCCGGTGACGCCATAGTTGGCACAGTATTTCAGCGCGTCCATCACCACGTTCATACCCAGATGGTTCATGGTACACATGGCGCGCTGCCCGTCCATCGCAGCGCCCCAAGCCGTCTCCAAAGCCACCCGCTCATTGGTGGCCCATTCCACATGAATCCCCCTCTCACCGGCGACGGAGGCCAGGGCCTCCAAGGCGCCGGTGCTGGGGGTTCCGGGGAAACCAGATACCACCTTCACGTCCGCTTCCAGCGCGCCCCGGGCTACAGCCTCATATCCATAGGCCAGCACGCTGCCGGCGGCGTTTGCCTGCATAATAGGTATTTGCATATCGATCCTCCAATCCGGCCTCACAGGGTCAGCAAGGGGCCCTTTTGGGCAAAGTATTTCTCCAGTTCCTCAACGCCTGCGGCAATTCGCTCTGGTGGGGCGAAAGAGCGGACAAAGGCGTCCTTGGCAATCTTCAAAAGCTCCTCCAGCGTCAGGGAGAAAGCCTGCGCCACAGCGCAGTAATTGTCGTTCAAATCGCTGGTGAAAAAGGGCGGGTCGTCGGAGTTCACCGTAACGGGGACCCCGGCGTCCAGCAGCTTTTTAAAGGGGTGGGCGGCAAGGCTGGGATAGACCTTCAGCGCCACATTGCTGATGGGGCAGACCGTCAGCAGGATCTCCTCCCGGGCCAGGCGCCGGACCAGCTCCGGGTCCTCGATGGAGCGCACGCCGTGATCAATGCGCTCCGAACCGATGGCATCCAGGGAATCGATCACGCTGACGGGGCCATAGGCCTCCCCCGCGTGAGAGGTGACGTGGAAGCCGCACTCTTTTGCCCGGGCGAACGCCGCCTGGTGGCGGTGGGCCGGATAACCGGCCTCCGCGCCGTCAAGCCCGACGGCCGCAATCCCGGCCTCCTCCCGCCAGGGGAGGAGGCGATCGATAAACACCAGGCTCTCCTCCGGCGGCATAGTACGGTCAATCTCCGGCACTGCGCAAAGGTACACCCCGTATTTCTCCCAGGCGATTTTCCGGCCCCGGATAAAACCCCGAATCTGGGTCTCAAAGGAAATCCCCCGGCTTTCATGGTAATGGCACGAGAGCATGACCTCCCGGCAGCGGATATTCTGCGCCTTGGCCTGCTTTGCCAGTTCTTCCGTAAGGAAGGCAAAATCCTCCTCCGTTTGAATGACCTGGCAAACGGCGTTAATGATACGGAGAAACCCGTCCAGATCCTCATAGCGATACCGCTCCACAGCCTCCTCCACACTGGAAAACGGAAGAGCTATCCCGTTGCGCCGCCCCAAGGCCAGGGCGGAGGCGGGAGAAGTGGAGCCGTCCAGGTGGACGTGGTTTTCCGCCTTGGGCATCCCGGCGATAAAAGATGTTAGGTCCATGACAGCCTCCTCACTTGTCCGCCCTTTGAGGCGGCATGGGATAGGGCAGTTCCAGAGCGAGACGGGTTTCGCTGAGAATGCCGCACTGGGCATAGATAGCATCCTCGGCCTGCTGGAGTGTCTTTGTGCCCCGCACCGCCTGAATCGCGGGATTCATCCCGCAGATCACGTCCGGGTCAAAATAGAAAGTAGCGGCAGCGGCGGGAATGCGCTCCACCCCCCAAAGGCGCTTGCAGTAGAACACGCCAAGCTCTCCCCGGGCGGCCCGGCAGGGCCACTGCTCCACATCGTCGGGACCCATCATGTCAAAGACCCGCTGCAGATCCACCACGTCCCTTTGGGTAATTCCCCCGGCTCCCAGAAAGCCTCCCCGGCGCATGCACTCGCCCACGTTGCGGTTCAGGTGGGCCATGTGCATCTCCGCGTCTCCGCCGTAGCCGTTAAGCGCGTAGACCCCGGGAATCGAAAGCTCCGAGGCGCAGAGGACGGAAAAAGCGTCAATCAGCGGGGAACAGACTTGGGTTTCCTCGCCGCTGAAGAAGGCGTCGGACCCGATGTCGGCGCTGATGAACAGCTCACATCCATGGCGTCGGATAATCTCCTCCAGGGCGCCACGGACGCCGGGAAGTCCGTTTCCAAGGTGGATCGCATACACCGGCACGTCAAACGTCCGGGCCATGGCAATCTCATAGGTGGGCTTCCCCGCTCCCATGCCGCCGGTGAGCCGGGTATCCGGCAAGATGCGGGCAAGGTCCGGGCCGATACGCTCCGCCGGCTGGAACCAATCCAGGTCGAACACTTCGCAGCCGTCGGAAAACGCACCCCACCAGTTGACGGAGATCGTGGCAAGGCACACGTTATTCACACCCAGGTTTTTGGCGTAATTCATAATGGATACGCTTTGCACCAAATCGCCTCCGCCGCCGCAGCCGGCGATCAGCACGCCGGCGCATCCGTGCAGCAATTCCTCCACCGAGGGCTTCGGAGATTTCCAACCGTTCATATGTCCTCCTTATCAGGGCTGGCCGGCAAAACGGCGCAGCCGCTCCAGACCGTCGTAGCCCCCTGCGGCGCCAAGCTGTGCGTCGATGGTGAAATAGTCTTCACCGGGGCCGCAGAGCATGGCGATTCGACAGGCGTCCTCCACAACCATGTTCATTTCCAAGGCGTGCAGCACGTCAAAGCAACTTCCGGCGATAACGCCGTGGGCCTGAAGAATGCAGGCGTATCCGTCCTCGCCGATGGCCTTTACCGCACTTGCTGCCAACTCCGCAGAGCCCGCGTCTTCATAGGGGGCCACCTTCACCGCACCGTTGAGCATATACTGCGCACAGATTACACTGGGCAAATAACTGTGCCGCAGGCTCCAGGCCACGGCATGAAGGGGATGGCTGTGGACCACCGCCATAATTTCCGGACGCGCCTTGTATATCCCAAGGTGCATCTGCGTTTCAATGGAGGGCTTTTTGTCCCCTTCCACCACTTTGCCGTCCATATCCACGACGATGATATCCTCCGGCTTTAGGTAAATATAAGCCCCGCCGCTGGGTTTGATCGCAACAAGCTCCGTCTTCGGGTCCCGGATGGAGATATTGCCCCCGCACATCTGGCAAAGGCCCCGTTCGTACATCAGCCGGCCTGTCTCCACAATCTGCCGGCGTTCCAGTTCCATCAGCATAATAATCGCTCCTTATCTTCGTTTCATTCACCCGCTCAGGGTTCTTCCCGGCAGGACAGTTCCAAAAGGTGCCTCCGCCGCTCCCGCCACTGCCGGTATAGGGCTGGATACGGAGAATCCGGGTCCGGCGCATAGCGGCGGCCGGGGCGGACAAAGGCCTCCGCCGCGGCCCGGACCGTAGGATACAGCCCCACGCCATAGGCGGCCAGCAGCGCCGCACCCAGGGCCGTAGCTTCCGCGTTTTCATAGGTTTGAACGGCAACGCCCGCCGTGTCCGCCAGCATTCCCGCCCACAGAGGTGAGCGACTTTGTCCGCCGCACAGGTGCAGCAGCTCCGGTTTCTCCGCACCCGACGCCCACAGTGCCTCCAGGTTTGCCGCCGTGCCGAAGGCGTTGCTTTCCAGGGCGGCGCGCAGGAAGTGGGCGCGGCCGAAGTCGCTGATGTTCCAAGGCACTGGGAATAAAAAGCCCCCCAGATTGCACCCCTTCTCCTCTCCCCGAATGCCTACGCCGATGTAAGCTTTCATGCCGCCGCTTCCCGGCGGGACGGTCCGCGCCTCCGCCTCCATGCGCCTAAAGGCATCCGCCTTTCCAGGGAAAAAGAGATCGCGGACCCAGCGGTAGGAAAGGCCCGTGCTGTCGGCGTTCGCCTCCAGCGTCCACAGGCCGGGCAGGGAGGAAAGGCTTCCGTAGAGCGCACCCCGCTTATCCACAACCGGGCGGTCAAAAAAGGAGAGAACCGGCGTGGTGGTCCCCGCGATCACGGCGGTCTCCCCGCTTCGCAGGCATCCCGTGCCAACCGCGCCGCAATGAGCGTCGCTTCCGCTGATGAACACAGGCACCCCGGCTTTCAAGCCGGTCTCCCGGGCCACCCCCGGCAGCAGGCCGCCCACCGCCTCCGCCGCGCCGCAGGTTCTGGGAAAGAGGTCCCCCCGCAGCCCCAAACGCTCCATCAGTGCCCGGTCATACTCTCCAGAGCGAAGGGACAGCATCTGGGAGGAGCTGGCGGCGGCGCGTTCGCTGCGCCGCTCTCCGCAGAGCCGAAATGCAAGCCAGTCGCACAGCATCAGCACACAGTCGATGCGCTCATAAACCTCCGGGGCAAAGTCCCGGTGCCAGGTCAGGCGGCTCAAGCCGAACAGCGCGTGCAGCGGCAGTCCCGTCCGCTCCAATATCTCCCGGCAAAAAGGCCTTAGGGCCGGAAGGGCCGCCTCTCCCCGCAGATCCATATTGGGCGCGCAGTACAGCTCCCGTCCCTCCCGGTCCAAAAAGGCCATGCCGTCCCGCTGGCTTGTAACGGTAACGGCGGCGGCGCATCCGGCCCGCGCCGTCACTGCCTGCAAAAGCTCCTTCACGCTCCGCCAGCAGCCCTCCGGGTCAAAGGCGAACGCCCCGGGGATTCCCTCCCGACCGCTTTGATAGGTCCATTCCCGATGGGCGGAGGCCAGCGGCTCACCCTTATCGGAAAAGGCGGCAACCCGGCAGTCCCCGGTCCCCGCGTCAATGACAATGACAGCCGCTTCCTTCATGCCAGCACTCCCGGGTTTGCCAGGTGAAGGGGACGCTTGCCCTCCCAGAAAAGCCGTAGATCTGAGACCACCATCCGGGAATGATTGTCCACCACATTCAGAGAGGCTCCCCCAAGATGGGGAATCAGCACCACATGGTCCAACGTCAGGAAGGGACTCTCCGGCGGCAGAGGCTCCTGCCCGTACACGTCGAAGGCCGCCCCGGCGATACGATGGTTCCTCAAGTGCTCAATGACGTCCGCCTCGTTGACAATATCGGCTCGGGCGGCGTTGACAAAGTAGGCGTCGGGCTTCATCCGCTCCAGCAAACGGCGGTTCACAAGCCCCTTCGTCTCCCGGGTCACTGGCACATGAACCGTCACAAAGTCCCCCCGGGAAAAAACCTCCTCCAAGGACGCCTTTTGAACGCCGTACTCCGCCATATCCTCTTCTGAAAGGTAGGGGTCATAGGCTATCAGCCTCATATCAAAGGCCTGCAAGCGGCGGCTCAGCTCCCGGGGGATCGCCCCAAAGCCCACGAAGGCCGCTGTGCGGCCATACAGCTCCCGGCCCCGCAGGCGGTAGTACGTCCCCTCGTCCCATTGGCCCGCCCGGAGAATGCGCTCCCCCTCAAAGAGGAAGCGGGACATACCGATAAACAGGGCCACCACCATGTCGGCAACCGCCGCTGCGTTGCGGCCCGGAGTGTTTATCACAGCAATCCCCCGGATGGTGCAGGCCTCCAGGTCCACGTCGTTCAGCCCCGCCCGGCAGACACACACCGCTTTCAGAGCAGTAAGACCCTCCAGCACCTGGGCGCTCACCACGTCAGATTCACAAATAAAAATCTCCGCGTGCTCTTCCAAAAGGAGATGATGCAACTGCTCCTGCGTCCGCAGGGGGACATCTTCCGTCTGAGGCTGGAACCACACCTCGTGGTCTTTTCGCAGCTGCTCCACCTGCTGGGCGGCAAAGGGCGCCGTAATGACAATTTTCATCGCTCTTCCTCGCTTCCATCAAGTCCCGGGAGCAGAATGGTTTTGATGCTGCCGAGATGAATCTTTTTGATATTGACTGCCTTATCAAACTCCTCCAGGGGAAATACGTCCGTGGCCATCTTTCTGGGCCGGATCTGCCCCGTTTTCAGGCAGCGGATCACATACGGCATCATGCCGGGACTCAGGTGCCCCCCCAGAATAGTCAACTCCTTATTCTGTCCAATCTCATTGAGGTCCACGGCGGCCCGCCGGGTATAGACTCCATAGATCATCAGCCGGCCACGTCGGCCCAGGGCGGCCACGCCGGTCTCCGCCGACACCGGGGAGCCGGAGCACTCGATATACACATCGCAGCCCGCTCCTCCGGTCAGTTCCCGGATCCGGGCCGCGGCGTCCTCCTCCCGGATGTTGACGGTTTCGTCCGCGCCGAACTCCCTGGCAAGGGCGGTATTTTCCGTCGTGGTCCCCAAGGCAATCAGGCGGCAGGGGTTACGCAGGCGGGCAAACTGCAACGCCGCAAGTCCAATCGCTCCCATGCCCGCTACCACCACCGTATCTTTCATCTCCACCCCGGCCCGCTCCACGGCGTAAGCCCCACAGCTCAAAGGTTCAATCATAGCCGCGTCCAGCGGGTGGATGGAGGAGGGCACCTTGTGGACGACCGCCCCGCGGCGCAGCCGTATGTACTCTGCCCAGCCGCCGCCCTGGAAGCCGGAGGCGTCCTCACAAAGGTGAAACAGCCCCTTTCGGCAGGCGGCGCAGTTCCGGCAGGGAATCTGCACCTCGGCCGTGCAGCGCTCTCCCAGGGAGAGGCCGTGACACTCCGCGGCACCCTCTCCCAGTTCCTCCACCACGCCCACGTACTCGTGGCCGGGGATCTCGCCCGGGCTGATTCCCCAGGGGGCCTTGCCCTGGTACATAATCCGGTCCCCGGCGCAGATGCCGGCGGCCTCTATCCGCAGCACCACCTCTCCCGGCCCGGCGGCGGGCTTGGGGACCCGCTCCAGCCTAAAATCAAAGGGGGCGTGCTGTACAATCGCCTTCATGGTTTCCATCGCTTACCTCAACCCGTCCGTATAGGGCATAGCCCGGACAGTCTCCAGGCCCATCCGCACCGCCATTTCCCGCAGCGCCGCCTCCAGGCGGCCCGGGGCAATGACGTAATGATGGGGTGTACCGCTCGTTAGCGCCGTATCCAAAAACTCCAGGGCGGACATGGGGCGCCCCTCCATGGAAAAGCGGCTGAACCAGCCCCTGGCCCCGTCAAAGCCCCTGTCCGGACCAGGCACAATTTCCGCCTCGCAGACAAAGAGCCTCCCGCCGTCCTTGCCGCTCAGGCGGCACACGGTCACCGGCTGGGCCGCAAATTTTACATCCACGCCGACGCCGGGCAAATCCAACACGCGGGGATCGGCGGGGTACTTCGTCACAGCAAAGCCCTCCGTGTCCCCGTGGCAGGGAACGCCCATGCCGCAGTGCCAGAAGGAAATCGCGTCCGCCTCCTGGTCCATCGCCACCAGATCCATCAGCATCGGCGCTTTCGCGCCCATGGCCTTTGCCGCCAGCATGGCCGCCGCTCCCAGCGCGTCTCCTTCGCAGGAGACCGGCAGACCCTTCTCGTTCAGCCGGGCAAAGGCCAGGCAGACGGACACATGGAGGTCCCTCTGGAACTCCGGCCAGCAGCTCACCGCCAGGGCCGAGGCCCCGGTCCGTTCCTGCAGCGCCTCCAAGGCCAGAGTCAGCCGGGCGGATTTTACCAGCTCCTCCTCCGTGCCCTCGCAGCGGGCGGCTCCCTGGGGCAGGACGCGAGCCAACTCCGCCGTCTTTTGGGGGTCCGCCGCTTCCATATCCGAAAACACGGTCTCCAGGCCGTATTCCCGTATCTCCACACCCAGGGTCTTTCGGACAGCTTCGCCATCATATCGGAGATTCACAAACCCGGGGGCGGTCTGTCCCACCTGAACCACCACCGCCCCGCTTAAGGCCCGTCTGCCCCGCAGCGCCCGCAGCGTCACCCCAAGGCGTCTCCGTACCAGGGGATCGCCCGGCGCGCCGTAGAGCCATTTCACCGGCGGCGCTCCCTCCAGGCCTTTGGCACTGCTCATATAGAGGTTGGCGCAGGTCATCGAATTCAGCGGCAGCGGCCCGGTGCGGGCAGGCTCCGGCAAGCACCAGACCATCAGAGTCTGCCCCCTGCGCAAAAAGGGCTCCACAATCCGCCCGTCTCCCGCAAGGCGCAGGCATCCCAGCACCACCAGCTCTACGCCCTCACCGGCGAAGCGCTCCGCGGCCTCCTCGGCCTCTTCCCAAGAGCCGATGGCCCGAGGGGCCAGCACGGCCCGGGCCTCCAGCTCTTCCAAAAGCCCCCTCGCCTCCTCAAGCCAGCTCCCGCAGCACTCCAGCGGATCCTGGGTACAGACAAGTCCTGCGATTATGTTTTTCATAAAGTCCTCCCGCTTCCCCGCAGCGCGGCGGCAAACTCCTCCGCCGTCAGCACCTTCCCGGGCAGACCGATGCGGCGGGCTAGAGCGCTGATGTAAGGCTGGTGCAGCGCCGCCTCCCGCAGCACATCCAAATTCCAGAAGATTTCCCGGGGCGTCCCGTCGGAGATAATGCCGCCGTGGGCCATAACCACCACCCGCTGGAAGTTGCGTACCACAAATTCCATGTCATGGGTAATGGTCAGCACCGCCGTGCCTTTTTTCTGCAGATGATCAAGAATGTTTTCCAGACGCCGCATGCAGGCAAGGTCCTGCCCAGCGGTGGGTTCGTCCAACAACACCACTTCCGGCTCTTGGAGAAGCACGGAGCAGATCGTGACAAACTTTCGGTGAGAGAAGGACAGGTCGTAGGGGTTCACTTCCTCCATGCCCGCCATGCCCGCCAGGGCCAGGGCTTCCTTGACCCTGCGGTCAATCTCCTCCGGGGCGCAGGACTTGTTGTACCGCAAGGTATAGGTAATCTCCTTATAGATGGTTTGATTGCAGATCTGATCGTCCGGATTCTGAAATACATAGCCCACATGCCGGGAGATGGCGGCCACGGTCTTGCCGGCCGTGTCCTCGCTGTTCACCAGCACCTGCCCGGCGCCGGGGCGGAGGAGTCCGTTGGTGAGTTTGGCCATCGTGGTCTTGCCCGCGCCGTTCTCGCCGATAACGGCCACTTTCTCCCCCGGTGCAATGGAGAAATCCAGCTTCCCCAGCGCCTTAAAGCCGTTGGGGTAGGTAAAGGAAACGCCCTTCAGTTCCAGCGCTTTCATATCCCACCGCCTTCTTTCCGCAGGGCCCCAATGGAAACGGCGGCCTGATCGATTGTAATCGGTATCCGCTCCAAGGGCAAACCCTCCTCCCGCAAGCGCAGGCCCAGCAGGGCCGTCTGGGGCAGGGTCACGCCATACTCCAGCAGGGCCGGGTCGCTGAGAATCTGGGCCGCCGGCCCGTCCCGGACGATCCTTCCCTCATCCATCAAAATCACTCGGTCGGCGTACTCCGCCACCCGGTCAATTTTGTGCTCCACCAGGATGGTGGTCTTCCCCTTCTTTTTCAGCATGTCGATGATCTTGAACACATCCTCGGTACCCTTGGGGTCTAGCTGGCTGGTCGGCTCGTCAATGAGGAGAATCGCCGGCTCCATGACAATGATGGAGGCAAGGGCCACCCGCTGGCACTGTCCGCCGGAGAGCTTCATGGGATGCTTGTCCGCCAAATAGGCGATGCCCAGCAGGTTGATCACCTCATCCACCCGGTCAAAGATTTCCCGCCGGGGAATACCCAGGTTCTCCAGGCCATAGGAGATTTCCTCGTAAACGGTGGCCTTGACGCCGCTGTTCTGGTTGAAGGGATTTTGGAATACATAACCCACGTCCCAGGACAGGTCCCCAATCTCCGTCCGCAGCACATCCTTGCCGTTGACGTGAACACTGCCGCTGAGCTTCCCTTGGTAGAAGTGGGGCGCAAAGCCCCGGATCACATTGCAAAGGGTCGTCTTGCCGGCCTCGTTCCGGCCAATGACGGCGATGAATTCGCCGCTCTCCACCGTCAAATTGACCTCCTTCAAGTTCGCGGTCTTAGAAGTAGGATAGCGGTAGGAGACCTGTTTCAACTCTATGCAAGCCATTTAAAATACCCTCCCGTCACACAGGCGGCTGCGGTCACCGCGATCAAACCGATCCGGGCCGCTTTCTGCGCCTTGCTGTCCTCCACAATCCGCAGGCGGGTTTTGGGGGAGTCGTAGTTAAAGCCCCGGGTCTCCAGCGCCAGGGACTTTTCCTCCGCCGCAGAAAAGGAAGACAGCAGCAGCGGCATCAGCATGGGGATAAACGCCTTCGCACGGACCCACAAGCTCCCCTCTGTTTCAATGCCCCGGGCCCTCTGAGCGTCCTGGATGGTCTTGGCGTTAACGCCCATCTGGGGGATCATCTGGAAGGTGGAGAGGATCACGAACGTCGCCTTAGGCGGACAGCGGTACTGCTCCAGGGTGAGCATCAAATACTCCGGCTCTGTAGAGGCGTAGAAAAACACCAGGGCGCTTGAAAAGCCCAGGATGACACTGCTGGCCCGCAAACCCGCCAGGACGCCGCCCTTATAGATGGAAAAGCGGCCCAAGGTTACAAATACCTCCCCGCCCCCTTCGTAAAACAGAGCCCGGGCCAAAATCATCAGGCCCACAAAAATCACCAGTACCGAGAGCATAATCTTCCCATATGTCTTCCCCAGGCCGCAGGTTGCGGCGCACAGCATCAAAACCGCCATTAGCAAAAAGCCATACGCAAAGCCCGGCATGCAGATGGCCAGCGACACCTCACAAAAGGCCAGCACCATCTTGGTCATGGGGTTCAGGTCCAGCCAGAACCTCCCCCGGCGGGAAGAGGCAACCAACTGGTGGAGTTGATTGAGATCCATAAGCGCCTCCTATGGGACATGATCTAATATTTTGGGATCGGACGCAGTCCCCGGCACAGTTTCCATTGCCGCCGGTTTTCTTTTCGAAAAGGAAGCGGTCAAAGGGGCCGCTTCCCGTCCTCTTAGATTAGAGCAGTTTCCAGAAATCATGAGAATAAAGGAAGCGAGGGCAGGGAGCGCAGGGCAAGGCGGAGGACGCAGCGGGCTGACGCCCGTCAAGGACGGCAGCACGGCCCTGCGATTCCTGGACCGATGAACGTTTCTCATGATTTTCGGGTGCTGCTCTGAGGCCGGCGGACGGTACCGGGGCAAAGCCCTGAAGGACGCGTTACCCCGCGTCTTCTTCCTGGGCCTTCATGTACACGCAGCCTAAGGGGAACTTGGAGAGCTGGCGGTCGGATAAAGCTTTCCCCACAAAATAGACGATGAAGCAGGAAATGAGTTTATCGGCAAATTCCGTAACAAAACCAGAGATGACGGTAGCGGGAATCAGGCCGATGCCAGCTGCCTCCATAGCTAAAATGATGACACTCTGGCCTGTGCCGGTAATGCCGCCGTACAGCAGGGCGGTGATGGGAGTGGAGATGGCCACGCCTATCAAGGCGATGACAAAGCCGGAAACGCAGGTCTTGGGAACCGATCTCATGAAGCCCTTCATACCGAAAATGCCGGCCAGCAGGCCATAGGCCACCGTGGCCGGTATATACGCGATGGAGGCGGGCGCACCGATGCTGTTGATCAGAGAGGACAGCGCCCCCAGCACCGCTCCCGGAATGGGACCGCAGATGGCGCCCATCATGATGGTCCCGATGACGTCCAGGTACACGGGAAGCTTCAGCGCATTGGCAATCTGCGCCCCTACAAAGTTGATCGCGATGCAAATGGGGATCATGGCCAGGGTAATGGTGGTCCAGGTCTTCTTCGACTTCATAACAACTCGCTCCTTTAACTCATTTTTAATTATGTGCTTTCCACACACAATTTTTAATAAATTAAAATTTAATCATTACAATAATTTTATCATTGAATCGAAAATTGTCAACTGTTCTCAAAATTTTTGTTAGATGTGCTAAAAATATTCCTGTCGCTTTTAAAATCCATCCCCTCAGCCGCCGCTTATTTATGCATTTTAACGAAATCTTTTACCGCACCAGCTATTTCAAACCGCATCCTGGGCCGCAGTCGTTCCCCACTCCCCACACAGCCTCAAGGAATTCGGCGAAAGGCCCGGAAAAAGAAAAACAGGGATTTTTTTGCCCCGCCCGGTTGACAAAGCGGCGGTTTTCCGATATCATATCTTTTTGAGTAAATGGAGAGGAGAGCGTCTATGCGTCTGCTGCTGACCGGCGGGTCCGTCTTTTGCGGCGGGGGCTTCCAGCCCCTGGATATTGCCGTTTCCGAAGGGCGTATTGTTTCCGTTTCCCCCCGTCTTTCCCGGGACGGCGCTGCCGTCATTGAATTGAATCACCATTTCATCGTTCCAGGTTTCGTAGATGTTCACGTTCATCTTCGGGAGCCTGGATTTTCTTATAAGGAGACCATCGCCTCCGGCACGGCGGCGGCGGCGGCGGGAGGGTATACCGCCCTCTGCGCCATGCCAAACCTGAACCCCGTGCCCGACAGCCCGGACCGCCTCCAAGTGGAGCTGGAAGCCATCCGGCGGGACGCCCGGGTCCATGTCTATCCCTACGGGGCCATCACCCAGGGGGAGAAGGGGGAGGCTCTGGCGGATATGGAGGCCCTGGCCCCTTCTGTTCCCGGCTTCTCCGACGACGGCCGGGGCGTCCAGTCCCGGGAGATGATGCGGCGGGCCATGCTGCTGGCAAAAAAGCTGGACCGGCCTATCGTGGCCCACTGTGAGGACGAGTCCCTGCTGGACAAAGGCTGGTGCGTCCACGACGGGGAGTTTGCCAAACGGCACGTCCTCCCGGGCAACGACCCCGCCAGCGAGTGGCGGCAGGTGGAGCGGGATATCCAGCTGGTCCGGGAAACGGGATGCCGCTACCACGTTTGCCACATCTCCACAAAAGAAAGCGTGGCCCTCATCCGGGCCGCCAAGGCCCAGGGCCTCCCCGTCACCTGCGAGACCGGGCCCCACTACCTCTGCCTTTGCGACGGGGACCTGGAGGACGACGGGCGGTTTAAAATGAATCCCCCCATCCGCTCCGCCGCGGACCGGGACGCGCTGGTGGCGGGCCTTTTGGACGGGACTGTGGACTGCGTCGCCACGGACCACGCCCCCCACTCGGCGGAGGAAAAGGCCCGGGGCCTCCGGGGGAGCCTCAACGGTGTGGTGGGTCTGGAATGCGCCTTCCCGGTTCTCTACACGGAGCTGGTGAAAACGGGGAAGGTCCCCCTGGAAACCATCCTAAACGCCCTGTGCGTCAACCCCCGGAGGATATTCGGCCTGCCGGGCGGGACCATTGCGGAGGGCCAGCCCGCCGATTTGACGGTGCTGTCCTTCGACCACGCGGGCACGGTGGACCCGGCGGGCTTCCGCTCCCTGGGCCGGGCCACGCCCTTCGCGGGAAGACGGGTGGAGGCCGCCGTCTCCATGACCTTTGTGGGCGGGAACATCGTCTTCCCGGAGGGCTTGAAGCCCAGCCCCAGCGGAACCATCGGCATCATCCGGGGCTATGACCGCCAAGAAGGAGGGGAACCATGAAGAAATCCGTGTTTACCCTGGAGCGCGCCCGGCGGCTGGCTGGGGACGTGTGGGAGCTGGTCCTGGCAGGGGATACCTCCGCCGTCACCGCGCCGGGGCAGTTTGTGAATCTGGAGCTGCCGGGGAAATTCCTCCGCCGCCCCATCTCCGTCTGCGACTGGGCGGAAGGGAGGCTGACCCTTTTGGTGAAGGAGGCGGGCGAGGGCACGAAGGAGCTGGTGCGCCTCCCCGCCGGGACGGCGCTGAGCACCCTCTCCGGCCTGGGGAACGGCTTTTGCCTCGGCGCCGCACCGGAGGGCGCCGTCCTGGTGGGCGGCGGCATCGGCGCCGCCCCGCTCTATGGCCTGGCGAAGCGGATGCTGGCGGCGGGGCGGAGCGTTCAGGTGGTCCTGGGCTTCCGCTCCAAGGAGGACGCCTTTTACTTAGAGGAGTTCGCCGCCCTGGGCGCGGAGGTGCTGGCCGCCTCGGAGGACGGGAGCCTGGGGACCCGGGGCTTTGTCACGGACGTGCTGAACGAACTC
This sequence comes from Oscillospiraceae bacterium, assembly GCA_910574635.1. Taxonomy (GTDB): domain Bacteria; phylum Bacillota; class Clostridia; order Oscillospirales; family Oscillospiraceae; genus Oscillibacter. Next base: position 55,204 of record CAJTCG010000007.1, on the reverse strand, counting down.
CCGGACTGCCGGTTTGTCTGCGCCTGCGGCCCCACGGCCATGTTAAAGGCCGTCCACGCCCTGCCCCAAATCACCGGCGGGCAGTTCAGCTTCGAGGCCCGGATGGCCTGCGGCTTCGGGGCCTGCGTGGGCTGCACCATTCAGACAAAGAAGGGCCTGCGCCGGGTGTGCAAGGACGGGCCCATATTCCACAAGGAGGACATTGTATGGCAGACCTCTCCGTAACCCTGGCGGGGGTGACCCTGAAAAATCCCATCATTCCCGCCTCGGGGACCTTCGGCTATGGCCGGGAGTTCGCGGATGCTTATGACCTGGATCTCCTGGGCTCCTTCTCCTGGAAGGGTACCACCCGGGACCCCCGGCCCGGCAACCTCCAGCCCCGGATCGCGGAAACCGCCGCCGGGATGCTGAACGCCGTGGGCCTCCAGAACCCAGGGCTCGAGGCGGTCCTCCGGGAGGAGGTCCCCAACATCGCCCGGATTTTCCACGGCCCGGTCATCGCCAACGTCTGCGGTTTCTCCCTGGAGGAGTACGCGGAGAACTGCCGGGCGCTGGAGGAGGCGGAGCCGGTGAAGATTCTGGAGGTGAACATCTCCTGCCCCAACGTCCACGCCGGGGGGAGGAACTTCGGCTCGGACCCCCACAGCGCCGCCGCCGTGACAAGGGCCGTCCGGGCGGCCACAAAGAAACCCGTTTTCATGAAGCTCAGCCCCAATGTGACGGACATCGCGGAGATCGCCCGGGCCTGTGAGGCGGAGGGGGCCGACGGGCTGTGCCTGATCAACACGCTTTTGGGGATGCGGATTGATTTGAACACCAAGCGCCCCCTGCTTCAAAACCGCACCGGGGGCCTCTCCGGCCCCGCCGTATTCCCGGTGGCCCTGCGGATGGTGTGGGACGTGTACGAGGCGGTGAAGCTCCCCCTCATCGGCTGCGGCGGCGTGAGCTCCGCGGAGGACGCCGCCGAGATGATGCTGGCGGGGGCCGCCGCCGTGGAGGTGGGGGCGGCGAACCTGCGGGACCCCTGGGCCTGCAAAACAATCATTGAGGACCTGCCCGCCGTCTGTGAGCGGCTGGGCGTGGAAAAACTATCGGACTTGACAGGAGGAGCGCACCATGGCTAAAGACGTAATCATCGCCCTGGACTTCCCCACCCGGGAGGAGACCCTGGCATTCTTAGACCGCTTCCCCGCCGGGGAGGACAAGCCCTTTGTGAAAATCGGCATGGAGCTGTACTACGCCGAGGGGCCGTCCATCGTGCGGGAAATCAAGGCCCGGGGACACAGGATTTTCCTGGACCTGAAGCTCCACGACATTCCCAACACGGTCAAGCGGGCCATGGCGGTCCTCTCCGGGCTGGACGTGGACATGGTGAACCTCCACGCCGCCGGGACCTCCGCCATGATGAAGGCCGCCCTGGAGGGACTGACCCGGCCCGACGGCACACGGCCCCTGCTCATCGCCGTCACCCAGCTCACCAGCACGGACGCCGCCGCCTTGAAAGGGGAGCTGCTGATTGAAGCCCCCATGGCGGAAACCGTTCTGGCCTACGCCAAAAACGCCGCCGCCAGCGGCCTGGACGGCGTGGTCTGCTCCCCCCTGGAGGCGGCGCTGGTCAAGGAGCGCTGCGGCGGGGGCTTTTGCACCGTCACCCCCGGCGTGCGCTTCGCCGGAGGGGACGCGGGGGACCAGAAGCGGGTGATGACCCCGGCGCAGGCGGCGAAAAACGGCTGTGATTATATCGTCATGGGCCGCCCCATCACCCAAGCGGCGGACCCGGTGGAGGCTTACCGCCGGGCGGTAAAGGAGTTCCTGGGATGAAGCCGGAGGACATTCTTCAATACTGCCTGGCAAATCTGGAGGGCACGGTCCGGACAGAAAGCTGGGGCGAGAGCGGCATATTCTACAACCCCGGCGGCGTTTTGAAGCGGGGCGTCTATGTGCTCACCGTCAAGGAGAAGGACGGGGCCAACGATGCCGCCTCCCGGCTGGACCGCCCCGGGGTCTACCGGGTAAACCTGGGTCTCCGGAAGGGGACGTATGCCCGTCTTTTCGGCACCCTGCCCGCCCGTCCTCCCAAGGGGGGCGTGGCGTCCGTGGACGCGGATTTCTCCGCCCCGGACCGCCTTATCCCCCACCCGGTATACGCCTGGATGGGCTGGGCCGCCGTGCTGAACCCGTCGCCGGAGACCTTTGAGGCCATGAAGCCGCTGATTCAAGAAAGCTATGAATACGCAAGGGAAAAGTTCGCCAAACGCCGGCGCGGCGTTCCCGCCGGAATATGAGAAAGGAGTCCTGCACATGACCCGTGAACAGACCATTGCCCACGACCTTTTATCCATCGGCGCGGTGTTCCTCCGCCCCGACGAGCCCTTTACCTGGGCCAGCGGCATCAAAAGCCCCATCTACTGCGACAACCGCCTGACCCTCACCGCCCCCGAGGTCCGCACCCATGTGGAGGAGGGGCTGGTGGACCTTATCTGCAAGCACTATCCCAGTGTGGAGGTTCTCATGGGCACTTCTACGGCGGGCATCGCCCACGCCGCCATCGTGGGCCATCTCATGGGCCTGCCCATGGGCTATGTCCGCTCCAGCGGCAAGGACCACGGGCGGCAGAACCGCATTGAGGGGAAGCTGGAGCCCGGAGCCCGGGTCGTCGTCGTCGAGGACCTGATCTCCACCGCCGGAAGCTGCATCGACGTGGTGGAGGCCCTCCGGGAAGCCGGGGCGAAGGTGCTGGGCGTCGCGTCCATCTTTACCTACGGCCTCCAGAAGGGCCTGGACCGCCTGGCGGCGGCGAACGTGACCAACTACAGCCTCTCCAACTTCGACGCGGTGTGCGACATCGCCGCGGCGGAGGGGAAAATCCGGCCCGAGGACATCAAGCGTCTGAAAAAGTTCCGGGCGAACCCTTCCGACGAGAGCTGGAGAGACTGACCGAACCGGGGAAAGGAGCCTGTATGCCCAGAAACATCATTGACGTCACCGACCTCACCGTGGAGGAAATCGACCAGTTGATTTCCACGGCGGAGGACATCCTCGCAAACCCCGCCAAGTACCAGGACGCCTGCGCCCACAAGCAGCTGGCCACCCTCTTCTTCGAGCCCTCCACCCGGACCCGCCTCTCCTTTGAGTCCGCCATGCTGGCCCTGGGGGGCGGCGTGCTGGGCTTCTCCGAGGCCTCCTCCAGCTCCACATCCAAGGGGGAGACTGTGGGGGACACCGTCCACACGGTGAGCTGCTACGCCGATATCATCGCCATGCGCCACCCGAAGGAGGGCGCGCCCTTCGCCGCCGCCCAGTTCAGCGAGGTCCCCATTATCAACGCCGGGGACGGCGGGCACAACCACCCCACCCAGACCCTGACGGACCTTCTGACCATCCACCGGGAGAAGGGGCGGCTGGACGGCTTCACCATCGGCTTTTGCGGGGACTTGAAATTTGGCCGGACGGTCCACTCCCTGGTGAACGCCCTGAGCCGCTATGAGAACGTCAAATTCGTCCTCATCTCCCCGGCGGAGCTGAAGCTGCCCCGCTACGTGAAGGAGGAGGCCCTGAAAAAGCGGGGCATCCCCTATAAGCAGACCGACAGCCTGGAGGCCGTCATGCCGGACCTGGACATTCTCTACATGACCCGGGTCCAGCGGGAGCGCTTTTTCAACGAGGAGGACTACCTCCGCTTAAAGGACAGCTATATCCTCACCCCGGAAAAGCTGGAGACTGCCAAGGCGGACCTCTCCATCCTCCACCCCCTGCCCCGGGTGAACGAGATTTCCGTGGCGGTGGACAAGGACCCCCGGGCCGCCTACTGGAAGCAGGTGAAAAACGGGAAGTTCATCCGCATGGCCCTGATTTTGAAGCTGCTGGACATCCATGTCTAACAGAAAGGGGAGGACTCTATGAACATTGACAGCATCCAAAACGGCGTGGTCCTGGACCACATCCAGGCGGGCAAGAGCATGGACATCTACAAATACCTCCACCTGGACCAGCTGGACTGCTCCGTGGCCATCATCAAAAACGTCCGCAGCGGCCGGATGGGGAAAAAGGACATCATCAAAATCGACTCCCCCATGGACGTGGACGTGGACGTGCTGGGCTATATCGACGACAAAATCACCGTCAACATCATCCGGGACGGCGTCCGGACGGAGAAGCGCCGCCTCCAGCCCCCCAAGAAGCTGGTGAACATCATCCGGTGCAAGAACCCCCGGTGCATCACCGTGGCGGAGCCCCAGCTGGACGCCATTTTCCTCCTCAGCGACCCGGAGAGGCACGTCTACCGCTGCGCCTACTGCGACACCGCCAAGGGGAAGAAAAAGGGCGTTTGACCGGAGGGCGCGAGAGAAAAACATGGAAGCCTATGAACTGATCCGCTCCCGGCGCAGGACCCTGGCCCTGGAGGTCACGGCGGACGGGCGGCTGCTGGTCCGGGCGCCCCTGCGCTGTGCCCAGGGGCGGATTGACGCCTTTGTAACGGCTCACGCCGCCTGGATTGAACGGCACCTGAAGCTCCAGCGGGAGAAAGCCGCCCACCGCCCGCCCGCCCCCACGGCGGCGGAAATCGAGGTCTTGAAAGCCCGGGCCCGGGCGGAGCTGCCGGGAAAAATCGCCCGTTGGAGCGAAAAAATGGGCGTGGCCCCCACCGGCTTTAAAGTGACCGCGGCCCGGAAGCGCTATGGAAGCTGCTCGGCGAAAAACAGCCTGTGCTTTTCCTGCTTTTTGATGAACTGCCCGGAGGAGGCCGTGGAGCTGGTGGTGGTCCACGAGCTCTGCCACATCCGGGAGAAGAACCACGGGCCGGGGTTTTACGCCCTGCTGGAGCGGTATCTCCCGGACTGGCGGGAGCGGAAGAAGCTGCTCTCGATGAACTGAAATTCGAGATATGGAGGACGGATATGGAAAAGCGAAATCTCTTGGACCTGCTGAAAGGAAATCCCTACCCCGGGAGGGGCATCGTCCTGGGGAAGAGCGGGGACGGCAAACAGGCCGTGGCCGTGTACTTCATCATGGGCCGCAGCGAAAACTCCCGGAACCGGGTGTTTGTCCCCACGGAGGACGGCATCCGCACGGAGGCCCGCGACCCGTCCAAGATGACGGACCCCAGCCTCATCATCTACCACCCGGTCCGAAAGGCAGGCGGCGAGCTGATTGTCACCAACGGGGACCAGACGGACACGGTGCGGGATTATCTCCTGGAGGGCCGCACCTTTGCCGGGGCGCTGAAAAGCCGCGCCTTCGAGCCGGACGCGCCCAACTACACCCCCCGCATCTCCGGCCTTTTAAGCCCCGACGGCAGCTTTCAGCTCTCCATTTTGAAAAGCGCCGAGGGGAACCCGGACTGCTGCTGCCGGTACTTCTACCACTACGACGCGCCCCTTGCCGGGGAGGGCCGCTTTCTCCACACCTACCTGGGGGACGGGAATCCCCTGCCCTCCTTCGAGGGGGACCCGGAGCGGGTCGTCCTGGACGCCAAGACGCCGGAGGCCCTGGCGGAGCAGGTGTGGGAGGCTTTGAACCCGGAAAATAAGGTTTCCCTCTTCGTCCGGTTCGTGAATTTGGCGGACGGAAGCCACCGGGACGTGATTCGCAACCGCTACGAATAAAAAGAGGCTTCTGACCCGCGGCCTGCGGGCAGCCCTGGTTCTCTTCCACGGCTGTCAGGGGGGCGGAAGGCGCGAACCTATAGGAAAATCCCCGGAGTATGATACTCCGGGGATTTTTATTCCGGTCTCTGGTATTCCAGCAAATCCTCAATCCTGCAATCCAAGGCGTAGCAGACCTTCGCCAGGAAATTTAAGTCCACCAATTCAATCTGCTCTCCCCGATAATAGCGGGTAATCACATCATATTTAACGCCTGTCAATGTCTTAAGCTTATTTCGACTGATTTTTCGCTCATCCAGCACCTTATCCAGCTTCACCACGATCCGGCCATATTCCTGCGTCTGATAGCTGATGATACTCTTCAGATCTTCCATGGCCCCTCACCTCGAATATAGTCTAACAGGGATATCCGCTCTTGACATTTCCCTTATTAAAGTATATCCTTATATCAGGGTAACCGATATTTGGAAAATCAGGAGGTGTCATTATGCCCGACTTTCAGAAAATGTATCTCATCGCGGCCGGCGCTATAGCGGACGCACTGGATGAGCTGGACAAGCTGAACGCCGGCACGGCAAAAGAGCGTCTCAGAGAAGCCCTGTACCATGCGGAGGAAGTTTATATTACTTCCGAACTGAAAGGTCGGAAGTAATATGTGCCATGTTTTGCAGTTGCCGCTGTTTACAGCGGCGAGCAAAGCGGCTTGAATCAAATTCATTATTTCCGAGCTTTGAGCTCGAAAATAATATCTCCCAGGGTGAGGACGCCGAGTCCCCGGAACAATAGTCCCTCCGGCAGTTTCCGTTCCGCCTCCTGGCCGGGAGGCGGCTTTTTTTCCTTTCCCCCTTCCCCCCGGCGGTCAACTGCGGTATACTGTCCCTATCAAAAACCACCGGCCCTCTCCGGGCGGAACGGAGGAACCCATGGAACAGCTCTGCCTGAACCTGACCCGCGCCTTTCAAGAGGAGGCGTTTTTGCAAAAGCTGGCCCGCCCCCGGGCGGAGGTCCTGTTTGAGGACCTGGACTGGCCCGCCCTGCTGGCCCCCCTGGCGCCCATCGAGGAGCGGATTTCCTGTGAAAAGGCCCTGGGGGCCTTCCGCCCCGTTCTGGACGGCCTGGCCCCGGAGCCGGGGGAGGGCTGGGCCCTTTGCGCCTACCGGACGGCGGTCTCCCTTCTCTATCCCCAGGCGGACCCGGACCACACCCCCGCCCAGCGGGACGGGGCCTTGTGCTTCCTTCAATTCCTGCGGACCCTCTTCGACGCGGAGCGGGAGGCCCTGCCCTTTGACTTCTGGCTGGACTTCGCCTTCTGCACGGAGGAGGAGCTGAAATCCAGCAGCCTGGCGGCGGACTACCGCCAATTCCTCCGCCGCTGGCGGGAGGAGTATGTCTACGAGCTCCTCCGCCTGGGCCGGGAGGTAACCCCCTTCCGTACCTGCGAGCACATCGCTGGGGTCCATCACGTGTCCATGACGGTTTCCCGGGCCTTCAAGGCCGGGGGCGGGAAAATCGACCTGGGGCTGATCTCCGCCGCCGCCGCGGGCCACGACATCGGAAAGTTCGGCTGCAAGCCCGGAGAGCGGGTGCCCTATCTCCACTATTACTACACGGACCAGTGGTTTTCCTGGCGGGGCCTGGGGGCCCTGGGGCGCATTGCCGCAAACCACTCCGTCTGGGACCTGGAGCTGGAAAATCTGTCTTCCGAGTCGCTGGTTCTGGTCTACGCCGACTTCCGGGTGAAGCAGGAGCGCCTCCCCGGCGGCGGGGAGACCGCCCGGCTCTTCTCCCTGGCGGACGCCTTTGACGTGATTCTCTCCAAGCTGGACAACGTGGACGCCGCCAAGCGGCGGCGGTACGACTACGTCTATGTGAAGCTCCGGGACTTCGAGGGCTACCTCCGGTCCTTCGGCGTGGATGTGAGCCTGGAAACCGCCGGAGGGCCGCCCCTGCCCCGGAAGGACCCCTCCCTGATGGACGAGGACGAGGTGGTCCTGGGCCTGCGGCGGACGGCGGTGGACCACAACATCCGCCTCATGCACCGGCTGAGCCGGGAGCGGCTGTTCGTGGGCACTCTGGAGGCGGCGCGGGGGGAGAAGGACCCAGGCCGCATCCGGGCCTATGTGTCCGTCTTCCGGGAGTACTTCACCTACTGGACCGTGGAGCAGAAGGAGCAGACCCTGGAATTCCTCTATGAGCTGCTGCTCCAGCCCGACGGGGACATCCGCCGCCAGGCGGCGGGGCTGATGGGGCGGATTCTCTCCAAGTTCCTCTCCGGCTACCGCAAGGAGCTGCCCCAGGGCGCGGCCCCCAGCCCCCAGGAGGACCGGCCCTTTGAGCTTTGGGCGGAGTACCTGGAAAAGCTCATTCACCCGGACCGCCGCCTGACCCCCCGGCAGATCAGCATGATCCGCTACCAGGCCAAGACGGCGGCGGACGCCCTGCTGGGCGGCTGCTCGGACCGGGACTTCCCCCGCTTTTCCGAGCTTCTTTTCCGCCACTACCAAAACCCCGCCGCCGAAGACGCGGAGGGGGCCTTCGCCCTGATGAACACGGCGCTGAATCTGCCTATGGAGCGGATTTCCCCCCGGGACGCCGCCCATTTGGCGGACTACGCCGCCTGGTGGCTGGAAACCGGGGAGGCCCCCCAGAAGGCCGCCGCCATGCGCCTGGGCCGCCGGCTTCTGCCGGTGCTGGAGGAGGATTCCCCCCAGCGAAAGGCCGTGGCCCGGGCGGTGGAGGCGGCGGACTGCTCCACCTCCGTCCCCCTGCTCTACCTCCAGTCCCGGCTGGGGAAGCTGCTGGGGCTGGACGTATCCGGCCTTCTGGCCCTGCTGGACCAGGGGGAGGCCGCAGGCGGCGTGTTCCTGGACAACCTGAAAACCGCCACGCCCTGGGTTTTGAAGGCCGTGGGCGTGGAGTACCTGCTGGACCAGGCCCGGCGGGGGGAGGGGGAGGCCGCCCTCCATATCGCCGCCCACTTCTCCAACCTCATGAAGGTCAGCGAAAACGTGGTGGTCCGGCGCCTTGCGGGCAGCGCCCTGCTGGACGTGGCCCCCATGCTGACGCCCCCACGGCGCAACGAGGTGGCCGTGGAGCTGTGCGAGGCCCTGGAAACCGGCCAGTCGGAGATCTCCCAGTACATTCCCCCGTACCTGGGCCAGTTCCTCCTGTGGCTCACCCCCCGGGAGCTGGACGAGATTTTGGGCGAGCTTCTCCGCTTCCTCTCCTCCTCCAGCGCCAGCGTGGCCGCCGGGGCCCTGGGGACCGTAGGGTCCCTGCTGGAGCACTACCGGGTCTACGCAAAGCGCTTCCATGAGCCGGAGGAGGCCCTGGAGCGCCGCCGCCGGACGCTGGCGGGCCTGCTTCTCAAGGGCCTGGCCTCCTGCATGGAGCCGGTGCGGCAGGAGGCCCTGCGGGTTTTGGGCGAGGGGCTGTTCGCCTCCCCCTTCCTGTGCTATCAGGACAAGACCGGCCTTTTCACCTTGGTTGCGAAAAAGCTCCTCTTCCTCATCGGCGAGCAGCCGGGGGGCGAGCTGACCTTCTTCCACACCGCCGCCGCCCTGTCCCACATTTACCGCTTCGCCGTGAGGCACCGCATTGAGAGCGGGCCCTTCCGCTTCGAGTGGCGGGACAAGGCCGCCGCCTTCTTCCCCGGCACCTTCGACCCCTTCTCCCTCTCCCACAAGGGCATCGTCACCGCCATCCGGGACCTGGGGATGGAGGTCTACCTGGCCGTGGACGAGTTCTCCTGGTCCAAGAAGGCCCAGCCCTCCCTCATCCGGCGGCAGATTGTCAGCATGTCCGTGGCGGACGAGTTCGATGTGTACCTCTTCCCCCACGACATCCCCGTGAACCTGGCCACGCCGGAGGATCTCCTCCGCCTGCGGCAGGTCTTCGCGGGCCGGGAGCTCTATCTGGTGGTGGGCTCCGACGTGGTGGCCAATGCCTCTTCCTATAAGGCCCCCCCCAGCGAGGGTTCCGTCCACTCCCTGAACCACATTGTCTTCCGCCGCTCCAGCGACGCGGAGGGCCGGGAGATCGAGGCGGACCTCTCCGCTATCCGCGGCCGGGTGGTCCAACTCCAGCTGCCCACCCACCTGGAGGACATCAGCTCCACCCGCATCCGGGAGAACATCGACCTGGGCCGGGACGTGTCCAACCTGGTGGACCCCACGGTGCAGGACCTCATCTACCGGAACAGCCTCTACCTGCGGGAACCCCAGTACAAGCAGCTGGTCCGGGCAAGCCTCCTGGACTTCGACCGCATCGCCTCCCCGGGCCCGGCGCTGTGGGCGGAGCTGGAGGAGGCCCTGGGCCCCCTGCCGCCCCCGGACCCCCGGGACAGCGTCTTCCTCCTCCGGGCCTCCGGGCCCCGGCCCCGGATTCTGGGCGTTCTCACCACCCGCATCCTCAACTCCGGGGAGCTGTACAACGCCTTTGGCAGCGAGGAGCTGGCCAACGTTGTCCGCACCCGGACAGCGGGGCGGCTTCAGCTTCTGACGGGCCTTTGGACCGTCAAGGCCCCCGGGGGGAACTACGACGCGGGCCAGCTCCTTTTGACGGAGGTGCTGACCCGCGCGGCGGAGGACGACTGCGGCTACGCCGTCTGGTGGGGCCGGTTAGACCCGGCGGGCCGGGAGATGCTTTGCCGCCAGGGCTTCGTCCCGGCGGACCTGGAAACGCCGGAGCCGCTGCTGCTGGTGGACATGCGGTCCCCGGCGGTGCTGGTGCAGAACATCTCCACCACCCTGAAAGAGCCCTTCGCCTCGGATAAGCAGGTGCTCTCGGCCATGGGGGCGGCCCACCTCCGTCTCCAAGAGGCGGTGTGCGGCCTCTACCCCGGAACGCTGGTGCTGTCCCTCAACGCCGAGGTCATCTACCACCGCCTGGTCCGAAAGCTGACGGAGGAAAACGGCGTCCCCGCCGAGCCCCAGATCCCCCGGGTGCTGGGCCCCAAGATGTGCGTGCCCTTCGGCAAGATTCTCCGGGGCAACGCCGTGCCAAACACCGTGACGAAAACCATCCACACCGACAAGGTCTTCGCCCCGGATCTCCATTCCTTCTCCATCGCCCCCTTCCCGGGCTACGCCCCCCTGGAAAGCCAGATTCGGACCATCCGCTCCTTCCGCCGCCCCGTCATGCTGGTGGATGACCTCCTCCACACCGGCAACCGCATGAACGTCCTGGACCCCCTCTTCCGGCGGGAGGAGCTGGACATTGACCGGTGCGTTGTGGGCCTCCTCTCCGGCCGGGGCCGGGATTTGATGGCCGCCCGGGGGCGGAAGGTGGACAGCGTCTACTTCGTCCCGGACCTCCGGGCCTGGTTTGTGGAGTCCACCATGTATCCCTTCATCGGCGGGGACGCCGTGGACAAGGGCATGGTCTCCGTCCCCGGGCTGACCCCGGCGGTGAACCTGATTCTGCCCTACGCCTTCCCCCGGTTCTACCGCAGCTGCGGACGGGAGGCGGTATTCCGCTTCTCCCGGACCTGCATTGAAAACAGCCGGGAGATCCTGCTGGCCCTGGAACGGGCCTATCGGGAGCGCTTCTCCCGGAACCTGACCCTCTCCCGGCTCAGCGAGGCGGTGATCCTGCCCCTGAGCCCCGACAAGGGGGCCGCCCTGCGCTATGACCCCAACCTCTCCGCCTCCGTGTGCCTGGAAAGCGACCTGAGACAGCTGGACCGGATGCGGGAGCTTCTGAAATGACAGGAGATACTATGGGTATAACAGAACGTATTTTATACAAAACGGAACGCAATCCCGCCCTGGAGCCTGCCGTTTGGAGGGTGACGGACCCCCGGCAGCTCAGCGGGGAAGCGGCGGGCGCCGCCCGGCTGGACCCCCGGCGGCTGGGGGAGGCCCCGGCCCTGACGGAAAAGCAGCGCGCCGCCCTGGCGGCGGGGCGGCTCACCGCCGTCAACGCGCTCCATCCCCGGCACGAGGCGGCCCTGGACTTCGTGACCCCCAGGCCCGGGAAGAAGCGGGTCCACCTCCTGGCCGTGGGGGATGTGGGGTCCGCCCTGCTCCTGGCCCTGAAGCTGCTGGGCGGGGACGTGATTTCCACCGCCGGCATCTGCGACCTAAGCGAACGCACCGTGGCCCGCTGGGTAACGGAAATGGGACAAATCGCCTGGCCCTGGGACTATGAGGCCCTGCCGGAGGTGGAGGCCGTGGGGCCGGAGGGGCTCTTCGACTGTGACGTGTTCCTCTTCGCCGCGGCCAAGGCCATCCCCCCCGTGGGCAGCGCCGTGGAGGATGTGCGCATGGCCCAGCTGGAGGCCAACCGCCCCCTGGCGGAGTCCTTCGCCCGGCAGGCCCGGGAGGCGGGCTTCCGGGGCCTCTTCATCGTCCTCAGCGACCCGGTGGACCCCCTGTGCCGGGCGGTGTGGCGGGCCTCCAACACCGGCCCCGGCGGAGAATTGGACTATCTGGGCCTTCTCCCCGAGCAGATCCAGGGCTTTGGCCTGGGGGTGATGAACGCCCGGGCGGCGTACTTTGCCAGGCGGGACCCCCGCTTCGCCTCCTTCCTCACCCAGGGCCGGACCTTCGGCCCCCACGGAAAGGGGCTGGTGGCCGCCAACTCTGTGGAGCACTACGACGACGCATTATCCCGGGAGCTGACCCAGCTGACGCTGGAGGCCAATCTCCGCGTCCGTGACCTGGGCTTCAAGCCCTATGTGGCCCCCGCCATCTCCTCCGGGGCCATGCAGCTTCTCCTGGCTCTGCGGGGGGAGTGGCATTGCTCCTCGGTGCCTCTGGGGGGCGTGTGGTTCGGGTGCCGGAACCGCTTCACGCCTTACGGCCTGGAGCTGGAAACCCTGGAGCTGCCGGACGCCCTGTTTGACCGCCTCAGGGAGACGGAGCGGGCCCTTCATGAAATTTCCTGACGGCAGGAGGGTGCTATGGAACGGGAATTGACCATCGTCTCCGGCCCCTTGGCCGGGCGGCTGGGGGAGACGCTGCGCGCCGCCCTGGCGGGGCGGGCGGTCCGCCTCGCCGGGGCGGGGGAGTCCCTGGCGGGCCGCCGGATCCTCTTCGCCTTCTCCCTGCCAGAAAATGGGGTCGATATGGGCCTGTGCGGCCTTTTGTCCCATTTGCGAGACTGTCCCGGCTGTCTCCGGGGCAGCGCGGGGGGCGTGGTCATCGACGGGGCCGGGGACCTGTACACCAAGGCGGCGGGCCGGGACCTCCTGTTAGCCGCCCACCTGGCGGGCTGCGCCTTTCCGGGGCGGCCCCTGGCGGAGGCCACGGGGGCCCTTCAAAACTTCGCCGTCCAGGCCCGGAACGGGAACTGCGATCTGGAAACGGCCTACCGCCGGGCCGTCTCGGACCTGGCGGACCGGGTGCTGGGCTTCGCGCCCCTCCGGCGGCAAAGGCCCAAGGTCCTGGCCCTCCACGCCTCCAGCCGCTCCACCTCCAACACCCTGGACCTCTGGGGCCGGGTGCGGGCGCGGATCGAGGGGGCCTGCGAGGTCCGGGAGATCGGCCTGCGGAACGGGACCCTGGAGGACTGCGCCGGGTGTCCCTACACCACCTGCCTCCATTTCGGGGAGCGGGGGGGCTGCTTCTATGGCGGCGTCATGGTCCAGGAGGTGTTTCCCGCCCTCCGGGAGGCGGACGCGGTGGTCCTCCTCTGCCCCAACTACAACGACGCCCTTTCCGCCAACCTCACCGCCGCCGTGAACCGGCTGACGGCCCTCTACCGCGCCGCCTCCTTCGAGGACAAGGCGGTCTTCGCCATCGTGGTCTCCGGCTACTCCGGCGGGGATCTTGTGGCCAGCCAGGTGGTCTCGGCCCTGTGCGTCAACAAGGGCTTCCGCCTCCCTCCGGGGGCCATCCTCATGGAGACCGCCAACGACGCCGGGGCGGCCCTGCGCCTGCCGGGCATTGAGGGGCGGCTGGAGCGGTTCGCGGCGAATCTGCTGGAGCAGCTGAAACTGTAACCATATTTTGAACTCTGGGGGGCGAGCCTTGCGGTTTTCCCCGGAGCGTGGTAAGATGGGAACAACTCATCTGAAAAGGAGCACCCCCTCATGAAAAAATTTTTCCTGCCCCTGCTGGCCCTCCTCTGCCTGGTTCTCCCGGCCCGGGCGGCGGGCTTTTACGACCTCCCGGCAGACCACTGGGCCCAGGAGGAGATCCGGCGGGCGGTGGACGCCGGAGTGGTGAACGGCTACGGCGACGGCTCCTTCCAGCCGGGCCGGGACGTGACCGCCGCCCAGTTCTGCGCCATGCTCTCCCGCTCCTTCCTCGCCGAGGAGTATGCCGCCGCGAAGGAGGGGAAGTACCAGGCCATGGAGGCGTGCCTCCCGGTTCTGGAGGGCACGTCGCTGAAAGAAACCTACCGGTCCCTGGGGAAGCGCTGGGACCGCTATGTGGACCAGCCCCTGACCCGCTATGACATGGCTCAGATCATTTACAACCTGGTTCTGGAAAAGGACGCCCTCCAGGAGACCATCCAGCTTTCCACCACGGACATCGCCGACTGGACGGAAATCCCCGACGGCTGTCACACCGCCGTCTTCACCTGCTGGGGCATGGGACTTCTAAAGGGACAGGCCGACGGCCGCTTCGCCGGGGAGGATTCCCTGAACCGGGCCCAGGCCTCCGTGATCTGGTCCCGCCTGGACGCGCTGTTCAACGGGCCCCGGGAGGTCCCGGCGGACCCGGACGAGGGCGTGGAGGTCCAGGAAATGCCCGCCTTCGGCCTCCAGGGGGAGGAGACGGTCCAGGAGATGATGAACCGGGTGAACCGGGAGACCCCCCTGTGTAAGGAGGGCCGCCTCCCCAACGGCAAAACCCGGAGCGGGGAGAACATCGCCGAGCTTTTGGAGCTGGTGAAGCAGGGCTGTCCCGACGGCACGGTCTGGAGCGACACCGTGCGCTATGACTACCGCGCCCCCCAGTTCAGCCCCACCCACGGCTGCCTTGCCTTCGGCCTGGCGGTCAGCGATTTCGTCTTTGGCGAGGAGACCCCCGTCACCCAGCACCGCCGGCTTCCCGACCTGGCCGTGGGGGATGTCGTCTACATCCGCTTTGACAATGTGGAGCGGGTGCTGATCCTCACCGGCGTGGACCGGGAGGAGGGGACCTATACCGCCTGTGAGCTGGAGAAAAACGGCAAGGTGGACTGGGACCAGTGGGGCCCTCTCTCCGGCCTGGTGGACGCCGGGGACTTCACCACGGTGTTCCGCCGCTGGAGGTGACGGCGGGAGCAGCTTTCGCAAGGAAAAAGAGGCGCTTATCGTTCCGATAAGCGCCTCTTGCGATCTATATGGCCTTCTCCTGAATGGTTCCCAGAATCCAGTTTACCCAGCTGGTGACGGTGGAGGCCCGCCGCAGATAGGTCTCCCTGGCCCCTATGCCGCAGAGGTTCGCCCCCTCCATGATCCGGACGACGGTCCGCTTATCCGGCATTTCCCCCCAGTGCAGGCAAAGCTCCAGGGTGTCGCGGAATGCCCTGTGCCGCAAAATCTCTCCCGCAATCGCCAGCTGGCGCTCCCTGTAGCCAAGCCCCATGACCCGCCGCCCGGAGGCGGAGAGCCAAAACAGGATATTCCCCTCCGGGTCTATCCCCTTTTCGATGAATCCCAGATAGCGCCCCGCGTCCGTGTAGTAGTTCGTCTGCCGCCCGTCGAACGCGTATTCCGACGTGATGTCCTGCTTTGTCATGGGCCGCTCGCTCAAAAGCTCCATCAGGTTTACGATTCGGGGCATCCGGTCCGCCTGGGGAAAGGGGATGCGGGGCTCCTCCGCCGGGGGCACGGTTCTCAAAAGGTCCTCGATGTCGGACCGCCGGATCTCCGTGGCGACGGCGTAGTTTTTCTGCTTGACCAGCTCCAGGGAGTTGTAATTCCCAGGGTCCCGGAATTGATACTGGTGCAGGTGGAACGTGCCGTTTGAAAAGACCAGGAACACGGTCTTCACCGGCTTTGTCACCCGCCCGCTCCAAACGCGGAAGGGATAATAGAGCTGCCGGATGAGAAAGTCCCCGGCCAGGTCCCGCTTCGCCTCAAAGAGGGAGAGAAAGCGGGCCCCCTCATATGCGGCGTCAATCTCAATCTGGGAGTTGCGCACCTCCACGGCCATGGAGCGCCGGGCCGTGTCGATGCGGAATGCAAAGCCGCCGGAGCTCATGCGCCCGCTGACCGTGGGGGCAAGGGCGCCGTCCTCCTCCAGAAAATCGTGCAGGATTCCGCAGTCATACGCGCAGTTCAGGGCGATGGCCTCGCTGACAAGAAACTGTGGCATGAGGCTTTGAAACAGCGGGGGAATGAAAACCCGCTGCGCGTTTCCGACGGGCTCCTCGAAATCATGATAGGCCGAAAAGGAGGAGATCACGTAGTCCCCCCGGCTCACCGGCAGAATCGCCAGGCCGTTTTCCGCGAAGACGGCGGGGAGGTTCACCCTGTGGTCGAACTTTGTCATCAGCCTGGGCTCCCGGAACTCCTTGATCTGGGCCGCCGATATGGGAAAGCAGCCCTTCCGTCCGATCTCCTCCAGGATGCGGTACTTGTCAAACAGCTTCTCCCAGGCGGCGTCATTCACTCCCATAGTTTCGGATCAGCACCTCCTCCACCGCCCCGCGCCTGCTGGCGTCGGCGTTGATGGCCCGCTTCGCCTTCACCACGAGGATCTCATAGTCCTGATACAGGTCCTTGATAAAGTCCGTGGCGGAGTTGGAAAGGACGAATTTTACACCCCGCCGCGTCAGATCGTCGCAGCACCGCTTCAGCCGGAGCTGCTCGTTTTTGTCAAAGCCCCCCTTGCTGTAGCCCGTGAAGCTCGCCGTATCGGAAACGGGGTCGTAGGGGGGGTCCAGGTACGCCAGCGCGCCCGGTTCGACGCGGGCCAGGGTCTTGGCGAAATCCTCATGGAAAAAGGTGACGCCGCCGGCGGCGAAATAGCGGTTCACCGCCCGCAAAACCGGCTCGTTTACAATATTGGGGTTTTTATAGCGCCCAAAGGGCGTGTTGAAGGCCCCGGCGGAGTTCACCCGGAACAGCCCGTTGAAGCAGGTCTTGTTCAGGTAGATCAGCCTGGAGGCCCGCTCCACCTTCGACATGGCCTGATAGACCGTCTGGTCCCGGTCCAGGTCCCTGATTCTATAAAAGTACTCCGAGGTGTTTTCGTGTCTTTTGAGATCGTCGATCAGGGCCTCCACGTCGTCGCGGATCACCTCGTAAACCGCGATCAAGTCCCCGTTCAAATCGTTGACAACCGCCTTGGCGGGCTGAATGGAAAAGAGCACGGCCCCTCCGCCCAGGAAGGGCTCGCAGTAGGAGGTGATCCGCTTGGGAAACAGGGGGATAATCTCGCTTAACAGCTGGCGCTTTCCGCCGACCCACTTCACCACCGGCGCCGCCAATTGATTCTCCGCCATGCGCTCTGCCTCCTTTTCCATGGACTTTGTCCGTTTCATTATATCAAAACCCGCCGTTTTTTCAATACCCCCCTTCCATAAATTCCAGGCCCGCCGTTCTTTTCAGGGCCCCGGCGGCAGCGTTCGCCCTTGCAAACCCCCTTTCCGGGTGCTATGATAGGCTCAGCAAACAACGAAAGCGGTGACAGAACATGGCAATCATCGGCATCGACTTGGGCACCACCAACTCCCTGGCCGCCGTGTGGCGGAACGGGCGCAGCGAGCTTATCCCCAACGCCGCCGGGGAGTTCCTGACCCCCAGCGCGGTCAGCGTGGACGAGGACGGCTCCATCCTGGTGGGCCGGGCGGCCCGGGACCGGCTCATCTCCCACCCGGAGCGGACCGCCGCCCGGTTCAAGCGCTTTATGGGCACGGAAAAGACCTTTCGCCTGGGCGGCCGGACCTTCACGCCGGAGGAGCTTTCCGCCCTGGTGCTCCGCTCCTTGCGGGAGGACGCGGAGGCCTATCTGAAAGAGCCGGTGGAGGAGGCGGTGGTCAGCGTCCCCGCCTACTTTGCCGAGGCCCAGCGCTCCGCCACGAAACGGGCCGCGGCCCTTGCGGGGCTGAAGGCGGAGCGGCTGGTAAACGAGCCCTCCGCCGCCGCGGTGGCGGGCCGCATCGGCCAGGGGGAGGCGGACAAGGTCTGCCTGGTCTTCGACCTGGGGGGCGGCACCCTGGACGTTTCCCTGGTGGAGCGGTTCGGGAACGTGGTCAGCGTCACCGCCGTCAGCGGGGACAACCGCCTGGGGGGCTCCGATTTCGACCTGGCCATTGCCAGGGGCTTTTGCGAGGACTGCGGGCTGGACTTCGACGGCCTCACCCCCCGGCAGAAGGAGCTGCTGATCCGCCAGGGGGAGACCTGCAAGATGGCCCTGACCCGCCAGGAGATGGTGATCATGTCCGTGGACGACGGGAGCATTTCCGCCGCCCTGACCCTCTCCAACGAGTGGCTGATCCGCAAGTGCGGGGCCCTCTTCCGGCGGATGACCGCCCCCATCCAGCGGGTCTTCCTGGACGGCGGCGTCTCCCTCCAGGAGCTGGACGACCTGGTGATGGTGGGGGGCTCCAGCCACATGCCCGCCGTCCGGCGCTACATCGCCCGGGCCCTTCATAAAGAGCCCGTCCGGGACAGCCGCCCCGACACTGCCATCGCCCTGGGGGCGGGCGTCTGCGCCGGGATGAAGGCCCGGGCGGGGGACCTTAAAGAGCTGGTCCTCACCGACGTGTGCCCCTTCACCCTGGGGGTGGCCCGGTACAACGAAAGCGAGCGGGAACGGGACCTGATGAGCCCCATCATCGAGCGCAACAGTGTCCTCCCCACCAGCAAAATGGGGGTTTACTACACCGTCCGGGACGGCCAGGACAAGGTGGACGTGCGGATCTATCAAGGGGAAAACCGCTACTGCGCGGACAACGCCCTGCTGGGGGAGCTTCAGGTCCCCGTGCCCCCGGCCCCGCGGGGCCGGCAGTCTGTGCGCATCCGCTTCACCTACGACATCAACGGCCTTTTGGAGGTGGAGGTGGTCAACGAGGCGGGCCAGGCGGAGCGGCTGGTCCTTCAGAACAAGGA
Source organism: Oscillospiraceae bacterium (assembly GCA_910574635.1). Taxonomy (GTDB): domain Bacteria; phylum Bacillota; class Clostridia; order Oscillospirales; family Oscillospiraceae; genus Oscillibacter. The sequence goes on along the minus strand of CAJTCG010000007.1, from coordinate 36,604 downwards.
CATGACGGCCCAGGAGGCGGAGCGCCGCCTGAAAGAGCTGTCCCGGCTGAAGCTCCATCCCCGGGAGCAGGAGGAGTACCGGGCCATGGCGGCCCGGGGCGAGCGGCTCTACGCCGTCACCGTGGGGAGCCTCCGGGAGCAGGTGGGGGATCTGCTGGACTGGTATCAAAGGGTCCTCTCCACCCAGGAGGCCCTGAAAATCGCCAAGGCCACCAAGCGGCTGGACCGCTTTTTCGACCAGGCGGAGGCCTATCTGGGCGACGCGGCCCTGTCCCCGCCGGAGCCCTTCGACGAGCCCTTCGACGGCGATGAGGAGGAAGACCTGTGAGCTGGCCCTGGAACGAGCTGGGTCTTCCCGGCCCGGCGGGGCTGCCGGACATCCGGAGCGCTTACGCCCAAAAGCTGAAAACCGCCCACCCCGAGGAGGACCCGGAGGGCTTCCAGCGGCTTCACGCCGCCTATCAGGAGGCCAGCCGCCGGGCCCGGAGGGCCCGCTCCGCCCAAACCGGGCCGGAGGACCCGCCCGCCGATCGCCCCGCTCCGCCAGAGCGGCGGCAGGAGGCCCCCGGCTGGAACTATGACGAGCTTCTTGAGGACCAGGAAGCCCCGAACCACTCCCCGCAAAAGCCGGAGCCCCAGGAGCCGGAGTGGAACTATGACGAGCTTTTGAAGGGGGAGGACGCGCCCCCGCAGGAGGAGGAAGCGGCCCCGGAGTGGGACTTCGAGCGCCTCTTCGCCGAGGGGGAGGAGGAGGCCCAGGAAGCCCGCCGCCGGAGGCTGGAGGACCTGCGCCACAAAAATTGGGCCCGCTACGCCCCCCAGGCCCGCCAGCGGCGGGAGCTGGACGGGGAGGACGCCTGGCCCGCCGTCCTGGCGGCGGTCCGGACCCTGGAGCTTTTGGAGCGCCGCGACGCGCCCCCGGCCCAATGGCGGCGGTTTTTGGACAGCCCCGTCTTCCTGAGCGTCCGGGCTGACATGGATTTTGTCTTTCTCCTGGAGGACTTTTTGTCCCAGCGCCCGGATCTCTCCCCGGAGATCCGCCGGGCCGTCTTCGACGCCTATGAGCTTCAAAACGCCTCCAAGTACCCGGCCTACAGGCCCCTCTACCGCCTCCTGGGGGTGAAGCGGGCGGACACCCGCCGGGCGGCCAGGGCGAAAAGCTCCTGGCGGAACGCCTGGCGGGGCTATCCCCTCTGGCGGAAGACCGTCCTTGTGGTCTGCTTCACCATCCTGGCGCTGTTTTTCTCCATCGGCCTCGGCGTCAATCTGCGAAGCGCCCAGGCCGAGCGCACCGCCCGGCGGGCGGCGGAGCGCTGGACGGAGACGGCCCCCCAGTGGCTGGAGGAGGACTTCGGAGAGCCCTTCATCCACGCCGCGTCCCAGGATATTTTCGCCCCGGCGGCGGACCCGGACCTGTATTTCCGCGCCTCCCCCTATGGGGAGCGGTCGGAGGATTGGCCCGGCTACCAGACCAATTACCCCGCTATCCTGGTGAAGCGGGCCCTGGAGAACTTCGCCGAAGAGCGGGAGCTGGATTTGGAGCTTGCCGCCTACTCCCGTGAAACCGGCGACGCGCCGGGGGCCTATCTCCTCAATCTGCCCCTGCTGGGGGCGGAGGAGGACGTAGCCGCCCTGGGGGCCTTGCTGGAAGAGCTGTCCCGGCAGGACTGGCATCAGGTTCCCCTAAACAACCCCCGGGATGAATCGGAATACCGGGTCCGGGAGCCGGTGAAGTACACGGTATTCCTGTGCCACAAGGGCCTGGCCTTCTACGAGGCCCCGTCGGACGAGGGCTTTGACACGGAGGAGGCCCAGTCCCTCTACGCCCAGGCGGGCCCCGCCCTCTGCCGCTGGATTTTGGAGCAGAGCGGCCTGGCGGACCGGCACCTGGGAGAGGGAACCTACGTCCTCCAGGACCGGGAGGCGGTGGAAATCGGGGAGGGGACCTTCTTCCAGGTCCACGGCGTAGACAAGGACAGCGGAGAAATCAGGGTTCAATACCTCCTGGCCTCCGGCGGCGGGGCGCTCTTCTGCGTCCCCAGGGAGAAAATGGACGGTGTCCGCTCCGTCATCGACCTCTACCGGGGCACGCCCCGGACGCTGGAGCTGGACAAGCTGGGCCTCGTCATGGTCACGGACCAGGTGCCCGGCGAATAGGCGCGAACAAGGGCGAACCCTTCCGGGTTCGCCCTTCGGCTTGCTTATTGACAGGTAAAGGCGTACCAGTCGTTGTCCTCCCGCCGCGTCCGGATTTCCAGCCCGGCGGCGTTCAGCGCGGCCTCCACCTCGTCCGCCCGGCCCTCGATGATGCCGGAGCAGAGGAAGGTCCCGCCGGGGCTCAGCAGTCCCCGGACCCGGGGGGCCAGGGCGATGATCACGTCCGCCACAATGTTGGCCAGCACCAGGTCATAGCCCCCGCCGATTTTTTCCGCCGCGGCCCCGTCCGTCAGGAGGTTTCCCACCAGGATGTCCAGCCGGTCCGGGCCGATGCCGTTGAGCCCGGCGTTCTCACGGGCGGCGGTGCGGCACTTGTCGTCGATGTCCACCGCCAGGGCGGACCCGGCCCCCAGCCGCAGGGCCGCCACGGACAAAATGCCGCTGCCGCAGCCCAGGTCCAACACCCGCTCCCCGCCCCGGACCAGGGTTTCCAGGGCCGTCAGGCACAGGCGCGTCGTGGCGTGGGCCCCGGTGCCAAAGGTCAGCCCCGGGTCCAGGTAGAGGGGCACCCGGTCCCCCGGGTCCGCCTCCTCCCACTGGGGGATGACCAGCAGCCGCTCCCCGATCTCCATGGGCTTGTAGTACTGCTTCCAGTTGTTCTCCCAGTCCGCGTCCTCCACGTCCTCCAGGGTCATCAGCAGCGTCCCCAGGTCCCGGCGCTCCTGCTTCAAGCCCTCCAGGGCAACGCGGACCTCTCCCAGCTTGGCGAAGCCCGCCTCCCGGGCCTCCAGGTAGAAGGTGATCCGGGACCGGCCCGCCATATGGCGCTCCAGGTCCTCGTCCACATAGTCCCAGTAGTCGTGGTTGTTTTCCAGGAAGTCCTGGAACTCCTCCTCGTCCTCAATCATCACGCCGTCCACGTCCAGTCCGGACAGCATCGCCTGGACCGTGTCCAGCCCGGCGTGGTTCGTGTCGATGTGTACCTCCAGCCAGCGCATGTCAAACCGCCTTTCTACCGGTTCTCACCGTTCTCTTCCAACGAAGAACAGCGTCATAACCCCCGCGCCGGTATGGCTGCCGATGACGGGGCCCACGTAATGGATATAGACCTCCCGCACGCCCAAGCGGCGGCGGACCTCCTCCGCCACAAACTCGGCGTCCTCCCGGCAGTCCCCGTGGCTGATAAACACCGGGTAGCGCTCCGGCTCCACGGCGGTTTTCTCCATGTGGTCCACCAGGGTCAGCAGGGAGGCCTTCCGCCCCCGGCATTTCTCCATGGGGATCAGCCGCCCCTGGCTGTCCACATGGAGCACGGGCTTGACGGAGAGCATGGTCCCGAACAGCGCCGCCGCCGCGCTGACCCGGCCGCCCCGCTTCAGGTGGTTCAAATCGTCCACGGTGAACCAGTGGCAGATGTTCCCCTTGGCCCCCTCGGCAAAGTCCAAAACCTCCTCCAGGGTTTTCCCCTTCTTTTTCTCCTGGGCGCAGAGCCAGACCAAAAGGCCCTGTCCCATAGAGGCGCAGAGGCTGTCCACCACCCGGACCTTCCGCTCCGGGAAGGCCTCCTCCAGCTCCCTTCCCGCAATGACGGCGGACTGGTAGGTGGTGGAGAGGGCGGAGGAGAAGCACAGGCACAAAATGTCCTTCCCCGCCTCCAGAATGGGCCGCATGGCGGCGTCGAACTCCCCCACGTTGACGGCGGAGGTCACCGGCATGGCCCCGGAGCGGACCTTGGCGTAAAACTCCTGGAAACCGATCTCGCCGCCGTCCAGCAGGTTCCGGTAGCTCCTGCCCTCCAGCTCCAGCCGCAGGGGCAGCACCTCCAGCTCCAGCTCCGCCGCCAGCTCCGCGGAGAGGTCGCAGCAGCTGTCGGTCATAATGACGTAGTCGGACATGTTCACTCACGCTCCTTTTCTTTTTTGCCCTTGGGGGGGCCCTTCCGCTCCCGGAGGAGGGCCACGCAGCGGCTCCCCGCCACGCCGGCGGCGTAGCTTAAAAGGGAGAAGTGGATGGCGGCGTCCGCCAGGGCGGCGCCGTCCAGCTCCTGGTCCCCCAGCCGGGCGGCCAGCTCACCGGCGGTGATGTTCAGCGCCTTGTCCAGGCTCTGGCAAAAGGCGCCGTACCCCTCCCGCACCGGCCGGTCCTGAAGCTCCTCCCGGATCAGAAGATCCATGTCCCGGGTGGACATGACCCGCTTTAAGACGCAGATGGCGGTGAAGTAGGCCAGGTGCTCCCGGCCGTACTTCTTCCCCTCGGCCCTGGGGGCCAGCCCGCTTTTCGTGTAGTTGTTCACCATGGCGGCGGTGAGGCCGTCGTCCCCGTCGAAGCGGATGACCTGCCGGTCCATGTAGGAGAGGACCTGGTCCATATACAAGGAGAAGTCCGGCAGCTGGTCCCAGTCCACAGGGCGCTGGTCCCGGAGGCGGGAGAGAAGGTCGGTCAAATCGTTCATGAGTCGTCCTTTCTTGAAGCTCCGTTTTCTTCACAGTCAAAAAGCCGCCCGGCGGGGCCGGGCGGCTCGCAATGGTTATTGTAACACCGGGACGCGGTTTTGTAAACCATATTTTGGGGGATTGGAAAACGCATTTTTCACAGCCTCCTACTTCCCCACGCAGAACCGGGAGAAGATCCGCCCCACAATCTCCTCCTTGGCGGTCCTCCCCGTCAGCTCCCCGATGGCGTCCAGGGCCTCCTCCGCGTCCGTCAGGGCGGCGTCGGGGGTCAGGCCGTTTTCCAGGGCCTCCAGGGCCCGGCGGACGGCGGCACGGGCCCTGTCCGCGGCCTCCTCCTGCCTTTGGTCCGTCAAAAGGCTTCCGGCCTCCCCCGGGTCCCCGGCGGGGAAGAGGGCCGCTACGGCGTTCTCCAGCTTGTCCAGGCCGTACCCCGTGACGGAGGAGACACAAAGGCAGGCGGCGGGGTTGTTGGCGTCCTTTTGGATAAGCCCGATCGAAAAGGCGTGGGGACCGGTGAGGTCGCACTTGGACTCGACGCAGAGCCAGGGCTTCCCGGTCCGGGCCACCTGGTTCAAGAGGAGGGCCTCCGCCTCCCAGTGGCCCTTGTTCTCCGGGCAGGCCTCCGCCGCGCCGTCCCGGACCAGCAGAATCAGCTCCGCCTCCTCCATGGCCCGCCGGGACCGCTCCACCCCCAGCTTCTCCACCGCGTCCTCCGTCTCCCGGAGGCCCGCCGTGTCGATCAGCCGCAGCAGCACCCCGCCGCAGAGGACGGACTCCTCCACCGTGTCCCGGGTGGTCCCCGGAATGTCGGTGACGATGGCCCGCTCATACCCCGCCAGGGCGTTCAGCAAAGAGGATTTTCCCGCGTTGGGCAGGCCCACGATGGCCGTCCGCACCCCCCGCTTGAGAACCTTCCCCCGTTTGCAGGTGGAAAGCAGCGCCGTCAGCGCACCCTCGGCCTGCCGGAGGGCGGCGGCGATCTCCTCCGGCCCCGCGTCCTGGATGTCCTCGTCCGGGTAGTCCACCACGGCGTAAAACCGGGAGGTGATATCCAGCAACGCCTCCTGAATGGGCTCCAGCGCCCGGCGGAGACCCCCGTCCAGCTGGGCGGCGGCGTTCCGGGCGGCGGCGGCGGTCTCCGCGTCGATGAGGTCAATGACGGCCTCCGCCTGGGTCAGGTCCAGCCGCCCGTTCAAAAAGGCCCGCTTTGTGAACTCCCCCGGCCCCGCCTGCCTTGCCCCGGCGGCGAACAGGGCCGCCAGCACCTCCCGCAGGACCACCGGGGACCCGTGGCAGTGGAACTCCGCCGAGTCCTCCCCGGTGTAGCTGCGGGGCTCGGGAAAGCGCACCGCCAGCCCCCGGTCCAGCACCCGGCCCTCCCGGTCCAAAAACTCCCCCAGGACCATCCGCCGGGCCTCCAGCTCTTCGAAGGGCCGGGCGGAGCGGAAGACCCGCCCGCAGGCGGCAAAGCAGTCCGGCCCGGAAATTCGGACGACCCCAATGGCGGAGGGCACGCCTCCTCCGGCGGCGATGGCGGCGATGGTGTCCATGAAGTATCTCCTTTCAAAAGCAAGGGGCGGGCTGTCCGCCCGCCCCCTGTAAGCTGTCACTCGGTTGCCGTCGCTCCGGTCCGGTTGACCGCCGGGCAGCCAGAGCGCGCTAACGTTCTTTGGATACTTTCTTTCAAGAAAGTATCAGATTCGCTGGCTGTAGCGGTACAAAATCACCGCGAACTGGGCCCGGGTGAGGGTTCCGTTGGGATTCAGCGTCTTGTCGGCGCCGCCGCTGACGATGCCGTTGGCCAGGGCCCAGGAAAAGGCGTCCCGGGCCACGGCGGGCACGGTGCGGCTGTCGGTGTAGCCCGCCAGGCTGGTGGTGTTCTGGTTCAGGCTGCCCGAGAGGCGGGCGCAGCGGTACAGGGCCGTCACCAGCTGGTGGCGCTTCACCGCCCCGGTGGGGGCGGAGCCGTCGGCAAAGCCGCCCTGCACGGCCCAGTGCCGGGCCTCCGCCATGTTGGCGGGGTTGGAGCCGGTGAGCCGGGCCAGGACGATCCACATCTGCTGATGGCTGATAACGCCGTCGGGATTGAAGCGGCCTCCCGTGCCGTTCATGTAGCCCATCTGGTTGGCCCAGTTGATCTCCCCCGCCGCCCAGTGGCTCATGGGAACGTCCCGGAAGAGCTGCTGGGACGCGTCGGTCTGGGGCGCGTCCAGGGTGGGGTTCTGGGTGGGCATGACGTCGGTTGTGCGCCGGGGGTCGCTGCTGCTGGAGCCCTCGCCGGGGGCGCTGGCCCAGTTGGAACCGGACCAGCCGCTGGAGCTCTTCCGGGTAAAGGTCACCCGGATTTCCACGTTGGACGCGGGCATGGTAAAGCGGTACTGGCCGCTGCCAAGGGAATCCAAGTAGGGCACCTTACCGTCGGCGCTGACCGCCCGGATCATATCCAGCTCATAGCCGGAGTTGGCAGAGACGGTAATCGTCACCCGGTCCCCGGACTGAGCGGTGGTGCGGTTGGCGGAGGCGGAGCCGTTGCTGCCTTGGATGATATCCACCCGGTAGGAGGCGGGCTTATCCGGCTCCGCGGGCTTGTCGGGCTCGTCGGGTTTGGAAGGATTGTCGGGGTCGTCCGGGTCGGCGGGTTGGCCGGGCACGCTCCCGGCGGGAATTACCTGGACGTCCTTGTGCTCACAGACCGCGCAGACCCGCTCCCGGGAACCGTCCACGCCCGCGGCGGGCTCTTTGGTAATGGTCCACTCGCCGTATTCGTGCAGGCCGGTGGGCTCAATTTCCAGTTTGTGGTTCGGAACGGTCTGCTTGCACTCGCTGCAAGTAACGGTGCCCAGGACCCAGCCCGCCACACCGCAGGTGGGCTCCTGACGGCTTCCCTCTCCGGTATTGGGGGTAAACCCGCCCCAGCGGTGGCCCAAAGGAGGAATGGGAACATTCTCCTCGGCCGCCTTTTCAAAGTCGCAATTCTTGCATTTCTGCACGCCGGTATTTTTCAGGCCGGACTCCGTACAAGTGGCGGGCTTTGTAATTTTTTCCTCGCCCGCAACCCACTGATGGTCCACCGTGGGAATCTCTTCGGTTGTCTCCGGCTCTTCCGTTTGGCAGTTCTTGCACTTCCGGGCCGCGATGGTCTTCTCGCCCTTCTCCGTGCAGGTGGGCTGCTTGGTAACTTTCTCTTCTCCGCCCTCCCAGTCGTGGGGCAGCATATCGATTTCTTTTGTTTTGGGCAGCTCCTTCTCCGCCTCCGTATAGGCGTCGTCCGGGGCCGGTTCGGAGCAGACCTTGCAGAGCTTTACCAGGGTTTCCGTGCCCTTCTTCGCGCAGGTGGCCTCGTCCCCTTCCTTCACGATATACTTGGCGGCTTCCCAGTCGTGCTTTCCGGTAGGGGCTCCCGTCGGATTCTCACTCAGCACCTCTTCGTCTTTGCACAGCTTGCAGACATTTACCCTTTTCTCATATCCTGGTGCGCCGCAGGTCGGCTCTGTGGTAATGGTCTTCTCCTCATAATCGTGGGCCTGCGGATCAATCGGAATGGTTTCCGTTCTTAGGGACACCTTGGTTTCGCAAACCTTACATTTATTATACGTGACCTTCGTACCAGGAGCCGTGCAGGTCGCTTCCTTAAGCGTCTCCGTCTCCTCCTGGAAGTCATGGTCCTTTGTCGCCTCTATGGTTTCTCTCTCTACTTTTGTAGCGGCGCATCCGGCGTTTTGGCACTTGTATGTTTTGATAATCTCATAACTCTGGCACTCCTTGTGGTTAGCCGGTTCCTCCTCGGTAGAATCCACCATGAAGTTATGCTCCAATTTAGGAAGCTCCTGCTTTACCTCTGTGAATTTGCATGTGGTAGTAGAGGCGCTTGACGTACAGTTCGCAGTTACGGTAAAGGAGCCCTTGTTCACACAGGACGAAGCCACCGTCGTGGATATAATAACTACCTTATGAATGGTATCATCCTTCCAGGGATTGGCATCCGGGTCTCCCTCAAACACGACCAAGTCCCCCTGGCAATGAATGGTCTTCAATTTTGCTCTTGCCGGAAAAGCATCCGGCGCGATGGTAACTTTCGTATCCTTACCGCGGACGGCAACCCTTACCAGATTCTTGCATCCGGCAAACGCTCCCGTGGCAATGCTCTCCGTTCCGTCCAAAATGATAACCTGAAGGAGAGCTTCACACGTCGCGAAGGCGTTTTCTCCTATGCTCTTTACATGATCGGAAAGCTGCAGCGTGGTCAAGCCTTTGCACCCCACAAAAGCGGCTTCTTTAATCTCCGTAACAGCGCCTGCGCCGGCCTTGCCGCAAAAGGTAACGCGGGACAATTTTACGCATGACGCGAACGCCCCTTCCCCCACGGTCTTCACCGTGGCCGGAATCTCCACGCTGGTCAGCTCCTTGCCGCCGAAAACGCCGTCCGCAATCGCCGTAATTGGTTTCCCGTCATATTTCTCCGGTATGACAACCGCCTTGGGTGTGTTGCTATACCCCGTGACTGTCCACTCGGACCCGTTCCGTGTCAGCATTAAACCATTTACGACCGTCGTGTCCGCCGCCAGGGCGGTCCCCGTCAGGGCCAGCACCGCCGCCGCCATCAAAAGCACTCTCCAAACCCAACGCCTCATCTTCCGCTCCTCCTGTCATGCCCGCGCCTTACGCGCCAATTTCACTTTTACAGCATAGCACAAAATAGCCGCCCTTTCAATGGGTCCCCCAAAAAAATCCCGGGAAAAAATGGGACGGGCCTCCCGGCCCGTCCCATAGACAGCTTCCGCCTTATTTCACCCGCTCGCCCTTGGCCTCCTTGGCCTTGATTTCCCGGACGGCGTCCTTGTGAGAGAGGTTCACCCGGCCCTTTTCGTCGATGTCCGTCACCTTGACCCACATCATGTCCCCGATTTTGCAGGCGTCCTCCACCTTCTCAATCCGGTGCTCCGCCAGCTTGGAGATGTGGACCAGCCCGTCCTTGCCCGGGGCCAGCTCCACAAACGCGCCGAAGGTCATGAGGCGCACCACCCGGCCATAGTACAGCGCGCCGATCTCCGGCACAAACACGATGTCGTCAATGCATTTTTTCGCCGCATCGCAGGAGGCCGCGTCCACGCCCGCGATGAAGATGGACCCGTCGTCGTTGATGTCGATTTTCGCCCCGGTGTCCGCCACGATTTTCTGAATCACCTTGCCGCCGGAGCCGATGACCTCCCGGATCTTGGAGGGGTCAATGTGCATGGTCAGCATCTTGGGGGCATAGCGGCTCACGTCGGACCTGGGCTCGGCGATGGCGGGGAGCATGATCTGGTCCAGAATCTGGCAGCGCCCGTCATAGGTGATGTCCAGGGCGTTTTTGATGATCTCCATGGTGAGGCCGTCGTTTTTCAGGTCCATCTGAATGGCCGTGATGCCCTTCTTGGTGCCCGCCACCTTGAAGTCCATTTCGCCGTGGAAGTCCTCCACGCCCTGGATGTCGATGAAGGTGGTGAAGCCGCCCTCGTCGTCTTGAATCAGGCCGCAGGAGATGCCCGCCACGGGGGCCTTGATGGGCACGCCCGCGTCCATCAGCGCCAGGGTGGAGCCGCAGATAGAGCCCTGGGAGGTGGAGCCGTTGGAGCTCACCACCTCGCTGACCACCCGGATGGCGTAGGGGAACTTCTCCACGTCGGGAATGACGGGGAGCAGGGCCCGCTCGGCCAAAGCGCCGTGGCCGATTTCACGCCGCCCGGGAGAGCGGGCGGGCTTGGCCTCGCCGACGCTGTAGCCGGGGAAGTTGTAGTGGTGCATATAGCGCTTTTCCGTCTCCTCCCAGATGGTGTCCAGCTTCTGGTTGGCGGAAAGGGTGTCCAGGGTGACCACCGACAGGACCTGGGTCTGTCCCCGGGTGAAGAGGCCGGAGCCATGGGCCCGGGGCAGAATCCCCACCTCGGAGGCCAGGGGCCGGATCTCGTTTTTCTGCCGTCCGTCCACCCGGTGGCCCTCCAAGAGCCAGGCTTTGACAATCTTCTTCTGGAACTTGTAGGTGATCTCGTCCAGGTATTTGTCCATCTCCGGGTACTCGTCCAGGAAGCGCTCGTGCCACTTCTCAATGAGGGCGTTCCACCGGGTCTCCCGGACGTTTTTGTCGTCGGTGTCCATGGCGGCCTTGGCCTCGTCCATGGAGGAGGAGACAATTTTTTCAAACAGCTCCTCGTCGAAGTCGGCGTGGGGATAGTCGAACTTCTCCTTGCCTATCTCGGAAACCATCCGGTTGATAAGCTCCACCTGCTTCTGGTTTTCCTCGTGGGCCATCTGGATGGCCCGGAACATGGTGTCGTTGTCCACCTCGTTGGCCCCGGCTTCAATCATGACCACCTTTTTCCCGGTGGACACCACGGTCACGTCCAGGTCGGAGACCTTCCGCTCCTCGCTGGTGGGGTTGAAGATGAGCTTGCCGTCCACCAGGCCCACCTTCACCGCGCCCACGGGGCCGTGCCAGGGGATGTCGGAAATGGCCAGGGCGGCGGAAGCGCCGATGAGGCCGCAGATCTCCGGGGAGCAGTCGTGGTCCACGCTCATGACCGTGGCCATGATGGAAACGTCATTGCGGAAATCGTGGGGGAACAGGGGGCGGATGGGCCGGTCAATGACCCGGCTGGTGAGGACGCCCTTTTCCCCGGGGCGGCCCTCCCGGCGGTTGAAGCTGCCGGGGATGCGGCCCACGGAGTAGAGCTTTTCCTCAAAGTCCACGCTTAAGGGGAAGAAGTCGATGCCGTCCCGGGGCCGGGCGGAGGCGGTGGCGCAGACCAGGACCCGGGTGTCGCCGTAGCCCACCATGACGGCGGCGTTGGCCAGCTCCGCCAGCTTCCCGACCTCCAGGGTCAGGGGCCGGCCCGCCAGCTCCATTTCGTACTTGCGGCAGTTGGGGAATTGTCTCTTTGTGATGATGGTAGACATAGATGCGCTCCTTTTCTTTTGTTTTGCGCGGGAGCGTCCTTTTCGTATTTGAACCTTCCCCCAAGGCCCGGGGCGCTGGGGAAACGTTCAAACACAAAAAGCGGCGGCTCCCGCGTCGGTGGATAGGGATGGGAGGAAAGCCGGTTTCACCACACGGAAAACAGGGCGGCGAATATACGCCGCCCTGTCTGCGTCTTACTTACGGATGCCCAGCTTGGCGATGAGGGCGCGATACCGCTCCACGTCCTTCTTCTGGAGGTAGTCCAGAAGGCTGCGGCGCTTACCGACCATCTTCAAAAGCCCCCGGTTGGAGTGCTTGTCCTGGGGGTTGGCCCGCATGTGCTCGGTCAGCACGTTGATGCGCTCGGTCAGGATGGCAATCTGGACCTCGGGAGAGCCGGTGTCGGACTCATGGGTGCGGTTGGCGTTGATAATTGCGGTCTTTTCTTCTTTGCGAAGCATAACAGGGTTTCCACCTTTCAAACAAATTCCCCGCGGGGCTGTGCTCCGGGCCGGTGAAGCTCCTCGAAACAAAGCTCCGGGGCGTATTTTCCGCCCAACCGGCGGACTTCGTTACTATATCATAGTGATTTCCCATTGTAAAGGGCCAATTCAGGATTTTTCCGGCTTTGGGGGAAATTTTTTCTCCCGCCGGGGCGGAAATTTTGATTCTCTCTTGACAAAGCGCCCCAACTGTGTTAATTTTCTTAGTACAGTTAATACAGTTTACCAACAACGTGCGGCGGGGAAGCCCCGCCGCGGAAGGGAAGGTACGCGGTGATCAGCCTCAACTACCGGGACTCCCGGCCAATTTACGAGCAGATCAAGGATGGGCTGCGCAAGCTGATTGTCACCGGGGCCATCGGGACGGACGAAAAGCTCCCCTCGGTCCGGTCCCTGGCAACGCAGCTGTCCATCAACCCCAACACCATCCAGCGGGCCTACAACGAGCTGGAGGGGGAAGGCTACATCTACTCCGTCCCCGGCAAGGGAAGCTTCGCCACCGGGGAAACGGGCGCCGGAACGGTCCGCCGGAAGGAGCTCTTTGAAAAGGCCCGGGAGCTTCTGGCGGAGCTTAAGTATCTCGGCGTCAGCCAGGAAGAGCTCATGGCTCTTCTTGAAGAAGAGCCATCCGGCGGGGCCCCCGCCGGGGCGCGCAAGGAGGAAACACGATGATTCAAGTTACCAACACCGTCAAGCGCTTCGACGGCTTCGCCGCCCTGGACGGCGTGAGCCTGTCCGTCCCCGCGGGAAGCGTCTATGGCCTTGTGGGCCCCAACGGCGCGGGGAAATCCACCCTCATCCGCTGCCTCACCGGCATCTACCGCCAGGACGAGGGAGAGCTCGCCATCGACGGCCAAAGCGTCTGGGAGAACGAGGCCCTGAAATCCCGGGTCGCCGCCATTGCCGACGACTGGTATTACTTCCCTCAGGCCACCATCCGGGACATGTGCAAATTCTACCGGGGCTTTTACCCCAGCTTCTCCATGGAGCGGTATGAAAAATGCAAGGAGGTCTTCCAGATCGACGAGAAGCGCCCCCTCCGCCGCCTCAGCAAGGGCATGCAGAAGCAGGCCGCCTTCTGGCTGACCCTCAGCGCCATGCCGGACTACCTGATTCTCGACGAGCCGGTGGACGGCCTGGACCCCGTCATGCGGCGGCAGGTCTGGTCGCTGGTGCTGGGGGACGTCAGCCAGCGGGGAACCACGGTGCTGGTTTCCTCCCACAACCTCCGGGAGCTGGAGGACGTGTGCGACCATGTGGGCATCCTGGACCACGGCAGGGTTTTGCTGGAGCGGTCCCTGGCCCAATTGCAGGACAACATGGTCAAGCTCCAGGTGGTCTTCAAGGACGGCGGCGGCGTGCCGGAGGACCTGGAGGTGCTCCACGCCTCCAAGGTGGGGCGCATCCACACCCTCATCATGCGCATGAACGCGGAGGAAGCCGCCCACCGCCTGGCGGTTTACGAGCCCATGCTGGTGGACGCCGTGCCGCTGACCCTGGAGGAAATCTTCATCTATGAGTTAGGAGGCGCCGACTATGCGGTCAAAGACATCGTACTTTAATCCCACCCTCTTTAAAAAGAACCTCGCCCGCTTCTGGCCCTTGTGGGGCGGCGTGTCCTTCATCGGGGCCCTGTTCCCCCTGTATCTGCTGGCCCTCCTCATCCATGAGGGGCGGCCCCTCCTCGACAACAGGCTGGAGGCCACCTCCCTCTACTATGACGCCCTGATCTACGCGGTGCCCGCCGTCTCCCTGCTATACGGCGCCCTCTGCGCCCTGGCGGTGTGGGGCTGGCTGTACAACACCCGGAGCGTGGGCATGTACCACTCCCTGCCCATCACCCGGAAGGGCCTCTTCGCCACCAGCCTTCTCTCGGGCCTTTCCATGATGCTGATTCCCTACGCCGTCACCGGGGCCCTGACCATCCTGGTCTCCCTGGCGGCGGGGGTCTTCGAGCCGGTGGGATTGCTGGTGACCATCCTGGGCGTTTTGGGGGATACGTTTTTCTACTTTGCCACCGCCACGCTGGTGGTGTTTGTCACCGGCAATCCCTTTGCCTTCGCCGCCTTCTACTTCATTTTCCACTTCCTGGCGGCCTTTGCCGAGTGGCTGGTGTCCCGGCTGATGACGGCCTTTTACTTCGGCGTGGAGGCGGCTTACGGCGGCGTGGTAGAATTTCTCTCCCCCACCATGTACCTCACCCGGATGCTCTCCGTATACACGGAGCACGAAGAGCTCCTCATGCCGGACGGCTGGATTGACCGGGGACGCATTCTCTCCGTCACCCTGGTGAACGGCTGGCTCATCGCCGTCTATGCCCTGGCGGGCGCGGTGCTGCTGGCGGCGGCCTGGGCCCTGTACCGCCGCCGGAGGAGCGAGAGCGCCGGAGAGGTGGTGGCCGTTGGGTGGATGAAGCCCATTTTCCGCTACGGCGTGGCCTTCTGCGCCGCTATCGCCGGGGGCTCCCTGCTCTACACCCTGTTCTGCCGGGACATCTTCCAGACCGGCACCACCGCCAGCACCGTTCCCATGGCGGTCTGCATGGCCGTGGCCGGGGTTTTGGGCTATTACATCGCCTCCATGCTGCTGGCCAAGTCCCTCCAGGTCTTCCGGGGCAGCGCCAAGGGCGTGCTGGGGACCGCCGTTGCCGCGGTCGCGGTCTGCTGCCTCATCGCCGCCGACCCCTGGGGCGTGGAGGCCTGGGTTCCGGAGGCCGGGGAGCTGGAGAGCGTCACCGCCCGCCTTTACGGCATCCACGGCGGCCCCGCCGTCGCCACGCTGGAGGACCCCGCCGGTATCCAGAAAATTCTGGACGCCCAGGCCGCCGTCATCGCGGAGCGGGACGCCCTGGAGCGGATATGGGGCTCCGGCCTTCACCGCAGCACCGCGCAGCTTCATCTGACCTTCCGCCTCAAGGAGGGCCGTTCGTCCGCAGTTTACCGCTATTACGATATCCCCGTCTCCGATGGCGAACAGCCGGAGGCCCTCCGGGTCCTGGCCGCCCTGGCGGCGGACCCCGCCTTCCAGGAGAGCAGCATCTTTGGAGACGTTACCGTCCAGGGCCGGAAAAATTTGCGGGAGGCCCGGCTCACCGGGGGCTATGTGGACTCGCTCTACAACCCGGAAACCCAGAGCTATGAGGGACTGGACCTGACGCTGGAGCAGGCCGGGACCCTGGAGGAGGCCGTCCGCCGGGACATTCAGGCGGGGAACTTTGGCCGGACAATCTTCCTTGTCAGCGGCGAGGAGTACGACCAGGCCGCCTACAATCTCCACATCCAGCTCAATTACGCCCTGGAACTGCAGGACAGCGGCCCCAACCGGGACAGCTACGTCCAGAATGAAACCATCTCCATCCGCCTTTCCACCTACTGCACGGAGACCCTGAAGGCCCTGGAGGATCTGGGCGTTCTGAACGAAGGCCGGAAGCTCTTGACCCACGCGGAGCAGCACGCCCTGGAGAGCAGGGAAGCAGGCGTGCCCTTCGAGGGGGACTACGACCCCTACAGCTTCCCCCGCTCCGGCAGCGCCGTCTACCCCGGAGACGCCTACGTTTACCCTGGGGAAGAGGTGGACGCCGCGCTGCTCCACTGACCCGTGAGGCGGTCCGAAAAAATTTTTAAAAAATTTCCCGGCGGAATGAAACAAAACCGCCTCCTGGATCGTCTTATAGTATAGACGAAGAGAAAGGAGACTCCCCCTATGGAGCAAACAACATCCGTTCAGAACCTGTGGCGCGTCTGGGTCGACACCCGCCGCCGCATCGTGTCCTTCCATGAGGAGGAGGACTGCAAGCTGCTGGAATTCCGGAACCGGGAACTGTTTTTCAGCTGCATCGAGCAGTACACGGGAATGCAATACCGCTACCAATAAAAGAGAGGGAGGCTTGGCCTCCCTCTCTTTTTGTGCGCCTGTATCCTATACAATGAAGCCCCCGTCCGCCGTCAGCACCTGCCCGGTAATAAAGGACGCCCGGTCCGACGCCAGGAAGGCCACCGCCTCCGCAATCTCCTCCGGCCTCCCCAGGCGGCCCAGGGGGGTTTCCTCCGCCAGCATCGCCCGGGTTTCCTCTCCCAGGGCCCGCACCATGTCCGTTTCCACGCACCCCGGGGCCACGCAGTTGACCCGGATGCCCGACGGGGCCAGCTCCAGGGCCAGGGAGCGGGTGAGGCCGATAAGCCCCGCCTTGGTCGCGGCGTAGGCCGCCTCGCAGCTGGCCCCCCGGAGGCCCCACATGGAAGAAATATTGACAATGCACCCCCGCTTCTCGCTGAGCATGTGGGGCAGCACCGCCAGGGCGGCGTTCCGGGGCCCGGTGAGGTTCACCGCCAGAAGCCGCTCCCAGCCCTGGTCGTCCAGGTCCTGGAAGAGGCCCTGGCGGGAAATTCCGGCGTTGTTCACCAGCAGCTCTACAGGCCCCAGCTCCTCCGAAGCGGCCCGGACCATGGCTTCCACCGCCCCCCGGTCCGCAGCGTCCGCCTGGAAGGCCATGGCGGCGCGGCCCTGGGCGCGGAGCTCGGAAACCAAGCTCCCGGCGGCGTCCCGGCATTCCAGATAGTTGACGCAGACGGCCCAGCCCTCCCGGGCCAGAACGGCGGCGATGGCCCGGCCAATGCCCCGGGAGGCCCCGGTAACCAAGGCAGATCGTCTCATCATACACACCTCCGCAAAAAGAAAGCCTTGAAACCGTCTGGTTTCAAGGCTTTTTGGTGGACGATACAGGACTCGAACCTGTGACCCCCTGCACGTCAAGCAGGTGCTCTAGCCAGCTGAGCTAATCGTCCGAAACAGAACATATATAAGATACACGAAGTTGATCGGTTTGTCAAGCCCTTTCTTCCACTTTTCTGTAAAAGGAAATGCCCGCCCCGAAATTTTCTTTTGCAGGGGCGGATCTGCGGTAAAATGCGGATAGAAATTCCGGCGCAAAATCCCCCCTTGTAAAAAGGGAGCGGACGGTGTATAATAAATTCAATTTTGGATCATTAGGAGGAAGCTGCTATGAGCAAAACCGCGAGCATGGTCATGAAGATCATCGGCGCCAGCCTGGCCTTCGCCGCTTTTGTCTGCCTGCTGATCGGCGGCTGGCACGATCTCAGCGTGGGATACTGCGGCATGAAAAAGCGCCTGAGCCAGAGATTCAGCTCCGAATACGACGACTACGCCGACGAGGAACTTTACGAGTAAGCCTCTCCCCGCCCTGGAACGCCGGGGCGGGGGATTTTTTTCGGCCAAAAATATCTTTACATCTCGTAACGCGTTTGGTAAACTATACGTTGCGTAATTGAGAACAAACCAAAGGAGCGTCCGACTTATGAGTTCAGAGTTTTCCCGCACCTTGTCCCTGCTGCGGCAGGAGAAGGGCGTCAGCCAGCGGGCCGCCGCCGGGGAACTGGGCATCTCCCAGGCCCTCCTGTCCCATTATGAAAACGGCATCCGGGAGCCGGGCCTCCGCTTTGTCGTCCGGGCCTGCGACTACTACGGCGTGTCCGCCGACTTCATCCTGGGCCGCACCCTCTCCCGGGAGGGGAACATGCTGACGGAGCAGGACATCCTGGACGCCGCCGAGCCGAAAAGCACCCTCCGGGGCAGCGTTTTGGCCACCCTTCAGAGCAAGCTCCTCTCCGGCGCGGTGGGGGTCCTTTTTGAGCTTCTGGGCAAGATGGGGGACAAAACGCTCATCAACGCCGCCGCCGCCTACCTTGGCAGCGCCGTCTACCAGCTCTACCGGCACCTCTACCGCTCCTCCGGGGCCAACGAGGGCTATTTCGCCCTGGACCCCAGCACCTGCGGCCTGGGGCTGGCCGACGCGGACCGGAAGCTCTCCGAGGCCCGGTACGCCGCCGCCCTGCGGGAGCTCCAGGCCAAAAAGGCGGAGTTCCCGGACCTCTCGTCCCCGGCCATCAACGCCGCCTATCCGGGGCGCTGCCAGAGCCTGACCCAGGTCCTCAGCACCACCGACGCCCGGCTCACCGCCCTTTCCAGACAGCCGGAAAAATGAATTTTCAATCGTTTGGTTTCCTGGCCTTCCTCGCCGCCGCCACCGCCGTCTGCCTGGGATTGGCCCGGTGGGACCGGCGCATCGCGGCGAAGTGCCTGACCCTGGCCTGTCTGATTTTCTATATCATTGGGGGCGGCTGGGCCGCGCTGCTGGTGCTGGTTTTGGGGATGGCGGTGTCGGCTGCCGCCGTGGGGTACCTCACCGCGCCGGATATCCGCGTCCAGCCGGAAGGGGACGGCCCCGCCGCCCGCGCCTATCCCCGGACCGCCGCCCAGCGCCGCCGCTGCCTCTGTTTGGCGGCGGCCTGGCACACCGGCGTGCTGGCGGTCTTTAAGTACACCGGCTTTGTCACCGGGGGACGCCTGTCCCCCGGCTGGGTCCCCCTGGGCCTCAGCTTTTTCACCTTCCAGCAGCTCTGGCTTTTGAAGGAGGCCTATACCGGCGGCTTCCGCCCGGAGCGGGAGGATCTGCCCCTCTACGCTTTCTTTTTCCCCTCTGTGGTCTCCGGGCCGATTTTAAAGCCCCAGGCGTTCTTCCCCCAGCTTCACGGGGAGAAGTTCCTCCGCCCCGACGGGCAGGACTTCGCCGCCGCCCTGTACGCCATCGCCTCCGGCATGGCGAAAAAGGTGCTGCTGGCGGACAACCTGGGCATTGTGGTGGGCAACGGCTGGGCGCGCCTGGACGAGCTTTCCGCCCCCGGCGGCTGGCTGGTGATTTTAGGCTACACCCTGCAACTGTACTTCGACTTCTCCGGCTACTGCGACATCGCCGCCGGGTGCGCCCGCCTCTTTGGCCTCCGCCTCCCGGTGAACTTCGATTCCCCTTACCGGAGCCTCTCCGTGGGGGAGTTCTGGAAGCGGTGGCACATCACCCTGACCTCCTTCCTCCGGGAATGCCTGTACTTCCCCCTGGGGGGGAGCAAACGGGGAACCGGGCGGGCCTATCTCAATATTCTGATTGTCTTTCTCGTCAGCGGCCTTTGGCACGGGGCGGGGTGGACCTTCCTCATCTGGGGCGGGCTCCACGGCCTGGGCCAGATCGCGGAGCGGGCCTGGGGGAAGGGCCGGGAGAAACTGCCGAAGCTCCTGCGCTGGGCCGTGACCTTCGCTTTTGTCAACGCCGCCTGGGTCTTCTTCCGTGCCCCCGGCGTTCCCCAGGCGCTGGCGCTTTTGAAAACCGCCGTCACCGCCGACTTCCGCCCCCCGGCGGAGTGGCTGATGGCGGACGTGTTCGCCAAGGAGGCCAAGGCCCTGGGCATGGTGCTCCCTGCCCTCCGGGCCTGGACGGCCCCGGCCCTGACCTATGGGCTCTTTGCCGCCGCTCTGCTGGCGGCCCTGTGGCCCCGGAACGCCGTGGGGCAGATGGACCATTTTAAGCCCTCCTTCTGGCGGGCGGCGGTCCTGGCTTTGCTTGCGGCGTGGTCCGTGCTGTCCTTCACCGGGGTGACCACCTTTATCTATTCCAATTTCTGAGGCTGAGCAATGAATAAGATTTATGCGCGCTGGGCCCGCCGCTTCCTGGCGGCCCTGCTGGCGGCCCTGGCCCTGTGCGGCGGGATTGTGTACGCCGTGGACCCCTGCCTCTATTACCGGATGCCGGAGAACCGCCTCCCCGCCTTTTTCAACGAGCGGTATCAGGCGGCGGGCATGGCGAAAAACGTCCCGGCGGACACGGTGCTTTTGGGCACCTCCATGGCGGCTAACTACCGCGCCGCCTGGATCGAGGAGTTTTACGGCGGCGCGGGACTGCGCATCACCATTCCCGACGGGTACTTTTCCGAGTTCGACCAGGTGGTGGACCTGCTCTTCCGGGAGAACCCGCCGGAGCGGGTGCTGTTCGCCCTGGATTTAAACGCCCTGATCCGGGACGGCGGCGGCGTGACGGACGCCATGCCGGAGTACCTTTATAACCGGAATCCCCTGGACGACGTGAAGTATCTTCTGAACAAGGACTCCCTCTACTACAGCCTCTACGCCCTTATAACCGCCCGCCAGGGCGGCGGGCAGACCCTGGACGAGGGCTTCACCTGGGACAAAACCTCCCGGTGGGGGAGGTACGAGGCCCTGCGGACCTACGACCGTCCCCCGGTTTCGGAGGAGCGGACGCCGGAAAACGCCTATCTGCAGTTTACCCTGGAGAATCTGGCGGTGATGGAGGACTGGTTTCAGGACCACCCGGAGGCGAAGTTCGAGATTTTCCTCTCCCCCTACAGCATCCTCTCCTGGGACCGCTGCCTCCGCCGGGGGGATCTGGACGCCCGGCTTACGGCCCTGCGGGCGGCGTGCCACACCCTGAACCGCTGGCCCAACGTCCGGGTCCACGCGCCGCTTTTTGCCAAGGACATGGTGACGGAGCTGAACAACTACTGCGACTACATCCACCACTCCGGCGAGGCCGGGAAGTGGGTGCTGGGGAACGTGTGCGCCGAGAAGTTCCTCCTCCGGGAGGAGGACGTGGAGAAGACCCTGGCGGACTGGCGGGAGTTTGTGATACACTACGACTACGACGCGCTGTGGGACGGCGAGTTCTGGGAGCGGTGGTACGAGGACCATGACCAGCCGCCGGACTGGTGCAAGAGCTGAAAAAGGAGGGCCCCATGAAAAAAATCCTGCCCATTGTCCTGGCTTTCCTCATCGGCGCGGCCGCCGGAGCACTGTTTGTCATGCCGGGCTTTCATAAGAGGACGGACATCGATCTGCAAAAGTTTTCCGTCTCTGACGATGGGTCCATCGTCACGGTACAGACGTTTCCCGAGGGTTCCATGGGCTTCATCCGGGCCATGGAGGCCAAGCAGTTCGGCGATGAGATCCACTGCTCCTTTTACAGCTGCTTTGGCGGGCTGAACAGCAGCATTGGGTCAGAATACAGGTTTGACATTCAACCGGATGATTCCACCGAACGGATATACTTCGACCGGGGGACAAGTCCCGACGTTCTAGTCCTGGAGCGGGACCCGGACACCGGCGTGTGGGCGGCAGTGTACCCCCATCTTCCGCAAGTATGACACCATCAAGACTTCCCCAAGGAGGCTTTTTTCTATGATAAACCAAGACCACATCCGCAACTTTTCCATCATCGCCCATATTGACCACGGCAAGTCCACCCTGGCGGACCGCCTTCTGGAGAAGTGCAACGCCGTCAGCCAGCGGGAGATGGAGAGCCAGCTCCTGGACAACATGGACTTAGAGCGGGAGCGGGGCATCACCATCAAGGCCCGGGCCGTGCGGCTGAACTACACCGCCGCCGACGGGGAGGACTACGCCCTGAACCTCATTGACACCCCGGGCCATGTGGACTTCAACTATGAGGTGTCCCGGTCCCTGGCCGCCTGCGAGGGGGCCGTGCTGGTGGTGGACTCCACCCAGGGCGTGGAGGCCCAGACCCTGGCCAACACCTACCTTGCCATGGAGCACGACCTGGAAATCCTGCCGGTTTTCAACAAAATCGACCTCCCCGCCGCCAACCCCGCCCAGGCCAAGCAGGAGGTGGAGGACATCATCGGCCTCCCCGCCCTGGACGCGCCGGAGATTTCCGCCAAGATGGGGGTCAACATCGACGCGGTGCTGGAGGACATTGTGAAAAACGTCCCGCCCCCCTCCGGGGACGAGAAGGCCCCCCTAAAAGCCCTGATTTTCGATAGCCAGTACGACAGCTACCGGGGGGTCATCGTTTACATGCGCCTGATGGAGGGCAGCCTCCGGGCGGGGCAGACGGTAAAGATGATGGCCTCCGGCGCCAGCTACCAGGTGGTGGAGTGCGGGCATCTGCTGCCTCTCGGCATGGAGCCCTGTGACTGCCTTCGGGCGGGGGAGGTGGGCTATTTCACCGCCTCCATCAAAAACGTCCAGGACACCCGGGTGGGCGACACGGTGACGGACGGGGCAAACCCGGCGGCGGAGGCCCTCCCGGGCTACCGGCCCGTGCAGCCCATGGTTTACTGCGGCATTTACACCGAGGACGGGTCCAAGTACCCGGACCTGCGGGACGCGCTGGAAAAGCTGCGGCTCAACGACGCGTCGCTGAGCTTTGAGCCCGAGTCCTCCGTGGCTCTGGGCTTCGGCTTCCGCTGCGGCTTTTTGGGCATGCTCCACATGGAGGTCATCCAGGAGCGGCTGGAGCGGGAATTTGATTTGGACCTGGTGACGACATTACCTTCCGTAATTTATGATGTTTATAAAACGGATGGTAGTCTGGTCCGGGTGGACAATCCCCATAATTACCCGGACCCGGCTTCCATCGAGCGGGCGGAGGAGCCCTATGTCAAGGTGTCCATCATCAGCCCCAACGACTACGTGGGGAACATCATGCCCATGTGCCAGGAGCGCCGGGGGGAGTTCAAGGACATGCAGTACCTGGACACCCACCTGGTGGAGCTCCATTACCAGATGCCGCTGAACGAGATTATCTATGACTTTTTCGACACGCTGAAGGCGAACACGAAGGGCTACGCCTCGCTGGACTATGAGCTCTCCGGCTACCGGCCCAGCGAGCTGGTGAAGGTGGATTTGCTGCTGAACGGGGACCAGGTGGACGCGCTGAGCTTCATTGCCCACAAGGACAAGGCCTATCCCCGGGCCCGGAAGCTCTGCGAGAAGCTGAAGGAGAACATCCCCCGCCAGCTCTTCGAGGTGCCGGTGCAGGCGGCCATCGGCGGGCGGGTCATCGCCCGGGAGACGGTCAAGGCCATGCGGAAGGACGTGCTGGCCAAGTGCTACGGCGGCGACATTACCCGGAAGAAGAAGCTGCTGGAAAAGCAGAAGGAGGGCAAGAAGAAGATGCGCTCCCTGGGCTCCGTGCAGATTCCCACGGAGGCGTTTCTGGCGGTGCTCAAGCTGGACGAATAAGCGTAAAAGGGGAGCTGCCCAAAGTGGGCAGCTCCCCTCTTTTATACGCGTATGCGCGGGCCTCAGCCGATGCTGATGGCGCTCACCGGGCACTCGTCACGGGCGCTCTGGGCCGCGTCCAGCATCCCGTCGGGGACCTCCCCGCCGTGGGCGAAGCCGTCGTCTCCCATGGAAAATACCTCCGGGCAGTTCCCGGCGCACAGGCCGCAGCCGATGCAGCTTTCATTTACCGTCGCGTTCATCGCGTTTCTCCTATTCTGAAAAAAATTTGCCCCGTCCCAGAGGAACGGGGCGGCAAGGCTAGTGTGCCTCATTTTTTAATTTTCACTCTTTAAAACGTCCACGCGTTTTACG
This sequence comes from Oscillospiraceae bacterium, assembly GCA_910574635.1. Lineage (GTDB taxonomy): Bacteria > Bacillota > Clostridia > Oscillospirales > Oscillospiraceae > Oscillibacter. The sequence continues at coordinate 13,358 of CAJTCG010000007.1, read as the reverse complement.
CCGTAATAGCGAAACAGCGCCAGGGCCTCCGGCCCAATCCGCTCCCCGGACACGGCGATGGGCACCGCCGGGGGACAGCCCACCGTGGGCGCGCCGCAGACCCGGCCCAGGCTCTCCTCCGCCGGGACGGACTCTTGGGGGGCGAACAGGGCCTCCCGGATGGAGAGGACCCGCTCTCCCTTTGCCAGGGGCAGGGAAACCGCCGGGGCGGCAGGAGCCCGGTTTGCCCCCAGGGCGGCGGGAACGCGGGCAAGGTCCTCCGGGGTGTTTTCCGGCGTAGTCATGAGGACCAGGAAGTCCCGGTCCGCGTACTCGCATTCCGCGCCGCCCCGGCGGAGGCGGTCCGCCAGGTCCAGACCCGTCAGGCCCGCCGGGGCCCGGAGGGTCAGGCGGAGAGGGTCGGAGGGTTCAACCCGCCAGCCGTTGGCGGAAAGGGTTTTCCCCAGGGCCTCCAGGCGGCGGACGGCCTCTTTCAGGCGGGCGGGGTAATTTTCTGATAGATAGCGGCTGCACAGGTCCAGGGAGGCCAGGGTCAGATAGGACGGGCTGGTGGACCCGAAGAGGGCCAGGGCCGCCCGGGCGTTCTCCCGAAACGCCGCCGGGGCGGTTTTGGAGATATGCAGATACGCCCCGCCGGTGAGGACCGGCAGGGTCTTGTGGGCGGAATCGCAGGCGAGGTCCGCCCCCAGGTCCAGGGGGTGGCGGGAGGGGGAGAGGAAGCGCAGATAGGCCCCGTGGGCGTTGTCCGCCAGAAGCGGCGTTTTATGGGCGCGGCACACCTCCGCCAGGGCGGAGATATCCGCCATATTCCCCAGGTAATCGGGGCTGGTGACGTAGACGGCGGCGGGGGGAGCGGACAGGGAGTCCAGGGCCGTTTCCAGGCCCTCCGCCGTAACGGGACAGGCGCAGAGGGAGCTTGTCCCCTCCTCCGGCCAGAGCCAAAGGGGCTCGAAGTCCAGCAGGGCGGCGGCGTGGACGAAGGATTTGTGGACGTTCCGGGCGGCCAGAACCACCGGCGGCGTCCCCGCCGGCCGGTTCTGGAGGGCCAGAAACAGCATGGCCTTGACGCACTGGGTAGACCCTTCGGTGGAATAGAACGTGGCGGCGGAGCCGAAGAGGGCGGCGGCGTTTTCCTCGCTCCGCGCAATGACGCCCTCCGCCTCATAGAGGGAGTCCGCCCCGGAAATCTCCGTCAGGTCCCAGGCCTCGCAGCCCAAGGGGCCCCGGCCCTTGTGCCCCGGCATGTGGAGCCGGGCCGTGCCGGAGGCGGCGTAGGCCCGGAGGAAGTCCGCCAGGGGGGTGGTCATGCCTCCGCCTCTTCCGCCAGGGCGGCCTGGAGCATGATGGCGCACTCCATCCGCTTGCGGAAGAGCTCACAGCCCGCCTCGTAGATTCCCCGGATGGAGCCGGAGGCATGGTAGGCGTTGGCGGCGCAGCCGCCGGAGCAGTAGAGCCTGGCCCAGCAGTCCGCGCACGCGGGGCGGGCGTAGGCGTTGCAGGAGCGAAACTCCTCCCGCAGGGCGGTATTCGTCACGCCGCTCCACACGTCTCCCAGCTTATAGGATTCCTCCCCCACGAACTGGTGGCAGGGGTACAGGTCCCCCCAGGGGGTGACGGCCATGTACTCCGTGCCGGAGCCGCAGCCGGAGACCCGCTTATAGACGCAGGGCCCTCCCGTGAGGTCCAGCATGTAGTGGTAGAAGGTGATGGGACGGCCCTCCTTGTGCCGTTTCAGCATTTCCCTGGCCAGCAGCTCGTACTGGTCCTTGACCACCTCCAGGTCCTCCGCCGTCAGGGCCGCCGGGTCCCCCGGGGCGCAGACCACCGGCTCCATGGAAAGCTCGGTGAAGCCCAGGTCCGCCATATGGAAGAGGTCCTTCGTAAAGTCGGGATTCCGGTGGGTGAAGGTGCCCCGCATATAGTAGCGGCTTCCTCCCCGGGCCTTCACCAGCTCCTGGAACTTGGGAACGACGCGGTCATAGCTGCCGTTTCCGGCGTAGTCCACCCGAAGAGCGTCGTGAATCTCCTTCCGCCCGTCCAGGGAGAGGACCACGTTGTCCATCTCCCGGTTGGCAAAGTCGATCACGTCCTGGTCAATCAGCATCCCGTTGGTGGTGAGGGTGAAGCGGAAACGCTTGTGATGGGGCCCCTCCTGGGTCCGGGCATAGGCCACCAGGTCCTTCACCACCTGCCAGTTCATCAGCGGCTCGCCGCCGAAGAAGTCCACCTCCAGGTTCGTCCGGGTCCCGGAGTGGGCGATGAGGAAGTCCAGGGCCTGCTTTCCCACCTCGAAGCTCATGAGGGCCCGGTCCCCGTGGTACTTCCCCTGGCTGGCGAAGCAGTAGGAGCAGTTCAAATTGCAGGTGTGGGCCACATGAAGGCAGAGGGCCTTCACCACGCCGCCGGAGCGCTCCTTGAAGGTCCCGGCGATGTCCGAAAAGGTGTCGGGGGTGTAGAGCTGCCCGGATTTTACCAGGGACTCCACGTCGGCCAGGCACTCCCGGATCTCCGCCTCCGTCACATCGGGGCGGTCCCGGTAGGTTTCCAGCAGAGTTTGGACAATCTCCTCCGGCGTATGGTCCGGGTAGAGGGCAATCAGGTCATAGGCCACCTCGTCCACCACGTGGACGCCGCCGGAGCAAGTGTCCAGGACGAGGTTATAGCCGTTCAGCTTGTATTGATGTACCATGTGTTCCTCCCAAGCCGCCCGGAGGGGGCGGCGGTCTTGTTGACAGGAAAAGCGCCGCCTCACCGGGCGGCGCTTCGGCTGTTTACTTCTGCTCGCACTTCTGGTTGGCGACGCCGCAGGAGGTCTTGCAGGCGGACTGGCAGGAGGTCTGGCACTCGCCGCAGCCGCCCTTCTTGGCGCTCTCGCAGAGGCTGCGGGTCTCCAGGGTCTTGATTCTCTTCATGATCGTTACTCCCATCTGATTGAATTTGAAGCGCTCCGCTTTTGGAAAAAGCGGCCTTTTATCTCCGACAGTTTAGCATAGGACCGCCGGAAAGTCAAGAGGAAGGGGAACCTTTGCCGCCCCCGAAAGCGCCCATAAATATTTCTCCAGGAACAGCGACGGCCACGGGCTGGAGCACGGCCAGCTGACCACCGGCATTATCGCCGCCGTGTCCAGGCAGGATAAGGGCCACGGGGCGCGGTGGGCAAAGCTGTGGGAGGATCCCATGGCCTGCCGGTACAGGCGGGCAGATCATGCGGATTTTTGGGTGTGGTCCCATGACTTTTTCGAGGCCCCCGTGGAGGACCTGCGGCATTTTGCCGGGCTGGAGGTCCGGTTCTCCGTGGAGGGGGGCGTGCTCCGGGTCCGGGAGATTCTGGAGGGAACGGAACGGTAAAACTGCCGGACGCAAAAAGCGGGCCGCCCAGGGGGCGGTCCGCTTTCCTGTCGGAGCGGGTTCTTCTTTGTGGGGCCCGGTCCCCTGACCGGGCCAATTCCTGGACATGGGGGGCTGTCGGGAGACGGGCCGTCGGGGCGGACACATAGGTCCGCCCGTTTCCTGGAACTTCCCGGTTTCCGGTAGACGGGCCGCCGAGGGCGGCGGCCCCTACAAAATAGCAAAATCCTCTTGACTTTGCGGCGTCTATAAGTTATATTATTAGCGACCCCAAAAAGTGAGGTGATGGTGTTGGGGAATAAAAAAATGGGACGTCCCACCGATAATCCGAAGGACATTTCCCTCAAAGTCCGCCTTGATAAAGCAACAGCCGAGAAACTGGACGAGTGTATCGAAGAACTCAACGTATCAAAAGCGGAAGTCATTCGGCGCGGTGTCCACAAGGTGCATGACGATCTCAAAACGAAATGACGGGAAGCGGCGCTCAGCCCATCACAGCAGACACCGCTTCCCCGCAGGCCGATATTGCCCAAAGGCAAAACGACGTAAATATTATACCATGCGCCGTCTTTCCTTTCAAGCGGTACCGGCCAAAAAAGAAAGGACCGTGCAAAGATGGAAAACATTCTGGAAATGCTCTATAATCTGCCCCTGGGAAATACCCGCGAGAAGGACTCGCCCTTTGTCCGGACGGCGCGCATCCAATGCGAACAGCTGGAGCTGCTCACCGCTTCCATGACGGGTGAGCAGCAGGAGCTGCTGGACGCGTACTTAGAAACGAGAAGCAAAATTGAGGATATGCTGCATTTTGACCGCTTCCGGTTCGCCTTCCACTTTGGGGCGCAGCTGACGGAGGAACTGATAAGAGGCAAGGGGGCTGTGACGGAACCGGCGGACCGGACAGGAGCATAAATCATGCGCAAAAAGAGGACCGCCCCGGGGCGGTCCTCTCTTTTAACGGTATGGTACCGATCAAACGCCTCTCCCCCGGTCACTCCAGCTTCCGCACAAAGTTCCCGAAGACCCGGACCCGCTCCTGGACGGTGACGAAGGCGTGGTCGTCCCGCTCGTGGACCGCGTGGAGCAGATCCTCAATCTCGAACTTGGACAGGCACACCACCAGCACGTGGAGCCCCTTGCCGCTGTAGGCCCCGGTGCCCTCCCAATAGGTGACGCTGCGGCCCAGCTTTTCAATGATGAAGCGGCCCAGCTCCTTCTCGTCCTCCTTGGTGAAAATCATGGCCTGGACGTTGACGTTTTGCTGGTGCATCCGGTCCAGCACCATGGCGGAGAAGAAGTTGTAGATAACGGAGTAGATGGCCACCTCCGGCACAAAGAGAACCAGGCAGGCGGCGTAGAGGAAGAAGTTGACCGTCAGGGAGAATTTCCCCACGGTGAAGCGGCTGCCCCGCTTGCTCAGGCAGAGGCCCACGATGTCCAGCCCGCCGCCGCTGCCGCCGCAGGTCAGCACGATTCCGCTGGCGATGCCCACGATGATGCCCCCCAGCAGGCAGGAGGTGAGGTAGTCGTCCACAATGGGGAGCGACGGCGAGGGGATGATGCTGTAGAAGAAGGAAAAGGACACCGTGCAGGCGATGGTCTTGAAGGTCATCCGGGGCCCCAGGGTCTTCCAGCCCAGCAGCAGGATGGGGATGTTGCTGATAAAATAGAGGACGCCGGCGATGTCCGCCTCCAGGCCCAGGGTGTTGTGGAGCAGGGTGCGGATCAGCTGGCAAAAGCCCATCAGCCCGCCGGAGTACAGGCCCAGCGGCACGATGAATAAGCGGAGGGCCAGGGCTACCACGCCCTCCCCCAGCATGGCGGCCACCAGCCGCAGCCATCGGTTGTGCAGGGAATTGTACATCATGTCCTTCATGTCGTTCCTCCCGGCCCGGCGGCCTCGCCCGTCCCGCCGTTTCGGGGGAGGGCAGTTTAAGTTGTTTCCTTATGAGCACTGGCTTTGATTATATCCGCTTCAAGGCAAAACCGCAAGAGGAAAAGCGGGACAAAATGGACGAAACGGCAGGAAAATCCTGGGTTTTCCCGTGAAAAGTCTACAAAGAATACCGGAGGCACCGGTAGAGCCGGGCCTTGGCCCGCCGGAGGGTCCGGGAGACGGTGGAGCGGTTCAGCCCCAGCTCCCGGGCGATTTGGGGGATGTTCATCCCCTGGTCGTAGTAGAGGTCCACCAGCTGGCGCTGGCGGGGGGTCAGCTCCCGCTCCCGGGCCTGGCGGAGATTCCGCCGGAGGCGCTCCAGGCGCTCGGAGTTGTCGGCGGCGTTCTGGCGGTTCCAGACCGTCAGGTCCCCGATCCACTCGCTGGCCCTGGTGTCAAAGGGTCCCTCATAGCGTGCAGTTCTCATGGTTTTAATGGCTCCTGTCATAGTAATGGGCGGTCAGCGCCGCCAGCTCCCGGGCCTCCCGCCAGAGGGGGGTCAGCTCGTCGATGCGGCGGCGGAGGCGGAAGGCCGCCTCCGGGTCCGCCTGGGCCCGCTCCAGCCCCCGCAGCTCCACGATGCGCCCGTGGATGGCGGCGGCGCTGCTGCGGTAGGAGGCCGACATTTCCAAAAGGGTCATGGCCGCTCCTCCCTTCCCCGGACCTCCCGGCAGGGGGCCAGTTCCCGCCGGGCCAGGTCCGGAAAGCACTCCCCGCAGGAAAGGTGCCCGTTGCAGGCCCAATACTCCTCGCCCCGGAGAATTTCCCGGCCGCACAGGGTGCAGCGCAGGGCCCGCGTCCCGGGGCGGCGGCTGGTTCTTAACATGTAAATCCTCTCCTTTGAAAAAACCGTGAAAATAGGAAAAATTTTTGTTGACAAATGGGAAACGGTCTGCTAGAATAGGCAATGCTGTTGGAACTGCTGGTGTAGCTCAGTTGGTAGAGCAGCTGATTTGTAATCAGCAGGCCGGGGGTTCGAGTCCGTCCACCAGCTCCACAAGTTCATCATGATATCTGGGGGAATTCCAGAGCGGTCAAATGGGGCAGACTGTAAATCTGTTGTCACTGACTTCGGTGGTTCGAATCCACCTTCCCCCACCAGCTCAGAAATTCCCACCACCGTTCCGTTTCCGGCTCCGCCGAAAACTGCACTCTGGTGGGAATTTCTTCGCCTTCAACCGCGGACCGCGCTGCTGGGTCCGCGGTTGAGGTTTTTTACGGGGGACGGGAGACGAGGGGATACGGGGCGGTGGAATTACAAGAAACTTGGCGGTGAATTTAAAATAGCACATATGTTCGATTATGTCAAGGGGGATTTTACAAGATTCTTGTAAAAAAGATTGACAGGGCTTTCACGCGCTGGTAAGATGAGAGAAGTAAAAGGGGAGGTGCGGGGATGTCGTTTGGCGAGAGGATGCGGGCCCGGCGGGGGGAATTGGATATGACCAGGGCCGAGCTGGCCGCTTTGCTGGGGGTCTCCCCTTCCGCCGTGGGAAATTATGAGACGGGGGTCAGCTTTCCCAAGGAGGAGATTATGCTGCGGCTCTTCGACTCCCTGGAGGTGGACCCGAACACCTTGTTTCAAGACAGCTTTCAGTACAACAAGCGGGCCTTGGACCCGAAGGAACAGAGGCTGCTGGAAGGATACCGGGGGCTGTCCGCTTTGGGGCGGGAGACGGTGCGGACCATGGTGGAGGCGCTGTGCGCCTGCCGGGACGAGGCGGAGAAGTCCCCTGGAGCGGTGGAGCCCCGGATGATCCCCCTCTACCGGACCCCTGCCGCCGCCGGGTACGCCGCCCCGGCCTTTGGGGAGGATTTTGATTACATTCCCGTCACGGGGGACGTGCCCCCGGCGGCGGAGTTCGCCGTGCGGATTCAAGGAGACTCCATGGCCCCCTATATCGCCGACGGGTCTGTGGCCTATGTGAACCGGGACCCCTTGAAGGCGGGAGACGTGGGAATCTTCTGCGTGGATGGGGACGTGTTTTGCAAGCAGTACTACAAGGACCCGGCGGGAATTGTGTACCTCTTTTCTCTGAACCGGGCCCGGGCGGACGCGGATGTGGTCCTCCCCTCCTCCGGCGGGCGGAGCCTGGTGTGCTTCGGGCGGGTGATTCTGCGGGCTTTCCCCCTGCCGGGGCGGTGAGGGCGGTTCCTGGCAAGAAAGCGCCCGGCGCTCCGCGATAAAATCTCCGGATGGACGCGCCCGCTCCCCGGAAACGGTTGACAATTCCGCCCTGGGCGGATAAAATAAACTCGTTATTTTAGGACCCTAAATAGGAAAGGAACGAAAACGCTATGGCTACGGATAAAAGACAAGTGGACGCCATCACCGCCCGGGACGCGGACTTTGCCCAGTGGTACACCGACGTCTGCAAAAAGGCGGAGCTCATCGACTACACCTCCGTCAAGGGCATGTTCATCTACCGGCCCTACGGCTACGCCATCTGGGAGAACATCCAGGGCGAGCTGGACCGCCGCTTCAAGGAGACGGGCCATGAGAACGTCTATCTCCCGGTGCTGATCCCCGAGTCCCTGCTCCAGAAGGAGAAGGACCATGTGGAGGGCTTCGCCCCGGAGTGCGCCTGGATTACCATGGGCGGCAGCGAGAAGCTGGAGGACCGCCTCTGCGTCCGCCCCACCTCCGAGACTCTCTTTTGCGAGCATTACGCCAATATCATCCACTCCTGGCGGGACCTTCCGAAGCTCTATAACCAGTGGTGCAGCGTCCTGCGGTGGGAGAAGACCTCCCGCCCCTTCCTCCGCCACCGGGAATTCCTCTGGCAGGAGGGCCACACCATGCACGCGGACGAGGCGGAGGCCCGGGAGGAGACGATGCGGATGCTGAACGTCTACGCGGACTTCATGGAGAACTTCCTGGCCATGCCCGTCCTCCGGGGCCGGAAGACGGACAAGGAGAAATTCAAGGGGGCCGAGGAGACCTACACCGTGGAGTGCATGATGCACGACCACAAGGCCCTCCAGGCGGGCACCAGCCACTATTTCGGGGACGGCTTCGCCAAGGCCTTCGGCATTACCTACACCGGAAAGGACAACCAGCTCCACCACCCCCACCAGACCAGCTGGGGCGTTTCCACCCGGATGATTGGCGGCATCATCATGACCCACGGAGACGACAACGGCCTGGTGCTGCCCCCCCGGGTGGCCCCCATCCAGGCGGTGGTCATCCCCGTGGCGGCCCACAAGCCCGGCGTGCTGGACGCGGCGGCGGCCCTCCGGGACCGGCTGAAAACCGCCGGCATCCGCTCCAAGATGGACGATTCCGACAACTCCCCCGGCTGGAAGTTTGCGGAATACGAGATGAAGGGCGTGCCCCTCCGGGTGGAGATCGGCCCCAAGGACATGGAGAAGGAGCAGTGCGTGGTGGCCCGCCGGGACACCGGCGAGAAGGTGACGGTCCCCCTGGCGGAGCTGGAGGAGACGGTGAAGAAGCTCCTGGACGAGGTCCATGACAACATGTACGCGCAGGCGCTCCAAAACCGGGAGGACAACACCTTCGACATCGCCTCTCCCGAGGAGGCCAAGGCCATCGCCGAGGGGAAGGGCGGCTTCCTGCGGTCCAAGTGGTGCGGCTCCTTGGAGTGCGAGCTGGCCATGAAGGAGCGGGCGGGGGTCAGCTCCCGCTGCATGCCCCTGAAGCAGAGCGGAACGGAGGGCGTGTGCCCCGTGTGCGGCAAGCCCTGCAAGACCGATATTTACTGGGGCGTGGCCTATTAAGGACCCAAAGGGGGAGCGGCGCTCCCCCTTTTTCCCACTCCAGAAAGGAGGCCGCTCCATGGAACGCCGCCGCTATCGAGTGTTAGACACCATCCGGGGCTGCGCCCTTGTCAGCATGATCCTCTACCACGCCTGCTGGGACCTTGTTTATCTATTCGGCATAGACTGGCCCTGGTACCACGGCTTCGCCGCCCACGTCTGGCAGCAGAGCATCTGCTGGACCTTCATCCTCCTCTCCGGCTACTGCTTCGCCCTGGGCCGCCATCAGCTCCGGCGGGGGCTGACGGTGTTTTTCTGCGGAGCTCTCATTACCGCCGCAACGTGGTTTTTTATGCCGGAAAACCTGGTGCTGTTCGGCGTGCTGACCCTGCTGGGATCTTCCATGCTGCTGGCAAACGGCTTCCGGGGCCTTCTCCGGCGGGTTCCGCCCCGGGCGGGGCTGGCGGGGAGCTTCCTTTTGTTTCTGGTGTTCCGGGACGTGAACGCCGGATATCTGGGCTTTGAGGGGGCCCGGTTTTTCCGCTTCTGGGATGGGGAACGGAATCTGTGCACGGCCTTCGCGGGCTTCCCTCCGGCGGATTTCTTTTCCACGGATTACTTTTCCGTCCTGCCCTGGTTCTTCCTCTTTTTGACGGGGTACTTCCTCTTTCGCCTCCGGCCGGAGGAGGCCCGGGAGATCCGGCCGGTTCCCCTGGTCACCGCCATGGGCCGCCGCTCCCTTCTCATTTACATGCTCCACCAGCCGGTGATCTACGGATTGCTGGCGGTCCTGTTCCGCGCCGGATAGGGCCCCGGTCCGGCGCAAAACCTTTTGTCGGAGGTGCTTCCATGAACAAGCTGGTCCTGGGCGTCCTGGCTCATGTGGACGCCGGAAAAACCACCCTCTCCGAGGCTCTGCTGTACCGGAGCGGGGCCATCCGCCGCCTGGGCCGGGTGGACCACCGGGACGCCTTTCTGGACACCGACGAGATGGAGCGGGAGCGGGGCATCACCATCTTCTCCAAGCAGGCGGAGTTCTCCCTGGGGGACCTGGCCGTCACGTTGCTGGACACCCCGGGCCATGTGGATTTCTCCGCCGAGGCGGAGCGGGTCCTCCAGGTCCTGGACTGCGCGGTTTTGGTGGTCAGCGGCTCCGACGGGGTCCAGGCCCACACCCGGACCCTCTGGCGGCTGCTGGAGCGGTACGCCGTGCCCACATTCCTCTTTATCAACAAGATGGACCTGGCGGGCACGGACCGGGATGCCCTTCTGGCGGAGCTGAAAGCCCGGCTGGACAGCGGCTGCGCGGATTTTTCCCTGCCGCCGGAGGCTTTGGCGGAGGAGGCCGCCGTCTGCGACGAGGCCCTGCTGGAGCGGTATCTGGAGACCGGGGAGCTGGCGGAGGAGGACCTGACGGACCTTGTCCGGAGGCGGAAGCTGTTCCCCTGCCTCTTCGGCTCGGCCCTGAAGCTGGAGGGGGTGGAGGCCCTGCTGGAGGCCCTCCGCCGCCACGCGCCCCTGCGGGCCTATCCGGCGGCCTTCGGGGCCCGGGTGTTCAAGGTCTCCCGGGACGCCCGGGGGGCGCGCCTCACCTGGATGAAGGTCACCGGCGGGGCGCTCCGGGCCAAGGACCTCCTCACCAACCGCCGCCCCGACACCCCGGAGGAAGAGGTCTGGGAGGAAAAGGCGGACCAGCTCCGCCTCTACTCCGGGGAGAAGTTCCAGCCCGTGGACAGCGCCCCCGCCGGAACGGTGGTGGCGGTCACGGGCCTGAGCCGGGCCCTCCCCGGCCAGGGGCTGGGCCATGAGACCGCCTGGACCGTCCCGGCCCTGGAGCCGGTGCTGGCCTATCAGATGCAGACAGAGGCGGACCCCTCCGCCGCCTTGAAAGCCCTGCGGCTCTTGGAGGAGGAGGACCCCCAGCTCCGGGTCTCCTGGGCCGCCGGAGCCGTCCGGGTCCAGCTGATGGGAGAGGTCCAGACGGAGATTTTGCAGCGCCGCCTGCGGGAGCGCTTCGGCATCGAGGCCCAATTCGGCGCGGGGCGGGTGGTGTACCGGGAGACCATCGCCGCCCCCGTGGAGGGCGTGGGCCACTTCGAGCCCCTGCGGCACTACGCCGAGGTCCATTTGCTCCTGGAGCCCCTGCCCCGGGGGACGGGCCTCCGCTTTGCCACGGTCTGCCCGGAGGACCAGCTGGATGGCCACTGGCAGCGCCTTGTTTTGACCCACCTCTGGGAAAAGCCCCACCTGGGGGTCCTGACCGGCTCACCCATCACGGATATGAAAATTACCCTCACGGCGGGCCGGGCCCACGAAAAGCACACCGAGGGCGGCGACTTCCGCCAGGCCACCTACCGGGCGGTGCGCCAGGGGCTGATGCGCGCCGAAAGCGTCCTGCTGGAGCCCTGGTACGCCTTCCGCCTGGAGCTGCCCGCCGCCCAGCTGGGCCGGGCGCTGAACGACGTTCAGCAGATGGGCGGCGAGGCGGAGCCGCCGGAGGCCCTGGGAGAGGAGGCCGTCCTCACCGGCCAGGCCCCGGTGGCCGCCATGGGGGACTACGCCAAGGAGCTGGCGGCCTACACCCGGGGACAGGGCCGCTTGAGCCTCCGCCCCGCCGGGTACCGGCCCTGCGGAGATCCGGAAACGGTCGCGGCGGCCCTGGGCTATGACCCGGAGCGGGACGTGGAGAACACGCCGGACTCCGTCTTTTGCGCCCACGGCGCGGGCTACACGGTGAAGTGGAGCGACGTCCCCGCCCAGGCCCATGTGGTGAGCGGCGTCCGCCTCGGCGCCCCGAAGCCCGGGGAAACCAAGGAGCCGGAGACCCGCCGGAGCGCCGCCTACGCCGGGACCATCGAGCAGGACAAGGAGCTCCAGGCCATTTTCGAGCGGACCTACGGCGCGGTGAAGCGCCGGGACTTCCTGCCCCCCAAGGCCCCCCGCCGTCCCGTCTCATCCGACGCGCCGGAGCGCCGGAACGTCTCCCGCCAGCCCGCGGGGCCGGAGTATCTGCTGGTGGACGGGTACAACATCATCTTCGCCTGGGACGAGCTGGAGGCCATGGCCCGGGAGAGCCTGGACGCGGCCCGGAAGGCCCTGTGCGACCTTCTTTGCAACTACCAGGGTTACCGGAAATGCGAGGTCATCGCCGTCTTTGACGCCTATAAGGTCCGGGGGGGCCAGGGGTCCGTGGAGAAGTACCACAGCATCCATGTGGTCTACACCAAGGAGGCGGAGACGGCGGACGCCTACATCGAGCGGGCCACCTATGAGCTGGGGAAGCGCCACCGGGTCCGGGTGGCCACCTCCGACGGGCCGGAGCAGCTGATCATCCTGGGCCACGGGGCCCTCCGGGTTTCCGCCGCCGCCTTCCGGGAGGAGGTGGAGGCGGTTCAGGGCCAGATCGCCCGAATCCTGGCCCAAAACAACCGCCGGGGCCACGGGGCCCTCCGGGCCGCCATGGAACAGGCGGAAAAGCGAAAGGAGGAATGACCATGCGGACGCTGCTGACCGCGCTGGCCGCGTATTCCGGCTGCGCCGCCGCCCGGCGGTACCTGGACCGTCCCGGCCGGCCCGAGAGGGACTATCTGGGGGGCCGGGTCCGGCGAAAGCCCCTGTGGAACGAGGGGGCGGCCTTTTCCCTGCCCATCCCGGCGGAGGCCCTGCCCCTGGCCTCGGCGGCAGCCCTGGGGCTGCTGTGGGGGCGGCGGAAGCGCTGTCCCCTGGGGACGGGGCTGATGCTGGGCGGGGGCCTCAGCAACCTCCAGGAACGCCTGACGGAGGGCCGGGTCTATGACTACCTCCATTTCCCCCGGACCCCAAGGCCCCTGAACCGCTATGTTTTTAACCTGGCGGACCTGTGCGTCTTTGCCGGGGGGGCGCTGTGCCTGCTGCGGGGCGGCAAAGGTTGCATGGTATAATATTTACGTCGTTTTGCCTTTGGGCAATATCGGCCTTTGGGGGGAAGCGGTGCGGTCTTGGTTGGAGTGCGCCGCTTCCCACTATTTTTTATCAAGGTCGTCATACATCTTTCTGACACCACGCCGGACCACTTCCGCTCTGGTAATCTGCATTTTCTCACTGCATATTTCCAGTTTATCTACGGTTTCTTTGTCAAAGCGTATTTTGATGTCAATGTCTTTTGGACTATCCGTAGGACGCCCTATTTTTTTTGCGGCCATCGTACACCCCCCTTTTGCGGTCGCAAAATTATTCCACCTTATGCGACCGCAAAAGTCAATATGTATTTGTTGTGGGAATCTGCAAAGTTCGGGGGATGCAATCTTGTAGGGGCCGCCGCCCTCGGCGGCCCGTTTCCCGGAACTTCCCGGCTTCCGGTAGGCGGGCCGCCGAGGGC
>CAJTCG010000006.1 GCA_910574635.1 Oscillospiraceae bacterium | reverse complement strand
CCATTCTTCCCATGGGATAATCTCGTCCATGATTTCCAGAAATTCTTCCCGTTTTGTTTTCTTTTTCCGGCATCTGTATTCCATATCGCTAAAACTTTCCTGTTTCATACTCCGCGCCCCCTTTTCCTTATTTTATCACATCTTTTATCATTTGGGGGGATTAAATCAGCGTTTCCTATATCTCAAAAACCATCGGTACGCTACATCTGTCTGTGCCCTGCGCAATGTCCCGCGCAGCGAGATGCTCCCATCCAGATGCTGAAGCAGCACGATCTTGAACAGTACTGCCGGGTCAATACTGTTCTGCCCCTTGTTCTCACTGTATAGCGGCTCCACGATCTCGTGCAGCTTCTCAAAATTCACCGCCGCGTCTACCTGCCGAAACAGGTGATTTGATGGCACCAGACTTTCCGTCTCCACCATTTCTATGACCCCGCGCTCATTTTCCCTCGCTCCAGCATCCTTTATCTCCCTGTCCTATTTTACTACTTCCACACGAAAATGTCTGCCCTACGGCTGACTTTTTATGACAGGTTGGAACGGACTCCCCTCTCGGGGAGTCCGTTTTTTCATTACAGGGCCCGCCAGGCCTCGGGCTTGAGGCGGGAGAGGTCCTTTTCCGCCCGGTCGATCTCCGCCAGCATAGCGGCTTTATCCTTGTTCAGCGTCCCCCGAAGGGATAGATAGTTGCTGGCGTGGTTCATGCGGAACACGCTGCCGGGACTGTCCAGGTTCTCCACCAGCAGCCGGGTCTCCTCCAGCACCTGGGATTGGGTGAGGAGCTGGAATTTCCCTTCATGGACCCAGTCGTAGAGGGGCGTTTCCGGCTCCACCATCAGCGTCAGCATCCCGATATACTCCGGGTTCATGGCGTTGAAGGCCCTGGCGGTGTCCAGGGCGTGGCGCTCCAGCAGCTCCGGCCCGCCCAGGCCCGTGATGGCCGTGACGGACAGGGCGATGCCGCAATTTCGGACCTTCCGGCCCATCTCCACGATTTCCGCCGCCGGATGGCCCTTGCGCATGAGGCTCAGCACCTCGCCGCTGCCGGACTCCAGACCCATGTAGACCATGGTCAGCCCCTTTTCCCGAAGGGTCTGCAGCTCCTCCTCTGTCCGGATGCGGATGGAGGCCGGGGAGGCGTAGCTGGTTACCTGGCGGCACTCCGGGAACAGCTCCCGCACCGTGTCCAGGATGACATAGAGCTCTTCCGCCTTCCGCACCAGGGCGTCGCCGTCCGCCAGGAAGACCTTCTCAATGTGGTGGTAGACCTCCCGGGCCACCCGGAAGTCCTCCAGCACCTCTTCCAGGGGGCGGACGGAAAAGCGCTTTTCCTTGTACATGCTGCAAAAGGCGCAGGTGTTGTGGCTGCAACCGTAGGTCACCTGGACGATGAGGCTCCGGGCCTCGGAGGGCGGGCGGTACACGCTGCCGTAGTATCTCATACGCCCAGCTTCTCCAGGGCGGCCATCTTCACGCAGACGCAGAACACGGTCATGGCCTGTTCCAGCTCCTCCACCGGGGGCAGGGAGGGGGCGATGCGGATGTTGCTGTCCCGGGGGTCCTTTCCATAGGGGAAGGTGGCTCCGGCGCTGGTCATGGTGACCCCCGCCTCCTTGCACAGGGCCAGGGTCCGCTTGGCGGTGCCGGGCATGGCGTCGAAGGACACGAAGTATCCGCCCTTGGGCCGCCGCCAGGAGGCGATCTCCAGGGGGGCAATCTCCTTATCCAGGGTATCCACCACGCTGCGGAACTTGGGGCCCATGACGGCGGCGTGCCGCTTCATCAGCTCCAGGGTGTGGGCCTTGTCCTTGAGGTAGAGGACGTGGCGCTGCTGGTTTACCTTATCGAAGCTGATGACCTGGGGGGCGAGGAGCTTTTCCATATGGGCCATGTTGTCCTCGGAGCAGGCGAAGCAGGCCACGCCCGCGCCGGGGAGGGTGATTTTCGACGTGGAGGCAAATTCAAACACCATATCGGGGCGTCCGGCCTCCGCGCAAATGGAGAGGATGTCCGGGAAGGGCACGTAGTCCCCCTCGAACTCGTGGACGCAGTAGGCGTTGTCCCACATGATGAGGAAGTCCGGCGCGGCGGGGGACAGGGCCGCCAGGCGGCGGATGGTCCGCTCCGAGTAGATGATTCCCTCGGGGTTGGAGTACTTGGGGACGCACCAGATGCCCTTGACGGCGGGGTCCTTGACAGCTTCCTCCACGGCGTCCATGTCGGGGCCATCGTCCGTCATGGGAATGGTAATCAGCTCAAAGCCGAAGGTCTCCGTCACCCGGAAGTGCCGGTCATAGCCGGGGGCGGGGCAGAGCCACTTGACGGCCTCCTCTTTGCACCAGGGCCGGGGGCTGTGAAGCAGGCCGTGGGTGTAAGCCTTGGCGATGGTGTCATACATCAGCTGAAGGCTGGAGCTGCCCCCCGCGAAGACCTGCTCCGGCTTGCAGCCCAGGATATCGGCGAAGAGCCGCCGGGCGGCGGGGAGGCCGTTCATCTCGCCGTAATTGCGCACGTCGAGGCCGCCGGAGACGTAGTCCCCGGGGTTTTGCATCAGGCCGAAAATGTCGCTGACCAGGTCCAGCTGCTGCTTGCCGGGCTTGCCCCGGGCCATGTTGAGCTGCCGTCCCTGGGCCTTCAGAGCGTCCCATTCGGCTTTCAGGCCGGCGTATTCTCCGGCGCGCTCCGACGGAGTGAGCTGAGCGTAAGGCTTCATAAAAGTCCATCCTTTCTGTCGGTGGTTTCGATAAAGCTTAGTATAGCGAATCCGGCGGGCGGTTTCAAGCCCTATTTCCCGGCGGCGGATGGACATGGGGAAATTTCGGGAACGCGGTCGATAAGCCGGTACGCTTCGGCATATACTAAGCGTGCAATACGGAGCGTTTACCAAAATATTACTTCCGAACTGAAGGGCCGGAAGCAATACCCCGGGTATGTTTCCCGCCTCCGGCGCATAGGGTGGAAGAAGCCCATTCCGCCCCGCTACGAAGGAGGAAACCTATGAGACAAAACAAACGGACGAGCCCGGTGAGCCAGTCCATCGCCGTGTCGGTTCTGCTGCTGGCGGCGCTGTTCCTGCTGCCCCTGGTGGTAGTGGTGCCCTTCCGCCCGGCCCTCTTCGGCCGGGAGGAGCCGGTGGACGAGACGGAGAGGGAGGAGCCCTCTCCGCCCCCTGTTTCCGGCGGCGATCTGGACGCCGCCCGGCCCCTGCGGGTGCTGGATGGGGAGGAGGTCCTGGAGATGGACCTGGGGACCTATCTGGTGGGAGTGGTCCGGGCGGAGATGCCCGCCTCCTTTGAGCTCGAGGCCCTGAAAGCCCAGGCGGTAGCCGCCAGGACCTATACGCTGTACAAGCTCCAGTCCGGCGGGAACCACGGGGAGGCCGCCGACGTCTGCACGGACCACACCTGCTGCCAGGCGTACACCGGCGAAGAGCGCGCCCGGGCCAACTGGGGGGAGAACGCCGCCGCCTATGAGGCCAAGGTGGAGGCGGCGGTGCGAAGCACCGACGGCGAGGCCATCCTCTACGGCGGCGTGCCCATTCTGGCGGTGTTTCACTCGTCCTCCGCGGGGCTGACCCGGGCGGCGGGGGAGGTCTGGGTCAACAACCTGCCGTATCTCCAGGCCGTCAGCTCCCCGGAGCCGGGGGAGCGCATTCCCAACTACTACAGCCGGGTGGAGTTCACGGCGGAGGAGCTGAAGGCCAGGCTCCAGGCCGCCTTTCCCGGGGCGGACCTCTCCGGCGGCATGGAGAGCTGGCTGAAGGACCCCGCCGCCGACAGCGCGGGCAGCGTGGCCGCGGTTTCCGTGGGCGGCGTGCGGGCAAAGGGGACCCAGGTGCGGGCGGCTTTGGAGCTCCGCTCCGCCTGCTTTACCTGGGAAGCGCAGGAGGGCAAAATGGTCTTCTTTGTCACCGGCTACGGCCACGGCGTGGGGCTGAGCCAGTACGGAGCCGCCGCCATGGCGGCGGCGGGAGCGGACTACCGGGAGATTTTAACCCACTATTACACCGGGGTAACGGTGGAGCCCTACGGCGGTTAAGCCGCTATTTACAAAACCCCTTCCGGTGTGATAAAATATACTGGTTTTCAACAGAACTTACAAAGGAGGGACGGCTTATGAAACGGCGGGCCGCGGCGCTGCTCTTGTGTTTTTTGCTGGCGTTTTGGTTGTCCCTCCCCCCCGTTCGGGCGGCGGACCGGGTTTATTTTACCGCCGTGGGCAGCTATGTCCTGCCGCTGTCGGACAACACCATGCCCTTTTGGAGCGGGGGGTACGTCTACATCGCCAGCTCTATTTTTACCGGCGCGGCCCGGGAGACCCTGGGCATCTCCCAGGTGCTCAACAACGACCAGGGGCGCCTGGTGCTCTACAGCGGCGGGCGGTCCCTGACCTACAACCTCTCCGCCAGCTACGCCCTGGACAACGACGGCGGCACCTATTACCCGGGAGCCATCCAGCGGAACGGGACGGTCTTCGTTCCCGCCAACACCGTTTCCCGGTACTTCGATCTGGTGTACTCGGTGATCGAGGTGGAGCACGGCAGCATGGTCTGGCTTCGCCAGCCGAACTACGGCTTGTCGGACAAGCCCTATGCCGACGCCGCCCGGTATCCCATGAACTCCGTTTACGCCGACTATATCCGGGCGAAGGAGGCGGCCGCGCCGGAGGGCGGGTCCCCCGGCGGAGGCGGCAGGCCCTCCACCGTCCCCGGGACCCAGGACCCCGCCGCCGAACTGGACGGAAAGCGGATATCCCTGTGCTTCCAGGCGGGGACCAGCGCCTCCCTCCTGGCGGACGCACTGGAGAGCTATGACGCCGGGGCCGCCTTCTTCTTTACGCCGGAGGAGATGGAGCGGCAGGGGGGCACCCTCCGCCGTCTCGCCGCCCAGGGGCAGAGCATCGGGATTTTGGCGGACGCCGGGGACCCGGACCGGACCGTGGCCCAGCAGCTGGAGGCGGGCAACGCCGCCCTTTTCCGGGCCACCTGCGGCAAAACCCGCCTGGCCTATATCCGGGGCGGCGGGGCCCAGTCCCTCCAGGCCGCCCGGGAGGCGGGATTCCGCTGCCTTCAGCCGGAACTGGACCGGAGCGGACACGACCTGCGGAACGCCGCCGGGGCCCAGGAGCTGGTCCGCCGCCTGGCCTCCTGGCGGGGAGACGCCGCCGTCTGGCTGGGGGACGCCGCCAGCTCCCCGGGGCTGCGGGCCTTCCTTTCCGCCGCCAAGGAGGCGGGGGGCGTGTGCGCCGCCTACACGGAGACCGGGCTGCGGTAAGAAGCGGGAATCTTTACAGAAAATTCAACACCCCCGCGGAAGAGCGGTTATAATAATATAGAAAAAACTGCCTGAAATGGAACAAGGCTGACCGGCGGGAAGATCGCTGGCAAGACGGTGCGCCCCTTGCGGGCAAACCCGAAGGGGCGTCTTTCCGGCTTAGCCGCGGGCTTTTCGCAACGTGAAAAGCCTGTCCCATCCGGTTGGGGCTTGTGTCCGGCAGGCTGGGGAGGGTCCGCCATGGGACGCAACATTTTAGTCGTCGAGGACGACCGCAACATCTCCGATCTCATCCACATGTACCTGGTGAAGGAGGGCTTTGACGTCCGCATCGCCGGGGACGGCGGGAGGGCCATTGAGGAGTTCCAGAAGGCCGCTCCGGATCTGATTCTGCTGGACATCATGCTGCCCGTCATGGACGGCTGGGCCGTCTGCGCCAAGATCCGGGAAACCTCCCAGGTCCCCATCATCATGCTCACCGCCAAGAGCGAGGTCTTCGACCGCATCCAGGGCCTGGAGATGGGAGCGGACGACTACATCGTCAAGCCCTTTGAGATGAAGGAGCTCATCGCCCGGATCAACGCCGTCCTCCGCCGGACGGAGATTCCCAACGACACCAGCAAGAAGCTGACCTTCGACAAGCTGGTCATTAATCTGGACTCCTATGAGCTCATTGTGGACGGGAAGAAAATCGACACCCCGCCCAAGGAGCTGGAGCTTCTATACCACCTGGCCTCCACCCCCAACCGGGTCTATACCCGGAACCAGCTTCTGGACGAGGTTTGGGGCTTCGACTACTTCGGGGACAGCCGGACGGTGGACGTACACATCAAGCGCCTGCGGGAGAAGGTGGAGGGCGTCAGCGAGAAGTGGGCGCTGAAAACCGTTTGGGGCGTGGGGTATAAATTCGAGCTGGCCGCGGAGAAGGCCGAAGGATGAAGCGCATACAGGAACGGACCCAAAGCCTCTATTGGCGGCAGCTCTTCGTCACGGCGGGCATGGTGCTTTTGACCTTGTGCCTGCTGGGGGCGTCCTTTTTCTCCCTGAGCTACAACTACGCCCGGGGCCAGCAGGGGGAGGAAATCGCCTCCAAGGCCCGGGTTATGAGCCAGCTCTCCCTGAGCTACCTGGAAAACGGCCGGTATCTGGACATAGAGGATCTCCAGGACGACCTGGACTTCCAGCGCCTGGCCAGCTTCGCCGCCATCGTCTCCGACGTGCATTTTTTGATCTGCGACACGGAGGGCCACGTCCTCCTCTCCACCGACGAAACCCTGGACGGGAAGACCGTCACCGTTCCCCCGGAGCGGACGGCGAGGATTCTGGAGCATGGCAGCGCCTCCTGGCGGGACGACCTGGGGGGCGTGTACCCGCAAAAGCGCTTCTCTGTGGGCGTGGCCGCCGTGAACCCCGTCACCATGGAGCAGGTGGGGGAGGTGGTGGCGGTGTCCACCCTGGCCTCCCTGGACTCCATGTGGCAGGGCTTCATCGGTCTCTTTTTCATGACGGCCTTTGTGGTGCTGATGATTGCCTTTATGGCCTCCTCCGTCACCGCCATGCGGCAGGTGAAGCCTATCCGGGAGATGGTGGAGGCTACCCGGCGCTACGCCGAGGGGGACTTCGACATCCGCATGAACGACTACGGAAGAAACGACGAGGTGGGGGAGCTGGCGGCCTCCTTCAACGCCATGGCGGAGTCCCTCCAGCAAACGGAGCGGCAGCGCCGGGAGTTTATCGCCAACATCTCCCACGAGCTGAAAACCCCCATGACCACCATCGCCGGGTACACCGACGCCATTTTGGACGGGGCCATCCCCCCGGAGAACGAGAAGCAGTATCTCCGCATCATCTCCGGGGAGAGCCGCCGCCTCAGCCGCCTGGTGCGCCGGATGCTGGACGTGAGCCAGCTCCAGGCCATCGACCCATTGCGGAGCGGGGCCCATTTTGACCTTTGCGAGAGTATGCGCCGGGTGCTGATCTCCATGGAGAAGAAGATCACGGACCGGGAGCTGGACGTGGAAGCGAACATCCCCGAGGGGCCCATCCTGGTCCTGGGGGACAACGACCTCATCACCCAGGTCATTTACAATCTGCTGGAAAACGCGGCCAAGTTCGCCTACAAGGGCTCCACCCTGTACCTGGGGCTGACCCTCCGGGATGGGAGGGCCCATGTGACGGTGCGCAACTGCGGGGACACCATCCCGGCGGCGGAGCTGCCCCAGCTCTTCGAGCGGTTCCACAAGAGCGACAAGTCCCGCAGCGAGGACAAGGACGGCGTGGGACTGGGGCTTTACATCGTCAAGACGATTTTAGAACAGCACAAGGAGCGGATCAACGTCACCAGCGAAAGCGGCGTGACCACCTTCTCCTTCTCGCTGACCACGAAATGAGGGAACATGGGAGAACGTGAACAGGCCGGGCGCCTGCCCGGCGAAATCGTGGAGGCCTACCGCGCTCCCCTCCCCGGCGGCGGGGAGCGGGACCCCCGGGAGGTCGTGGCGTCCTACCGGCAGCCGGACCCCCGGGAGGTGGTGGAGATTTACAGCCGCCCCGTCCCCGCCGGGGTGCGGAAGCCTCCGGCCGCTTCCCGGACGCGGCGGCGCGGCATCCTCCGGGGACGGAGGGCGGGCCTTTATAAGTTTTTGATCTGCGCGGCGGTGCTGGTGGGCCTGGCGGCGGCGGGAAAGGCCGTGGACCTGATTTACCGGGACCAGCCGCGGCCTGGGGAGGAGATCTATGAGAGGAGCGCGGAGATCACCATCCCCAGCTGGCCTGTGGACCAGGGGGCGGGGCTTTCCGTGTCCCGGACCCAGGGAGATCCGCTGACGGCCCAGGAGGTATACCGCCGGCTGAACCCGGCGGTGGTGACGGTGCAGTGCCTCTCCGGAGAGGGGGTATCCGTGGGCACCGGCGTGATCTTTTCCGAGGACGGTTATATTCTGACGAACCATCATGTGGTCCGGGGCGGCAGCGAGTGCTATGTTACCTTGGACAGCGGCTATTCCATG
Organism: Oscillospiraceae bacterium; assembly: GCA_910574635.1. GTDB lineage: Bacteria > Bacillota > Clostridia > Oscillospirales > Oscillospiraceae > Oscillibacter. The sequence goes on along the minus strand of CAJTCG010000006.1, from coordinate 205,457 downwards.
GACGTCTGCTTTGTGGCCGGGGACGAGGACAGCGATCTGGCGGTGCTGAAGGTCCCCCCGGGGGAGCTGATGACGGTGGGCGCGCTGCCCTTCGCCTCCTTTGGGGACTCGGAGCAGCTGGTGGTGGGGGACCCGGTCTACGCCATCGGCGCCCCCAGGCGGCTTCGGGGCACCCTGACCAACGGCATCATTTCCGCCATCGACCGGGACATTGAGGTGGAGGGGCGGACCATGACCCTTCTCCAGACCAACGCCGCCCTGAACTCCGGCAACTCCGGCGGCCCCCTCATCAGCGAGCGGGGCCAGGTGGTGGGCATCAACGTGGCCAAATACATGTCCGACTGGAACCGGGACAGCGTAGAGGGCCTGGGCTTTGCCATCCCCTCCGCCTATTTGGAGAGGATTGTCAACGACCTTTTAAAATGGGGCGAGGTCCTGCCGGAGCCGAGGCTGGGCATCTGGGTGCAGGCGGGGGAGCCGGGCCTTTTCGTCCAATCCGTGGACCCCGATACCGCCGCCGAGGCGGCGGGAGTCCGGGCGGGAGACTATATTGTCGCCGCCCAGGGCCAGGAGATGCACACGAACCAGGACCTGTTCCGGGTCCGGCGGACCCTCTATGTGGGGGATAAGCTGACGCTGACCCTCCTCCGGGACGGGGAAACCCTGGAGGTCACCCTGGAGCTGGACGAGGCGGTGGAGTAATGCAAAAGACGGAGGAGGGGATAGTCCCCTCCTCCGTTTATTCCTCGGACAGCTCCAGCACCACCGGGCAGTGGTCGCTGCCGTGGACCTCGCTCCAGATGTCGGCGCTGCGGATGCGGCTGCGGAGCCGCTCCGAGACGATGAAATAGTCGATTCTCCACCCCGTGTTGTTCTCCCGGGCCCGGCCCCGGTAGCTCCACCAGGAGTAGGCACCGGTCTTGTCCGGGTACAGCGCCCGGAAGGTGTCCACAAAGCCGGCGTCCAGAAGCTTTGTCATCTTCTCCCGCTCCTCGTCGGTGAAGCCGGGGTTCCGCCGGTTGGGGCCGGGGTTTTTCAGGTCGATTTCCTGGTGGGCCACGTTCAGATCCCCGCAGTAGACCACCGGCTTCACCGCGTCCAGCTCGCAGAGGTAGTCCCGCAGGTCGTCCTCCCAGGCCATCCGGTAGTCCAGGCGGAGGAGCTGGTCCTTGGAGTTGGGGGTGTAGCAGCAGACCAGGTAGAAGTCCTGGAACTCCGCCGTGATGATCCGCCCCTCGTGGCGGTGCTCGTCGATGCCGAAGTCGTAGGTGACGTTCAAAGGCTCCCGCCGGGTAAAGACGGCGGTGCCGGAGTAGCCCGCCTTGTCCGCGCTGTTCCAGAAGCGGGTGTAGCCGGGGAGGTCAAACTCCGCCTGCTCCGGGCGCATTTTCGTCTCTTGGAGGCAGATGACGTCCGCGTCGGCGAAGGCGCAGAAGTCCAAAAAGCCCTTTTTCAGGCAGGCCCGGAGGCCGTTGACGTTCCAGGAAACCAATTTCATAAAAGCACCTCGTTTGTATCTTTGGATGATGGATGGTTTTATTGTACCGCATCTCCGGGGAAAAAACAATTGCCCAGGGCATGGAAAAGGAGTAGAATAGAAGAAACGTTTCCGTAAATTTCGTATGGAGGTTTCAGTCATGGGTTTCCTGGATAAGTTTAAAAAGAAAAAGGAGCCGCCCGCCCGGCCTCATCGGGAGGGCACGGCCCCGGAGACGGAGGAATACACCCCCGGCGGCTCCGCCGTTTACCGCTATCAGACCCCGGAGGACCAGGGCTTCCGGCCCCCGGAGGATGTGTGCGTCTCCACAGAGGCCATCGAGAAGCACATGGAGGAGATTTTCCCGGGCTGGGAGGGCTTCGTCTGCCATGAGCTCCTCAGCGATTTGGTCCACATCGACGTTCACGTCCTCCACTCCCCCAGGGGGGACTGCACGCTCCTCTACACCACCGGCATGAGCGATCTGCCCATGAGCCTGCCGGAGGAGATCGCGGACCGGGAGGATTTGAAATACGCGGAGCTGTACATGCTCCTCCCTGGGGACTGGGACCTGGGCAAGGCGGGGAGCAATCCCAAGGACCTGCCCTATGAGCGGTTCTGGCCCATCCAGATGCTGAAGTTCCTGGCCCGCTTCCCTCACGAGTACAAGACCTGGCTGGGCTGGGGCCACACCATTCCCAACGGGCCGGATTATACGCCCATCTGCGACGGCCTGGGGTTTGGCGGCGCGGTGCTGGACAGCCTCTCCCTGGTGCCGGAGCTGACCACGGGGGACGGGAAGACCATCTGCTTCTACATGCTGATTCCAGCCTACAAAGAGGAGATCGAATACAAGCTGAAATACGGCATGGAGGGCCTGAGCCAGCGCTTTGCGGAGGGGAAGCTCCCCGTGGTGCTGGACGTGCACCGGCCCAATTTCTGTGAGGATTTCAAGGAGATACTGGACTGAACCATGGACTATGAAAAGCTCCTGAACATGGCGGCGGAGCTGGGCTATCAGCTGATGTACAGCGGCGCGGAGATCTACCGGGTGGAGGAGTCCGCCCGGCGGCTCCTCCACGCCTACGGATTGGAGAGCCCGGAGGTCTTCGCCATCCCCAACTGCCTCATCGTCAGCGTGGCCACCCCGGCGGGCCAGCCCGTCACCCGGATGCGCCGGGTTCCACTCCACGGCACGGACATCGAGCTCCTGGAGCGGTGCAACGGCCTTTGCCGCCGCCTGTGCGCGGAGGTCCCGCCCCTGGACGAGGCCCAGGCGTTGGTCAACGCCCTGCCGGACGCCATTCCTCGGTACTCCCCCCGGATGATGCTGCTGGGTTACGGCACGGCTCCCGCCTTTTTCGCCCCGCTGTTCGGCGGCGGGCTGGGGGACCTGGCCTGCGCGTTCCTCTGCGGCCTGGCGGTGGGCCTGTGCCTGCTGTACGGCGGGAAATTCATCGGGGCCAACAGCTTCTTTCGCACGGCGGTGTGCAGCGCCCTGGCGGCCTTCCTGTCCCTGGCGCTGGTGGAGGCGGGGCTGGGGGAGAGCGTGGACGTGGTGACCATTTCCACGCTGATGGTTTTGGTCCCCGGCGTGGCCCTGACCAACGCCATGCGGGAGATCATGGCCGGGGACACCTTCTCCGCCCTGAGCCGCACGGCGGATGCCATCCTGGTGGCCTCCGCCATCGCCCTGGGGGCGGCGGCGGGACAGGCCCTGGGCGGGCTTTTCTAAGGAGGACGGCATGGAAACGGTTTTTTGGGAGTATGCCCTGCCCTGTGTCTGCGCCTTTTGGGCCTGCGTGGGCTTCACGCTGATGTTCAACATCCACGGGCTGGGAAAGCTCATCGCCGGGGTGGGCGGGGCCCTGGGCTGGCTGGTGTATCTGCTGGGCGGGCAGACCATTTTCGCGGCCTTCCTGGCGGCGGCGGCCATCGGCGTCTTCGCCGAGGTCATGAGCCGGGTCCGCCGCTGCCCGGTGACGGGCTATGTGCTGGTGGCCCTGCTGCCCCTGGTGCCCGGCGGGGGCGTCTATTACGCCATGCGCCACGGCGTGGCCGGGGAGACGGACGCGTTTCTCAGCACCCTGCTCCACACCTTCGGCATGGCGGCGGCGCTGGCGGTGGGGGCCATGCTGGCCTCGTCGGCGTTTCGGGCGGTCTTTCCCCGGCTGAGGCCGCCCAAACAGTGAACAACGGAGGATGGGATTTTACCATGGAAAGCTTCAAACAAAAATTATATAAAAACGGCTATTTCCGCCAGGAGGAGCTGGTATTCTGGGACTGTGACCGGGAACAGCGGGTCCGGCCGGCGGCGCTCCTCAGCCGCCTGGGGGCCTTCGCCGGGTACGACTACGACGCCCGGGGCCTGACCCACGAGGTGTTGTGGGCCAACCGGGAGGTCTTCCTCCTGTCCCGGGCGTCGATTAAAATTCAGGACTGTCCCCACGCGGGGGATGTTCTGGACATCACCACCTGGGAGGCGGGGGCCAAAGCCGCCCACATGGGGCGGAACTATGAGATGCGGGACCGGCAGGGCCGTCTCCGGGTCTCCGCCCGGACGGACTGGATTCTGGTGGACCCGGAGACCCGGAAGATCATGCGGCCCTCGGCCTTCACGGCCAAGCCCCTGCTGTCCTCGGATCGGCCCCTGGACTGCCCGGAGACCAGGAAAATCGTCCTCCCCAAGGAGGGGCGGGAGGACCTGGGGATCCGGACCGTCCGCTGGTCCGACCTGGACGGCAACGGGCACCTGTTCAGCGGGAATTACGCCGACATCATCTGGGACGCCCTGCCGGAGGACTTGCAAATCCAAACGCCCAGGGAGTTCCAGATCAACTACAGCCGGGAGGCCGTCCTGAGGGATACCCTCCGTTTGGAGGGCTTCCGGGGAGAGGCGGGCTATTTCGTGGAGGGCCTGGGGCCCCGCGGGGCCTGCTTCACGGCCCTGTGCGTGTTCTGAAAAGGTTTCCAAAAAACTGTGCTTGACGGCGGATTTTCCCAGGTATACAATGGAAGTACGTACTGTTCCGGCGATTTTCCGCCGGAGAAGAGAGGAGATTTTCTATGAAACGCTTTTTGACCATCCTGCTGACCACTCTGGCGCTGGCGGGTCTGCTGTGCGTCAGCGCCTCCGCCTCCAGCTTTGACGGCCCGGCGGCGGAGCTCTCTGCCATCGGCATGCTCAAGGGCGGCTCCGGCGGCTTTGACCTGGACAAGGCCCCCACCCGGTCCCAGGCCGCCATCATGCTGGTCCGGCTCTACGGCGCGGAGGAGGAGGCCAAGGCCGCTTACGCCGCCGGGGACCTCCAGTGCCCCTTCACCGACGTGAACGGGACCGCCGCCCCCTTCGCCGCGTGGCTGAAGGACAAGGGCCTTGCCAGCGGCACCTCCGAAACCACCTTCGGCGGGTCGGAGCCCTGCTCCGCCAAGGCCTACACCATCTTCCTCCTCCGGGCCCTGGGCTATCAGGACAACGTGGACTTCACCGCCGCCAACGCCCAGGAGTTCGCGATGGGGCTTGGCCTGCTGGATACCTCCGCGCTCACCGGGAAATTCCTCCGGGACGACCTGGCGGCCATGACCTATCAGGCCCTGGGCATGGACCGGAAGGACGGGAGCACCTACCTGCTGGCCAGCCTTATTGAGAGCGGGGCCGTGGACGCGGCGGCCGCCAAGCCCATGACGGACAAGATCGAGGCCTACCGGGCTCTCCAGGCCTCCGGCGCGGCGGCGGCCCAGGGGCTGGACACCACCGTGGACGTGAAAATGGCTATGAGCCTCGGCGTCAAGGGCACCGAAGGCGGGACTTCTCTGGACATGACCCAGAAGGCGGACGCCACGGTCAAGGGCCGCATCCAGATGGTCCTGGACAAGGAGCTCCAGATGGCCATGGACCTGACCATCACCGCGACGGACGGGGAGACCACCGAAACCGAAAAAATGGAGTACTGGCTGAAAGACGGCGTGGTATATGTCCGCTCCGGCGATATGTCCTATCAGATGCCCATGAATATGATGGGAATGGACATGGAGGCCTTTATGGCCCTGATGGAGCAGGCATCCGGAAAGACCTCCGCCGCCCAGCTGCCCTTCATCGACTCCATCACCGCCAAGTCCTCCGGGGACAGCACGGTCTACACCCTGAAACTGAACAACGCCTTTGCCGGAATGATCAACGGCCTGACGGGCCAGATTCTGGGCGTGCTGGCGGCGGAGGCGGACCTAAAGATGGACATGTCCCTCGCTCTGGACGGCAGCACCCTCACCTACACCGTGGGCAAGGACGGGGCGCTGAAAAGCGCGGCCGCCGATCTGACGCTGAAAGCGGGCGTGAAAGCCTCCGACGGCAAGGACAGCCTGACGGCGGACGTCTCCGCGGACCTGGACATGACCATGGAGGTCAAGGCCATGGGCAAGGCTGTGAAAATCAGCTTCCCCGATTTCTCCGGCTTTGAAGACCTCATTGGCGGAGCCGGCGGCCCCACCGGCATCTTCACCGCCGCTTAAGCCTTCCCTCCCGCAAAGAGAGCCGCCCGGCTTTGCCGGGCGGCTCTTACGGTTCCCCGTCCTCCAAGGCCAGCTCGTCCCTGGCCTCCTGGAGGACCTTTTTTTCCGCCTTGGTGGTCAATTGGCTCTCGTCAAACTTGGCGAACAGGTCCGGGCGGCGGCGCATGGTCCGCTTGTAGCTCTCCTTCTTCCGCCACGCCGCCACCTTCCCGTGGTCCCCGGAGAGGAGGATCTCCGGCACCGCCCGGTCGTGCCACACAGCGGGCCGGGAGTATTGGGGGTACTCCAAAAGCCCGTTCCAGTGGGACTCCTCCTGGAAGCACTCCTCGTCCGGCAGGACCCCGGGCACCATGCGGCACACCGCGTCCGCCACCGCCATGGCGGGAATTTCCCCCCCGGTGAGAACGAAGTCCCCCATGGAGATTTCCTCGTCCACGCACTCGTCCAGAAAGCGCTGGTCCACGCCCTCGTAGTGGCCGCACACCAGAATCAGGTGTTCATAGTTCTCTTTCAGCTCCCGGGCCAGACCTTGGGTAAAGGTCCGCCCGCAGGGGGAGAGGAAGATGGTCCGCCCCGGCCCGTGGGCCTCCACCACATGGGCCCAGCAGCGGTACAGCGGGTCCGCCTGCATGACGGCCCCCCGGCCCCCGCCGTAGGGGTAGTCGTCCACCTGCATCTGCTTGTTGGTGGTGTACTCCCGAATCTGGTGGGTCCGGATGGCGATGTATCCCCGCTCCTGGGCCCGGCCCAGGATGCTGACGTTCAGCATGGCGTCCACGGAGTCCGGGAACAGGGTCAGAATGTCGATGTTCACCCCGCCAATCCCTCCCACATCCGAATGTCCATCCGGTTGTTTTCCAGGTCCACGCCCAGGATAAACGCGTCCTTTACCGCCGGGACCAGGAACTCCGTCACTCCCCGGACGGTATAGACCTTGCTGGCGGGATAGCGGTCCACCCGGACCAGCTCCCCCACGCACTCCCCGGTCTCCCCGTCGTAGACGTCCAGGCCCAGGAGCTCGGCGTCGAAGTACTCCCCCTGCGCAAGCCCCGCGTCCGCCCGGCGGATCAGCAGCTCCTTTCCCCGGAGGCGTTCCGCGGCGGTGCGGTCCTCCACCCCCTCCAGCTTGAGGAGGGCCATGCCCTTGTGGACCCGGCAGGACGCGGCGGCGACGGCCTTTCCTTCCAGATAGAAGGTTTGAAAGCCGGTGAGGAAGTCCGCCTCCCCTTCCAGGGGCAGAACCCGCAGCTCTCCCCGGATGCCGTGGACGCCTACAATCCGGCCCGCGGGCACAAACTCTAATTTCATAAGGACGCTCCTTTGCTGTCAATCAATTCCGGGGCAGGAACAGGGAGAACTTGGCCCCCCTCCCGGGCCGGGAGAAGGCCTTCACGTAGCCGCCCTGGCCCTGGGCAATCTGCCGGACCAGGTAGAGCCCCACGCCCACGCCCTCCTCGCCGGAGGCCGCTCTGCCCCGGTAGAACCGCTGGAAGAGCTTGGCCAGCTCCTCCTCCGGGATGCCGGGGCCGGTGTCCTCCACATCCACCCGGGCGAAGAGCTCATAGGCCCGGGCGCTGACGGTGACCCGGCCCGCCGGGGTGTATTTCACGGCGTTGTCGATGAGGTTGCACACCGCCTCCGCCGTCCACTTGGGGTCAAAAACCGCCTCCGCCCCGGCGGACTCCAGCACCAGCTCCAGGCCCTTCTCCGCCGCCTTGGGGGCAAATTGGGAGACCGCCTCCTCCAGCATGGGCCCCAGGGGCCCCGGCCGGGGATGGAGGATCAGGACCCCCGCCTCCAAGCGGGAGGTTTTTACCAGCGCCTCAATGAGGGATTGGAGCTTTCTTGCCTGTTCCCCCAGGGCGGCGGTGCAGGCCCGGCAGTCCCCCGGGGCCTGTTCCTCCAGAAGCTGGGTGTAGAGCAGCACGTTGGCGATGGGGGTTTTCGTCTGGTGGGAGATGTCGGCGATAAGGGACTTGATTTTGTCCCGCTCTTCCCGGAGATGAACGGCGGAGACGGAGGAGGCGCTGAGGTAGTGGGCCAGCTTCGTCTCCAGGGCGGAGAGCAGGGTTTCGTCAAAAGCCTCCTCCCGAAAGTCTCCCCGGATGGCCTCGTCCAGCATCTGATCCAGGCGGCGGAGCAGGCGGCGCATCCGCCAGCGGTCCCAGAGGAACAGCGCCGCCGCCGGAAGCAAAACGGCAAGGAAGCCGTATCCCGCGCTTATCATGCCTCAGCCCTCTTTCTCTCCGGTGGTCCAGGTGTAGCCGATGCCGTAGACAGTTTTCAGATACCGGGGCTTGGAGGGGGTTTCCTCCAGCTTGCCCCGGAGGCGCTTCACCGTCACGGACAGGGCGTTTTCGTCTACATACTCCGCCCCGCCGGTCCACACCCGGTCCACCAGCAGCTCCCGGGGCAGGGTCCGCCCCCGGTTCTCCACCAGAATGCGGAGGAGCTTCTGCTCCGTCTTGCTCAAATCGACGCTCCGCCCGTCCCGCCGGAACTCCATGCGCTCAAAGTCAAAGGAAAACCCGTCCAGGACCAGGGGCCCGCTGGGGACAGCCCCGCGATCCCGGCGGAGCTGGGCGTTGACCCGGGCCCGGAGCACCGCCAGGGAGAAGGGCTTGGTGACGTAATCGTCCGCCCCGGACTCCAGCCCCGCCACGATGTCCGTCTCCATGTCGTTGGCGGTCAGCAGGATGACGGGGACGGGATTGGCCCCGGCCCGGAGACGGCGGAGGAAATCCAGCCCGTTTCCGTCGGGGAGATTCACGTCCAGAATCAGCAGGTCAAAGCTTCCCGCCTCCAGGGCGGACCGGGCGGCGGAGAGGGTCCGGCACAGCGTCAGCTCCAGCGCCGGGTCCTTGAGGGCCAGGCACAGCCCGTCCCCCAGGGCCCGGTCGTCTTCTGCAATGAGAATTGATTTCATGACACGCTCAAAGCGTCCTCCAGCACCAGGCCGGGGTTGTGCTTGGTCAAAAAGCCCACGGACCACTCGCCGCCGAAGGCCACCAGAAGCCGGTCCTTGAAGTCCTCCAGCACCGCCGCGCCGGTGCACAGGACCAGCTCGTCGGGCTTCACGGGGCACTCGGTGATGAGCCGCAGGTGGTCGTAGGGCAGTCCCTCCATGTAGAGCTCCACGCCGTACTCTGCCTTCATGCGGTACTGGAACACGTCGAACTGCAAGGTACCCACGACTCCCACCACGACCTCCTCCATGCCGCCGCCGGGGCGCTTGAAGATCTGGATGGCGCCCTCCTGGGCGATTTGCTCCGTGCCCTTGATGAACTGCTTGCGCTTCATGGTGTCCTTGGGGGACACCCGCATGAAGTGCTCCGGCTCGAAGGTGGGGATGCCCGCGTAGCGGAACTTCTTCCCCGGCACGGTGACGGTGTCGCCGATGGAGAAAATGCCGGGGTCGAACACGCCGATGATGTCCCCGGCGTAGGCCTCGTCCACAATCTCCCGCTCCGCCGCCATCATCTGCTGGGGCTGGGAGAGGCGCATTTTCTTGCCGGTCTGGACGTGGAAGTACTCCGCGTCCCGCTGGAAGCGGCCGGAGCAGATGCGCATAAAGGCCAGACGGTCCCGGTGGGCCTTGTTCATGTTGGCCTGAATTTTGAAGACGAAGGCGGAGAAGTCCGGAGAGAAAGCGTCGATCTCCTCCTCTCCCGCCATGCGGCTTAAGGGGGCGGATGTCATGCGGAGGAAGGCTTTCAAAAAGGGCTCCACGCCGAAATTGGTCAGGGCGGAGCCGAAGAAGACGGGGGAGAGAGTCCCGGCCCGGACGGCTTCCAGATCGAAGTCCCGGCCCGCCCCCAGCAGCTCCACTTCTTCTTGAAGCTGCCGCCAGCGGTTTTCCCCAAGCATGCCCCCCAGGTTGGGGTCATCCAGGTCCACGGCGGTGGCCTCGGCCTTTTTGGCGTGGCCCTCGCCGGAGAAGAAGAGGATATGGGCGGACTCCCGGTCATAGACCCCCTGGAATTCCTTCCCGGAGCCAATGGGCCAGTTGACGGGGTAGGTGTCGATGCCCAGCTCCGCCTCCACCTCGCCGCAGAGCTCCAGGGGGTCCCGGCTCTCCCGGTCCATCTTGTTGATGAAGGTGAAGATGGGGATGTGCCGCAGGGCGCAGACCCGGAAAAGCTTTCTTGTCTGGGGCTCCACGCCCTTGGCGGCGTCAATGACCATGACGGCGGAGTCCGCCGCCATGAGGGTGCGGTAGGTGTCCTCGGAGAAATCCTGGTGGCCCGGGGTGTCCAAGATGTTGACGCAGTAGCCGTCGTGCTGGAACTGCATGACGGAGGAGGTGACGGAGATGCCCCGCTGCTTCTCAATTTCCATCCAGTCGCTGGTGGCGGCCCGGGCCCGCTTGCCCTTGACCTCGCCCGCCTGGGCGATGGCCCCGCCGTAGAGCAGGAGCTTTTCCGTGAGGGTGGTTTTGCCCGCGTCGGGGTGGGAGATGATGGCGAAGGTTCGCCTCCGGGCGATTTCGTCCTTAAAAGCGGCCATGTTGCAGCCTCCTGGTTTTTAATAATGGGAGTGTTTCCACAAATTTAATAATATAGCATAGATTTGGGCGGTTTGCAAGTCCGGCGCATTGACAGGGCTTTGCCTTCTCAGATGAACACAGGTTCTTGCAAAAATCCAAGGGAAACCAATTGACGGTTTCCGTCCCTTATGCTAAACTGGAAACAATGTGTCAATGGCAGGACACGGGCTCCAGGCCTTGCCTGCAGCGTGTCGGGCAAGACCGAACATCACAACCATGACATGATCGGGAAAGAAGGAAGCATATGTACAAAATCGTCAGAAAAGAGGCTCTGCGCCCCACCGTCACCCTGTACGAGATCGAGGCCCCGCTGATCGCCAAGAAGGCCCAGCCGGGACAGTTCATCATCCTCCGGGTGGACGAAAAGGGCGAACGCATCCCCATTACCATCAACGCCTACGACCCGGAAAAGGGCACCGTCACCATCATCGTCCAAACCGTGGGCGCGACGACGGAAAAGCTCAGCCATCTCAACGAGGGCGACTGCCTCCAGGACTTCGTGGGCCCCCTGGGCAAGGCCACCGAGACCGAGGGCAAGAAAAAGGTCTGCGTGGTCGGCGGCGGCGTGGGCTGCGCCATCGCCTACCCGGTGCTGAAAAAGTTCCACGACGACGGGGCCGAGGTCCACGCCGTGGTGGGCTTCCGCACCGAGGACCTGGTGATTCTCGAGGACGAGTTCAAGAAGTCCTCCAACAAGCTCATCGTCTGCACCGACGACGGGAGCTATGGCCGCAAGGGCCTGGTCACCGAGGCTTTGAAGGAGCTCATTGAAGAAGGGAACCAGTACGACGAGGTCTTCGCCATCGGCCCCATGGTCATGATGAAGTTCGTCTCCAAGACTACGGAGCCCTACGGCGTCCCCACCACCGTCTCCATGAGCCCCATCATGATCGACGGAACCGGCATGTGCGGCGGCTGCCGCCTGAGCGTGGGCGGCGAGATGAAGTTCGCCTGCGTGGACGGCCCGGACTTCGACGGCCACAAGGTGGATTGGGATCTGGCCGTGAAGCGGAACCAGATGTACATGGAATTCGAGAAGCACAAGCACGAGGAGACCTGCAACCTCTTTAAGAAGGAGGCCGAATAATCATGGCCAATATGTCTTTACAGAAAAACCCCATGCCCTCCCAGGACCCCAACGTCCGGAATAAGAACTTCCAGGAGGTGGCCCTGGGCTACACCGAGGAACAGGCTCTGGACGAGGCCCAGCGCTGCTTAAACTGCAAAAACCGGGCCTGCATGCAGGGCTGCCCCGTCATGGTACATATCCCCGAGTTCATCGCAGAGGTTGCCAAGGGCGACTTTGAGGCGGCGTACCAGATCATTTCCAACACCTCCGCCCTCCCCGCCGTCTGTGGCCGGGTGTGCCCCCAGGAGACCCAGTGCGAGATGTACTGCGTCCGGGGCAAGAAGGGCGATCCCGTGGGCATCGGCCGGTTGGAGCGGTTTGTCGCCGACTGGCACAACGCCCACTGCACCGAGGCCCCGGAAAAGCCCGCTTCCAACGGCCACCGTGTCGCCGTGGTGGGCTCCGGCCCCGCGGGCCTGACCTGCGCGGGCGACCTGGCCCGGAAGGGCTATGACGTCACCGTGTTCGAGGCCCTCCATCTGGCGGGCGGCGTGCTGGTGTACGGCATCCCCGAGTTCCGTCTGCCCAAGGCCATCGTCCAGAAGGAAGTGGACGGATTGAAGGCCATGGGCGTGACCATCGCCACGGATACGGTTATCGGCCGGACCATCTCCATCGACGAGCTGATGGAGGAGCAGGGCTTCGAGGCCGTGTTCATCGGCTCCGGCGCTGGGCTCCCCATGTTCATGGACATCCCCGGCGTGAACTATCGGGGCGTGTACTCCGCCAACGAGTTCCTGACTCGCATCAACCTGATGAAGGCGTACCTGCCCGACTCGGATACTCCCATCCAGCGGCCCAAGAAGGTGGCCGTGGTGGGCGGCGGCAACGTTGCCATGGACGCGGCCCGCTGCGCCAAGCGCCTGGGGGCCGAGGTGTACATCGTCTACCGCCGGGGCATGGAGGAGCTCCCTGCCCGGAAGGAAGAGGTGGAGCACGCCGAGGAGGAGGGCATCATCTTCAAGACCCTCTGCAACCCGGTGGAAATCTTCGCCGACGAAAACGACGACGTGAACAAAATCCGCTGCATCCGCATGGAGCTGGGCGAGCCCGACGCCTCCGGGCGGCGGCGGCCCATTGAGGTGCCGGACAGCGAGTTCGACCTGGACGTGGACTGTGTGATTATGTCTCTTGGCACCAGCCCCAACCCGCTGATCAAGTCCACCACCAAGGGCCTGGAAATCAACCGCAAGGGCGGCATCGTGGTCAACGAGGACGGCCTGACCTCCCGGGAGAGCGTCTATGCCGGCGGCGACGCGGTGACCGGCGCGGCCACGGTTATCCTGGCTATGGGCGCGGGCAAAACCGCCGCCAAGGCCATTGACGAGGCCCTGAGCAAATAATATGAAAATGAACGTCACGGGCATCCCCGCTCTGGCGTTGGCGCTGTGCCTCCTGCTTGCCGCCTGCGGCGGGCAGGGGGCTTCGCCGTCCGAAGCGCCGCCGGAGGACCTGCCGCCGGAAGAAACAGCCCCGGTCCCCTCCGGCTTCCCGGAGCTGGAGGAGACGGAGTGGGAGGCGGTCAGCATCGACCTGGAGTCCTTTGGCATCTCCCAGACCTTGAATGATGAACGCTTTGAGTATATCTTCAACCATACGAACACAGTCCCGTTGGACCAGCTCATTGTCTTCGACCTGTGGGGTGACGCGCTGACAAAGGGCTCCAGCGAGGAACTCCGCAGCCGCTTCCTGGAAGCGCCGGACACGGTGCTGGCCTATCTGGTCCTCATGGGGGACCAGCGGGTGGACTATTGGGACCAGCCCCTGGCGGCGGATACGGTCTGCAATAGCATCGCCACCGCCGACGCCGCCTGGCACGGCGGCTCGGAGGAGTTTGCCCAGACCTTGGCCGCCTGCCGGGAACGCTATTCCTCCGGCCGCGTCGCGGAGCTGCTGGACGTGATGGAGCAGGAGCACGCCGCCTCTATGGAGCGGAACCACGGACAGAGCCAATGAACAGCGCCCCGGGGAGGGAGGTCCTCTCCGGGGCGCTGTCCTGCGTATTCCTTCCGAATCCTTTAATGTCCCTTCCGCTTCTCCCTCCGTTTTTCCTGCCGGAGGGCGAATTTCCGCTCCTCCTCCGCCTCCCGCTCCTGGCGGCTTTGGCGGATCCGGGCGGCTTTGCCCTCCTCCCGTTGGAGAGCCAGGGCCTGTTGGGCTTTGGTGCCTATGGCGGCGGGGCGGACGGCCCTTTGGGCCTCCCGGCGGGCGCGCTTGGGGCTGACCTTCCTCTCTAAGGGGCCCTTGGCGGCGACGGGAGGGCTGAAGCGCAGGCTCCGCCAGTTCTCCAGCAAAAAGGCGTAGACCTCCTGGTCTTTCGGCTCGGCCCCGAAGGGGGTCTTGCAGGCCTCATAGGTCCCGCCGCCGCCCCGCTCGTAGAGGAGGACCCAGAAGGGGTCCTCAAAGCGGACGGTCAGTTTTGCGTATCCGGTTTCCATACGCGGTTCCTCCTTTTCGTGTCTCTCACGGAGAACGGACAACCAAAGGAGGCAGGTTACTGATACCCGAAGGGGTACGCCCGGACTACCGACCGGGCCGTGTTTTTATCTCCGCAGGTTTATTGTAGCGGAAAGGTACGCAAAATGCAAGGGAGCTTGTACTCGCCCTTCGGGCGGGGGCGCGGCTTCTTTCAACTCTGTAAGATTTGAGAAAGAATCTGGACAGATTCCTATGGTAGAGTATCTACAGTAAAAGCCCCATGGCTTGAAAACACTTTACCTTGGAGGTATCAGAATATGACAATCTTAGAGACAAAGGCCCTGCACAAGCACTACGGATCCGGCGAGACGGAGGTCCGCGCCCTGGACGGCGTGGACCTGACGGTGGAAAAGGGCGAATTCGCCGCCGTGGTCGGCACCTCCGGCTCCGGCAAGTCCACCCTCCTCCACATGCTGGGCGGCCTGGACCGCCCCACCTCCGGCTCCGTCAGCGTGGACGGGAAAGACATCTTCTCCCTCAAGGACGAGGCTCTCACCATCTTCCGCCGCCGGAAAATCGGCTTTATCTTCCAGAACTACAACCTGGTCCCTGTCCTCAGCGTCTATGAGAACATCGTCCTCCCGATTCAACTGGACGGCCAGAAGCCCGACGCCGCCTACGTGGACCAGATCATCGAGACTCTGGGCCTGGAGAAAAAGCTCCGGAACCTGCCCAACAACCTCTCCGGCGGCCAGCAGCAGCGGGTGGCCATCGCCCGGGCCCTGGCGGCCAAGCCCGCCATCATCCTGGCCGACGAGCCCACCGGCAACCTGGACTCCAAAACCAGCCAAGACGTGATGGCCCTGCTGAAAATCACCAGCGAGAAGTTTGCCCAGACCATCGTCATGATTACCCACAACGAGGAAATCGCCCAAATGGCGGACCGCATCATCCGCATTGAGGACGGGAAAATCCGGTCCTCCCGGACCACCGGGGAGGAGGCGTAACCATGATCCGTGTCGCCAACAAGGGCTGCGTCCGCCGCCTGGGCTTCCGGTCCATGCGGGCCGCCCGGACCCGCAACATCGTGGCCGTCCTGGCCATTGCCCTAACCACCATCTTGTTCACCTCCCTCTTTACCATCGCTTCCTCCATCAACTATTCCTTCCAGCAGGAGAATTTCCGCCAGGCGGGCGGCGACTTTCACGGCACCATCAAGGGCCTCACCTGGGAGCAGGTGGAGGAAATGCGGACGGACCCGCTGATTCAAGAGGACTTCGCCCGGTTGTTCGTGGGCATGCCCGTGGACCCGCCCTTCAACAAATCCCATGTGGAGGTCTCCTACCTGGAGCCCGCCGCCGCGCCCCACTACTTCTGCCAGCCAGTCGAAGGGACCCTCCCCCGGGAGGGCACCGACGAGGCCGCCACGGACACCCGCGTTCTGGCCCTTCTGGGGGTGGAGCCGAAGGTGGGCGCGAAATTCACCATTTCCTTCTACCTTGACGAAAACACCTCCAGCCGGAAGCTGGTCACCCGGACCTTCACCCTCTCGGGATGGTGGGAGTACGACAGCGCCCTGGTGGCCAGCAATGTGCTCCTGCCCCGCTCCGCCGCCGAGGAGTTAGGTGCCCAGGGCAGCGGGGACCCCTACTCCATGACCGGAGAATGGAACCTGGACATGATGTTCAAAAGCGACCTCCAGATCGAGGAGAACATCCTTCAGATCCTGGAGAACCACGGCTATCAGCACGACGACCCCCAGGGGGAGAATTACTTGAAAATCGGCGTCAACTGGGGCTACTCCGGGGCCCAGCTTTCCAACAGCTTTGACATCTCCACGCTGATCGCCATTGTGGTTTTGCTGCTGCTGATTATCTTCACCGGCTACCTGATTATCTACAACGTCTTCCAAATTTCCGTCACCAACGATATCCGGTTTTACGGCCTTCTGAAAACCATCGGCACCACCGGCAAGCAGATCAAACGCGTCGTCCGGCAGCAGGCCCTGCTTCTCAGCCTTATCGGCATCCCCATTGGACTGCTCCTGGGCTTTGTCATCGGCAACAAGCTCACCCCGGTCATCATGACCCAGCTGAGCTACAAGAACGCCTTCGTTTCCTTCAACCCCCTGATTTTCATTGGAGCGGCGGTGTTTGCCCTGCTGACCGTGTTCCTCTCCTGCGCCCGTCCGGGCCGCATGGCGGCGAAGGTCTCCCCGGTGGAGGCCGTGCGCTACACCGAGGGCGGAGGGCCGAAAAAGGCGGGGAAGCGGGAGAAGGTCCGCAAAGCCCGGAGCGGCGCGTCCCTTCCGGGCATGGCCTGGGCCAACCTGGGCCGGAGCCGGGGGAAAACCGTGGTGACGGTCATTTCCCTGACGTTGGCGGTGGTGCTGGCCGCGATTACCTACACGTTCTCCACCGGCTTCGACATGAACAAGTACCTGGCCCATAAGGCCGACGTGGACTTTATCCTGGGGGACGCGGCCTACTTTCAGACCAGCGGCGGCTTCCGTACCGAGGACGAGGCGGTGCCGGAGGAGATTATCTCCGACGTCAATGCCCGAAACGGTCTGGAGGAGAGCGGGCGCGTCTATGGCGGCGTCTCCGCCATGAAGGAGTTTGTCACCGAGGATTGGTTCCGGCAGGGCTATGGAATGTATAATCCCCCGGAGGTTGTGGACGAGATCGTCGCGAGAACCTCCCGGCAACCCAGCGGGCTTCTGGAGACCGGCGTGCAGATGTACGGCATGGAGGACTTCCCCTTGAGCCTGCTGAATGTACTGGAGGGAGACCTGGCCCCCCTGTCGGACCCCAGCCAGAAGGCCATTGCCGCCGTGTACCTGTCCGACGACTACAACGCCACCCAATGGGGCAGCAACTGGGCCAGGCTGGGAGATACTGTGACCATCCGCCATATCACAGAGATGGAGTATTTCTACCGGGATACCGGGGAAATCATTGAGGACGTGGACGCCGCCATCGAGGGCGGCCGCCCCTGGGGGGAGCGGGCCAAGGCCTACGAGGACATCGACTACACCGTCTGCGCCCTGGTGCGGATTCCCAACTCCATCTCCTACCGCTACCGGGTTCTGGGCTGCGACGAGTTCATCCTGGGGGCGGAGCGGTTCAAGCAGGACACCGGCACCGCCAGCGTCATGACCTATCTCTTCAACACCACCGACGAGGCGGAGGCGGGCATGGAGTCCTTCCTGGCGGAGTACACCAAGAGCGTCCAGCCCCTCTACGACTATGAGAGCCGGGCCACCTACGTCGCCGAGTTCGAGGGCTTCCGGGGCATGTTCATGACCATGGGCGGGGCGCTGAGCTTCATCATCGGCCTTGTGGGCGTGCTGAACTTCGTCAACGCGGTCCTCACGGGCATCCTCACCCGGAAGCGGGAGCTGGCGGTGCTCCAGTCCATCGGCATGACCGGGAAGCAGCTGAAAATCATGCTGGTGTACGAAGGCCTTTATTACACGCTCCTGGCCCTGGCGGTGTCCCTGGTGATGACGGTGTGCATCGGCCCCCTGATGGGGACCGTCCTGTCGGATGTCTTCTGGTTCTTCTCCTACCGGCTTACCGTGACGCCTATCCTGGTGATCCTGCCCATCTTCCTGGCTCTGGGGGCCCTGGTGCCCCTTTGGACCTACCGCTCCGTGTCAAAACGAACCATTGTGGAGCGTCTGCGGGAGGCGGAGGGATGAGAAAGCTGTTTTGGGCGTTCGGCCTCCTGCTTCTTCTTGCCGCCTGCGGGCAGAGGGAGGAAGCCGTGGAGGGCAACCTGATTCTCACAAACTACGCCCCGGAGGCCATCTCCAACATCACCGTGGAATACGGCGGCGAAACCCTCTCGTCGGAGGCGGCTATTTCCGACACCCAGCTCTGCTCCTTTACCCTGCCGGAGGAGGACGGCCTGACCTATACGGTTTCCTTCGAGACGGCGGAGGGCGAAACCGTCCGCGAGAGCTTCACCGACAGCTTTGCGGAGGAAACGGCCGTGTACCTTCGGGCGGACCGGGCGGAGGGCTTCTGGCAGCTGGAGCACGACCAAGCATCCTGAAAAAACGCAGGGCCCGCCTTTAGGCGGGCCCTGCCGCTGTTGATAAAAACGCACCCGATATTCCCTGCATTTTTCGTGAATTTTTCCCAAAAAAGAGATTGCATTTCCGCGGCGCTTTGCTTATAATCAAGGGAACAACTTCAGAAGAGGGGGCTCCTGCCATGCGCACCGAACAAAAGCTGAACATGACCATGCTCTGTGACTTCTATGAGCTGACCATGGGCAACGGCTATTTCCAGGCGGGCTTTCAGGACCGGATGACCTATTTCGACGTGTTCTTCCGGGACGTGCCGGACAAGGGGGGCTTTGCCATCTGCGCGGGCCTGGACCAGCTCATTGAGTATATTCTGGATCTGCATTTTGACGAGGAGGACATCGCGTACCTCCGGGACCGGAATCTGTTTTCCGAGGAGTTCCTGGCCTATTTGAAGGACTTCCGTTTCACCGGGGACATCTGGGCCATCCCCGAGGGGACCCCCATTTTCCCCCAGGAGCCCGTGGTGACCGTCCGGGCCCCCACCATCCAGGCCCAGCTCATTGAGACCTTTACCCTGCTGGCCATCAACCACCAGAGCCTCATCGCCACCAAGGCCAACCGCATCGTCCGGGCGGCTCAGGGGCGGACGGTGCTGGAATTCGGCTCCCGCCGGGCCCAGGGCACCGACGGGGCCATCACCGGGGCCCGGGCGGCCTACATCGGCGGCTGCGCCGGGACGGCCTGCACCATCTCCGACCAGCTCTACGGCGTGCCTGCCGGGGGCACCATGGCCCACGCCTGGGTCCAGATGTTCGACACCCAGTATGAGGCGTTTGAGACTTACTGCAAGCTCTATCCCAACAACGCCACCCTCCTGGTGGATACCTACAACACGCTGAAATCCGGCGTGCCCGACGCCATCCGGGCCTTCAACGCGGTGCTGAAGCCTTTGGGGATTAAAAAGTGCGGCATCCGCCTGGACTCGGGAGACATTGCCTACCTGACGCGGAAGGCCAGGAAGATGCTGGACGATGCGGGCTGGACAGAGTGCCGGATCTCCGCCTCCAACTCCCTGGACGAGTACATCATCCGGGACTTGCTGATCCAGGGGGCCCAAATCGACATGTTCGGCGTGGGCGAGCGGATGATCACCGCCAGCAGCCAGCCGGTTTTCGGCGGGGTGTACAAGCTGGTGGCGGTGGAGGACGAGGGCGGGTCCGTCGTCCCCAAAATCAAGGTCAGCGAAAATGTGGACAAGATTACCAACCCCCACTTTAAAAAAGTCTACCGCATCTTTGACCGGGCCACCGGCAAGGCGGAGGCGGACTATATCACCGTCTGGGACGAAGCCGTGGACGAGAGCCGGAGCCTGGAGCTCTTCGATCCCCGGGCCACCTGGAAGCGGAAGACCTACACCGGCTTCACGGCAAAGCCCCTCCAGGTCCCCGTTTTCCAGGGGGGGAAGCTGGTCTACGAACGCCCCGGCCTCACGGAGATTCAGGACTATTGCAGGACCCAGGTGGAGACCCTCTGGGACGAGGTGAAGCGCTTCGAGAATCCCCACACGTATTACGTGGATCTCAGCCAGAAGCTGTGGGACATCAAGCAGGGCCTTCTGCGCCAGAGCGAGTAAGAACCCGGGCCGGGCGTTTTGCCCGGCCCGGATTTTAACTAATTTTAATATTTTGCTGTTGAAGACGGCGGCGTCTTTTTGTATAATAAAAAAGCCAAACGCTGAAACTGCCTGTGAGGAGGCGAGCTGCCGTGCATAAGAACATTCCCCATATCCCCCCGGTGGAAGAGCGGGTCGAACGAAAAATTTCCGCCTTTACCAGCATTTCCATGTGCGCGCTGACGGTGATCGCCCAAATCGCCACCTCGATTTTGATCTCCTTCCTTCTGGCGGAGTATTCCAGCCTTGTCTACGCCCTGCTGCTCATCGCCGGCGCGGCGGTGGCCATCTGGGTCTACCAGCGGCCCGGCAGCCCCACCTACAAGCTGGTGTGGATGTGCCTTTTGCTGGCCATGCCGGTGTCCGGCATAATTTTGTTCTGCCTCTGGGGCGGGGCCCATCAGGTGAAGCAGCTCAGCCTTCAGACGGTGCCCCCCATCCCCTGCGGGGAGAGCCAGCGCCTGTCCAGCGAAATCGACCTCGGCCGCCTCCGGCGGCAGTCCCCGGCCTGGGGACGGCTGGCGGCGTACCTGGAAAAGCGGGGCTTCCTGCTCTACCGGAACACGGACGCCGTCTATTTCAAGGAGGGCGCGGAGTTTTTCGAGGACCTGATCCAGCATTTGGAGAAGGCGGAGATCTATATTTTTCTGGAGTACTATATTCTGGCGGAGGGACAGCTCTGGGACCGCATCTTCGCCATTTTGAAGGAGCGGGCCGCCGCCGGCGTGGAAATCCACATCACCTTCGATGATTTCGGCAACCTCACCCGCTTTTCCGACGAGACGCTCCAGACTCTCCAGAACGCGGGCATTGAGGTGAAGGCCTTCAACCCCGTTCACCGCTATGTGAACCGCATCTACTTCAACTACCGGGATCACCGGAAAATCGCCGTCATCGACGGGCAGTTCGCCTATACCGGGGGCATCAACATCGCCGACGAATACGCCAACCTCATCGTCCGCTTCGGACACTGGAAGGACACCGCCGTCCGCATCGAGGGCGCGGGGGTCTGGGGGTTCGCCACCCAGTTTATGCAGATGTGGAAGATGATGGGGGGCTCCTTCCACAACGAGGACGACTACTACCGCCCCCGGCACGAGGTGGAAAGCGCCCGGGGCTGGTGCCAGCCCTTTACCGACGGGCCCCTGAACAACCCGGACAATCCCATTGAGGAAATCTATTTGCAGCTCATCGCCTCTGCCCAGAAGATGCTCTACCTCACCACCCCCTATTACGCCGTGGAGGAGTCCATGCAAAAAGCCCTGTGCATCGCCGCTGACGCGGGGGTGGATGTGCGGATTTTTATCCCCGGCATCCCGGACCACCACAAGTTTACCTACATGGTGGCCGAGACTTACTGGGGGGAGCTTTTGAGCCACGGCGTGAAGATCTATAAATACACCCCTGGCTTCCTCCACGCCAAAAGCGTCATGGCGGACCGGGAGGTGGCTCTGGTCGGCAGCACGAATATGGACTATCGGACCTTCCAGCTCCACTACGAATGCGGCGTGCTGCTGTACCACATGCCGGTGGTGGAGGAGCTGCTGGAGGATCTGGACGGCATTTTGGCCGAGAGCCGGCCCTATACTCTGGAGGACTGGAACCAGCGGTCCTGGTTCCGCAAAATGTGCGCCTCCGTGTTCCGCCTGGGTTCCATATGGCTGTAAAACGTCTTTGGCTAGGAGAATCACATATGTCCCGTGAGCTTACCCCACAGGAGACTGCCGAGCGCAGTCTCATCAAGACCTATCGAAAATCCCTGTGGAATCCCTTCATCGCCGCCGTGAAGCGGTACGAGCTGGTTTCCCCGGGGGACCATATCGCCGTGTGCGTCTCCGGCGGGAAGGACTCCTTCGTCCTGGCCAAGCTGATGCAGGAACTGCAAAAGCACACGGACCGGCCCTTTGCCCTCACCTTCCTGGCTATGGACCCGGGCTACAACCCGGCAAACCGCCGCGTGCTGGAGGAGAGCGCCGGGCGTCTGGGCATCCCCCTGACGCTGTTTGAAAGCGATATCTTCGACGTGACGGTCCAGGTGGACAAAAACCCCTGCTACCTCTGCGCCCGGATGCGCCGGGGCTGCCTCTATGCCAGGGCCCGGGACTTAGGCTGCAACAAAATCGCCCTGGGCCATCACTTCTCCGATGTCATCGAGACTACGCTGCTGGGCCTTTTTTACGGCGCGCAGCTCCAGGCCATGCCCCCCAAGCTCCGCAGCAAAAATTTCCCCGGCATGGAGCTGATCCGCCCGCTGTACTGCGTCCATGAGGACGCCATTGTCCGCTGGCGGGATTACAACGAACTTCATTTTCTCCAGTGCGCCTGCCGCTTTACCGAAGCCCGGGACGCCTCCGGCGACGGGATCGGGGAGAGCAAGCGCCAGGAGATCAAGCTCCTCCTGCGGGAGCTGAAAAAGACCAACCCCAACATTGAAAAAAGCATTTTCCGGGCCATCCACGGGGTCCAGCTGGACACCTTCCCCGGCTTCAAGTACCGGGGCGCGGCCCATACCTTTACCGATCTATACAACGGCTCCCCGGTTTTCGGCGGCGGAGCGGACATCTGAGGGAGGAAGAAATGATGGATTTCTATCGCTGTGAAAACCCCGACTGCGGCTTTGTGGCCGAGGAGGAGCCGGATATCTGCCCCCGCTGCGGGGGGACCTTCTTCACCGCCCTGACAGAGGAGGAGATGACCGCCTCCGACTGGGTGAACCTGGGAAACCAGGCGGTGGACGAGAAGCGGGAAACCGACGCCCTGGCCGCCTACCAGCGGGCGGCGGCGCTGAACGATCCCCTGGGCCTGACGAATCTGGGCTGGTGCCTGGAGGCGGGCGTGGGCGTGCCGGCGGACCCCAAGCAGGCCGTGATGCTCTATGCCCAGGCGGCGGAGCAGGAGTACATGCCCGCCTTGACGAACCTGGGCTACTGCTATACATACGGCATCGGCGTGGAGACGGACTATGACAAGGCTCTGAAATGCTTCCAGAAGGGGGCGGAGCAGGGCTTTCCCCGGGCCCAGTTCCTCCTGGCGGAGGCTTACCGCCGGGGCAGCGGCGTGGAGCCCGACGAAGCGGAGGCCGCCAAATGGTATCAGTCCGCCGCGTGGCTGGGCTATCCCGGCGCCCAGACGGAGCTGGGCCGCTGCCTGGAGTTCGGCGAGGGCGTAGAGCAGGACGTGGAACAGGCCGTGAAATGGTACACCGCCGCCGCCGAGCAGGGCAGCGCCCCCGGCATGTGCTGCCTGGGCTTTATGTATGAGTCCGGCCGGGGCGTGGAGCAGAGCTGGGAGAGCGCCGTGGACTGGTATAGAAAAGCGGCGGATAAGGGCTATCCCCGGGCGCTGTGCAACCTGGCCTGGTGCTATGAGCATGGCGAGGGGGTGAAGCGGGACTTCGCCGAGGCCGTGCGGCTCTATCGGGCGGCGGCGGACCAGGAATACCCCCGGGGCTATCTGTGCCTGGGGCTGTGCTATGAGCGGGGGCGGGGCGTGCCCGCGGACAAGGCCGCGGCGGCGGAGTTCTACCGCAAGGCCGCCGACCAGGGGGACGAGGACGGCGCGTGCTGCCTGGGCTTTATGTATGAGTGCGGCGAGGGCGTGGAGCAGAGCTGGGAGAGCGCCGCGGAGTGGTACAAACGGGCCGCCGCCGGCGGGCTGTCGCGGGGGATGTGCAACCTGGCCTGGTGCTATGAGCACGGCAAGGGTGTGGAGAAAAACCTGGAGGAGTCCTTCACCTGGTACAAACGGGCCGCGGACCAGGGGGACCCCAGGGGCCTTTTCAGCGTAGCCCGGGCCTATGACTACGGCATCGGCGCCGCCCAGGACGCGGAGGAGGCCGCCCGGTGGTATCAGAAGGCCGCCGACGCGGGGTCCGCCCCGGCCATCTGCGATCTGGGCGTGTGCTATGAGCGGGGGGAGGGCGTGCCCCAGAGCGACGAGAAGGCGGCGGAGCTCTACCGCAAAGCCGCCGAGATGGGCAACGCCCCCGGCATGTGCAACCTGGGCTTTATGTACGAATCCGGCCGGGGCGTGGAGCAGAGCTGGGAGGAAGCGGTAAAGTGGTACAGCGCCGCCGCCCAGCAGGGCTTCTCCCGGGCCATGTGCAACCTGGCCTGGTGCTATGAGACGGGAAGCGGCGTGGAGGAGAACCTAACCCGGGCGGTCCACTGGTACCGCAAGGCCGCCGAGCAGGACGATCCCAGGGGCATGTTCTGCCTGGGACTGTGCTGCAAGTACGGCAAGGGCATGGAACGGGACGACGCCGAGGCGGCCCGGTGGTACCAGCGGGCGGCGGACGGGGGCTATCTCCGGGCGCTGTGCAACCTGGGCGTGTGCTATGAGTTCGGCGAGGGTGTGGAACAGAGCCTGGAGCGGGCCGTGGACTTTTACCGCCGGGCGGCGGAAAAGGGAGACCCGGCGGGCCAGTGCAACCTGGGCTATATGTATGAGACGGGCCGGGGCGTGGAGAAAAGCGCCCTGGAAGCCGCCCGGCTTTACAAGCTGTCGGCGGAGGCGGGCTATCCCCGGGCCATGTGCAACTACGGGTACTGCTGCGAGTCGGGCCAGGGCGTGGCGAAAAAGGACCCCGCCGAGGCGGCGGAGTGGTACAGAAAAGCCGCCGAGGCCGGGGACGCCACGGGGGCCTGCAACCTGGGCTATCTCTACGAAACCGGGGAGGGTGTGGAGCAGAGCTGGCAGAACGCCGTGTTCTGGTACAACCACGCCGCGGCCCAGGGCCAGGCCCGGGGGCAGTACCTCCTGGGCTGGTGCTATGAGCACGGCAAGGGCGTGGACGCCAGCGAGGAGCGGGCCAGAGAGCTCTACGAAGCCGCCGCCCGGCAGGACTACCAGCACGCCGTGGAGGCGCTGGAGCGCCTGAAAAGCGGCGGGAAGCCCAAAGCCCCCCCCAAGCCGGAGGGGAAAAAGCCGCCGGAGAAAAAGGAACGGGAAAAGGGCGGCTTCCTCAAGAGCATTTTCGGCGGAAAAAAATAAATGGAACCGCGCCCGGAGGCCCGGCCTCCAGGCGCGGTTTCCCGATAGGCGGTGTATGACGATGGCAAATGCCTCCCGCCCCTGGTGGCGGAACAAAATTGCGTACCAAATCTACCCCAAGAGCTTCCTGGACGGCAACGGGGACGGAATCGGGGACCTGCCCGGCGTCCTCTCCAAGCTGGACTATTTGAAGGACCTGGGGGTGGACATCCTCTGGCTCTCCCCGGTCTATCCCTCTCCCATGGTGGACCAGGGGTATGACATTTCCGACTATTACGGCGTCGATCCCTGCTTCGGGACCATGGAGGACCTGGAGGCCCTGATCCGGGAGTTGAAGCGCTGGGAAATGTACCTGGTGATGGACCTGGTGGTCAGCCACTGCTCCGACCAGCATCCCTGGTTCCGGGAGGCCGTCCGGGACCCGGCGGGCAAGTACGGGCAGTACTTCTACTTAAAACCGGGGCGGAACGGCGGCCCGCCCAACAACTGGCGGGCGGAGTTCGGCGGGAGCTGCTGGGAGCGTCTGCCCGGATCGGACCTCTATTACTTCCACACCTTCGCCAAGGAGCAGCCGGACCTGAACTGGGAAAACCCGGAGGTCCGGCGGGAGATCTGCGATATGGTAAACTGGTGGCTGGACAAGGGGGTTTCCGGCTTCCGGCTGGACGCCATCATCAATCTGAAAAAGGACCTGCGTTTCCAGGACGGCCCCGCCGACAGCCCCGACGGCACCTGCGCCGTGTCCAAAATGCTGCCCCGGACGGCGGAGATCGGCGCGTTTTTGAACCAGCTGAAACGGGAGTGCTTCCTGCCCCACGATGCCTTTACCGTGGGCGAGGTATACAGCATTACCCCGGAGCGGGTGGCGGAGTTCGGCGGGCCGGAGGGCTATTTCTCCACCCTCTTCGACTTTGGGCACTTTCTCGCCGGCCACCGGGGGCCCTTCTGGTATCAGTACAAGCCCTTTGATTTCAAGACCTGGCGGGACGCGATTTTCCAGGCCCAGGAGAACGCCGGGAGCGCTGTTTTCCTGGCCAACGTCCTGGAAAACCACGACCGGCCCCGGGCCCCCGGCATCTTCCTTCCCGAGGGGGACGCTTGCTATGAGAGCGTCACCGCCCTGGCGGCGCTGTCCGTGCTGCTGCGGGGCATCCCCTTCCTCTACCAGGGCCAGGAGATCGGCATGCGGAACGGGGATTTCCGCACGGTGGAGGACTTTGAGGATCTGAACACCCATGACCAGTACCAGGCGGCGCGGTCCGCCGGGCGGACGGAGGCGGAGGCCATGGCGGTCTGCCGCCGCCACAGCCGGGACAACGCCCGGACCCCCATGCAGTGGACCGGCGGCAAGCACGCCGGGTTCACCTCCGGCACGCCCTGGTTCCCGGTGAACCCCAACTATCCGGAGCTGAACGTGGAGGCCGACGCCGCCTCGGAGCGGTCCGTCCGGGGGTGGTATAAGCGCTTGCTTGCCCTGCGGAAGGATCCGGAGTGGGAGGACGTGCTGGTCCATGGCGGCTTTTGCCCCGCGTTCCGGGAGGAGCCGGAGATCTTTGCCTACTGGCGGACCGGGGAGACGTCGCGGGTTCTGGTCCTCTGCCACTATGGCCGGGGGACGGCTTCCGTACCTTTCCCGGAGCCCTTCCGGGTGCTGCTGAACAACTGCGGCGGCCTGGAGAACCGGGAGGGCCGCCTGTGGCTGCGTACCTATCAAATCGTGGTCCTGGCCTGCGGGGCCGGAGAACAGGAGGCGCTATGATCCGCAATGTTGTATTCGACATGGGCAACGTGCTGATCCACTGGAAGCCCTATTTATTCGTGGAGGATCTGGGCGTCCCGGAGGGGGATCGGGCCCTGCTTCTGCGGGAGGTCTTCGGCTCCGTGGAGTGGATTCAGATGGACCGGGGGACGCTCTCCTTTGAGGATGGGCTGGCGGTCATCTGCCGCCGCCTGCCGGAGCGTCTCCACGGCCCCGCCCGGGAGCTGACCCTGAACTGGTGGCGGCGCTGGCTGCTGCCCATGGAGGGCATGGCGGACCTTGTCCGGGAGCTGAAAGGCTTGGGGTACGGCGTTTATCTGCTGTCCAACGCCAAGCTGGACCTGCCGCTGTATTTTGACCGCATCCCGGGGAGCGAGTGCTTCGACGGGAAAATTGTCTCCGCCGACTGGAAGCTTTTGAAGCCCCAGCCGGAGATTTATGAGACCCTCCTCCGGGAGTACGGCCTCCGGGCGGAGGAGTGCTTTTTCATCGACGATTTGAACATCAACATTGAAGGGGCCTGGTTTGTGGGGATGGACGGCGCGATTTTCGACGGGGACCTGCCCCGCCTCCGCCGGGCGCTGAACGATGCCGGGGTCCCGGTGAAAGCCTGAATAGACAAGCCCCGCCGGGTACTCCGGCGGGGCTTGCTTTTACTCCTCCTTGGGACCCAGGACCACGGCGGCCACAGCGCAGAGGATGCCCCCCACGGCGAACACCCACCAGGCCGTCCACATGTACAGGGCCAGGCCCAGCCCTACGTAAATGGCCGTGGCCAGCAGCATGATGACGGTGCAGACGGTCCCCACCAGATTGTTTCGCCGCTTGGCCTCCGGCGAGGGATTGTTCTCCCGGTTGTACTTTTCCACATCGTATTTGTCGTGCTGGATGCTTCCGTAGATGAAGGACCACACCGCCCCGGCGATGATCAGCAGGAAAAAGGCCATGCTGTAGGACTCATAGGGCTCCCGCTCCGGGAAGGCGGAGAAAAACAGCAGCAGCAGGACCACGGCGAACAGGATTGCCCCCACGCCTCCGGCGATGTGCCAGACGAATCTCCGCTGAAAGGCCTCCTTCTGCTCCTCGGTGTAGAAGTCGGCGATCACGGGGTTTTTCCTGCGGAAGTTTTCAAGCTCGATGCCGGAAACCACCAGGACCACCACGCACACCGTGATGACCAGCAGGAGCGCCGCGCCCGCCAGGGCCTCCGGTGCGCCCAGGACCTCCAGCAGGCCGCTCACGCCCACGCCGGCGATGATGGCGGAAACTGCCAGGGAGATTCTCCAGGCGAAGCGGGTCATGAAGCCGTCGTACTTGGCCGTGTCGGCCACCCGGCTTTCCTCCACGCTGCCTCGGAGGAGCGTGTCCAGGTTCACGTTATAGAGGTCGCAGATGTGCAGCAGGGTGTCCATCTCGGGAAAGCTCTGACCGCCCTCCCACTTGCTGACAGACTGGCGGCTGACGTCCAGCTGTTCCGCCAGCTGCTCCTGGGTGATTCCGGCCTGGGCCCGGATGAACTGCAGGTTTTCGGAAAACGACATTTGGGTAATCCTCCTTGAATTTGGTGCCCTTATTCTGCCGGAGCGGGCGGCGCAGCGCCAGCGATTTGGTGTTGCGTTTGAAGAAATCCATGTAAACTTTGGGTTGCGCTCCCCATTTTAGCGGCTTTTCCGGACAAACGCAAGGTTCCCGATTGCGTTCCCGCCGGAAATCCGCTATAATCAATCTATCAAATATCGACACGCGGGAGGTACAGACACATGAAGCTGGCGGCGGCGGCGCAGATGCGGGAACTGGACCGAAGGGGCATAGAAGAGCGGAAGATTCCCTCCATCGACCTGATGGAGCGGGCGGCGGCGGCGGTGGCCCAGGCGGCTCTGGACGCCCTGCCGGATAAGCCTCAGAAGTGCCGGGCGGCGGTGTTCTGCGGCGCGGGGAACAACGGCGGGGACGGCATCGGCGCGGCAAGGCTCCTCTTTTTGATGGGCCTCAAGGTTCGGGTCTTCCTGGTGGGGGACTATAACCGCCTCACCCCCGACGCCATGGAGGAGACGGGCCGTCTCAGCGAGTGCGGCGTGGAGCTGGAGGACTTCAACCCCCAGGACAAGGCCCAGGCCGCCTGGGCCCGGGGAAGCCAGGTGGTCGTCGACGCCGTCTTCGGTGTGGGCCTCTCCCGGAACATCGCCCCGGATTCCAAATTCGCCGCCGCCGTGGACCTTATCAACTCCTGCCGCAGGGGGACGGTGATTGCCGCCGACATTGCCAGCGGCGTGGAGGCGGACACGGGGCGGATTTTGGGCCGGGCCGTCCGGGCGGATCGGACCGTCACCTTCTCCATGCCAAAAACCGGGCAGTTCGCCGGGGACGGGGCCGTCCTCTCCGGGCGGGTTACCGTCCATGACATTGGCGTCCCCGCCGCCCTGGTCCGGGAGGTTTCCTGCCCCGTCCAGACGGTGGAGGCGGACTTCGCCCGGGCGGCCCTGCCGCCCCGGAAGAAGGACGGCCACAAGGGGGATTTCGGCAAGGTCCTCGTCGTGGGCGGGGCCGTGGGCTATACCGGCGCGCCCTACCTCACGGCCTCGGCGGCGGTGCGGTCCGGCTGCGGGCTGGTGTACCTGGGGGTGCCGGAGAGCATCTGGGAGATCGAGACGGTCCGCTGTGTCTCCGCCATGCCCTTCCCCCTGGCGGACCGGCGGGGGCGGCTGAGCCGGCGGGCCCTGCCGGAGCTCCTGGAGCGGCTGGAGGGCTGCGGCGTCCTGGCCCTGGGGCCGGGGCTGGGGCGGGGGGCGTCCGCCCGGCAGCTGGTCTGGGACCTCCTCCGGCAGACGGAAAAGCCGGTGGTTCTGGACGCCGACGGCATAAACGCGCTGGAGGGACATATAGATAGTTTGGACAGCCGCCGGGGGCGGGTCACCATCCTGACCCCCCATGGCGGGGAGTTTGCCCGCATCGGCGGAAATCCCGCCGGGGACCCGGTGGGCGCGGCCCGGGCCTTTGCCCGGGAGCACGGCTGCTTTTTAGTCCTGAAGGGCCACCGGACCGTCACCGCCGGGCCGGAGGGGAACGTGCTGGTGAACACCACCGGCAATTCCGGCCTGGCCAAGGGAGGAAGCGGCGACGTGCTGACGGGGCTCATCGCCTCATTGCTTGCCCAGGGGGCCGGCCCGGTGATGGCGGCGGCGGGGGCCGTGTGGATGCACGGCCGGGCCGGGGACCTGGCGGCGGAGGCGCTGACGGAGTACTGCGTCACGCCGGAGGACGTCATTGCCGCGTTCCCCAGGGTATTTTCAGAGCTTCAAGGAAATTGAATATCAAGGAGGTTTTCCGGTGCGCCTATGGAAGTGCGTACCAATGATAACCCTGCTCTTGCTGCTGGCGGCCTGCGGCGGCGGAGACGGCGGGGACGGAGCGTCCCAAACGGCGGACCTGCGGGACCGCTATCACGACTGCGCGGGCTGTGCCATGGAGGCGGTTGTCTCCTGCGATCAGGAGGGCCTGGCCTGGGAGGCGGAGCTTCGCTGCGAGTACGTCCCCGGCGGGGAGAGCACGGTGGAGGTGCTGGCGCCGGAGGCTATCGCCGGGGTGCGGGCCGTGCTCAGCGACACGGACTGGCGGCTGGAGTATGAGGACGCCAGCCTCAACGCCGGGACCCTCGGCGACGAGGAGATCAGCCCCGCCGCCTGCCTGCCCCGGCTGATGAGCGCCCTCCGGGACGGGTGGCTGCTGGAGGAGAACCAGGAGGAGTGGAACGGCGTGCCCTGCCTCCGCCTCACCGTGGACCAGACGGGGGTGAAGGACGGGAAAATTCTCTCCACCGTTTGGCTGAACCTGGCGGACGGAACCCCGGTCCGGGGGGAAATCGCCGTGGACGGGGAAATCATTTTGACGGCGGACTTTACGAGCTTCTCCTTTTATGATACAATAGCGAAAGACGGCGCTTGACGCTCCGCACAGACCGGCCTCCCCCCGCATAGGATGACGTGGGGCGAGGACGCCGGAATTTGCCCCTCCCACGGCGAGGACGCAAGTTTGCGGGAAGAGGCGTATAAATTCCGAAACTGCGTGGGAGAATGAAAGTGGCCTCACCGAAGGGGGACGCGCTTCCCCTTTCGATGGCGGGTACTTCTTTCGGCGGAGTGTGAACTTTGTGGATACGAGTGTCAAGCGCGGCGATATTTACTATGCCGATCTCTCCCCGGTGGTGGGCAGCGAGCAGGGCGGCGTCCGGCCCGTTCTGATTATTCAGAACGACACCGGAAACCGTTACAGCCCCACCGTGATCGCGGCGGCCATTACTTCCCAGACCGGGAAGACCCGGCTGCCCACACATATCGACCTCCCTGTGGACCAGAGCTGCGGCCTGAGCCGGGATTCCGTGGTCCTGCTGGAGCAGGTGCGGACCCTGGACAAAAAACGGCTGCGGGAACGCATGGGCCACGTGGAGGAAAATGTGATGAACAAGGTGGACACGGCCATCGCGGTCAGCTTCGGGCTGCCCCACGACCAGTTGGTTTGAGGTTCCCTCCCGGCGGAAGTTCCTTCCGCCGGGAGGGCGTACGGAGGAGGTACATATGAAAAAAGACAGGTGGCTGCTGCGCGCCGCGGTCCTGCTGGCCCTCAGCGCCGCGCTGATGAGCGGCGTGTCCCTGGCGGCGGAGGCGGGTTCCCCCCAGGACCCCCTGGTGACCCTGAGCTATTTGAACGACACCTTCTTCTCTCAGCTTATGCAGCGTGTGGACCAGAGGATCGCCGAACGGACGGGACAAGCCCTTCCCGGCGGCGGGGCCTCCGCCTCCTTCGTGGTGGTGACCCTGAACGAGGGACAGACCCTCACCGGCGGCGTCGGCTGCGAGGTGATGCTGCGGGTGGGCAGCGCCGTCTGCGTCTCCCCCTCGGACCCGGGGCTCGTCGACGAAACTACTGCCTCCACCCTGGCAAACGGGGGCGCGCTGGCCCAGAACCACCTGTACATGATGACCATCGAGGGCCGGGGCGTCCGGGCCACCGCCGGGACGGTCAAGGTCCTGGCCCGGGGGAGTTATACCGTGTCCTGAATCACATAGTCCCGCCCGCTTGCGCATAGAATGGCGTAAGCGGGTTTGTATTTTATAACGGCGGGAGGGACGGCGGACATGGACAAATTCCCCTTACTGATGGACGGCAAACCCACCGGGGAGCTGACTGCGGAGCGGGAGGGGCTCTACACCTGGTTCTCCGCCCGCTGCCCCCTGCGGCCGGATGGGCTCTGGTGCGCCTGGGCCGTGGGGGACCGGGGAGAGCTGCGCCTGGGGGTGCTGGAGCCGGAGGGGGCCCAGGGCCACATCCGCCGCCGCTTCTCCGGGAGGCTCACCGCCCCCCTGGGCCGCCTCCTCCGGGGGGAGGTCCGCCCGGCGGGGGCGAAGGAGCCGGAGAACTGGGAGCCCGCCCCCGCCCCAGAGCAGCTCTTTCGGGCCCCCTGGCTCCGCCAGAGGCTGAAGGGCGCCCAGGGCGCCAAGGTCCGGCTATCGGGCGAAACCCGGTATCTGGCCCTGCCCTATGACCCGGCAAAGCCCTTCCCCCTGACTACCCTGTTCTGCTTTGCCCGCCTGAGGAGCATCGGCGGGGGGACGTATATCGTCTTCGCCTTCGACAGGCAGGACCGGCCCGTTTTTTAAGCGCGCCGCTTCCTGGAGAAGCTTTCCAGAAATAGGAAAAATTTTCGAAAAAGATTTGACAAAATTCTATCAATTTTGAAATTTCCGTGATATAATACACCCGAACGTTCCCGGGATGCCTCCGAAACCGCCCCGGGAAGTACCGAAGGTGCCCGTAGGTACGGACGCGGGCCGCCGGAAGCCCGGCGGAGAATCAGGAGGTCCTTTATGAAATGTCCCTATTGCGGCTTTAATGAGAGCAAGGTCATCGACTCCCGGCCGGCCGATGAAAACAACAGCATCCGCCGGCGGAGAGAGTGCCTTTCCTGCTCCCGGCGCTTCACGACCTACGAGACGGTGGAAAGCCTCCCGGTGGTGGTGGTGAAAAAGGACGGCAGCCGCCAGAGCTTTGACCGGGGAAAGGTTCTGGGCGGCATGATCCGGGCCTGTGAGAAGCGGCCCGTACCCCTGGCCCGGCTGGAGAAGGTGGCCGCGGAGATCGAGCAGGAGCTTCAAAACGCCATGGAGCGGGAGATCAGCACGGAGGTCATCGGCGAGCGGGTTATGGAGAACCTGCGGAACATCGACCAGGTGGCCTATGTCCGCTTTGCCTCGGTCTACCGGCAGTTTAAGGATATCGACAGCTTCATGGAGGAGCTGACCAAGCTGCTGGCGGAGCAGAACCAGCGGTAAGCAAAAGCGGCCTGCCGGAAAAATTCCGGCGGGCCGCCGTTTTTCCCTTTGCAAAGCCCCGAATCTTTGCTATACTATAGTCCTTGGATTGGAGGACGTTTATGCTGTATCACATTCTCGCCGTGGGCGATGTAGTGGGGGAGCCGGGACTCCGGCACCTGGAAAAGGTGCTGCGGCCCCTGCAAAAATTAAAGGACGTCTCGTTCACCGTGGTGAACGGGGAGAACGCCTCCGGCGTGGGGCTGACCCGGGACCAGGCGGAGCGCATCCGGGATGCCGGCGCCGACGCGGTGACTCTGGGCAACCACGCTTTCGGCAAGGCCCAGATTGGGAATCTGCTGGACGGCGCGTCCTGGCTTCTCCGGCCCGCCAATTATTCCGGCCGGGCGCCGGGCCACGGCTGCGAAATCTTCGACCTGGGGAGCGTGCGCATCCGGGTGGTGAACCTCATCGGCCGCTGCGGCCTGGCCTGGGGTGCGGACAACCCCTTCACCCTGGCGGACCGTCTGCTGGAGCGGGGAGAGGCGGATTTCACCCTGATAGACTTCCACGCCGAGGCCACCAGCGAGAAGCTGGCCCTGGGCTACTATCTGGACGGGCGGGTCTCCGCCCTCTGGGGCACCCACACCCATGTCCCCACCGCCGACGAGCGGGTCTATCCCAATGGCACCGGCTATATCACGGACCTGGGGATGACGGGGCCTGTGGAATCCGTCCTGGGCATCGAGCCCCAGCAGTCGGTGGAGGGCTTTTTGGGAGGGCTGCCCGGGCGGTACAGGAACCCGGAGGGGCCCTGCAAGATGCAGGGGGCCCTCTTTACCCTGGACAGCGCCACGGGCCTGTGCGCCTCCGTGGAGCGGATTGATATTAGATAACAAAAGAGAGGTCGTTTCACACATGTCTATCGAGAAAGTAAGAGCCTATTTCAAGCGCTTCGGCATTGAGGACCGCATCCGGGAGTTTGAGGTTTCCTCCGCCACGGTGGAGCTGGCGGCGGTGGCCGTGGGCGTGGAGGGCGCGCGGATTGCCAAGAGCCTGAGCTTTAAGGTGGAGGACAAGCCCGTCATCATCGTGGTGGCTGGAGACGCCAAAATCGACAACAGCAAATACAAGTCCCGGTTCCACACCAAGGCGAAAATGCTCACCCATGAGGAGGCCCACAGCCTCATCGGACACGACGTGGGAGGCGTGTGCTCCTTCGCTCTGCCGGAGGACGTGAAGGTCTACCTTGACGTGTCGCTGAAGCGGTTTGAGACGGTCTTTCCCGCTGCGGGCAGCGACAACAGCGCCATCGAGCTGACCTGCGGCGAGCTGGAGAAATATTCCTCTAACTTTGCCGGGTGGGTTGACGTCTGCAAGGCGTGGCAGACGGAGGGCTGATATGCTGAAATTCATCCACGCGGCGGACTTCCATCTGGACAGCGCCTTTGCCGCCCTGCCTCCCGGGCGGGCGGCGGAGCGGCGGCGGGAGAGCCGGGAGCTGGCCTTCCGGCTGGCGGACTATGTGAACGCCCACGGCGTGCAGCTGGTGCTGCTGGCGGGAGACCTCTTTGACAGCGCCGCCCCTTACCGGGAGACCGGCGAGGCCCTGGCGGAGGCCCTGGGGCGGATGAACGCCCAGGTCTTCGCCGCGCCGGGGAATCATGACTGGTGCGGCCCAGGAAGCCCCTGGGTCACAGTGGACTGGCCCGAGAACGTCCACATTTTCCGGGAGAATGCCATGACCTCCGTGGACCTGCCGGAGCTGGGCGCCGCCGTCCACGGGGCGGCGTTCACCTCCGCGGAGCAGGGAAGCGGCCTCCTGGCGGGCTTTTCCGCGCCGGAGGACGGGAGGGTTCACCTGGGTGTTCTCCACGGCGAAATCGACCCGGCGGAGGGGCGCTACAACCCGATTCGGAGGGAGGAGATTGCCGCCTCCGGCCTTTCCTATCTGGCCCTGGGACACATCCATAAGCGGGGGGAGCCGAAGCGGTACGGCGGCACGCTCTGCGCCTGGCCCGGCTGCATCGAGGGCCGGGGCTTTGACGAGCTGGGGGAAAAGGGCTTTTATGAGGGGGTAACCGACGGCGGGAGGACAGTCTCCTTGACCTTCGTGCCCTTCGCCCGGCGGCGGTATGAGGTTTTGGAGGCGGACGTGACGGGCCGCTCTCCCCGCTCCGCCGTGGAGGCCGCGCTGCCGGAAGACACGGCCAATGATCTTTACCGCATCCTCCTCACCGGCGAAACCGGGGAGGGCGGCGCGGACGCGAAGGCGCTGGAGACGGCCCTGGCCGGGAATTTTTACGCCCTGGAGGTCCGGGACCGCACCCGGGTGGCGGCGGACGTCTGGGCCCGGGCGGGGGAGGACTCCCTCCGGGGCCTGTTCCTCCGGGAGCTCCGGACCAGGTGGGACGCCGCCGGGGACGCGTCGGAGCGGGAGGCCGTCACCCAGGCGGTGCGCTTCGGCTTGGCGGCCCTGGACCACCGGGATTTGGGGTAAGGCAGATTTTAGGGGATCTTGCGAAAAAGTGCTTGCAATTTCTAAGAGACTGTGATATCCTATTCAGGCTACAAAGGGCGGTCCTCTGCCGCGCGCGGAGAAACGCGCAGAAAAGCGGGCAAGAACGCCTATTAAACAGGAGGAAATATCCATGGATCTCATCAAGGAACTGAACAAAGAGGCGCTGGGTAAGGAGACGCCCAAGGTGCAGATCGGCGACACTGTCCGTGTCCATGTGAAGGTCAAGGAAGGCTCCCGGGAGCGTATTCAGGTCTTCGAGGGCACCGTCATCGCCAAGAAGCACGGCGGCATCGAGGAGACCATCACCGTCCGCCGTATCTCCTATGGCGTAGGTGTGGAGAAGGTGTTCCCCATCCACTCCCCCTCCATCGACAACATCCAGGTCGTCCGCAACGGTTCCGTCCGCCGGGCCAAGCTGTATTATCTGCGGGGCCGCGTGGGCAAGGCCGCCAAGATCAAGGAAAAGCTGTAAGCAAACAAAAGAGAGGCGCAGGCCTCTCTTTTCGTTTGTCTCCCGGAGTGGGGAAAGCGGGCCGCTTCCCAGCTGCGCGAGGGTAAGCGCACTTTTGTCCCGGCGGATGCGGCTGCCGGGCGTCAATCATAGGGCTTGCGGCGGGAACCTATAGACTTTTTTCTGACACATCCGGGGATTCTGTGGTATTATCGTACCGGAAACCAAGGAGGAACGCGGAATGCTTCACTTACTTCTGGCAGTTATCTATATCTCTTTTATCAGCCTGGGCCTGCCCGACGCGCTGCTGGGATCGGCCTGGCCGTCTATGTACGGCGAATTCGGCGTTCCGGTCTCCTGCGCGGGGGCCGTGTCCATGATTATCGCGGTTGGGACGATTATATCCAGCCTGCAAAGCAACCGGCTCACCCGGAGGCTGGGGGCCGGGAAGGTGACGGCCGTCAGCGTGGGCATGACGGCGGCGGCGCTTTTCGGTTTTTCCGCCAGCCGGTCTTTTCTCCAGCTCTGCCTTTGGGCGGTTCCCTACGGCCTGGGGGCGGGGAGCGTGGACGCGGCGCTGAACAACTACGTGGCCCTTCACTTTGCCAGCCGCCATATGAGCTGGCTCCACTGCATGTGGGGCGTCGGGGCCTCTCTGGGGCCGTATGTCATGGGGTACGCCCTGACCGGCGGAGGGGGCTGGAATCTGGGTTACCGCTATATCGCCCTGCTGCAAATCGTGCTGACATTGTTTTTGCTGTTGAGCCTCCCCCTGTGGAGGACTCCGGCAGACGGCGGAACGGAAGCGGAACCGGGACCGGCGATGACCCTGGGGCAAATCCTCCGAATCCCCGGCGCGAAAGCCGTTATGGCGGCATTTTTCTGCTACTGCGCCATAGAGCAGACCGCCGGGCTGTGGGCCAGCAGCTATCTGGTTTTGCAAAAGGGCGTTCCGGCAGAGACGGCGGCGGGCTACGCCAGCCTGTTTTTCGCCGGCATTACGGTTGGCCGGGCCCTGAGCGGCTTTTTGACCATGAAGCTGAGCGACAGCCGGATGATCCGGCTGGGGCAGGGGATTATCGCGGCCGGAACCGCCGCCCTTTTGCTGCCCCTGGGGGAACGCGCTGCCCTGGCGGGACTGATTTTCATCGGCCTGGGCTGCGCCCCCATTTACCCCTGCATCATCCACTCCACGCCGGACCATTTCGGCGCGGAGAAATCCCAGGCCGTCATTGGCGTTCAGATGGCCAGCGCCTACGCGGGCACTTGCTTGATGCCGCCCCTGTTCGGCCTGATTGCCAATCACATCACGGCGTCCCTGTTCCCCGTTTATCTGCTGGCCCTATGGGCCCTGATGGTGCTGGCCTATGAGACGCTGCTGAGGAGCGGCGGAAAGGTCGCTTGACGGGGGAGGGCCCGGGGAAGCGGAAACCGGCGCGGCTTAGGCCGCGCCGGCTTTTATGATCAAGAGGAGCCTGCCTTTGCCGGAGGCTTAGGCCAGCCAGCTGAAAAACCCGCGGGATTCCTCTCCGCCCTCCAGCAGGATGCCGGCGGCTTCCAGCATCTGGGCCGCGTCGGCCCGGGTCACCGCCTGTTCCATGGACTGGCTTCCAAAGCTCCCGGCGGAGAGGACGCTGACGGCCTCCATGTTCCCCACGGCCTGGGCCGCCCAGGAGGGGGCCGCGCTCCGGTCCGCATACCACACGTCCAGGTCCACGTCCCCCA
The DNA here is from genome assembly GCA_910574635.1 of Oscillospiraceae bacterium. Taxonomy (GTDB): domain Bacteria; phylum Bacillota; class Clostridia; order Oscillospirales; family Oscillospiraceae; genus Oscillibacter. The sequence continues at coordinate 167,917 of CAJTCG010000006.1, read as the reverse complement.
GATCCAGCACCCGGTCCAGGATGGTGGCGGCCTCGTTGAAGGTGACGGTCTCGTCCCCCCGGAAGGCTACGCCCTCGGCGGTGGAGCTGCCCCGGATGATGCCGTCCGCCGCCCCGGCGGCGGCGTAGGCCTTGGCCCAGGTGGGAATGACGGGGTCGTCACAAAAGCCCGTCATGGTGACGCCGGTGACCTTCCGGCCCGCCGTCTCCAGGGCCATGGCGAGAAATTCGCTGCGGCTTACCGGCTGGTCCGGCTGGAAGTAGTAGGAATCCCCAATCTTCCCGCCGGTAAAGACGCCCTTTTCCGCCAGGGTTTGGGCGGCCCGGGCGGCGGGGCTGTCCTTGGTGTCGGCATAATTCACGCCGGAGCGGGTTTTGTCGATGGTCACCGTAACTTTGGCGGGGGCCGAGACATGGCCCTGGCTGTCCGTGGCGGTGTAGGTGAAGCGGTCAGTGCCGGTGGCGCCCTCGTCCGGGGTGTAGGTGAAGCCGTCCCCCTCAATGACGGCCACGCCCTTCCGGGGCTCGTCCGCCAGAGCGAAGGTCATCTCGTCCCCCTCCGGGTCCGAGGCCAGGAACTGGCCCTGGCCGGGGATGCCCCGGTAGGTCCGGATTTCCAGGTCCCAGACCTGGGGCGCACCCTCCGGGGGGGCCTCTTCGGCCTTTTTGCCGAACAGCGCCGAGGCGCTGCCGGTCAGCAGCACCGCCGTCAATGCCAGCAGGGCGGCGGCTCGTGTCAGTTGGTGCTTCATAGGAAAATCATCCTCCTGTATGAATTGGTACGGGAGTAGTGTTTTCCCATTCTTTGAAATTATGCGAAAAACCACCGTCCCGCTTGTCGAAAAAGCATTTTCGACAAGCGGGACAAGTTTTCAGAACTTTATAAAAAGTTCTGAAAACTTTGAATTTAAATGGTACGGGGAACCCCTCCTGGGTTCCCCGCACACACCCTTCCTTCCCGTTGATGAAGTCTTCCGCTAGCGCAGGGGCGACCTTGCCACCCGGCGCATCTCCGGCGAGCGCTTCTTGATGCCCGACACCACCCCCATGGCCATATACAGCGTCAGGACGGAGGACCCTCCATAGCTGAAAAAGGGCAGCGTAATGCCGATGGTGGGCATGACGAAAAGGCACATGCCGATGTTGATGACGGTCTGGAAAATCAGGATGGAGGCCATGCCCACGCAGACATAGCGGTAGAAGGGGGTCCGGGCCTTCCGGGCCACCAGCAGGATGCGAAGGATGATGGCCAGCAGCAGCAGCATGATGGCAAGGCAGCCGAAAAGGCCCAGCTCCTCCCCCGCCACGGAGAAAATCAGGTCCGTCTGCTTGGCGGGAAGGGAGGTGCTGCCGCTCTGGGTCTGGCTGCCGTTCAGATAGCCCTGGCCCCAGAGCCCGCCGGAGCCGATGGCCAGCAAGCTCCGGGTCTGCTGCCAGCCCACTCCCTGGGGATCGAAGCTGTGGTCGAAAAGGACGATGAAGCGGTTCAGCATGTATTTCATGTCCTTCGGCACCAGGTCCAGCAGCAGCACGGTGGCGATGACCCCGCCGACTCCGGAGAAGAGCAGCAAAAACCACCGCAGGGCAAAGCCCGCCACAAAGGCCATGCACAAAAAAATGAACACAAACACCAGGCCGTTGCCCATGTCGTGGGAAACCACGAAGTACAGCCCGCAGAGGCCGAGGGTGTGGGCGGCCACAGCGAAAGCGGAGGAGAAGGATTTCACGTCCTCCTTCTCCTGCCAGAGCCATTCGATCTGTTTGGCAAGCAGCAGGACGAAGGTGATCTTCACCACCTCCGCCGGGCCGATCTGGAAGGGGATGCCGGGGAATTTCAGCCAGGCCCGGTTGCCGGTGCCCCCCGCTACGCCGAAGGGCGTCCGCAGCAGGAGGATGAAGCCCACGTTGAAAGCCAAAATCCATTTCCACTTCCGGGTGATGGATTCCAGGTCCAGCATGGAGAAAAAAATATAAACGCAGACCCCCAGGCCCAGGGCCGCGCACTGGGTGATCATCCGCCGCAGTCCCTTGGAGGGGTCCAGATACCGGGTGGCGCTGAATACCAGGACGATGCCGTACAAAGTGGCGGTGCTGCAAAGGCCCAGCAGCACCAGGTCGGCCTGCTGGATGAAGTCTGCCAGGGTGTCTTTCAATCGGTTCAGCATGATACGCTCCTTGAAATCCGGTCTTGTACTACAACAACATATTCTACCATACATGAAAAAACCTGTAAACGCCGGAAAATTTCTTTTTACACTTTATTTAATTTGTGGTATACTGAATCGACCATACAAGAAAGGAGGCCCGCCTGTGGACTACGTTTCCCACAGCGAGGCGGAGACCGAGGCCCTGGGCCGCCGCCTGGCCGCCGTCCTGGCCCCCGGGGCCGTGGTGGCCTACCGGGGAGATCTGGGGATGGGAAAGACGGCCTTCACCCGGGGCCTTGCCCGGGGGCTGGGCTATGAGGGCCGGGTGACCAGCCCCACCTTTACCATTGTCAACGAATACGAGGGCGGGGGGCTGCCCCTGTTCCACTTCGACATGTACCGCCTGGAGGACGCGGGGGACCTCTTTGACATCGGCTGGGAGGATTACCTGGACCGGGGGGGCGTGTGCGCCGTGGAGTGGAGCGAACGGGTGGAGGAGGCCCTGCCGGAGGACGCGGTAACCGTCTCCTTTGCCCGCTGCCCGGAAGAGGAAAACTGGCGGGTCATTGCCATGGAAGGAGTGGGGCCGGTATGAGAATTTTGGCTCTGGAGACCGCTGCCAAGGCCGTCTCCGCCGCCGTTACCGAGGAGGGGAAGGTGCTGGCCTCCGCCTATCAGGACACAGGGCTGACCCACAGCCGGACCCTGATGCCCCTGGTGGAGCTGCTGCTGCGCAATACGGATATGACGGCGGCGGACCTGGACGTGATTGCCGTCTCGGCGGGGCCGGGGTCCTTTACCGGCGTCCGCATCGGCGTTTCCGCCGCCAAGGGACTGGCCTGGGCGGTGGATAAGCCCTGCGCGGCGGTGTCCACCCTGGCGGCCCTGGCCCGGAACGTGTCCTTTGGGGATGGGCTGGTGGTCTGCGCCATGGACGCCCGGCGGCAGCAGGTCTACAACGCCCTCTTCGAGGCAAAGGACGGCGCCCTCACCCGATTGACGGAGGACCGGGCCATCGCCCTGGCGGAGCTGGCGGAGGAGCTGCGAAGCGACCCCAGGCCCAAGACCGTCCTGGGGGACGGAGGGCGGATGACCTATGACTTTTTGAAGGCGGCGGGGGTGCCCTGCCGCCTGGCCCCGGCCCATCTGGTGAAGGAAAATGCCGTGAGCGTTGCCCTGGAGGCGGAGGATATCGCCCGGGCGGGCGGACTGGTGACGGCCCAGGAGCTGGCTCCGGTGTACCTGCGGCCTCCCCAGGCCGAGAGGCTGCGGCGGGAGAAGCAGGGCGGCTGAATATGCTTGGCTTTGGAAATTTCAAATAGAAGGAGCGTTTTTATGAACGGAAAAGTACACGTCATGGACCACCCCCTGGTTGCCCACAAGCTGACGATTCTCCGGGACAAGAACACCAGCGTCAAGGATTTCCGGGAGCTGGTTTCCGAGATTGGCATGCTGATTACCTACGAGGCCACCCGGGATCTGCCCCTGACCACCTGCGAGGTGGAAACCCCCATCTGCAAGACCACCGCCCCCATGCTCAAGGGGAAAAAGTTCGCCGTGGTGCCCATCCTCCGGGCGGGCCTGGGGCTGGTGGACGGCGTGCTCAGGATGGTGCCCTCCGCCCGGGTGGGCCACATCGGCCTCTACCGGAATGAGGAGACCCTGGAGCCGGTGAAGTACTTCTGCAAGATGCCCAAGGACGTGGCGGAGCGGGACGTGCTCATTGTGGACCCCATGCTTGCTACCGGCGGCAGCGCCGAGGCGGCCATCGGCTTCATGAAGGAATACGGCTGCACCACCATCAAGCTGATGGTCCTCCTGGCCGCGCCGGAGGGCATCGCCCGCATCCAGAAGAGCCACCCGGACGTGGACATCTACTGCGGCGCGGTGGATGAAAAGCTGAACGAGAGCGGCTACATTGTCCCTGGCCTGGGGGACGCGGGAGACCGGATTTTCGGAACGAAATAAGAGACAAGCCCTCCGGCAAATGGGCCGGAGGGCTTTCGTTTTCCGTTTACAGCACCTTGCTGAGAAAATCCTTCAATCTGGGATGCTTGGGATTCCCAAAGAGCTCCGCCGGAGGCGCTTCCTCCAGCACCTTCCCGCCGGCCATGAACAGCACCCGGCTGCCCACCTCCCGGGCAAAGCCCATCTCGTGGGTCACCACCACCATGGTCATGCCGCCCCGGGCCAGCTCCTTCATCACGTCCAGAACCTCGCCCACCATCTCCGGGTCCAGGGCGGAGGTGGGCTCATCGAACAGCATCAGCTGGGGCTTCATGGCCAGGGCCCGGACGATGGCCACCCGCTGCTTCTGCCCGCCGGAGAGCTGGCTGGGATAGGCGTCGGCCTTGTCCGTCAAATCCACCCGCTGCAAAAGGCTTCCCGCCAGCTCGTCGGCCTCCTCCTGCTTCATCAATCCCGTCCGCACCGGGGCCAGGGTGATGTTCTTCCGAATGGTCATGTTGGGAAACAGGTTGAAGTGCTGGAACACCATGCCCATCTGCTGGCGCACCTGGTCGATCTTCACCTTGGGGTCCGTAATGACGGTGCCCTGGAAGGAGATGGTTCCCGCGCTGGGCGTTTCCAGCAGGTTCAAGCACCGCAGGAAGGTGGACTTGCCGGAGCCGGAGGGCCCGATCACAACCACTTTCTCGCCGGGGTAGATGTGCTGGGAAATGCCGTCCAGCACCAGGTGGTCCCCGAAGGACTTGGAGAGGTTCTTAACGTCGATCACTTTCCCGCAGCCTCCTTTCCAGTTTCCCCTGGAGCCAGGTGAAGATGATGACAATGGCTAAGTACATGGCGGCGATGCCCAGCAGGGGCGGCATATAGTCAAAGGTCCGCCCGCCGATGGTGCTGGCGTAATACAGCATTTCCATGCCGCCGATGGCCTGGGCCAGGGAGGTGTCCTTGAACAAGGTGATAAACTCGTTGCCAAGAGACGGCAGGATGTTCTTGAAGGCTTGGGGAATGACGATGAAGCGCATGGTGTCAAAGTACCCAAGGCCCAGGGAGCGGCCCGCCTCGGACTGGCCCGCGTCCACGCTCATCAGCCCGCCCCGGATGATTTCCGCCACATAGGCTCCGGAGTTGACTCCCAGGCCAATGAAGGCCACCAGAATCTTGTTGCGCTGGGTGGGGAAGATGACAAAGGTCCAGATGAAAAGCTGCACCAGCATGGGCGTGCCCCGGATGACGGTGGTATAAATCTGGCAGAGGACGTTTAAAATGCCCAGCACGGGATTCTTCCGGCCGATGCGCTGCTGGTCGTGGGCGGAGCGGACCACCGCCACCACCAATCCCAGCAGTACGCCGAAAATCAGGGCCACAACGGTCAGCTCCAGGGTGGTTCCCAGTCCCTGGAGGTAAAGCTTCCAGCGGCCGCCTTCCAAGAAGGCCGTGACGAACCGCTGCGCGAGCGAAGGTTTCATGGCGGGGCTCCTTTCTCGTTGCGCGGGAAAAAGGGCGGCCCGGAAGGCCGCCCTTCTCGGCGCGTTTATTCGGCGGTGATATACTTATCCACGATGCCCTGGAAGGTACCGTCGGCTTTCAGCTCCGCCATGGCGGCGTTGACAGCCTCCAGCAGGGCGGTATTTCCCTTGGCAAAGCCGATGGCGTAGTCCTCCACGGCAAACTCGGTGTCCAGGATTTTCAGCCCGTCATTGGAGGCCACAAAGCTCTTGGCGGGCTCGTTGTCGATGACCACCGCGTCCACCTGGCCGTTCACCAGGGCCATGACGGCCAGGGCGCCGGTCTCATAGGCGGTGACATGATCTTCGCCATAGCCGCCGTTTTCCGGGGTGTCGGAGCAGTAAATATAGCCGGTGGTGGCCTTCTGGCAGCCGATCATCTGGGCATTGGACAGGTCGGCCACGGTGGCGATGGGGGAATCCTCCTTGACGATGACCACCTGGATGCCGGTGGCGTAGCTGTCGGAGAAGTCCATAACCTGCTGGCGGTCCTCGGTGACGGTGATGCCCGCCATGGCGATGTCGCTCTGTCCGGTCTGGACGGCGGTCAGGGCCGCGTCAAAGCCCATGTCGTCCACCACCAGCTCCAGGCTCAGCTTGCCGGCGATGGCCTGGGCCACTTCCACGTCGATGCCCTCGAAGCCGCCGGCGTCGGTGGTCATCTCATAGGGAGGGAAGGCGGCGTTGGTGGACATGTGGAGCTTGCCCTCTTCCACGGTGGTGAAGGCGGGGGCGTCGGTGCCGGAATCGGCGGGGGCGGAGGAGTCGGCAGGATCGGAGGTGCCGGCGGGGGCGGAATCCCCGGCGTCGCCGGCGGGCTTGTCTCCGCCGCCGCAGGCGGCCAGGCTCAGGACCATGGCCAGGGCCAAAAGCAGAGTCATAAACTTCTTCATGATACAATCATCCTTTTCATCCAAAAGTCTTTGCCCGGCGGACCGGGCGCTGGGTTTCAAAGCTCCGGGGGAGTTTCCCCGCAGGCTGTGGCTACCTTAACACGGACTCGCCCGTCTGTCAATACTTTTTCAGAACCCTTGCATATTTATTTGGCGCATTTCTCCAGAATCGCCGAAAAATTCCGGATTAGCCCCTGCCCTTTGTGCATTTTTCAGGCCTAATGTTCGGACAAGTGTGAATATCTGGATGAATATTCATTATGAGACAGGCCGCCGATCCGGCGCTTCCCGGCATTTTGCCCACGGAAAGGGGGGATTTTTTGATCAGTTTTCCCGATTCCGACAGTTGCGAAGCGGCGGAAAATGTGATACCATGCAGGGAAGACAAATGACCGCAATGGACGGACTGAACGCCGCCGGGGGGCGGCCCGTGATGGAGGATGCGATGGCAAAGACGATCAAATACTACATTGTGGCGGCGGAGGCGCTGCCGGAGATTTTCGTCAAGGTGGCGGAGGCCAAGCGGTTGATGCAGACCGGCGAGGCGGACACCGTGGGCGCGGCCACAAAGCAGGCGGGCATCAGCCGCAGCGCCTTCTATAAATATAAGGACTCCGTCCAGCCCTTCAACGACATGAAGGCGGAGCACATCATCACCTTCTACGCCATGCTCAAGGACGTGGCGGGGGTGCTTTCCGGCGTGCTGGCGCGGTTCGCCGCCTCCGGGGCCAATATCCTGACCATCAACCAGAGCATTCCCACCAACGGCTGCGCGGCGGTGACTATCTCCGCCGAGACCAGCGGTCTTTCGGAGTCCCTGGAGCAGCTGATGGGGGACGTGACCGCCTTGGAGGGCGTGCTGAAATTCGAGATATTAGCGGGTTGACAGAGAGGTTTTCGAGATGATACAGATTGCGATTCTGGGCCTTGGCACCGTGGGCACCGGCGTTGCCAAGGTGGTGGCGGAGAACGCCCGGCAGATCGAGCGGAAGCTGGGGGAACCCTTACAGGTGAAAAGCGTTCTGGTCCGGCGCTTTAAGGACGGGCCCTACCGCCAGCTGATGACCGACGACTTTAAGAAAATCGAGGAGGACGACGCCATCCGGGTGGTGGTGGAGACCATCGGCGGGGTGGAGGCGGCTTACGAATACACAAAGCGGGCCCTGTCCGCCGGGAAGCATGTGGTTACCGCCAACAAGCAGCTGGTGGCGGAGAAGGGCTGTGAGCTGCTGGCCCTGGCCCGGCGGAAAAACGTCAGCTACCTCTTCGAGGCCAGCGTGGGCGGCGGCATTCCGGTGCTCCACCCCCTGACCCAGTGCATGGCGGCCAACCGCATCGACGAGGTCTACGGCATCTTAAACGGGACCACCAACTATATCCTCACCCGGATGGTCCGCACCGGGGCCTTCTTCTCCGACGCCCTCCGGGAGGCCCAGGCCAAGGGCTACGCCGAGGCGGACCCCACCGCCGACGTGGAGGGCATCGACGCGGGGCGGAAAATCTGCATCCTGGGGGATTTAGCCTTCGGCAGCCAGATCGACCCGGAGCGGGTGCCCATGGAGGGCATCAGCAAGCTGAGCCTCCGGGATGTGAAAATCGCCCAGCGGGCGGGCTACCGCATTAAGCTGCTGGGCCGGGCGGCGCGCCTCCCCGGCGGCGGGCGGACGGCCTATGTGGCCCCGCATTTAATTCCCGAGGACAACCCCATGGCCAATGTGGAGGACGTGTTCAACGCCGTGATGGTCCGGGGCAACGCCACCGGCGAGGTGATGTTCTATGGCCGGGGAGCCGGGGAGCTGCCCACCGCCTCCGCCTGTGTGGCGGACGTGATGGAGTGCCTCCAGGCCAGTCCCAAGCGGGAGGAGATCGGCTGGTCGGCGGACGCGGCGGGATTCCAGGACCCGTCGGTTTTGAAGATGCGGCACTATTTCCGCATTGAGGGCAGCCTCACCGACGCGGCCCTGGCCTTCGGGCAGGTGGAGGTCCTCAGCGAGGACGGCGAGACCGCCTTTTTGACCGACCCCCTCAGCGGGGACGAGGCGGCCCAGCAGTCCCGATCCCTGAACGTGCTGGCCTGTATGAGGGTATTGGACGGCTGACCCGGCGCGCGGCCCGCCGCATAGGATAGAGCGGGGAAGAAGGCCCTTCCCCCGTCCAACCTGATTTCAAGCGGAAAAGGAAGATAGATTCATGAGTTTGATCGTACAGAAATTCGGCGGCAGCTCCGTGAGGGACGCCCAGCGTATCCAAAATGTCGCCCGAATCATCGCGGAGGCCTATGTAAAGGGCAACGATGTCATCGTGGTCCTGTCCGCCCAGGGGGACACCACCGACGACCTGATTGAAAAGGCGAAGGAGGTCAACCCCAACGCCTCCAAGCGGGAGCTGGATATGCTCCTTTCCACGGGGGAGCAGATTTCCGTGGCTCTTTGCGCCATGGCGCTGGAGGCCATGGGCCTGCCCTGCGTGTCCCTGGCGGCCTGGCAGGTGGGCATCCAGTCCACCACCGTCCACGCCGACGCCCGCATCAAGCGCATCGACGCCGAGCGCATCCAGGCGGAGCTGGACCAGCACCGCATCGTCATCGTCACGGGCTTCCAGGGCGTGGACCGGAACGGGGACGTGACCACCCTGGGCCGGGGGGGCTCCGACACCAGCGCCGTGGCCCTGGCGGCGGCTTTCCGGGCGGACCTGTGCCAGATTTACACCGACGTGGACGGCGTGTACACCGCGGACCCCCGCCTGGTCCCCACGGCCCGGAAGCTGGAAGAGATTACTTACGACGAGATGCTGGAGCTGGCGTCTCAGGGGGCCCAGGTGCTCCACAACCGCAGCGTGGAGCTGGCGAAAAAGTTCAGAGTGAATTTGGAAGTGCTTTCCAGCCTGGAGCGGAAGCCCGGCACGAAAGTCAAGGAGGTTACAAAAGTGGAAAAGACCAACATTGCCGGCGTCGCCAAGGATACCAGCATCGCCCGGGTGGCCCTGGTGGGCCTCCAGCACAACCCCGGCGTCGCCTTCCAGGTCTTCGACCTGCTGAGCAAACACAACATCAATGTGGACGTGATTCTCCAATCCATCGGCCGGGAGGATACCAAGGATATCACCTTCACCATCCACCGGAAAGACCAGCAGGAGGTGGAGGGCATCCTGAACGAGCACAAGGAAGCCCTGCGCTTTGACCACATTGAGGCCGACGACCGGATCGGAAAAGTCTCCATCGTGGGCGTGGGACTGATGAGCAACTGCGGCGTGGCCGCCAAAATGTTCGAGGCCCTCTATGAGGCGGGCATCAATATCCAGATGATCAACACCTCGGAGATCCGGGTCTCCGTCCTTCTGGACGAGACGGACGTGAACCGGGCGGTCCGGGCCATCCACGACAAGTTCTTCGACGAGCTGTAATTCGCGTCCGGCGGGGGGAATCTGTTTCCCCTCGCCGGAGGCTGTTTTTAAAATAAAGGAGGAGCAACCATGAACGCCATTGTCACCGTCCTGGGGCAGGACCGGGTGGGCATCATCGCCGCCGTCTGCAACCGCCTGGCAAACTATAACGTCAACATTCTGGACATCTCCCAGACCATTCTCCAGGGGGCCTTTACCATGGTCATGGCCGTGGACGTCAGCCAGTCCACCGCCAGCTTCGGCGAGCTGGGGAAGGGCCTGAACGACCTGGGGGCGGAGCTGGGCCTCTCCATCCGCATCCAGCGGGAGGAAATTTTCAATGCCATGCACAGCATTTAAGGAGGGAACCCCATGCTGAATCAGAAGGAAATTCTCTCCACCATTGAGATGATCGACCAGCAGCACCTGGATATCCGCACCATCACCATGGGCATCTCCCTGCTCTCCTGCTGCGACCCGGACCCCAAGCGGGCCTGTGAGAAGGTCTATGAGAAGATCTGCCGCTGCGCCGAACGGCTGGTGAAAACCGGCCAGGACATTGAGGACGAGTTCGGCATCCCCATTGTGAACAAGCGCATCTCCGTCACCCCCATGGCCCTGGTGGCCGGGGCCAGCGAGACGGAGGACTATGTGCCCTTCGCCCTGGCCCTGGATAAGGCGGCCCAGAGCTGCGGCGTGAACTTCATCGGGGGCTACTCCGCCCTGGTCCAGAAGGGGATGACCCAGGCGGACGAGCGCCTCATCCGCTCCATCCCCGAGGCTCTGGCCCGGACGGAGCTGGTCTGCTCCTCCGTCAACGTGGGCTCCACCCGGGCGGGCGTCAACATGGACGCCGTGGCTCTCATGGGCCGAATTGTCAAGGAGACCGCGGACCGCACGGCGGACCGGGACGGCCTGGGCTGCGCCAAGCTGGTGGTGTTCTGCAACGCCGTGGAGGACAACCCCTTCATGGCCGGGGCCTTCCACGGCGCCGGAGAGGCGGAGAAGGTCATCAACGTGGGCGTCTCCGGGCCCGGCGTTGTCTGCCACGCCCTCCAGGCCGTTAGGGATAAGCCCCTGGACGTTGTGGCGGAGACCATCAAGAAGACCGCCTTCCGGGTGACCCGCATGGGCCAGCTGGTGGCCCAGGAGGCCAGCCGGCGGCTGGACACGCCGTTTGGAATCGTGGATTTGAGCCTGGCCCCCACCCCCGCCGTCGGGGACAGCGTGGCCCGGATTCTGGAGGAGCTGGGCCTGGAGGTCTGCGGCACCCACGGCACCACGGCGGCCCTGGCCATGCTGAACGACGCGGTGAAAAAGGGCGGCGTCATGGCCTCCTCCAGCGTGGGGGGCCTCTCCGGGGCCTTCATCCCCGTCAGCGAGGACGAGGGCATGATTGCCGCCGCCCGCTCCGGGACGCTGTGCATCGACAAGCTGGAGGCCATGACCTGCGTCTGCTCCGTGGGGCTGGACATGATCGCCATTCCCGGGGACACCCCGGCGGAAACCATCGCGGCGATCATCGCCGACGAGGCGGCGATTGGCATGGTGAACAACAAAACCACCGCCGTTCGCATCCTCCCCGCCCCGGGGAAGGACGTGGGGGGTACCATTGAGATGGGCGGGCTGCTGGGCAGCGCTCCGGTAATGCCGGTCCACCGGGAGTCCTCCGCCGCCTTTATCGCACGGGGCGGACGGATTCCCGCCCCGCTGCACAGCCTGCGGAATTGAAAAAAGGGCCGCGCCGCTATAACGGCGCGGCCCTTTTTGGTTTTTCCGCCAGCCGGACGGACAGCACGGTGGCCGCGTTGGATTCCACCCCGTTCAGGATAAAGCCCGCCAGGTCGCAGGCATAGACGCGCCCCGACGTTCTCAGTTCCTTCTCCGCGATGTGCCGCGCCAGGGCGGCGTAGCCCTGGGTGAGGTCCCAGCGGCCCCGGCAGCAGAGAAGGAGGTAGGTCCCGGCGGGCTTTTCCCAATAATAGGGGCAGTCCGTTCGCTCCGCCAGGCGCATGGTGAGATGGCTGACGGTGCCCGGCCCCGCCGGTTCCCCGGGGCGGTGGATGGCCCCCAGCCGGTAGTCCGTCCGCAGGCCGTACTCCCGGCAGAGGGTCCGGCAGCGCTCCAGCACGGTCATCAGCATGGCATCCTCTTCCGCGCCGGGGTCCATCAGGCCCTCCAGCTCCTCCGCCGGGAGGGCCAGCAGATGCTCCGCCTCGAACCGGGCCGTCCGGGGGACCAGATCCGGCTCCGCCCCCAGCTCCAGGCCCCCGATCATGCCGGAGAGAACGAATTCCATCTGCTCCAGCTTCCGCCGCTCCGCCTCCAGCCGCACCCGCTGTTCCCGGAGGCGCTCCAGGGTTCCGGCGGCGTCCTGCCCCCGGAGGCAGCGGCGGATGTCCTCCAGGGGCGTGCCCGTCTGGCGGAAGATGGCGATGGCGTAGTAGTCATAGAACTGTTCCGCGTCATAGTAGAAATACCCGTTTTCCCCCCGGTGGGCCGGGAGCAGCAGACCCAGGTCCTTGTAGTGCCGCAGGGTCTCCTTGGTTGTGCCGCACAGGGCGGCAAAGTCCCCGGAGGTCAGACGGCCCGTTTTCCGCTCCATAAAATATTCCTCCCCAAATGGCAAATCCCCTCTTGACTGTGTGGCGGCCACACGGTTTATGATACCTCACACAAGGAATTTTTACAAGCCTGAACGGCAGACTAAGGCGAAAGGAACATGGAGGTATCATGATGAATTTTGGATGCAGCAGCTTTTCCTGGGAGACGGCGGACGGACGCCACCTTCTGGGCCGGACCTATGACCAGTTCGGGGACCTGAAGGCGAACCGCGTTCTCGCCGTCCCCGCCGGAATTCCCTGCTCCCCCGGGCTCCGGGCGGGGCGGGAGGACCCCCGGGGACGCTACGGGTATACCGGCATGGCGGTGCTGGGCTTTGGAGAGCCCATTTTGGTGGACGGCGTGAACGCCGCCGGGCTTATGGGGGCCCTGCTCCACTACCCGGAGTACGCGGCCTATGAGGAAGCCGCCGGGCCGGGGAAGACGGCGGTCCATCCCGGCCGCCTCCTGGCCTGGCTCCTCAGCCGGTGCGGCTCTTTGGAAGAGGCAGTGGAGGCCCTGGACGGCCTTACCCTGGTGGACGAGCCCATCCAGGGAAAGCCCCTGCCCGCCCACTATATCCTAAGCGGCAGGACCGGCGAAGCCCTCATCCTGGAGCCCGATCAAGGAGGCCTGTCCGTCTACCGGCGGACCGCCGGGGTGCTGACCAACAGCCCGGACTACCCGTGGCATGAAACCAATCTGCGGAATTACGCGGGAGTCACGAACCTGCCCAAGGCGCCCCGGACCATTGCGGGCCGCGAGGTCCGGGAGTTTGGGGAGCGGCTGGGGGGCGGCTTCGGCCTGCCGGGGGGCTACTCCTCTCCCGCCCGCTTTGTGCGGACGGCCTTCATGAAGGAGTTCTCCGTCCGGGGGAGGGACGAGCTGGACGGCGTGTCCCGGATGTTCCGGGCCTTTGCCCCGGTGGATATCCCCGAGGGACTGGCCAAGGCCGATCCGGACTACGACGTGTATGAACAGACCCTGTGCACCAGCGTGATGTGCGCGGAGAGCGGCGTCTACTACTTCGCCCCCGCCTGGAACCGGCGGATCTCCGCCGTCCGGCCGCTGGCGGAGGGGAACGAGATCCGGTATTTCGGCCTGGGGGACCGCCAGGACGTGGACTACCGGAATTGAGGGAGGGGAGCGCTGTGAAAGCCAGTCTGGATTCTTACCACCTCCCGGTGACGGGACGGAACATCCTGCGCTTTGTTTTTCCCACCATTGTCATGACGGTGTTCAACACGTTCTACACCATGGTGGACGGCCTGTTCGTCTCCAACCTCATCGGCACCGCCGCCCTGTCGGCCATCAACCTCACGGCCCCGGCCATCGGGCTCATCACGGCGGTGTCCGGGATGCTGGCCACCGGCGGCAGCGCCGTGGTAATGAAAAAGATGGGGGAGGGCCGGGAAGAGGAGGCCCGGCAGGACTTCACCCTGCTGATTTTGACCAACGCCGTGGTGGGGGCCGTCATGATGGCCCTGGGCTACGGCCTGATGGACGTCCTGCTGGGGTCCATGGGCCTGTCGCCGGAGGTCTTCGGATACTGCCATGCCTACCTCAGCGACTATCTGCTCTTCACCATCCCCATTTTGCTGATGTACAACTTCTCCCTCTACCTCATCGCCGCGGATCGGTCACGGCTGTCCCTCATCTGCACCGTGGCGGGGGGCGTGAGCAACATCGTCCTGGACTATGTGCTCATCGCCATGGCGGGCCTGGGCATCCGGGGGGCCGCCGCCGCCACGGGGCTGGGGTACTCCCTCACCGCGGCGGCGGGCCTTTTGGTCTTCCGTAAACGGGACAGCCTGCTCCACTTCCAGAAGCCGGTCTTTCGGGGAGGCGTGCTGTTCCACGCCTCCGCCAACGGCCTTTCCGAGCTGGCCACCTCCCTGGTTTCCGGCATCACCACGTTGCTGTTCAACCTGGCCATGCTGAAATACATCGGAGAGGACGGCGTGGCCGCCATCACCATCATCATGTACGTATTGATGTTTGTCAGCGCCCTGTTTATCGGCTACTCCTACGGCGCGGCGCCCATGATCAGCTACTACCACGGGGAGGGGAACCACGAGAAGCTGAAAAAGCTGGTGCGCTTCAGCGTGCGGTTCATCCTGGGGGCCTCCGCCCTCTGCGCCGCCGTCTCCGCCCTGGCCACCCCGGCGCTGGTGGGCGTCTTCACCCGGCCGGACAGCCCGGTCTACGCCCTGGCGGTGACGGGGAACCGCCTGTGCTCCATCGCCCTGCTCTTCCTGGGGCTGAATGTCTTCGCCAGCAGCATGTTCACCGCCCTGTCCAACGGCGTGGTTTCCGCCGTTCTGGCCTTCTCCCGGTCCTTCCTGTTCACCGTGGCCTGCGTCCAGCTTCTGCCCCTGCTGCTGGGGGTAACCGGGGTCTGGCTGGCCACCCCGGCGGCGGAGCTGCTGGGTCTGCTCATGTCGGCGGCGCTGCTGGCAAGGCACCAAAAGCGCTACGGCTACTGAGCCGTTCGCGCCGCGTTGGAAGGGTGTAACTTTTTGTCATAAAATGTAATTCTTCTGTTGCGAATCCTGCATCTTTCTGTGCTAAAATAGAGATCAATAAAAGGCCGTTACCGGGCCAAAAAAGGAGGGCGCAACGTGGAAGGCATCTGTGGAAAAAGCTGCGAGTCCTGCGGATGGAAGGATCATCTGAACTGTGCCGGCTGCCAGGAGGACATGGGGCGGCCCTTCTCCGGCCCCTGCGGCATCGCCGCCTGCTGCCGGGAAAAGGGGCATGAGCGGTGTGAGACCTGCACGTACGTTTCCGGCTGCCCCCGCCAGGCCCAGCGGGACGGCGTTCCCCGGCAGGAGCTCCAGCGCCGGGACAGCGAGGCGGCCAAATATCGCCGCCTGGCGGAGATCGCCCCGCTGATGGGGAAATGGACCTGGCTGATGTTCTGGCTGGTGGTTCCGTCGAATCTGGCGGCTCTGCTGACGGTGGATCTTGTGGCCCAGGCGTTTCCCGCCGCCGAGGCCGCGGGAACGGTGCTGAGATTCCTCTGCGGCTTGGCCTACGTCCTGTTTTTGTGGAAGCTGACGCCGGTGCTAAGGGGCTACCGCACCGCCGCCCTCTGCCTGCTGGTGGTCACGCTCATGGACCTGTTCCTGCTGGTCATCCCCGAGGGGTCCGGCCTGCTTTTCCTGCTGGGCGTTCCCTCCCTCATCGTGAGCTTCTATGGGGATTACGTGGAGTTCCACACCCACGCCCAGGCCGTGGAGCCCCTGGACATGGAGCTGGCCGCCAACTGGCGGAAGCTGTGGAAGCTCCTCCTGTTTTCCATGGGGGCGCTGCTCCTGTTTTTCCTCTCCTTGTTCATGGGTCCCTTTATCGCCGTAATCGTAGGGCTGGCCGCCCTGGTCCTGGCCATCTACTGCGCCGTCATGCGGATGGTCTACCTCTGGCGGACCGCCAAGTGCTTCCGGGAGTGGACGCCCCCGGCCCTGCCGGAGTCCTCCCCGTCCCCCGATCTCTGAGCGGCAAAACGCGGCGGGCCCTTCGGCCCGCCGCATGCCTGTTTTCTCCCCCAGTTTCTCACATGCCCCGGAGCTCCCCGTCCAGCCAGGTGTCCGTGGGGGACAGCCGGACGGTGAAAGCCCGGGAGCGGTCCTCCGGGTCCTTGTTCTGGTGGAACTTGAAGAGGGTCTCCCCGCCGGGAAGCGCGCAGACAATCTCGATCTTGCCCCGGGGGTGGCTCATGGCGTAGCGCACCGCCTTGCCCAGGCCGTTCTGCCGGGACTTGGCGTCGTCCACGATCCGGATTCCCTCGGCGAGGGGGACCTGGAAGCGGCCCTTGACCCCGGTGACCGGGCGGCACTGGAAGATGTAGTAGGGCATGACTCCCAGCCGGACCAGGCCGGAGAGGAGCTTCCCCAGGGTTTCCCCGTCGTCGTTGACGCCCCGCATCAGCACCGTCTGGTTCCGCACCGGCACGCCCCGCCCAATCATGGCCCGGAGGGCCCGGGCCGCTTCAGCCGTCAGCTCCCGGGGGTGGTTAAAGTGGGTCACCAGGACCAGGGTTTTTTTCTTCCCGTACGCCTCGAACAGATCCAAAAACTCCGGATCCCCGTAAATGCGCTCCGGCAAGGTCACCGGCATCCGGGAGCCGAAGCGGATCAGGTCCAGGTGCTCGATGGCGGTAAGCTCCCGGAGGTAGCGCTCCAGGATGTGGTTGGGGTTCATAAAGGCGTCCCCGCCGGAAACCAGGATGTTGTTGATCTCCTTGTGCTCCGAGACATAGGCCACGGCCTCGTCCACCCGCTTGTTCAGCTCCGCGTCGGTGAGGCCCACCATCCGCTTGCGGAAGCAGTGGCGGCAGTACATGGCGCACTGGTTGGTGGAGAGGAGCAGGGCCGTCTGGGTGTATTTGTGCTGGAGGCCCTCCACCATGGTGTTGTCCGCCTCGCCGCTGGTGTCCGTTTCGCCTCCGGCGTCCAGCTCCGCCAGGGAGGGGACGCACATCCGGCCGATGGGGTCCTCCGGGTCCTTGGGGTCCACCAGGGACAGGTAATAGGGTGGGATCAGCATGGGATACCGCTCGATCACCGCGGCGTAGCGGGCGGTTTCCTCCGGCGTCCATCCCAGGATGGGCGCCAACTCCTCCGCCGTCCGGTATCCGTTCCTCAATTCGTTCTGCCAGCTCATCAGCTGCCACCACCTTTCTAAAAAAATACGGAAAAAAGCGCAGATCCGGCCCTGACCGTCCGGCTCCTGCGCTTTACATAAACGTTGTTCAGATCTTTTCAAATAAGATAAATCAAATCAGATAAGACGCTTTAAACGGTGTTCATATAACTGCCGAATGGTCCTCCCAAATTTACGCGGCCCGCCGCCGGGGCGTCGGAAAACAATACGCCGCAAATGCTGTTTTCATTATTATAGCCGAAAATCCCAAAAAATTCAAGTCCAATTTTGTACTGGACGCCGAGGGGCCCCGTTCCACTAAAACCAGGCCCGCCAAGACGGCCAACCGGCCGGAACTTTCACGGCCCGAAAGGATACCGGGAAGGCTTCCGCGCCGGGGCGCGCTCTTTTCCGCCGCCTTGACAACAGCCTTGTCCGGCTGATATACTTACCAGATAAAAGCGCGTGATTTTCCTGGCGGAGGCCCTGTTTATGAACGAAGAAACCCGTTCCCCCTCTAAGCGCGGACGGCGGATCGCCGCCGTCGCAGCCGCCGCGGTCGTTCTGCTGGCGGCGTTATATCTGCTGTTCGCCTTCTCCGGCATCCCGTTTATCGCCAAGTGGCGGACGCTGTACATTGAGACGGCTATGGGCACCATGACCCACCAGTGGCTGGCCACGGCCTTCCTGCCGGACTCCGCCATTGAAGAGGCCATGAAGGACGTGGAGGCCCGCTTCCAGGACAACCTCATTGAGGCCAGCGACATCGCCCAGGGGACGGAAGCGCCGCCCCCCTCAGAGTCCGCCCGGACCCTGGAGGAGCAGGCCATCGCGGACTTTGCCGCCCTGTTCCCGGAGGTGGACCTGTCCACCCTGCCGGAGTCCATCACCTGGGAGGACCTGCCCGTCCTGGAGAAGGAAAAGCTGGAAGGGGTCCGCACCACCGCCGGGGACAAGGTCTGGGCCATCGACGTGCCGAACAAAATCCTCATTCTCACCGTCTCCGGCGAGGGGTATCAGGGCAAGCTGGCCATCGCCAAGGACAGTTCTCAGGTTATCCTGGCGAAGAATACCCTCTCCGGCCGGGGGCAGACGGTGACGGAGCTCTGCGACGCCTATGGCGCCGTGCTGGGCGTCAACGCCAGCGGCTTCTACGACCCGGAGGGCAAGGGCCGGGGCAACGTGCCCATGGGCTTCGTCCTCTCCGGCGGCGAGTACTCCGGCCAGGCCCTCAAGGGCCGCTACCAAACCGCCGGGTTTGATTATGACGACAACTTTCGGGCGGGCCGGGGCCTGGACCTGGACGAGATGCGGGACGCGGTGCAGTTCTATCCCATCATCGTGCTGAACGGGGAGAAGAACATCGACGGCTCCTTCGGCATGGGCATCCAGCCCCGGACGGTCATCGGCCAGACGGCGGACAAGGCCGCGCTCCTGCTGGTCATCGACGGCCGCCGCGTGGGCCACAGCCTGGGGACCACCGTGTCGGAGTGCGCGGACATCCTGCTGCGCTACGGCTGCTGGACCGCCATGAACATGGACGGCGGGTCCAGCTCCTCCATGACCTACAACGGGCGGAGCATCACGAAAAACAGCAGCGCCATGCCACAGGGCCGCTACCTGCCCGACGCCTGGGTGGTGAAGGGCATCCCCTTTATAGATGTTTTAGATTGACCCGGTAGGCCCGGAGGGACTCCTCATCCGCCCCGGCGATCAGGCGCTCCAGATATCCGGCCAGCGCCGCCCGGTCCCGGGGCAGTTCCCCCCGGACATGAACCAGATTGGAGGCCCCGTCCGTCTCGAAACGGGTGGGGATAACCAGGTGTTCTATCAGGACCTTCAGCTCCTCCAGCTTTTCCAGCTCGCTCTCTTCCTTCCAGTTTCCCGCCTGTATCTCCCGGTACAGCTCCGAATCCGGGAAGACGGTCAGCATGGAGGACCCGACGCGCACAGGGCGGGTCCGGTTGAAGACCTCCGCGCTCCGCAGGGCGCCTTCCCTCCCCCGGCCCGCGCCGGAAATGCCCGCCAGGTAGAAGAAGCTGTAAGAGATGCCCGCCCCGTCCAGCCGCGCCGCCTGTTCCACGATGTCCCGGGCCTGATAGCCTTTGTTCATAAAGGCCAGGGCTTCCCCGTCCCCGGTCTCCACGCCCACGGTCAGCCCGTCATAGCCCAGGGACCGGAGGCGGCGCAGCTCCTCATCGCTCTTGAGCCCCACGTCCGTCACCCGGGCAAAGCAGCCGATGCTCTTCACCGTTGGAAGGTACCGCCGGATAAGCCCGGCGATTTCCTCCAGACGCCCCGGCAGCAGCACGAACGGATTTGCCCCCACCAGAAAGACCCGCCGGGGCCCCTGGGGCTCGGGGAGGCCCTGGAGCCGGACGGAGAGCCGGGCCATGGGGTCCGTGCCCCAGAGCTGGGCCTCCTGGAGGTCCGCCTCCACCTCCTCCAGGGGCGACATGCGGAAGCGGAAGGGCAGGTCCTCGTACAGCGTGCAGAACTTGCAGGCGTGGTGGGTGCAGCCCGCCGTGGCTTGGATCAAAAGGGAATCCGCCTCATAGGGCGGCCGCCAGATGGTTCCATAAAAGTGCATAAACGCGTCTCCTCTCAAGTTCGATTCTGCCGCCATATTACTCCGGGCCGCGCAGCGCCGCAAGTACGCAATTTTTTTAGCGTCAGTACCCTTTTTTGCACCAATGAAAGGAGGCCCCCGTGGACGGGAACAAATTTCAGACGCCGGATATGATGGCCCGCTGCGTCCCCATGGCCAGCCTCCAGGCGGTGCTGGGAGGCAAGTGGAAAATCCTCATCCTCTGGTATGTGTCCTTCTACAAGGTCCAGCGCTTCGGCCAGCTCCTGCGCCGCCTGGACGGCATCACCCAGTCTTCCCTGACCAAGCAGCTCCGGGAGCTGGAGCGGGACGGGTTTTTGCACCGGGAGGTCTACGGGGAGGTGCCGCCCCGGGTGGAGTACTCCCTGACGGAGCTGGGAGAGAGCTTCCGGCCCATCCTGGAGCAGATGCTCCAATGGAGCGCGGAGCGGCTCTGCCCGCCGGGCTATGTTTCCCCTTACGAGGGTCCGGACCAGTGAAAGAACGCCCGCTGTCGGAAGACAGCGGGCGTTCTTTTTTTCAGAACACAGGGGTAACGGTTCGCGGTCAGCCAAGCTCAGCCGATGCCGCCCAGCATGGCGCCGGCCACCAGGGCAATGAAGCACATGACGATGAACAGGTAGCCCAGATACTCGAACCATTTGCCGACAGGCTTCTTGGCGCCGTGGTTGACCTCTTCCAGGGCCTCCTTGCGGGGCAGAACGAAGAAGAACATAATGGCGGCGAGACCAGCTCCCAAGGGGCAGATGTAGATGGAAACCACGTCCATCCACTGGGAGGTCCAGGGCTGAATCAGCAGGGCCACGATGACGCCAACAACGCCGATGATCCCCACGGCGGGAAGCCGCTTCAGCTTGAACTGCTCCTGCATAGTGGCCACGGGGGCCTCGTACAGGTTGATGATGGAGCTGATGCCCGCGAAGAGGACGGCCACATAGAAGATGATGCCGATGATCCGTCCGCCGGGCATGCCGTTGAGGATGTTGACCAGATAGACGAACATCAGGCCGGGGCCGGGGGTCACGTCGCTCATGGCAAAGCCGGACGCACCGATGGCGGGGATGATGACGAAAGCGGCCAGCAGGGCGGCCAGGGTATCAAACAAAGCCACACGCCGGGCGGAGGAGGGGATGTCCTCGTCCTTGGGCAGGTAGGAACCATAGATAACGGAGCCGTTGCCCGCCACGGACAGGGAGAAGAACGCCTGGCCGAAGGCGTAAATCCACACCTGGGGGCTCACCAGACCCGCGGGGTCCAGGGTGAACAGGAACTTGTATCCCTCGGAAGCGCCGGGCTGGAAGCCGATGTAGACGGCCAGGATGACAAACAGGCCGAACAGCACGGGCATCATGATCTTGTTGGCTTTTTCAATGCCGTTGGCCACGCCCATGGCCATAATAATCATCGCTACCACCAGGCCGATGATCAGCCACATGCTGTTGCCCACACCGAAGATTCCCCCCTGGAGCATCATGCTGACGGCCTCGCCCAGAGTCGCGGCCTCGGGAGCCGCGCCGCCAAAGGTGCCGCCGATGGCGCCCATGTCTTGACCCAAGGCGTACAGGCCGCCAGTGAGGGACATGAAGGTGTACTTGAAAATCCAGCTCATGACCACGGTGTAGCCGATTGCCAGCATCATAGAGCCCACAATGGGAATCAGGCCGATGGCTTCGCCCAACTTCCGGTTGCCGTTTCTGGCCTCGGTAGCGTGGCCGAACGCGCCGATGGGGCCCGCCTGGGCCCGGCGGCCCAGGGCGAACTCCTCCATAACGCCGGAGTTGCCCACCAGAAGAACGATGATGAAATAGGGAATCAGGAAGGTCAGGCCGCCCCACTTGGCAACCATGATGGGGAAGCGCCAGATGTTGCCCATGCCGACGGCGGAGCCGATGCAGGCCAGGATAAAGCCCCACTGGCTCTTAAACCCGTCGCGGGTTTGCAAGGTCTCGTTGCTCATGTAACAATTTCCTCCTCTTTCTCGATATACACACAACCGCCGGCCAAAAACGAGAAAGAGAGGGCTGTCCGCCGGGTCCACGTCATTTGACTTTGGAACAGGGCGGGCGCCCTCTCTAAGCTGTACACTCAACCTGCGGTACAGTGGCACTTACTTTTCAGGGGGGACTTACTTCTCCTCGTTGGGATAGGGCTCGAGGAAGGCGTGGAAGTGGCGCATGGGCAGCTTGTGGCCCCAGACGATGCGCATGTTGGGGATGCTCTCCCGGTCCTCATAGAGGGCCTTGACAGCGGCGATGACGTAGTCCAGGTGCTCCTGGGTCAGGCGGTCGCGGTCAATGGCGAACCGGACCACGTTGGCAAGCTCCGCCTGCTGCTCGGGGGTCTTCAGGTCATACTCCATGGAGTAGTCGCCAAGCTCCGAGACGCGGATGCCGTACCGGCGGATGAGCTCCAGGGAGAAGCCCTCTCCGGCGAAGGTGTCGTGGCCCCGCTTGCCGTCGAAGAACTCGTCCATGTTGATATACACGGCGTGGCCGCCGGCGGGCAGAACCACGCCCTTGACCCCGGCCTTGTAGAAGCCCTGGGCCAGATACTCGCACTGCTTCACGCGGCCGTCCATGTAGCGGAAGTCGCAGCTCTCATACAGGCCGCAGGCCAGGGCCATGATGTCCCGGCCGCTCATGCCGCCGTAGGAGTCGTTGCCGTAGCAGGAGATCTGCTTGACCTTCAGCAGCACGCCCACGTCGGTCTTGACGCTTCCGTCCTCGTTGAAGTCGGAGAACTTCTGCCAGAACAGGCCCTTATCACGGAAGGCCAGCATGCCGCCCATGTTGGAGTGGCCGTCCTTCTTGGCGGACATGGAGAAGCCGTCGCAGTAGGAGAACATTTCCGTGGCGATCTCGGCGATGGATTTGTCCTCATAGCCGGGCTCGTTCATCTTGATGAAGTAGCAGTTCTCCGCCCAGCGGGCCACGTCGAAGATCAGGGGGATGTCATACTTCCGGGAAATCCGGTGAATCTCCTTGATGTTGCCCATGGAGACGGGGTGGCCGCAGATGGGGTTATTGGTGATGCAGGTGAAGATCAGGGGCACATTCTCGGGGCCGACGCCCTGGATCAGCTGCTCCAGCTTGTCGATGTCCATGTTGCCCTTGAAGGGGTTTTTCTCATATTTGCCGCCCTCGGGAACTTGATACAGCAGCTCCTTGTGATAGAGGTTGCGGGGGATGGAGCCCATCTGCTTGATGTTGCCCTCGGTGGTGTCGAAGTGGCCGTTGGAGGGGATGGTAAAGACCTTGCCGGGGTGGCGCTGGGCCAGAATCTTCTTCACAATCTCCATCAGCACGGACTCGGCGGCCCGGCCCTGCTGGATGATAAAGCTGTTGGGGCGCTCCATCTGCGCGGCGCCGCCGTTGAAGAGGCCGCCCTCATACTCGCACAGGTACAGCTCGTTCATCATCTTCTCCACGTCCCGGCAGTCGGTGCGCACCAGGTCGATGGACTTCTTCCAGTTCTTCTCCCCGCCCCGCTCAAAGATGTCGCGGAAGGTATCCAGCAGGACATAATAGCCGGTGTTCCGGCCATAGGCCTCGTCGCCCAGGAAGAGGGTGGCCCACTGCTGGTTGGTCATGGCGGTGGTGCCGGAGTCGGACAGCATATCCACGGTCAGCATTCCGGAGGGGAAAGCGAACTCGTTGTAATGCGTGGCCTTCAGGGCCCGCTCACGCTGCTCCACGGTGACGGTGGGCAGATCGCGGACGGCGAAGGTGAAGTGATGGGGAGCGGGAACGTCCAGGGGATAGTGCGTCATGTTCTTGTCCATTTTGATTTACCTCCATAAAGTGTGGCTTTCGCCAGATGTTCAGGAGGTACCCCGGTCGTCGCCGGTCCGGCTTTCCCATGGCCGGACGGGGCGCCTAGCGGACAGTACCTGGTGTGAGGGACGGGGCTTTGCGGGCGCTCCTGGGAAGGGAGCAAAGGAGCAAATGACACAAAAATGGCTGCATTTGCTTCTTAATGTGAGGTAATTTTATCAGCACTCCTAAAAAATGTCAATCCCTTTTGTGCGTTTTGTATGAATCACTATTTTCCTGATATAATTTTTATGGAAAATATAAATAGCCCTTGAAAGGTTGATCTTTCTCACGGTGAGAAAAAATTTTTTTGACAGAGGTTCTTTTTCGGAATATAATACTAAAATGAGGAAAAAAGAAAGAACGGATTCCCCCGCAGGAAGGAAAGGAGGCTCCTATGCCGGATACCGCCAACGCCCTGCTGCGCCAGTACGTGAAGCTGACGGAATTTCTGGGCGCCGCCCTGGGCCCGGACTATGAGGTGGCCCTCCACGACCTGACGGACAAAAACCGCTCCATTATCGCCATTGCCAACGGCTACATCAGCGGCCGGGAAATCGGCGCGCCGCTGACCAACATGGCCCTGAGCGTCTTGAAGGACGAGAGCTATGAGTGGCAGGACTACCGCCTGCACTACTCCGGCGTCTCCGCCGCCGGGAACGCCCTGCGCTCCAGCACCATGTTCATTAAGGAGGACGGGAAGCTCATCGGGATGCTCTGCATCAACTTTGACGACAGCCGCTTTCAGAGCTTTGCCCAGCAGGTCCTGACCCTCTGCCACCCGAACCAGTTCGTTCAGGCCCTGGAACAGCCGCCGGAGGGCGAACACGCCTCCCGGCCGGAGACCTTCCGCAACTCCACCGAGGCCGTGGCCCAGGACGCCATCGCCCACGAGCTGGAGCGTCTGGGGGTCCCGGCGAAACGGCTGACCTCCGAGGAGCGGCTGCTGATCATCGCCGCCCTGGAGGAGAGCGGGATTTTCCTGCTTAAGGGAGCCGTGAAGGATGTGGCCGCAGGCTTGGGCTGCTCCCAGGCCAGCGTGTACCGCTACCTGTCCCAGGTTAAGAAATAGCGGAGGGGCTCTTCGCGGTTCGGGAATGCGCCCGGCGGGCCTGGCGGCGGCCCCGCTTCTCCCGGAAAGAATCAGCAAGCCCTCCCTTGCGGAAGGGCCTCAGCCTGTCGAAAAAGTCTGCCATCCGGCAGACTTTTCTCAGTAAATGCAGTAAAATAGGATAGGGGTGAGAAAGATGCTGGAACAAGGAAAACATGAGCGGGGGGTGTAGAAATGGTGGACACAGAAAGCCTGGTACCGTCTGCTCCCAGGGAGCGTCCTGGTAGGTAAAATGCCCGTAATTGCAGAACGGAGCGAAAATAGGCGGTCGAGGCCCTGGATGATCCCGGTCTTGCGGGCGTTGGCAAGGAGAGGCGTCAGCCGGCGGGCCGGCGCCTCGTCGTCGCAAAGTCCGCTCATCTCCGTTTTCGCCTGACGGCGAAAACCGTGCCCGCTCCTCCTCCGGCGGTCGGGGACGTTTCTCCAGGAACATGTACGTTTTTCCTAATATTTCCTGGGATTTCCGCCAGGCAAATCTTGTAAACCCGGCTTTTTTCTGATATATTGTTGACCAGCAGCACTCGCGGAGGAAATCACGGCCCTCAACCGGCGCGGGAAGCGCGGGCGAAGCGCCCTCCGGACAAACCGAAAAGGAGAATTTTCATGAGGAAAAAAACCTTCAGGCTGGCCGCGGCCTTATTGGCCTTCTGCATCGCCGCCTCCCTGTTCCCCTCTGTGGGGCTGGCGGCGGATATTGAAGACTATTTTGATCTGCCCGCCGCCATTGCCGCCGCGCCTAGCGGCGGCACGATCACGCTGACCAAGGACGCCTTGATCAATACCGGGGATGTTCCGTGGATCATTGAAAAAGACGTCACCATTGACGGGCAGGGCCACATAATTACCCTCCGTGCGGGAGGCGTCCTGCTGGGCGGAAACGTGACCATTCAAAACGCCCAGTTGGATTTTACCACCAGCACCCGCAACGCGGTCATCGCCAACGGGTACGCTCTGACACTGGACAGCGTAACAGCCGCGGGCTATCCCTTTAATGTCTTCGGCGGCACCTTGTTGCCAAACGATTATGAGCAATTCCCGGTTCCCAGCCCCGGCACGGCCAACACCGTCACAATCCAGGGAACCACCAGTCTCCAGGGCACGAGCGCGCATGTCGTAGGCACCGGCAATATCTACGCCGGCAGTCTCTGCATGGGCGGCATGGGTCCGGACACCGGCCATCAAGACGGCCCGGAAAACTCCTTTGACGGGGATCCCGTCATCCGCATAGACGGCTGCGCGAGTCTCTCCGGCGGCGTCTCCGCCGTGGGCCAAATCTATGCTGGAGGCGCGCAGCAGAAGAATCCGCCGGAAGTGCAGGGACAAAAAGTGACGCTTCCGGACCCTGACCGCTACACCGTAAACGGAACCGTCACCATCACCGGCGCGAAACTCTCCAAAGTGGGCGGCGTGGTTGGCGCGGGCGCGACGGAAACCCGTGTGGAGTACGAGGGCGAAAATCTGGATACCAAGGTATTCTGTGATATCTCCAGCCTGTCGGTACGTTCGGGCAATCTGGTCCTGGCCCAGGGCAGCAGCTTCCGGCAGGGCGGGAACGCCTCCCTCTCCATCTCCTCCGGCGCAAAATTGACGGTTTCCAACCTGAACAATTTCACGGTGGATGATTTCACCGCAGATGGCGCAGGGGGCGGCATTCTGGTTATGGGCGCAGATCAAACCATGACCGCCGCCCGGTCGGCGGAGGGTTCGGCTAAGGTAGCCATCGGCGGAACAGACTATTCCAATACCAACTCCACTTCCCAACCCACTGTGGGCCACACCTATATCCAAACCCCGGCCTCCAGCAGCGCTGCCTTCCAGCTTCTGCCCCACAGCCTCAATCCCGGAGTAAGGTTGGAATGTGATACCAACGGCAGCTGGACGGCTGTGGAGGACTCCTCCGGCGGGAACAGGGACCTTGTGCAGGACTTCCGCTTCGACACAACGGCGCAGACCGTGGAAGCGGGCGGCGAAGCCGAGTTTCCCCTAACCGTCGAAAGCGCAAACGGAGTTCCTGTGTATCTGGAGTACATTCCTCTTGGCATCACTATCAATGACAAGGCTGCTAGTCCGAAAGCGGAACAAAACGAATACGGGGAGACCTATTACACATACAGCTACAGCGGTTCCTTCGGCCAGTTTTTCATGGAGATCAACACAAATAATCTTTACGTTTCCCCCGATGAATCCTGTGACCCGGGCAGCTATACCATCCGGATCATCGTGCCCCAAGAGCACACGGTTGAAGGAAAGGCGCTTTTCAAGGACGCCGTGCTCACCGTTACAAGCGGCGGCGGAGATCCGGACCCCGGTCCCGTGGACCCTGTGCTCAACTCCATTTCCGTCAACAGCACCGGGCACAAGACCGCCTATCAGGTGGGCGAGGCCCTGGACGTCTCCGGCCTTACGATTGAAGCGGCCTATTCCGACGGAAGCAAACACACGGTGAACGTCACGGAGGCGATGGTCTCCGGCTTCAACTCCGATCAGGCGGCGGAGAGCCAGACGCTGACCATTACCTACCAGGGGAAGACCACGACCTACACCGTCCGGATCACCGCCGCCACGGAGCCGCCCGATCCTCCCGATCCTCCCGACCAGCCTGACCCGCCCGGTGAGACCAGCTATCGCCTGACGGTGGGCAACACCGGCGAGGGCGGCACCCCCGCGGGAACCTACACCTATAAGGAAGGGGCCGGCGTTACCGTTCAGGCAGGCGTCAAGGCTGGGAAAACCTTCGCGGCCTGGGACGCGGGGGACCTGACGCTGGACAACCGGAACAGCCCGGACCTGAGCTTTAAAATGCCCGCCCGGGACGTGACCTTAAACGCCATTTGGACTCCCGGCGGCATCACGCCTCCCACTCCCAGCCATACCCACGCCTGGGGCTCCGCCTGGAAAACCAACGCCTCCCACCACTGGCACGACTGTGCCGCCTCCGGCTGTCCCATCACGGCGAACAGCGAAAAGAGCGGCTACGCCGCCCACACCGCCGGAGACTGGGTGGTGGACCGGCCCGCCACGTCTTCCCAGAACGGGACCCGGCACAAGTCCTGCACCGTCTGCGGTTGCGAGATGGTCCGGGAGACGCTTCCCGCCACCGGCGGCGGTTCCTCCTCCGGCGGTTCCAGCGGCGGAGGGTCGTCCTCCGGCGGGAGTTCCTCTTCCGGCGGGAGCTCGTCTTCCGGCTCCTCCTCCAATACCACAACGGTCAAACAGCCCGACGGCTCCACCGTCTCCACCACCGTCAACAAAACCACCGGCACGGAGACGGAGACCACCAGACGGCCCGACGGCTCCAAAACCGTGGTGGAGACGAAAAAGGACGGCACCGTCACCACTACGGAAACGGCAAAGGACGGCTCCACCGTCAAAACGGTGGAACGGCCCGACGGGACCGCCGAAACCACCGTGAAGCAGTCCGACGGCCTTACCGCCTCCATCCGGGAGGACCGGAACGGCGCCCGGGCCGACGTGCGGCTTCCCTCCCAGGCGGTTCAGGAGAGCCAGAGAAGCGGCGGGACCATCGTCCTGCCCATCCCGGCCCTGCCCGGTGCGAACGCCGACATTGTCATTCGCACCGGCAGCGTCCGGCTTGTCCGGGTGGAAATTCCCGCGGAGGGAGACGCCGGCACCACCGTGGCTTACCTCGCCGGCGGCGACGGCTCCGAAACCCTGCTCAAAACCGCCGTTCTCAGCGGAGGCCGGATTGCCGTCAGCGTTCCCGACGGCGCCACGGTGCGGCTCCGGGACAACGGCAAGAATTTCCGCGATACCCGGGGCCACTGGGCGGAGGACGCCATCGGCTTCGTCACCGCCCGGGAGCTCTTCTCCGGCAAAACTTCCACCGCTTTCAGCCCCGACGCACCCATGTCCCGCGCGATGCTGATGACGGTGCTGGCCCGGCTGGACGGCGTAAGCGCCTCCGGAGCGTCCGCCTATGAACAGGGCGCCGCCTGGGCAATCGCCCAGGGGATCAGCGACGGTCGGAACCCGGACAGCACGGTGACGCGGGAGCAGTTCGCGGCCATGCTCCACCGCTGCGCGGGCAGTCCCGCCGCCACGGAGCGGGAACTGCGGTTCAGCGACGCGGAGGCCGTCAGCGGCTATGCGCGCGAGGCGGTCCGCTGGGCTTCGGAAAACGGCATCCTCAGCGGCTACGGAAACGGCTCCTTCTCCCCCGGCGGCAAGGCCACCCGCGCCCAGGCGGCGGCCATGCTGGCCCGGTATGTAAACTTCTTGAATCATTCATAATCCTTCCGCCGCAGGGCGGGAGCACCCACAGGAAGCTTTTGGGAAACAGCATAGGAGGCCGGCGCTTTAGCGCCGGCCTTTTTTTGCTCCGCCGCCCCGCATCTATTGACACTAAAAGGAAGGGAATAGTATAATGGGATGTAGTATGGCTTCGACGCGGTTTGCGGAACGGGAAGGAGCCCCTTCCCCCGGCAATCAGGCGCCGTACTGCCGGAGCGTTAGAATGGAGCAAGCCAATGATGAACATTCCAAATAAGCAAATCAAGCGGAGGGGCCTCTCCCTGCTCCTCTCCATTATATTGGTTTTCTGCATGTTCGGGGCAATTATATTTTCGGTGTCGCGAAAGACCGCCAGGGAAATGTCCAATTCCGCCATACAAAACTTAAGCGAAAGCCTGGATCTCATTCAGAGTACCATCGAGGCGATCCTGCGCAGCGAAGCGGAGTTTCAGACCCTGATCGCCCAGGAGATCGCCCGTGTGGACGACCCGGAGGCGTACATCCGCGCTTATGAGAAAAACCAGACCATGTCCAAAATGTCTTTGATTCTCTCCGGCAAAACCGAAGGCATCTCCAATACCGGAGAGCGCTTCACCGAAGACAGCCTGGATTTTTCCGCCGGCGAAACGGTTATGGGCCTGCCGATCTCCCAGTCTTATCTGAATTACATGGGCACCTGGTCCTATACCATGAAGTGCCCCGTTGAACGGGACGGCCGGGAAATCGGCACCCTTTACGCCGAGTACATTTACGACGCCGTCGACCGCTCCCTTCCGGAGGGGTTTTACAACAAGCAGGCCTCGCTGTACGTTATGGACGCGGAAAGCCAGCGCTTTGTCCTAAAGCCCAAGGGCATGGGCCAGCGGAGCGCGGGCCATTTAAATCTGACCGATTTCTACCGCGCCAACGACATTCAGGACCCGGAGATCCGGGCGGAGGTAAACGCGTGCCTGGGAAGCGGGAAGAACATTCTTTTCTACCACGATATCCGGGACGTGCAGGCGCTGAACTACATGTGGTCGGTAAACGGCGGCACCATCTTCCTGGTGGGCTACGTGCCCATCCAGGCCATCCAGCAGGAGGGGCGAACCGTCAGCCAGAATATTTTCATCGTGGTAGCCTCCATGCTGGCGGCCTTCTTCCTGTGCATCCTGCTGTACTACCTCAGCTGGAGGCAGCAGGATAAGCTCCGGAAGGAGCAGGAGGCGGAGCGGAAGCTGCACAGCCAGCAGCTGGCGGAGGCCCTCCAGGCCGCTCAGATCGCCAGCGAGTCCAAGACGACCTTCCTCTCCAACATGTCCCATGACATCCGCACGCCCATGAACGCGGTGCTGGGATTCACCTCCCTCCTTTCCAAGGACGCGGAAAACCCGGCCAAGGTCCGGGAATATACCCAGAAGATCATGGCCTCCGGCCAGCACCTTCTCAGCCTCATCAACGACATCCTGGACGTCTCCAAAATCGAGAGCGGAAAAGTCGTGCTGAACCTGGAGGAATTCTCCCTGAACGATGTGATTTCCTCCGTGGACGCCATCATCCAGCCCATGGCCAAAGCCAGAAAGCAGGACTTTCATCTGGAGGCAACCGGCATCCGGCACGAGCGCCTGATTGGCGACGAAACTCGAATCAATCAGATTTTGATCAACCTCCTTTCCAACGCCGTAAAATACACGCCGGAGGGCGGGCATATCCGCTTCCGCATCATGGAGCTCAAGCAGCGCTCCAGCCAATATGAGCATATCCGCATGGAAGTGGAGGACGACGGCTACGGCATGACGCCGGAATACCTGGAAACCATTTTCGACGCGTTTACCAGAGCGGAAAACAGCACCACCAACAAGGTGCAGGGCACCGGGCTGGGCATGGCCATCACCAAAAGCATCGTAGAGCTGATGGGAGGCACCATTGAGGTGTTCAGCGAGGTGGACCGGGGCTCCCTCTTCCGGGTCGACCTGGAGCTGCGCATTCAGGAGGGGCACGCGGACCGGCGCTTCTGGGAACAGCGGGGCATTTCCCGCGTGCTGGCGGTGGACGCCGACCCGGAGAGCCGGGAGAGCATTCAATCCCTGATGCAGGACGCCGGAATCCGCCTGGACACCGCCGCCGGCTGGGAGGAAGCCGCCGCCTGGCTGCGGGACAACGGCGAAGACTGCCAAATTGTCCTGCTGGACTGGGAGACCTGCGGCCTCCAGGCGGCACGGGATCTGCGGGAGTCGTTTTCCATGCCCATCCTCTTCCTGGCGGAATCCGGCGCGGAGGGAATGGAGGAAGCGCTGCAAATCAAATTCACGGGCATTCTCACAAAGCCGTTCTTCGTCTCCGCCTTCCGGGAGAAGGTGGCGCAGTTCTGGGCGGACCCCAGCGAAGCCGCCGCCCCCGTCCCGGAGGAAGACGGCGGCCTGCAGGGGCTCCATTTCCTCGCCGCGGAGGACAACGAAATCAACGCGGAGATCCTGACGGAGCTTTTGGAGATCGAGGGGGCCTCCTGCGAAATCGTGGAAAACGGCCGTTTGGCGGTGGAGCGCTTCCAGGAGGCGGAAGCGGGCGCGTTCGACGCCATCTTGATGGATGTGCAGATGCCGGTGATGAACGGTCACGAGGCCGCCCGGGCCATCCGCTCTTTGGATCGGGAGGACGCGGGGCGCATCCCCATCATCGCCATGACGGCCAACGCCTTTGCCGAAGATGAAAAAGCGGCCCTGGACGCGGGGATGACCGCCCACGTGGCCAAGCCGCTGAATATGGAGCATTTGAAGAGCGTTATTACACAATGCACCAAGCGAAAGGAAGATGGATCATGACGCCTATCAAGAGCGTGAGCCGGAAATGGTCCGCTCTGTTCCTGGCGGTGCTGGCGGCGCTGTCCCTGACGGCCTGCCAAGGCTCCGCCAAGCCCAAAAACCTGATTTCCCAGGAAAAGGAAGCGGCGCGGGTGGTGAACCTGTTCAGCCCTATGGAGAAAACCGATCCCAACGCGAAAAACATCGCCCGGACCGCGTCGGACCTGACGGTGGCAATGGCCGAGGAAAAACTGGGCGTAAGCATGATGTACAGGACCTATACGGCGGAAAACTATCAGGACAAGACCTATGACGAGGTCACTCTCGACCGGGCGCGCAGCAATATGGACGACCTGTATCTGCTGAACCCGGATACCCTCCTGATTTTGGGGGCGGAGGGAAAGCTGATGGACCTCTCGGGGCTGGACAGCGCGAAAAATCTGCGGGAGATCATCCGGGTCGCCAACACGGTGGACGGGAAGCTGATCGCCATCCCCCAGGAGATCGTGGCCTACGGCCTGTTCCTCAACATGGATCTTTTCAACCAGTATGGCTTATCCCAGCCGGAAACACCGGAGGAGTTCCTGGAGTGCTGCCGCGTTTTCAAGGAAAACGGATTCGAGACGCCCATAGGGGCAAACCGCTGGTGGCTGGAGACGTTCGTTTTCGCCCAGGCCTACGCGGACCTGTACAACGGCGGGAACGCGGAGGCGGAAATCGCGGCCCTCAACAGCGGCGAGGCCAAATACAGCGACTATATGCGCCCCGGATTTGAGTTCCTGCAAATCCTGATTGACCGGGGCTACATCGACGCGGAGACGGCTCTGGTCAGCGAGGCCATCGAGGCGGAGGGACCGGACTTCCTGGCGGGGAAAACCCCTATTGTCATGGCCTACTGGGGCGCGGCCAACTCGGAAACCGGCTATGGAAAAACCGATTTTGAAATGCAGGTTGTGGGCTTCCCCAGCAGCCGGGGCCAGATGCCGGTGATACCCATGACCGGATACGGCATCGGCGCGGAGGCGGAGCACCGGGAAGACGCGGCCAAAGCCCTGGACATCATGACCTCGGACGAGGCCCTCCAGCTCTATTCGGAAACCAACCGGGTCATCTCCCCCTCCAAAAACGTGAAGGTGGACTGCGTCCCCTCCCTGCGGCCCCTCAACGACCGGATTGAAGAAGGGATCTACGTCCTGGGCTCCAACGCGGGAATGAATGTGGAGCAGTGGGGAAACACCTGCCTCATCGTGCGGGAGCTTCTGGAAGGCGCGTCGGTGGACGAGTGCATGGCCGCCTTCGACGCGCTTCAGGAAGCGGCGCTTGCCAAGGAATAACACGGCATTCCGCCATAAGCGGAGCCAAGCGGCAAAAGGCCGGGCGGAGCTGTCCGCCCGGCCTTTTTACAGCGGAATCCTCCTTGTATTTTCCGCCAAAATATCGTATGATAGAGTCAGCCCGGCTGAAGATGGCGCAAGCCCCTCTTCACCCGGCGGAACCATCACATATAGAAGGAGGCCATCCTATGGAAGAGAAAAAAATGATCAAGGTCACCGTGGACGGCGTGGAATACGCCTATCCTTACGGAACGCCCTACCGCGCCATTGCGGCGGATTTTCAGGGCCGGACCCCTTACGACATCCTGCTGGTCAACCGTGACGGGAAGCTCTGCGAGCTCCACAAAGTTCTGGATCGGGACTGCTCGCTGAAAATGGTCACCGCCCAGGACAGGCCCGGCATCCAGACCTATGAGCGCAGCGCCGTCTTCCTGATGCTGAAGGCCTTCTATGACGTGGCGGGCCGGGAGAATGTGGAACGCATCTCCGTGGAGTACTCCCTCAGCAGCGCCCTCTTTCTCCTGGCCCGGGGAAATTTCACCCTGGACCAGGCCCTGCTGGGCCGGGTGGAGGAGCGGATGCGGGAGCTGTCCGCCGCCGCGCTGCCCATCGAGAAGCAGACCATCAACACCGACGACGCCATGGAGCTGTTCCGCAGGGCCCGGCTGATCCACAAGGCCCAGCTCCTCAGCTTCCGCATCAACTCCCACGTCAACGTCTATTCCCTGGACGGCTTTGTGGACTATTTCTACGGCTACATGGCCCCGGATACCGGCTATATCCGGTGCTTCGGACTGGAGCTCTTTGAAAACGGCTTTGTCCTCCGCCTGCCCACCCAGAAGGACCCCAACCATTTAGGGGACTTCAAGCCCTCCCGCAAGGTCTTCCGGGAGCTCTACGAATCCACCCTCCGCTCCGAAGCCCTGAACGCCTCCAACGTGGCGGAGCTGAACACTACCATCTCCCAAGGCGGGGCGACGCCCCTCATCCTGGCCCATGAGGCCATGATGGAAAAGAAGATCGGCGACATCGCCGCCGAAATCGCCTCCCGGAAGGAGGTCCGCTTCGTCATGATCGCCGGCCCCTCCTCCTCCGGCAAGACCACCTTCTCCCACCGGCTGTCCACCCAGCTGCGGGCCTGCGGCCTGCGGCCCTACCCCATCGCCACCGACAACTATTTCGTCAACCGGGACAAAACCCCACGGGACGAAAACGGCAACTACGACTTCGAGGGCCTGGGGGCCATGGACGTGGAGCAGTTCAATCAGGACTGCATCCGCCTCCTCAACGGCGAGACTGTGGAAATTCCCACCTACAATTTCAAGAAGGGCGCAAGAGAGTACAACGGCAATTTCATGCATCTGTCGGAAGGCGACGTGCTGGTCATCGAGGGCATCCACTGCCTCAACGACGCTTTCACCCATGCCCTCCCGAAGGAAAGCAAATACAAAATTTATATCAGCTGTCTCACCACGCTGAACATTGACGACCACAACCGCATTCCCACCACCGACGCCCGGCTCCTGCGGCGCATTGAGCGGGACGCCCGGACCCGGGGCTACAGCGCCCAAGCCACCATCAAAATGTGGCCCTCCGTCCGGCGGGGGGAGGAAAACAACATCTTCCCCTTCCAGGACAGCGCGGACATGATTTTCAACTCCGCCCTCATCTACGAGACGGCCCTGCTGAAGCCCTACGTCCAGCCTCTGCTGTTCGGCGTTCCCAGGGATAGCGAGGAGTATATCGAGGCCAAGCGGCTTTTGAAATTCCTGAACTATTTCCTGCCCATTCCGGCGGACAACATCCCCAAGACCTCCTTGATGCGGGAGTTTATCGGCGGGGGCTGCTACCACGCCTGACAAACGCGCCCGCTGCCTGGTGCCGCTAAGCCAGTGAGAACAAGAAACCGCCCGGCATTTCAACATGCCGGGCGGTTTTTCATTCACATCGAACCGCTTAGAAGCACTTGCGGTAGATGGCTTCCTCGCTCTCCAGGTCGAAGGGATAGTAGGCGTTGGTCATGAGGCGCTGCTGGTTGGCCTCGACAGACTGGGGGAACTTTTTGAAGTCCTCCTCGGTGAAGCCGCAGTCCCGCAGGGGACGCAGGGGCAGGATGCGCTGGAGCAGGGCGTTCATTTCGGGGATGGCGTTCTTGGCCTCGCAGCCGAGAATCCGGGCCACCAGCTCCTTGAAGCGCATGATCTCGCCGTCGGGGTTCTTTTCGTCATAGTAGTCCATGATGGCGCCGAAGAGCATATAGTTGCTCTCGCCGTGGGCTACGTGATAGGTGCCGCCCAGGGGGAAGCTCATGCCGTGGACAGGGCCGCAGCCCGCCTTCAGGAAGGCGATGCCTGCGTAGAAGCTGGCGGTGACGAACTCGTCCAGATACTCGAACCGGGCGTCCTGGCCCTTCTCGTCGATGAGCTTGAAGCCCTTGAGGATCATGTCCATGGCTTTCTCGGAGAAGAGCTCGGAGGTCATGGTCTTGCGGTGGGGGCTCAGGAAGGACTCGGTGGCGTGGACCAGGGCGTCAATGGCGGAGCAGGCGAAGGGCTTGTAAGGAAGGGTCTTGATGAGGTCGGGAATCAGGCAGACCTTGTTGGGGATGATGTCGTCGGACACCAGGCCCAGCTTCGTCTCGCCGCCGGTGAGCACGCCGTCTTTTTCGTCCTTGACAATCGCCACGGAGATATTGGTGCACTCGGAGCCCGTTCCGCAGGTGGTGGGGATAGCAATGACGTCCTTTTCATGCTGGACGGGGAAGCGCTTGAAATACAGGTTGTGCACGGTGTCGGGGCGCTTGCAGCCCAGCAGCTTGCAAAGGTCCATGATGGCGCCGCCGCCAACGGCGATAACCCGGTCGTAGCTCTCATAGGGGATGGCGTCGTACATGACCTGGATCATTTCCTCGCTGGGCTCGCCCGCGCCGAACTTCTCCTGGAACACGAACTGGCACTTGAGGTTCAGCTCCTTCATGAAGGGGGTGTAGATGAACTCGTTGGTCAGCACCACGTCCCGCTCGCCCAGCTTGAACTCCTCCGCCATGGCGGCGAAGGTGTCGAACTTGTACACGGTGGGAGCAAAGATGATTTCACGCTTGTCGGCCATCAGAGCGGCGGAAAAAGCGTCCATTTTCTGAGCCATAATGAATCAGTCTCCTTTAAAATTTTTAGAACGGCATTTGCGGAGGACAGGCGGGCCAGGGGGCCCGCCCCTACAGGCTGCGTTGTACGATAGGCGTACCGTAGGGGCCGCCGCCCTGCGCCCGCCGTTAGCGGCTTTGCCGCTTACGGCGGCGGCGTACCCCTTGCGGGTGCTCGGCGGCCCGTCTTTCGATACCTGCCAATTTTGTAGGGTTGCCTAAAATTACTTCCGGGCAATCGCCTTTTTCACGGCCTCGACGATGTTGGCCGCGCGGAGGCCGTAGGTGTCCATCAGGAACGCCTGGGGACCTACCTGGCCGAACTCGTCCTGCACGCCCACGAACTCCTGCACCGTGGGGCAGTTCTTCGCCAGGCAGTTGGCCACGACAGAACCCAGGCCGCAGCAGGTATTGTGGTTCTCGGCGGTGACAATGGCCCCGGTTTCCTTGGCGGCCTTGATGACCAGCTCCTCGTCCAGGGGCTTCCAGGTGAACATGTCGATCACCCGGACGCTGATCCCCTCGGCCTGGAGGGCCTCATAGGCTTTCAGGCTCTCGTCCACCATGATGCCGGAGGTGATGATGGTGGCCTGGTCCTTATCGCTTTCGTGGAGCACCACGCCCTTGCCGATTTCAAACTCAGAGCCCTCGTCATAGACCCGAATCACGTCCTTGCGGACGAAGCGGGTGAAGCTCACGCCCTCGACATTCACCAATCCCTTGGTGACGCTGGCCAGCTGGTCGTAGTCGGCGGGGTCGATCACCGTGGCGGTGGGGATGCTCAGGTACATGGCCGCGTCCTCCAGGGGCATGTGGGTGCCGCCGTTGAAGGCCGCCGTCACGCCCGCGTCGGAGCCCAGCACCCGGACGCTCAGGCCCGCGTAGGCGGCGCTCATGTAGATCTGGTCATAGCACCGGCGGCTGGAGAAGGTGCCGAAGGAGTGGAAGAAAACCTTCTTCCCCGTGGCGGCCAGGCCCGCGGCCACGCCGGCGGCGTTGCCCTCGGCGATGCCCGCCTCAAAGGCCCGGTCGGGGTAATTCTTGACCAGCTGCTTGGTATTGATGCAGCCCATCAGATCGCAGTCTACATACACGATGCTCTTGTCCTCGGCCATCAGCTCGTTCAGGGTCAGAGCCAGGCCGTCCCGGCAGGCCCGGGAATCCTTTTCATGCTTGCCAATCAGTTTCACATTCATTTCTCTCACCCTCCTTTAAGCGTTCTTCGCGGCTTCCAGCTCTTTTTCGGAAGCGGCGATGGCCTCCAGCCACTGCTCCTCCTTGGGCTGGGAGGAGTGGTCGTGCTTGGGCTCCGCAAACGTCGCGCCCTTGCCCTTGCTGGTAGTTAGCACAATGCAGGAGGGCACGCCCTTGGTTTCCTTGGCTTTCTGGATGGCCTCGTAGATGGCCGTCACGTCGTGTCCGTCAATGACCTGGGTGTGCAGGCCGAAGCCCTCCACCTTTTTCGCGATGTCTCCGTGGGCCAGGATATCGTCCGTAGAGCCGTCCAGCTGGTAGCCGTTGTTGTCGATGAAGTAGATGATGTTGTCCAGCTTGTGGGCATAGGCGAAGTGGAAGCCCTCCCAGACCTGGCCCTCGTCCGCCTCGCCGTCGCCGATGACGCAGAAGACCGTGCTGTCCCGTCCGTCGATCTTATTGCCCAGGGCCGCGCCGGTAGCGGTGGAGACGCCCTGGCCCAGGGAGCCGGTGGTGAGGTCCACGCCGGGGGTGAGCTTGCGGTCCGTGTGGCTGGGGAACTTGGTCCCCGGCTGATTCAGGGTGTACGCGTCTTCCATGGGATAGAAGCCCATCAG
The DNA here is from genome assembly GCA_910574635.1 of Oscillospiraceae bacterium. Taxonomy (GTDB): domain Bacteria; phylum Bacillota; class Clostridia; order Oscillospirales; family Oscillospiraceae; genus Oscillibacter. The sequence goes on along the minus strand of CAJTCG010000006.1, from coordinate 129,930 downwards.
GCCGAAGGTGGCGTAGGCCACAGGTCCCGCGTGGCCCTTGCTCAAAACCAGCCAGTCCCGGTCCTCCCAGCGGGGATTCTTCGGGTCGAACTTCATGACTTCGCCGTACAGCACCGCCATCAGGTCCGCCAAGTCCATGGACCCGCCTACGTGGCCGAAGCCCCGGCTGTGGATGACCTTCAGCGTCTCCAGCCGGATTTCAGCCGCCAGGACTTTTAGCTTTTTCTCATTCATGGGTGTCGCTTCCTTTCCAAGTTTGTTGTTGAACGCTGCGGAGCTTTTCCTCGGGCATTATTTTACTCCACCAGCGCCGTTCCCGTCAATGACAATTATATTTTTAACAAACTTTCTGCGTGCAATTTCCCTCGAATTTGCGTGCATTTTCATAATTCTGGAAGGCCGGGATAATACGTCCCGGCCTTCCCTCCAAAAACCTTATTCGTACTGGGTTCCGGTGCCCTCGACCATGGCGTCGTAGGCCCGTTTCACCTTGTCGTAGTTCTTGTCCCGGTCCAGAACCACGCCCCGGCCCACGCCGTCCACGACGCGGCCCACGCCGATGGCTTCCAGCCTCTCATCCACTTCCGCCAGCAGGGCGGGAGCGGAGCCGGGCTCGGTGGAGCGGCCGTCGAAGATGATGTGGAGATACACCCGGCTGAGCCCATTGTCCCGGGCCATCTCGCAGATGTTCAGGGGGTAGTCGATGCAGCCGTGGGAGGACTTGTAGGTCAGGTAGGCCAGCAGGTGCAAAGCGGTGCCGTTTTTCTTGGCGTGCTCAATGGCCTGGAGGAAAATGGGATTCTGCTTGAAGCTGCCGTCCTTCACGGCGGCGTCCAGCCGGACGTCGTCCTGCATCACGCAGCGGCCCGCGCCCAGGTTGGAGTGGCCCGCCTCGGAGTTGCCGGCCTTGCCCGCGCCCAGGCCCACGAACTCGCCGGAGGCGTGGAGCTTGGACCAGGACTGGTCTGCCAGCAGGGAATCCCAGTAGGGGGTGTCGGCCAGATGGATGGCGTCGCCGTCGTCTCCGGTGCCCAGGCCCCAGCCGTCGCAGATGATGAGGAGCATCTTCCGGCCCTCGCCCCAGGTTTTGCCCTCGCAGAGGGGCTTGCCGTCCATCTCGGCGGGCTGGGGGATGCCCAGGACGTTCAGCACCGTGGGAGACACGTCGCCCAGGGAGCCGTCCCGCAGGGAGATGGGGCTCTTATCGGCGGGGTCGATCATGATGAAGGGCACCAGATTGGTGGTGTGGGCCCCGTCGGGCTTCCCGGCGGCGGTGTAGAGCTTTTCGATGTTTCCGTGGTCCGCCGTGATGGCCACCACGTAGCCCTTGCCCAGGGCGTCGCTGACCACTTTATCCAGGTACTGGCTCACATAGCCGCAGGCCTTGATTTTCGCCTCGGTGTTCTGGGTGTGCCCAATGACGTCTCCGTTGGCGAAGTTGGTCACCACGAAGTCGTATTTGCCCAGGGCGTCCATAACGGTGTCCGCCACCTTGGGCAGGGACAGCTCCGGCTGCTGGTCGAAGTCGATGCCCTTGGGAGAGGGGATGCACACATCGTCCTCCCCGGGGAAGGGGTTGTTTTCGCCGCCGTTGAAGAAGAAGGTCACATGGGCGAACTTCTCGCTCTCGGCGCAGTGGAACTGGGTCTTCCCCGCCTCGCTGAGGACCTGGGCCAGGGGCTTCACCACCTTGGCGGGGGCGAAGGCGATGGGCAGGTCCTTGAACTTGTCGTGGTACATGGTCATGATAACGAAGTCCAGGTCCCGGAGCATCCGGCGATCTGCCTTGTCAAAATCCGGCTCGGTGAACATCTCGGTGAGTTCGATCTCCCGCTCACCCCGGCGGCAGCAGAAGATGGCCGCGTCGCCGTCTCCGATTTTGCCCACCGGCTTGCCGTCCTCCACCAGGACCATGGGCTCCAGATGATAGTCGTCCTGGCCCAGCTCGTATGCCTTCTTGACGGCCTCAGCCAGCTGAGCGCCGCCGCGTTTCATGTCTGCCATATGAAAAACCTCCTATAGTCAATTAGCCAATCAAATCCTTATTGTCCGTCGTTGGGGGCGATGAGCTTATCCACGGCCACCTTGCCCCCCTCGGGGAAGATGTCCAGCAGCTGGGGGAATGTGTAGATTTTGCCGTCGGGCATGTTCTCCTCCGTCAGCTTCAGGGGCTTGCTCCGGTCGTACTGCACGGCCACCGTCATGCCGAAGTCCACGGCCTTGGCGCCCACAATGTCCCGGTTCAAATTGTCGCCCACGTAGCAGCAGTTCTCCGGCTGGGCTCCCGCTTCCTCCATGGCGTAGTAGTAGATGGCGGGGCCGGGCTTGCGGATATAGGTAATGGAGGACTGCTGGACGGTCTTGAAGTAGGGCCGGAGGCCGTCGGCGTCCAGCCACTCGTCCACCTCCCGCTTGCCAACCAGATCGCTGATGATGCCCATGGTATAACCCCGGGCGCAGAGCTCCTTGACGGTGTCCGCGCCGCCCTCCACCACTGTGCGGCGGCCCTTGGTCTGGCGGTACTGGTAGGTCAGCTCGGCGGCGTTCTTCAAAATGCGCTCCCGGTCCATGTCATAGGCCAGCCACCGGGTCCACAGGACCTCCTCCGGGGCCTCGCACATGAATTTCAGGGCCCAGTCCCGGTACTTGTCGTACCGCTTGTCGATGACATCGCTGAACCACTGGTTGGGGTTGTCGGTTTCCACGCCGCAGAGCTCGGCAATCTTGGCCCGGGCGGCGGAGAGATAGGCGGGGTCCTCGTCGATGACCCGGAAGGTGCCTCCCAGGTCCAGGAAGATGTAACGAATATCGGTGTTCATTTCCTATCGGCCTCCTTGTTCAGTCTATTCCTCTGAAACGCGGGATCGTCCGGGTCTCCCCGGACGCATCCCAAATTGGTTTTAATTCAAGGGGGGAAGCAAATCCAGAATCTCCCGGAAGCCGCTGATCACCGCGTCGGGGCGGTTGGCCTCGGTGAACTCCACGGCGTGCTTCTTCTCCGGGGAGCGGAAGATGATGTTGCAGCCGATTCCCGCCTCCTTGGCCCCGGTGATGTCCCGCTTCACATTGTCCGCCACGGACACGCAGTCCTCCGGCGCCACGCCGATGTCCCTGCAGGCGACGTTGTAAATCTCGGAGCAGGGCTTGCGCAGACCGCAGACGGAGGAGAGGATAACGGTGTCGAAGTACTCCGCCAGGCCGTCCTCCTCCAGCCAGTCGGGGACCTCGTTCTCCCCGATGAGGTTGGAGATGATGCCCAGCTTGTAGCCCCGCTCATGGAGCCCCTTGATGACCTCCACGCCGCCGTCCACCACGATCCGGCGGCCCTTGCACTGGCGGTACTGGTAGCTCAGCTCATGGCAGACCTGCTTGACGCGGGCCTGGTCATAGTCCGGCAGCAGCCACTTGCACCAAAGCTCCTCGTCCCCGGACTCCTTATTCTCGCGCAGCGCCCAGTCCCGATAGGGCTCGTAGCGCTCCTCAATCATCTGGTAGAACTCCTCGCAGGGCACGGGGGACCCGGCAATCTCCGCCATCTTCCGGCGGGCGTGCCTCATCCAAGCCTCCTCCAGCAGGGCGATGCGCAGGGTGCCTCCCAGGTCGAAGAAGACGGCCTTGTAACGCTTAGTCGTATCCATGGCGTGTTCCCTCCTTGTGTATCTTTATGTATTTTAAGCGCGGGCGGGGAAAATATCGAGAAGCTGGCTCAGGGCGGTAATCACATGGTCGGGGGTGAATTCCTTGCCGGTGGCGTGCTCCATGTTCAGGGTGTCCGGCTCGTCGATGCGGATCATCATGCCGAAGCCCGCGGCCTGGGTGCCCTCCACGTCCCGGACCGGATTGTCGCCCACGTAGGCGCAGTTGGCCTCCGGGGTGCCGATGCAGCGGCAGGCCAGGTGGTAAATCTCCGGGTTGGGCTTGCGCAGGCGGACCTTGGAGGAGAGGATGGTGGTCTTGAAGCACTGGGCCACGCCGTCAGCGGCCATCCAGTCGGGGATTTCCGTCTCGGTGACGGTGTTGGCGATGATGCCCAGGGTATAGCCCCGGGCGCAGAGCTCCTTAATGGTATCCACGGCGTCGGCCCGGGCTACCCGGCGGCCGTCGTGATCCCGCCACAGGCGGGTCAGCTTCGCCGCGTTGGCAAAGATCATGTTGGCGTCGTACTCCGGCAGCATGTACTGGGTCCACAGCTCGCCCTCAGAGGCGTCCAGCAGGGTCTCCTTGGACATCTTGCGGTACTTCTTCCAGCGCTCCTCCAGCTTGGCAAAGAGCTCGTCATGGGTCTCGGTGGTGTGGATGAGCTCCATCAGCCCGGCCTCGGCCCGGTCGATGAAGTCCTGCTCCTTCAGCACGATGCGCAGCGTGTTGCCAACGTCGAAAAAGATCGTTTTGATATCGGGGGTCATAAGAATTCCTCCTCATAATGTGGTAGACGTCGCGGGTCCCTGGAACGGCGTTCCAGGAGGCGGCCGGGCCGTCTCCGGCCCAACCGTAAACGTTTGCGGCCTTTTCAGCTTTATTCTAAATGAAACACAGGTCCTTTGTCAATATGCCAAACGCCGAAGACTTCGATTATTTTTCGTTTTTCTGCCCAAAGATGGGAAAAATCCAGATTGTTATTGACATTGCCGGGAAAATCGGATATTCTTTACTTGACAACTTGAACCGGCCAGAGTTTGGCCGGTTCCAAAAAATAAAGCGGAAACGTTTACAATTTCCAGTGGCGCGGAAAGGATGAAAAGCTATGAAAAGTGTAACTTTGAAGGACGTGGCCAAAGCCGCCGGCGTATCTTACGCCACCGTCTCCCGCGCCCTTTCCGGCAGCCACCAGATTGGCAGCGACACCCGGGAGCGCATTATCAAGCTCTGCGACGAGATGGGCTATACCACCAACTACGTGGCCCGCTCCATGGTGACCAAGCGCACGGGGCTCATCGGGCTGGTGGTTCCCTCCATCGACAACCAGTTTATGTCGGAGCTGGCCTATTACGCCGAGATGAGCGCCAGGGGGCATGGGTACAACATCATGCTCTGCAACTCCGGGCCGGATTTGAAGCAGGAGAAGACGGTGGTGAAGCTCCTTCTCAGCCGGCAGGTGGACGGCATCCTCATCGTCCCCCAGAGCCCAAAGACCTATGAGAACATCCGGGCCTACACGGACCAGGTGCCCACGGTCTTCCTCAGCGAGAACCTCCGGGACCAGCCTCAAAGCTACGTGGCCGTGGACAACAGCCGGGGGACCTATATCGGCACGAAGTACCTCTATGAGCTGGGCCACCGGGATATCCTCTACTTTGGCCGCCGCCACACCACCACCCACCAGTTCCGGGCGGAGGGGTATATCCGGGCCTGCCGGGAGCTGGGGCTGACCCCCCGGTTCTTCAACAGCGAATTCACCCGCTCCTCCATCACCGGCGGCTACCAGCTGGCCAAGGAGCTCTTTGCCAAGCCCATCGACTATTCCGCCATCTTCGCCTCCACGGACTCCAACGCCCTGGGCGTTTTGAAGGCGGCGGACGACGCCCGCATTAATATTCCCGGTCAATTGAGCCTCATCGGCTTCGACAACATCTCCTCCACCGCCCTGCCCCGGATTGAGCTGACCACCATGGAACAGCCCAAGCGGGACATGGCCGTCCAGGCGGTGGATATGCTCCGGGACAAAATTGAAAACGGCACCCAGGGCTATGTCCATCAGATTCTGATGCCGACGCTGATCAAGCGCAGCACCTGCCGGGATCTGCACGCGTCTTAAATTATCACACACAGGGAGCTTCCGCTCCCCGTGAGGAAAGAGGGAATTTTCACTATGAACGGCTATCGCTACGACCCCCACACCCACACCGCCGAAACCAGCCGCTGCGGCCACCTCTACGCCGCCGACGTGGTGGACCGCTATGTCCAAAACGGCTTCACAGGCCTGGTGGTCACGGACCACCTCCACCCGGAATACCTCTCCCGTATCGACACCGAGCACAACTGGGACAAGGTTTGCGACCATTACCTGAGCGGCTACCACGCCTCCAAGCGCCGGGGCGACGAGGTGGGCCTGGACGTCATCCTGGGGGCGGAGCTCCGCTTCCCGGAAAACGACAACGACTACCTGGTTTACGGCATCGACGAGCAGTGGCTCCGCTCCAACCCCTATATCTGCTGCATGAGCGCCCAGGAGTTTTTCGACAAGTATCACAGCCAGGTCCTCATCATCCACGCCCACCCCTTCCGCAAGGGCAGCGCCCCGGTTCAGGAAACCGCCATCCACGGGGCGGAGATCATCAACGGAAACCCCCGGCATGAAAACAACAACGACAAAGCCCTGGAGCTTTGCCGCCGCCACCCCGAGTACTACCGCCTGGCCGGGTCCGACACCCACCGGGACGGGGACGAGGCCCGGACCGCCGTCCTCCTGCCGGAGCGGGTCCACGACTCCTTCGCCTACAAGCGCATGATTGAAAGCCATAAATTCCATCTCTGGAGCCCCGCGTTCCAGGAATTTGTAGAGGCCGACGAGGCCATCCGTAAGGAGGAAGCGAAATGAGCCAGTTCAATACCCTGATTATCGGAGAGATTGCCCAGGACACCAATGTGGACTATGACGGAACCACCGTCCAGGCCATCGGAGGCGCGGTGTACTACTCCGGCTTTGCGGCCGCCAACATGGGCCACAAGACCGCCGTCCTGCCCAAGGCGGACACCGCCCAGGTGGACTTGAAGGACGCCTTCGCCGCCGCCCCCAACATCACGGTGTTCCCCCTCCACAGCACCCACTCCTTCGTCACCAAAAACGTCTACCACACCCCGGACCGGGAGCGCCGGACCTCCACCGTGGACAGCAAAATCGACCCCTACCGGCCCGAGGAGGTCCCGGAGGAAATCGACGCCAAGATCTGGCACCTGGCGGGCCTGGTGGGCGGCGACATCCCCAACGAGTTTCTGCCCTTCGCCGCAAAACGCGCCATGCTGGCCATCGATGTGCAGTGCATGCTCCGCTGGGAGGAGAACGGCGGCATGGTCTACCGGGACTGGGAGGCCAAGAAGGAACTGCTCCCCTATGTCCGCTTCCTGAAAACCGACGCCGCCGAGGCGGAAATCCTCACGGGCCTCGCGGACCGGGTGGAGGCCGCCAAGGTCCTCTATGGCTGGGGCGCGAAGGAAATCCTCATCACCCACAACACGGAAGTGCTGGTCTACGACGGCAAGGAGATTTACACCTGCCCCATCAAGGCCCGGAGCCTGGGGGGCCGCACCGGACGGGGGGACACCACCTTCGCCTGCTACATCAACGAGCGGCTGACCCAGGACATCCCCGCCGCCCTTCAAACCGCCACGGCGCTGGTCTCCCTCAAGATGGAGACCCCGGGCCCCTACATGGGCACCCGGGCGGACGTGGACGCGTATATCAAGGAATTTTATTGAGCCTGCGCATAGCAAGGGCCCCCGGTTTTTCGCCGGGGGCCCGCATTTTTACACCAGCTTCTCAAAATAGAAAAACGTCTCGTCCTCCCCGTGCTTCCGCATACAGGCGGAGAGCATCTTATAGGACGCCTGATTCTCCTTGAAGCACTTGGCGAAAACCCTTCCCAGGTGGAGCTTGTAAAGCCCCCACTCCGCCGCCGCCGTAAAGGCCTCCACGCCGTAGCCGTTCCCGGCGCAGGCCTTGTCAATCCGGCAGCCCAGCTCCGCGCCGCCCCGGCAGTCGAAATTGTACAGCACCGCCTCGCCGATGAGCTTTCCCTCCAGCCGGACGGCGAAGTTCACCGCCAGGCGGTTTTCAAAGTCCCGCCTGGCAACGTCGAAGAAGCTCCGCTCCTCCACCGGGCCCCCCAGGCCCGCCACGTCGTCATAGCCCCACCAGCGGTTCCGCTCCTGGTCCAGCACCAGGGCGTTGTAGGCGGGAATGTCCTTTTCCGTCAGGGCGGAGAGGGTCAGCCGGGCCGTCTCCACCTTGGGGATCTCTTTGATGTGGCGCATCAGCTCGTTCATGGGCTCGAAACGGTACTTAGGGGCCAGCTTGGCGGGGCCGTACTGGAGCTTGGAGGTCCGCAGGCCCTTGTCCGCCGCGTCGTCCTCCCGGTCAATCCACTGGCAGTTTCCGCCGAAGGCCAGGGCGAAGGCCTGGACAAAGGCGGGATACACGCCGGTATAGGAATACAGCGCCTTCTCAATGTGGATAATGAGGGTATCCCCGCAGCGCTCCGCCAGGGCCAGGGCAATGAGCTTGTCCCCGTCGAACATCCCCCCGGCGGTGAACCAGGGCTTCCCCGCCAGCTTCAGCATTTTCTTCGCCAGCTTCAGCTCGTCCAGGGCCTTGGCGTTGTCCCCCTTGGGGAACTCCGCCTCATAGTCCTTCCAAAACCGCTCCACCGCCCCGGCGTTTTCCGCCGTCAGGGGGCGGACCTCCGCCTCGGGCCACTGGGCCCGGAATTTCTTGATGTGGTTCCGCTGGCCGGAGTAGCGCCGCCCGGTGAAATACTGGAGGTCCTCCCGGTAATACACGTAATCCCGCCAGGTGCGGATATCGCTGACCCGGACATAGGGATAGCGGCCCAGCAGCTCCCCAGCCTTGTGCTCCGGCACCATGGAAATGACCGGAAGCTGCCCCGCCTCCAGGCAGTAAGCCTCAATGGCCCTCAGGGCCGCGTCCACGTCCCCCTCCGGCCCGGGGACCGGGTAGTCGAAGTTCCACCCGCCCGCGTCCCGGTTGCGGACCACAAGGCAGCCCGCGATCTCCGCCCAGGCCGGGTGAAGCGCCTTCTTCCACATGAGCTTGGTCCCCAGAGAGTACTCGCAGAGGCCGTAATTGCAGTCCTTGTAGTAGCGGCGGAGCTTGGCGCCGTCCTGTTTTGTCACTGGTTTAAATTGTTGCATAAGTCCCATCCTTAGTGTTCGTTTGTCATGACGCCATGAAAAAGCTTACCACGCCGCGCGGATTTAAACTGTTGCATAAGCATCAGACGCAGTCGTATTTTGTGCGTATTGTATAGAAAACCATGCCACGTCAAAGCGTGAAATGGACAGCTTTCCATCTAGTAAAAACATTTTGTGAATTTTTTTTGTATTTTTTCTTGACGAATGGATTCGGGTATAGTATATTTGTTAATAATTACCGATAAGAGGAGGTTTTTTTGTGGAAAATGAGAGAGGTTCGTGGGGAAGCAACTTAGGCTTCCTGATGGCTGCCATCGGCTCCGCCGTGGGTCTGGGCAACATCTGGGGATTCCCCTACAAAATGGGCAAATCCGGCGGTTTCGCCTTCCTGGTCGTCTATCTGCTGCTGGCCATCTTCGTGGGCTTCAGCATTATGATGAGCGAGCTGGCCATGGGCCGGAAAACCGGCAAGGGCACCATCGGCGCATACCACGCCCTGTCCGCGCGCTTTAAGTGGGTGGGCTGGCTGGCGGTGTTCTCCCCCTTCGTCATTTTGAGCTTCTACACGGTTCTGGGCGGCTACTGCATTGAGTACATGTCCCTGAACCTGAGCAACCTGGCTTTCGCCGGTGCGGAGATCAAAACCGGGTCGGACCTGTTCAGCGCTATGCTGACCAATCCTTTCGGCTGCGTCATGTTCACCTTCCTGTTCATGATCCTCTGCTATCTCATCAACCGGGGCGGCATCTCCGGGGGCATTGAGAAGTTCAACAACGTGGGCATGCCCGCCCTGTTCGTGATGCTGGTCATCATCATCATCCGTTCCGTCACCCTGCCCGGCGCGGCGGAGGGCCTGAAATTCATGTTCCTCCCCGGCTATGCGGTGCAGGCGGGCTTCATTGAGGAGGCGCCCAGCATCATCTCCGTCCTGGCTACGGCGGGCGGACAGATGTTCTTCTCGTTGTCCCTGGCCATGGGCATCACCATCACCTACGGCTCCTATATGAAGAAATCCCAGAACATCGTGAAGAACTCCGTGGTGGTGGTCTTTGCGGACACTTTGGTTGCCATCATGGCGGGCATCGCCGTCATCCCCGCCGCCGTGGCAACCTACGGCCCCAGCGCCACCCTCAGCGGTCCCAAGCTGCTGTTCATCACCCTTCAGGACGTGTTCCAGGCCATGGGCGCCATCGGCCCCCTGTTCGGCGTGATCTTCTACCTGTTCGTGCTGGTGGCCGCCATTTCCTCCGCCATCGCCCTGATCGAGGTGGTCGTCACCTTCCTGCTGGATCATGCGGAGAGCAAGGGCAAGCAGGGCAACCGCTCCAAGACCGTGTTCTGGGTGTGCGCCGCCATCATGGTGGAGGCCGCTCTGGTGGCCGTGGACGGCCTGGGCAGCAACGGCGTGTGGGTGCCCTTCCAGAAGATGATCGGCGTCGGCCCCTGGAACGACTGCTGGCTGGACTTCATGGACGCCCTGTCCGAGGGCCTGGCCATGCCCGCCGGCGCGCTGATTATGAGCATCATGATTGGCTGGGAGCTGCGGACCAAGCCCATCACCGACGAAATTCACCACGGCGCGGAGCAGATTCACTGGCTGAACAGGTTCATGGACATCTGCCTGAAATTCATTGTCCCCATTGCCATGGCCTTCATCCTGGGCGGCCAGATCGGCGACTTCTTCACTATGGACGCCGAGGCCCAGGGACAGAGCGTCTACTATATCGGCTATTGCATCGGCGCGGTGATCCTGCTGGTATCCTGGCTGGTGGCCATCAACTCCCCCAAGCGGAAGGAGACGCTGTAAGGGCAGTCTTCCCGGAAAAAACCATCCTAGCCTCAAGACGGGCGGAGCTTCGGCTCCGCTCGTTTTTTGTCTTCCATCACTATACCAGATCCCCCAAAAATTGCAAGCCCTTCTTGACCGCCCTCCCCGGCTCTGTTATAATGGCCCAAATAATCTTGCAGGAGGGGATCTCTATGACCGAACAGGAAAAGCGCCTGGCGGGAAAGCTCTATTATCCCCCGGACCCGGAGCTGACGGAGGCCCGGATGCGGGCCAAGCGGCTCTGCCACCGGCTGAACGCCCTGGCCCCGGATGATTTCCAGGGCCGGGACAGTACCATCCGGGAGCTCTTCGGCCGCGCCGGGAAGGACGCCTGGGTGGAGTCCAGCTTCCGCTGCGACTACGGCACCCAGATTTCCGTGGGGGACTATTTCTTCGCCAACTACGACTGCATCTTCCTGGACATCGCCCCCATCACCATCGGCAGCCGGGTTTACATTGCCCCCCGGGTCTGCATCTACACGGTGAACCACCCCATGGTGCCGGAGGTGCGGAACACGGATCTGGAATACGGCCGCCCCGTCACCATTGAGGACAACGTGTGGATTGGGGGCAACGTGGTGATCCTCCCCAGGGTGACCATCGGGGAAGGGGCCGTCATCGCCGCCGGGTCCATCGTTAACCGGGACATCCCGCCCCGGGTGGTGGCCGGAGGAAATCCCTGCCGGGTGATCCGCCCCCTGACGGAAGCGGACCGGGAGCAGTGGGAAGCCGCCCTCCGGGAACACCGGGAGGCCTGAGGACTTTCAAGCCGCTCCGAAAGGGGCGGCTTTCTCAGTTCAGGGGCTTCCCGTTCAGCGCCGCCCCGGCCAGCTTGTCCCCTTCATAGCGGAGCTTGAGGGAGAAAAAGGGCGCGTCCTCCTCCAGGAGGCGGAGGAAGATCTTGTCCCCCTCCCACAGGGGCAGAGACAGGAGGTCCGCCTTCTTGATCCATTGAAGCTCCCCCTCGTCGCAGGGGTGGGGCGTTCCGGTCCAGGCGGAGGCGGTGAAAAGGTGCATGTACTCCGTGGGGGCCTGGTCGGAGACAAAGGTCACCAGCCCCCGGTAGCGGTAGTCCGTCAGAGTCAGGCCCGTCTCCTCAAAGCACTCCCGGAGGACGCAGTCCTCGGGGCTCTCTCTGTCTTGAAACTTGCCCCCCACGCCGATCCATTTCCCCTGGTTCACGTCGTGCTCCTTCTTCACCCGGTGGAGCATCAGGTACTCGTCTCCCCGCTCCAGATAGCACAAGGTGGAATACAGCATGTGCCGTCCTCTCCTTCCCGCGGCGGCGCGCCGCTTCACATTCATTATACCCCTCCCGGCCGGAAAAGAAAAGGCTTTACATTTCAGAACGAATGTTCTATAATGATTCCATCACTTTGCCGGGAAAGGAGGCCTCTCCATGCGGTCCAGACAAATCAGCTGCTGCTTCACCGGCCACCGCCCCGAGAAGCTGCCCTGGCGCTACGACGAGGCGGACCCCCGATGCCTCTCCCTGAAACGGCGCATCGCCGCCGCGGTGGAGGCCGCTTATGAGGAGGGCCACCGCCACTTCCTCTGCGGCATGGCCCTGGGCTGCGACCTCTATTTCTGCGAGACGGTCCTGGCCCTCCGGGATCGGCGCCCGGATGTGACGGTAGAGGCCGCCGTCCCCTGTCCCACCCAGGCGGATGCCTGGGCCCCGGCCCAGAGGGAACGGTACAAGAGGCTGGTGGAGGCCTGCGACTTCGAAACCCTGGTCTCCGCCAAGTACACGCCTTATTGCATGCAGCGGCGGGACCGCTACATGGTGGACCATTCCTCCCTGCTCATCGCCGCCTTTGACGGCACCCCCGGCGGCACCCGGTACACCATGCAGTACGCCATGAGCCGCCGGGTCTCCATCGTGGACCTGCCCTTAATTTTGAAGGAGCCTTGAATTTTTTCAAGGCTCTTTCCGCATATTTCGCCTCTCTGCGCAAAACCTAAGGCCGATCATTTTCGGTTTGGGAGGCGGTCCTATGTTTGCAAAGCGCACCGATCTGGCCCTGGAGGCCCGGGAGCTCTGGCAGGAGTCCACGGAGAAGACCACCCGGCTCTCCGGCGTAAAGGCCACGAAGTCCAAGGAGGAGGGCTACCCCGTCACCCGGGTGGATATCCTGGACCGGCGGGGGGAGGAGGCCCTGGGAAAGCCCCAGGGGACCTATCTCACCATCGACCTGACCAGCTTCTGGCAGCGGAAGCCGGACTTTTTTGAGCGGGCCGTCCGGGCCGTGGGGTCCCAGTTGAAGGCCATGCTCCCCGAAAAGGGCCCCGCCCTCATCGTGGGCCTGGGGAACGCCGCCATGACCCCGGACGCTGTGGGCCCCCTGGCGGCGGACAGCGTGCTGGTCACCCGGCACCTCATCGCCGCCAGCCCCAAGCACTTCGCCGGGTTCCGGCCCGTGGCGGTGTTCCGGGCCGGGGTGCTGGGCACCACCGGCGTGGAGTCCGCCGAGGCCGTCCGGGGCCTGGTGGCACAGGTGAAGCCTTCCCTGGTCATCGCCATCGACGCTCTGGCCGCCCGGCGGGTGGGCCGGATGTGCACCACGGTGCAGCTCTCGGACACGGGCATCGTCCCCGGCTCCGGCGTGGGGAACCACCGGGCGGCGCTGAACAAAGAGACTCTGGGCGTGCCGGTCTTCGCCGTCGGCGTGCCCACGGTGGTGGACGCCGCCACCCTGGCGGCGGACCTGCTGGAGGAGTCGGGCGTCGCCGAGCTGGACGAGACCCGGCTCCGCCATGGGAAAAATCCCTTGACGGTGACCACCCGGGACGTAGACCAGCAGGTCCGGGAGCTGAGTAAGGTGGTGGGCTACGGCGTGAACTGGGCCCTCCAGGACCTGGAGATTGAGGAGATCAACGCCCTGCTGGCCTGACGCTTTTCTGAAACGGCGGCGCGTTCTTTTCCGCCCATAGACAGGAGCATCCCCGGCGGAGACTTCCGCCGGGGATGTCTTCTTATTCAGAAAGGCCCTCCAACGCGCTGCGGGCGGCGGCCTGCTCGGCCTCCTTCTTGCTGTGGCCGGAGCCGGAGCCGATGGGCGCGCCGTTCAGCAGCACCTCCGCGGCGAAGGTCTTGGCGTGATCCGGGCCCCGCTCCCCCACCATGCGGTAGGAGAGCACCTGGTCCGCCTGGCGCTGGACCAGCTCCTGGAGGGCCGTCTTGTAGTCCCGGCGGCGCTCCTCCACCACCTCTTCCCGCTCCGCGTCCAGCACGCAGCGGTGAATCAGCGCCGAGGCGGCGGCGATGCCCCCGTCCAGATAGACCGCGGCGAAGACCGCCTCCGTGGCGTCCGCCAGGATGGAGGTCCGGGTCCGGCCGCCGCCGGACTCCTCGCCCCGGCCCAGGCGCAGATAGGCCCCCAGGTTCAGCTTCCGGGCCACCTCGTAGAGGCTCTGCTCACACACCAGGGCCGCCCGGATGCGGGTCAGGTCCCCCTCCGGCAGGTCCGGGTGCTGGGCGAAGAGAAATTCCGCCGTCACGAAGCCCAGTACCGAATCCCCCAGGAACTCCAGGCGCTCGTTGCTGGACAGGTGGTCCGCCCGGTGCTCGTTGGCGTAGGAGCTGTGGCACAGGGCCTCCTCCAGCAGCGCCTTGTCCCGGAAAACGTAATCCAGTTTTTTCTCCAGTTCCTGCATGTTCGGTCCTCTCTGAAAGGACGCCCCGCGGGGGCACGGGGCGGGCTTCCTCCGCGCCTGCTTTCCAAGGCGCGCTTTTTACTTATTCAGCTTACCCGCCAGGTAGTTCACCGCGTCGCCCACGGTCTTGAGGGAGGAGAGCTCCTCTTCCTCGATCTCGCCGACCTCGAATTCCTCCTCCATGGCCATGACCAGCTCCACCAGGTCCACGGAGTCCGCGCCCAGATCTCCTTCAAAGGCGGTGTCCATGTTGATCTCCTCGGGTTCCTTGGCGAACTGCTCCGCCACCAGTCCCCGAAGTACGCTTAAGATCTCTTCGTTTGACATTGCCGTTTCACTCCTTATAGACTTGACTGCCTTGAAACAACAGCCCTTTCATGAAGCCTATCATACGGCAACAGCCGCCGTGCTGTCAAGGGGCATCCGGCAAATTTTGCCTGTTTGTTCCAACTTTCATCAATTCGATGTTCTCCTCCACGTCGGCGATGAAGCCGCTGGCGGCGTATTCCTCCGCCCGGAGGATGGCGTTGCGGATGGCCCGGGCGTCCGAGGAGCCGTGGGCCTTGATGACGGGCTTGGAAATGCCCAGGAAGGGGGTCCCCCCCACCTCGCTGGGGTCCAGCAGCTTTTTCATCTCCGCCAGGTCCCCCTTCACCAGCCCCGCGGCGATCTTGGTCTTCATGCTGGAGAGGAACACCTTCTTCAATTCCTTCAAAAGGAACTTGGCGGTGCCCTCCAGGGACTTCAGCATGACGTTTCCGGTGAAGCCGTCGGCCACCAGCACGTCCGCCCCGCCCAGCATGGCGTCGCTGGCCTCCAGGTTCCCCACAAAGTTCAGCCGCCCGGCCTCCGCCGCCTGGGCCAGCAGGGCGCGGGCCTCCTGCCGGAGGCCGTCCCCCTTCTCCGCCTCCGCGCCGATGTTCAAAAGGGCCACCCGGGGCCGCTCCACCCCCAGCACCCGCTTGGCGTAGTAATTCCCCAGGTAGGCGAACTGGAGCAGGTATTCCGGCGTGCACTCGGCGTTGGCCCCGCAGTCGCACAGGAGCATCCGCCCCTCCGCCGTGGGCAGAACGGGCCCCATGGCCGCCCGGCGGACGCCCCGGATGCGCTTGACCACCAGCGTGGCCCCCGCCAGCAGGGCCCCCGTGGACCCGGCGGAGACAAAGGCGTCCCCCTCCCCGTTTTTCAGCAGGTTCAGGCCCACCGTCAGGGAGGAGTCTTTCTTCTTCTTGAAGGCCGTGGCGGGGTCGTCGGCGATCTCCACCACCTCCGCGGCGTCCCGGATCTCCACGCCGGAGGGGAGATTCTTCTCCCCGCACTGCTCCACGGCCTTCAGGATATCCGCCATCCGGCCCACCAGGATCACGTTGGTCCCGTATTCCTTATGGGCCTCCAGGGCCCCCTGAACCAGGGCCAGGGGGGCGTTGTCTCCTCCCATAGCGTCCACGATGATTTTCATGCTTGAACCCTCCCCTGAGTCGTTTCTGTTTATTCCAGCACGGTCTCCCGCAGCTTCTCTATGATGTCCAGGGACCGGCGGCTGAGCTCCGCGTTCTTGTTCCGCTTCCCCTTGACCCGGCGGCCCAGGGGCGGCATGATGCCGAAATTGATGTTCATGGGCTGGAAAGCCACCACGGACTGGTTGGAGACATACAGCCCCAGGGCCCCGATGGCGGTCTCCTGGGGGAAGTCCACCGGGGGCAGTCCCCGGAGCCGCCGGGCCGTCTCCACCCCCGCCAGGAAGCCGCTGGCGGCGGATTCGACATACCCCTCCACCCCGGTCATCTGCCCGGCGAAGGAGATGCGGGGCTCCGCTTTGAGGCGGTAATAGCGGTCCAGAAGCCGGGGGGAGTTTAAAAACGTGTTCCGGTGCATCACCCCGTAGCGGAGGAATTCCGCGTCGTGAAGGGCGGGGATCATGGAGAACACCCGCCGCTGTTCCGGGAAGCGCAGATGGGTCTGGAAGCCCACCAGGTTATAGACGCTGCCCTCCCGGTTGTCCCGCCGGAGCTGAACCACGGCATAGGGCTCCTTCCCCGTCCTGGGGTCCGTCAGGCCCCGGGGCTTCAGGGGGCCGTAGCAAAGGGTTTCCCGGCCCCGCCGGGCCATGACCTCCACGGGCATGCAGCCCTCGAAGACCTTCTGGTCCTCAAAGCCGTGGACCTCCGCCTCCCGGGCGGTGGTAAGAGCCTGCCAGAAGGCCACGTACTCCTCCTCGGACATGGGGCAGTTCACGTAGTCGGCGGTGCCCCGGTCATAGCGGGAGCCCATCCAGGCCTTTTCCATGTCGATGCTCTCGGCGGAGACCAAGGGGGCCGCCGCGTCGTAGAAATGGAGGGCGGAGTCGTCCCCCAGCAAAGTCTGGAGGCGTTCTGCCAGGGCGTCGGAGGTTAGGGGGCCGGAGGCAATCACCACCTCGCCCTCGGGGAGCTCGGTGACCTCCCCGGGGACCACGGTGATGTTGGGATGTTCCGCGATCCGCTCCGTCACCAGCCGTGCAAAGCCGTGGCGGTCCACCGCCAGAGCCCCTCCGGCCTCGACGCGGGTGGCGTCGGCACAGGACAAAATCAGGGAGTCCAGGCGGCGGAGCTCCTCCTTGAGAAGGCCTACGGCGTTTTCCAGCTGGTCGCTCCGCAGGGAGTTGGAGCAGCAGAGCTCCGCGAAGTATTCTGTTTCATGGGCGGGGGTTTTTTTCTCCGGCTTCATCTCCCGAAGAATTACTTGGATGCCACGGCTGGCAAGCTGCCAGGCGGCTTCGCTGCCGGCCAGGCCGGCGCCGATTACTGTTACCTGCATGGGGGTCACCTCCTAGGTGGGGGGTTGTACTCACCCTTCGGGCGGGGGGGATTGGATACCAGCGATGGCTGGTGCATTGCACCCCCCATTTTCTCTTTTTCTTCCAGAAGAAAAAGAGAAAACGGGCCGTGCACGGTCCAAAAGAGAAAAAGAAGTAACGCCCCTGCGGGGGGACGAAGGACGGGGGACGCGCAAGACGTGCTTCCGTTTTTTACGAATGTCTCCAGCCCGCGGCGTAGCCTTAGCGGGGGTTTTGGTGGTTGTCGAAAGGCCTGTCCTTCTCTTTTCGCTGCCGCTGATGCTCCGATAAACGGACCTGTAGGGGCGGACCTATGTGTCCGCCCTCCCCCGGGTTTCCACCAATCTCTCTTGGGACCTGCCCAACAAATAATCGGTAGACACGTCAAACAAATCTGCCAGCTTTATCAGCATCTCATAATCCGGGCGGTGTTCATCGCCCTCATAATACTGATAGGTGCGTACACCAATCCCAAGCAAATTCGCAACATCAGATTGACGCATTCTTTTTTCCTTACGCAATGCTTTTAAACGCTCGGCAATTTTAACCATAATTCTGCAATTCACCTCTTGACACGCACAAGTTATTCGTGTACTATATACACGAATAAACCATGCGTGAATGGAGGATTCTTATGTCACCCTTAATGCAAACCATCTGCGACGATCTCCGTGCCTACGCCCTGGACCGTTACATAGACGGCTTCGAGCGGGACGCCTACGCCGCCGAGCTTGCCCAGCTCTACGGCGCGCTGTCCGCTGCCCTGCCGGAGTGCTTCCAGGCGCTCCTCCAGCGGTACGTCCTTGCCTTGAACGCCCGCGCCCTCATGGAGCAGGAAGCCATGTTCCAGGCCGCTTTCGCCGCCGCGAAAGAGCTCTCTTAGCCCTCCTCCGGCGTCTCGGCTTTCTTGGCGGCGGGTTTCTTCGCGGTGGCTTTCTTCGCCGTGGAGGCTTTCGCGGTTTTCGCCGCCGGTTTCTTGGCGGAGGCCGCTTTCGCGGTCTTGGCCGCTGTCTTCTTGGCGGAGGCCGTTTTCCCGGCCTTTTTGGCGGCGGGCTTCTCCGGCGCCTCCTCCGCCGCGGGGGGCTCCTCCCCCTCCTTCCGGGCGGCGAAGCGGGGATAGCCCCGCTTATCCTCCGGCAGGAAGTTGGAGCACGCCGGGTTGATGCAGAAGGGCTTCCGGGCTCCCTTGCCCGCTTTCTTGAACATGGTCTGCCCACAGGCCGGGCAGTCGTCCTTTACCGGCACGTCCCAGGTCATGAAGTCGCATTTTTCCGCCTCCACCTTGCTGGTGGTGTGCTCACAGCAGTAGTAGGTGTACTGCTTCCCGTTTTTCTTGCTCTTTCCCGTCCGCTTCATCAGCCGCCCGCCGCACTTGGGACAGCGGCCCGGCATCTCCACCACCAGGGGCATGGTGAAGCTGCAATCCGGGAAGCCGGGACAGGCCAGGAAGCGTCCGAACCGGCCCATTTTCACCACCAGGTTCCGCCCGCACTCGGGACACACCTCCGTGGACACCTCGTCGGGCACCTTGATGCGCACGCCCTCCAGGTCCTGCTCCGCCTGCTTGAGGTTCTTGTCGAAATCCCCGTAGAAGTCCCGCAGGACCCCCTTCCAGGGGATGCTCCCCCCCTCCACGGAGTCCAGCTTTTCCTCCATGTGGGCGGTGAATTTCAGATCGGCGATGTCGGTGAACTTATCCTTCATCAGCTCCGTCACCACCCGGCCCAGGTTGGTGATTTTTAAATACTTGCCCTCTTTTTCTACATACATCCGGTCCAGAATCGTGGACACGGTGGGGGCGTAGGTGGAGGGCCGGCCGATGCCCTGCTCCTCCATGGCCCGGATGAGGGACGCGTCGGTATACCGGGCGGGGGGCTGGGTGAAGTGCTGGCTGGGTGCGAAGTCCTTCAGCTCCAGGGCGTCCCCCTCCTGGAGCTCCGGCAGGGGAGACTCCTTCTCCTCCTTCTCCTCGTCCTTGCCTTCTTCATAAACGGCGGTGTAACCCGCGAATTTCAGGCTGGAGGAGCTGGCCCGGAAGTCGTGGCGGCTGGCCTCGATCTCCACGGACACGCTGTCGTACACGGCGTTGGACATCTGGCAGGCCACGAAGCGGCTCCAAATCAGGCGGTAGAGCCGGTACTGCTCCCCGGTGAGGTCGGCTTTCAAATCCTCCGGGGTCCAGCGGACGTTGCTGGGGCGGATGGCCTCGTGGGCGTCCTGGGCATTGGCCTTGGCCTTATAGCGGTTGGTTTTGGCGTAGGCGTCCCCGTAGCGGCCCAGGATAAAGCTCTTGGCCTCCGCCAGGGCCTCCTCGGAAAGGCGCAGGGAGTCGGTACGCATATAGGTGATGAGGCCCACGGTGCCCTCCCCGGCGATGTCCACGCCCTCATAGAGCTGCTGGGCGATGGCCATGGTCCGCCGGGGGGTCATGCTCAGCTTCCGGGAGGCCTCCTGCTGCATGGTGGAGGTGGTGAAGGGGGGCGAGGGGCTGCGCTGCTTGTCGGTGCGCTTCACGCTCTTCACCGAGAAGGCGGCGTTTTCCGTCTCATGGACCACCGCGTCCACCTCGGCCTGGCTTTTCAGCTCCGCCTTCTTCCCGTCCTTCCCGTGGTAGCGGGCGGCAAAGGGCTTGTGGCCGCCCAGGAGGTTCACGTCCAGGGTCCAGTACTCCTCCGGCTGGAAGGCCTCGATCTCCCGCTCCCGGTCGTCCACCATCCGAGTGGCCACAGACTGGACCCGCCCGGCGGAGAGGCCCCGGCGGACCTTTTTCCACAGGAGGGGGCTCAGCTCATAGCCCACCAGCCGGTCCAGGATGCGCCGGGCCTGCTGGGCATCCACCAGGTTCTGGTCGATGGCCCGGGGGGACTGGATGCTCTCCTGGACCACTTTTTTTGTGATTTCGTTGAAGGTCACCCGCCGGGTCTTCTCGTCCGGCAGGTCCAGAAGGTGCTTTAAGTGCCAGGAGATGGCCTCCCCCTCCCGGTCCGGGTCGGTTGCCAGAAACACGGTGTCCGCCGCCTTGGCAGATTTTTTCAGGTCCTTGATGATATCTTCCTTGCCCTTGATGGGCTGGTAAACCGGCTCAAAATCCTGCTCCGGGTCCACGCCCAGCTTGCTCTTGGGCAGATCCCGCAGGTGGCCCATACAGGCCTTAACGGTGTACTCCTTCCCCAGATACTTTCCGATGGTCTTGGCCTTCGCCGGGGATTCCACGATGACCAGATACTGCTTTGACATAGTTACCTCCGTTGTTTCCCGCCCCGCGGGAGGGGGAATGAAATTCGCGTTATTCCGTCAGCGCCACGGTCCGTGTGTACCGCTTGCCGTCATGCTGCCGTACGCAGCCGTCAATCTCCAGCATGGTCAGGGCCGACGAAACCCGCCGGGCGGGAATGCCGGTGCTTTCGATTAAATCGTCCACTTGAACGAGGCCCTCCGGCTCCAGCACCCCAAGAAGGGCGATCTGATCGTCCGTCAGGCCCTCCCGGCTCACGGCCCGGAGCGCGGGCGCTTTTTCCGGCTCCGGAGCAGGCTCCGGCTTCCGCCGGGGCTCGGCCCGCCGCCGGGTGGGCAGGGGCGTCCAGGCCGGGAGCTTCCGAGCGGGACGCAGCTTTTCCGGGAAACGCTCCTGGAAATCCCGGAGGATGTCCCAGCCCTCCGCCGCCAGGCCCGCGCCGTCCCGGATCAGGCGGTTGCAGCCCACGCTGTCCGGGGCGTCGATGGGACCGGGGACGGCGTAAACCTCCCGGCCCTGCTCCAGGGCCAGCCGGGCGGTGATGAGCGCGCCGCTGTGCCCCGGGGCCTCCACCACCAGAGCGGCCACGCTGAGGCCGGACATAATCCGGTTTCGGACGGGAAAGTGGGCTTTATCCGGCGGGGAGCCCGGCGGATACTCGGACAGCAGCACCCCCCTGGCGGCGACATCGGCGTACAAGTCTCCATTTTCCGGGGGATAGACGACATCCAGACCGCCGCCCGTCACGCCCACGACGGATCCGCCCGCCCGGAGGGCTCCCCGGGCGGCGGCGGAATCCACGCCCCGGGCCAGCCCTGTCACTACCACCGCACCGGAAGCCGCCAGCTCCCGGCCCAGCCGCTCTCCGCAGGCGGTTCCGTAGGGCGTGCACTCCCGGGTGCCCACCACCGCGATGGCCGCCTCCTCGTCCATGACGGGCATCCGCCCCTTGACATAGAGCACCAGGGGCGGGTCGAAGATGTTCCGCAGGCGCTGTGGATACTCCGCGTCCTGAATGGTCAAAATCCGCTGGCCCAAGCGCTGGCAGTCCGCCAAAATACGGTCCGCGGCGGAAAGGTCCCGGTTCAAGGCCAGTTCCGCCTGGCCCGGGGGCACATCCTCCGCCAGCAGCAGCTCCTCCCGGTCGGCGAAGAAAATATCCTCCGGCGAACCGAAGTGCCGCAGAAGCGCCAGCCGGAAGGGGCCCTTCAGCCTCGGAAGCTCTGCCAGCCACACCCAATATTTCAGCATATCCCGCCCCTCCTTTTTCCAAGGTTCTTTATACTATATTAAATAGAAGCAAATTGCAAGCGTCAAATTTTTAATATTCTCCCCGGGCCGCCTCCCACAGCAGCACCGAGGCCGCCGAGGCGGCGTTCAGGGACTCGCACCGGGGGTCCATGGGGATGCGGACGGTCTTGTCACAGGCCGCCAGCACCGCCGCCGAGAGGCCCCGGCCCTCGCTGCCCACAGCCATGGCACAGCGGCGGAGATCCGCCTCCCGCACATCCGCCGTGTCCTCCCGCAGGGCCGCGCCGTAGAGGGGCAGGCCCGCCTCTTTCAAAAGAGCCGTCAGCTCCTCCAGGGTACAGCGGTAGATCTCGGTACGGAAATGGACTCCCATTCCCGCCCGGAGGGTTTTGGGATTATGGAGGTCGGCGCAGCCGGGGAGCACGATCACCCGTGCCCCGAAGGCGTCCGCCGTCCGAAGGATAGTGCCCACATTGCCGGGGTCCTGCACCCCGTCCAGCACCAGGAAGCGCAGCCGCCCCCCCGCGCCGGGCCCCAGCCGCTCCGGCGGGGCACAGCCCGGGGACCGGCAGGAAAAAACGGCCCCCTGGGGGGTTTCCATGGGGCTGACGGAGCGCATGACGCTCTCGCTGACCTCCGCCATCCGGGGAACCCGCCCTTCCAGCCCAGGGGGCAGCGCCGCCCCCTGGGTGTACAGCAGCGCCGTGATGGGCGCGCCCCACAGCGCCGCCTCCTGGAGGAGCTTGGGGCTGTCGCACAAAAATTCTCCCGTTTCCTCGCGGTAGGAACGGGAGGAGGCCAGCTTCCGCAGATGGACGCACAGGGGATTTGACTTGCTGGTGATAGTTTCCATAGCGGCGCGCCTCCTCTCCTGCCGGTACCGGCATAGTGACGGAAATCCACCCCCGTCGCCGCAGCAAAATGTAGATTCTTTCTTATCATAAAGGGATCCGCCGGGCTTGTCAAGCCGTCAGGCGGGCTTTCTTCCCTTGTTTTCTGAGAAATGGCAGAATTTTCCTTCCATAAAACAAGGGCAGGCCCGCCCGGCGGACCTGCTTCTTGTTCAGGCTTCTTCGTTCAGCGGCATGTCCCCGGCGGCGGGAATTTCCCGGTATAAGCCGCGCGCACCTCGCCGCAGAGGTACAGGGAACCCAGGGCGCAGATTGCCTCCCCCGCCGCTGCCAGGGCAGCGTTCAGCCCCTCTTCTACCGAAACGCAGGGCCGGGCTTCCACCCCGCGCTCCGCCAGAAGGGCGCACAGCGCCGCCGGGTCCATGGCCCGGGGGCTGTCGGGCCGGAGGACAAAGGCCCGCTCCGCCAGGGGGGCCAGCAGATCCAGCATCTCCCCGGCGTCCTTGTCCGCCAGGACGCCCAGGAGGAAGGTCAGTCGTTTCCCGGGAAAGAGGGCCCGCAGGCTCTCCGCCGCCGCGCGCATGCCGTGGGCGTTGTGGGCGCCGTCCAGGAGGAAAACGGGGCGTTTCCCCAGGACCTCAAAGCGCCCCGGCCAGCGGACCGCCGCCAGCCCTTGGCGGACGGCCTCCTCCGGGATGCTCCATCCCTTTTTCTTCAAGGCCTCCAGGGCCGTCAGGGCCAGGGCGGCGTTCTCCGCCTGATAGGCCCCCGCCAGGGGGATGGTCAGGTTCTCCCAGGGGGCGAAGTCGAAAACCGCGCCCTCCAGGTTCAGCCGCCGGACCCGCAGCCGGGAGAGGTCCAGCTCCGTCAAGTCCGCCCCCCGCTCTTGGCAGACCTGGCGAAACACCTCGTCCGCCTCGGGACAGCCCCCCCGGCTGACCACGGTCCCGCCCGGCTTGATAATCCCCGCCTTGGCGGCGGCGATGTCCCGAAGGGTGGGGCCCAGAATGGCAGCGTGGTCCATGCCCATGGCGGTGAGGACTGCCAGCTCCGGAGTCTCGATGACGTTGGAGGCGTCCAGGCCCCCGCCCAGGCCGGTCTCCAGGACCACGATATCACAGACCTGCTCCTGAAAGTGCAGGAAGGCGGCGGCGGTGATCAGCTCGAACTCCGTGGGGTGCTCCGCCATGGCCTCCGCCGCAGGGCGGACCCGGTCCATCACCGCCCCAAGGGCTTCATCGGAAATCTCCTCCCCGTTCACCCGGATGCGCTCATGAAAGCGTTCCAGGTGGGGGGACGTGTTCAGCCCCACCCGATATCCCGCCGCCTCCAGCACGGAGGCGAGACAGGCGCAGACGCTGCCCTTGCCGTTGGTGCCCGCCGCGTGGATAAATCTCAGCCCCTTCTGGGGGTCCCCCAGGCGGCGCAGCAGCTCCCGGATACGGTCTAGGCCCGGGGCATGAGCCTCCCAGCCGTGGGACCAGACGTAGGACACGGCCTCTTCTCCCGTCATGGCGCCGCCTCCTTTACAGGCTGACCGCGTTCCGCTGCCGGAGCGCCTTCACCAGGGGAATTGCCAGGGAGGACATCACCACGGCGTTGATCATGCCCACTATGAGCCGCCAGACAAAATCCCCCAGAATCAGGCCTGGAAAATAGTAGCCCATCAGCACGCTGTCCAGCCAGTTCACCAGGGTGTTCCCCAGGGTGGTGCAGACGGCCGCCACGATGCAAACAGCATAGCAAAGCATCCTCCGCTCCTCCAGCCGCTGGCCCCGGAGGGACAGCAGCGCAAGGGCCCCCAGGCCCACCACCAGGCCCCGGAGGGCCGGGGGAATCAGGTACAGCACGGTGGTGTAGGTGACGCCGTAGGTCAAAAGCTGTTTGAAGAACTCGCCCACCATGGCCACGATTACCGCGTCCACCGGGCCGAAGAGCAGGGCGGCCGCCACCACCGGCAGGGAGCCGAAGGAAATCCGCACATTCCCCACCTGCACCGCCGCGTAGAGCGACAGGGGCAGGTACATGGCCGCCAGCAGCGCGGCGTAGCACATCCGTTTCACATTCCTTTTGGGCATAACAAAAACCTCCTCTAAAAATGCGGCAGCACGCCGCACAGAGGAAGCCCGTTCCCATATGCGGCAGCGGGATGCGGGACGCGCACTGCGGAATTTCTTCCTTCGTCCAAAGAGCAACTCCCCGTCTCTCCGGCACTTTGACACGCGTGTCCCTACTCTGCCTTTGTCCTTCCGGCCTTCGCCAGGGACGCCCTTATCATATACCAGCTTCCGTCAAAATACAAGGCCCTTCGATAAATTCCATGAAAATCCAGGTCCGCCTTAACGGGCAAAAAAACGCCCCGGACCTGAGCCCGGGGCGTTTTCCAGTATTTTAAAGGGTTATTTCCCGGCGGGCTCCGCGGCCTTGGCTTCCGCCGCGGCCTTGGCCTTTTCGGCCTGAGCCTTCTTGATGGCCTTGTACTTTTCCTTCTCCTCGGCGGTTGCCACAGGGAGAATGGCGTCTCTCGGGCAGACCTTGGTGCAGAGCTTGCAGCCCACGCACTTGTCGTAGTCGATGACCGCTACGCCGTTTTCCACATGGATGGCGTCTTTTTTGCACTCCTTCTGGCACAATCCGCAGCCGATGCAGGAGGTGGAGCAGACGCTCATAGCCGCCTTGCCCTTGTCCTGGTTGGCGCAGCCCACATGGACCTTCTTGGACACGGGGACGGAGGTAATCAGGTGCCGGGGGCAGGCGGCGGCGCAGGCCATGCAGGCGGTGCACTTGTCCGGGTCCACCACGGCGGTGCCGCCGGGGCCGATGGACATGGCGCCGAACTGGCACGCGGCCACGCAGGAGCCAAAGCCCAGGCAGCCGAAGGCGCACTCCAGGGGACCGCCCGCGACCTTCGTCGCGGAGATGCAGTCCTTGACGCCCACATAGTCAAAGCGCTTTTTCGCGTTCACGCCGCCGGTGCAGCGGACGAAAGCCACCTGCCGCTCCCCGGTGGGAGCCTCCATGCCCATGATCTTGGCGATGGCGGCGGCGTTTTCCGCCCCGGCGGGAGCGCAGGCGGTGACGGGGGCTTCTCCCGCCAGGATGGCGGCGGCACAGCCGCCGCAGCCGGGATAGCCGCAGCCGCCGCAGTTGGCCCCGGCCAGCAGGCCCAGGATGGCCTCCTCACGGGGGTCCTTCTTTACCTCGAAAATCTTGGAGGCCACGGCCAGGACCAGGCCGAAGATCGCGCCCAGGATGCCCAGGACGGCAACCGCGAATAAAATATTCATCATAATTCAGCCGCCCCCCTTACCAAATTACCAGGCCGGAGAAGCCCATGAACGCCAGGGCCATGAGACCGGCGGTGACCAGCGCGATGGGGAAGCCCTCGAAGCTCTTGGGATACTCGGCGAAAACCAGCCGCTCCCGGATGCTGGCAAACAGCACGATGGCAACCAGGAAGCCGATGCCGCCGGTGATGCCGTAGACCACGGACTCGATGAAGTTATAGCTCTCCTGGATGTTCAGCAGCGCCACGCCCAGCACCGCGCAGTTGGTGGTGATCAGGGGCAGGTACACGCCCAGGGCCGTATACAGGGAGGGCATGGACTTCTGGAGGAACATCTCGATGAACTGCACCAAGGAGGCGATAACCAGGATGAAGGCCACCGTCTGCATGTACATCAGGTCCAGGGGCACCAGGATGAAGTTGTTCACCGCCCAGGTGATGGCGGAGGCCAGGCCCATGACGAAGGTCACGGCGAAGCCCATGCCCACGGCGGTATCCACCTTCTTGGAAACGCCCAGGAAGGGGCAGATGCCCAGGAACTGGGAGAAGATGAAGTTATTCGCCAGAATGGCGGCCAGCGTAATGGCCAGCAGTCTTGAAATTTGATCCATTTACTTGCCCTCCTTACTCTTGGACAGCGCCCACTGCATGGCGGCGATGAGGAAGCCCAGCACCAGGAAGCCGCCCACGGGCAGAGTCAGAATGCCGATGGGGAACTGCTCCGGGATGATGCGGAAGCCCGCCAGGGTTCCCGCGCCCAGCAGCTCCCGGATGAAGCACATCGCCAGCAGGACGAGGGTGTAGCCCAGGCCCTGGAAGATGCCGTCAAAGAAGGAAGCGCCCACGCCGTTCTTATAGGAGAAGGCCTCCGCCCGGCCCAGGATGATGCAGTTCACCACGATCAGCGGAATGAACACGCCCAGGGAGGCGGCAATGGCGGGGACAAACGCCTGGAGCAGCAGATCCACGCAGGTGACGAAGCCCGCGATAACCACGATGAACATGGCGATGCGGATCTTGTCCGGGACAATCTTGCGGATGGCGGAGATAACCACGTTGGAGGCCGTCAGGATGATGAGCACGGACACGCCCATGCCCAAGCCGTTCATGATGGAGGTGGTGATGGCCATGGTGGAGCACAGGCCCAGCATCTGCACCAGAACGGGGTTTTGGGTCAGCAGGCCCTCTTTCAACTGTTTACCAAGATTCATGTTTCAGCTCCCCCTTTCTCAGCCCATCACGCCGGCCACGGCCAGCGCGGCGTTGACGCCGTTGGTCACGCCCCGGGTGGACACGGTGGCGCCGGAGATGGCGTCCACGTTGGCCCCCACGGTCAGGGGCGCGTCGGCGGCGCTCTTGCCCTCGAACTGGCTCAGCACGCCTACGCCGGAGGCGGTGGGCATGTTGGTCATAACCTTGGAGCCAATTCCGGCGGTTTCCGCGTTTTTGACGATGGACACGCCGGTGACGGTTCCTTCCCCGTCCACGCCCACCATCATTTCAATCTTGCCCTGAGAGCCGCTGGCTACCACCTTGATGGCGTAGCCCGCGCCGGCGCCGCCCACCTGGACCTCATACACGGAGTCCAAGGTGACGCTGCCGGAGGCGGCGGTCATCTCGTCGGTGAGGGGCAGCTCGTCGGAGAAGGTGGTGTTGTCCGGGTCCGCCACCACGGCTTTCATGGCCGCGACGGTGTTTGCCCAGTTGATGGCGTCGATTTTTTCCTCGGTGACGGCGTTGACGCCGCCCAATGCCGCCGCCACTACCACACAGGTGACCAGCAGCGTGACGGTCAGTTTAATAATGTACGCGGGGTCCATCTGGACCTTTTCCTTGCTCTTGGTGCTCATTTCGCGGCCCCCTCCTTCTTGTCGGATTTCACAACGCCGAAGCGCACGGGCTTGGTGTACTTGTCGATGAAGGGCACGAACAGGTTCATGACCATGATGGAGTAGCACACGCCCTCGTTATAGGACCCGAAGTAGCGGATCAGCACGGTGAACAATCCGCAGCCCACGCCGAAGATCAGCTGGCCCTTCTTGGTGACGGGGGAGGTGGCGTAGTCGGTGGCCATGAAGAACGCGCCCAGCATGAGGCCGCCGCCGAAGATGCTGTAGAGCATCCAGTCCAGGCTGCTGCCGGCCTTGGGGAACAGGAAGGTGAGGACGGCCACGGTGCCGATGTAGGCCGCGGGGGTCTGCCAGTTGATGACCTTCCGCCAGATGAGGTACGCGCCGCCGATGATCAGCATCAGCGCGGAAACCTCGCCCAGGGAGCCGCCGATCTGGCCCATGAACATCTGGCTGACGCTGTATGTACCCGTGAGGTTTCCAAAGCTCTCGGCCAGGGCCACGGGGTCCGTGCCCTTCATGTAGGCCAGGGGGGTGGCGGCGGTGACGATGTCCACGTTGGACCCGAACAGGGCCGCTTGATTCATGGCGGGGTCCACCCAGGTGGTCATGGACCCGGCGTAGCTGGCCAGCAGCACGGCCCGGCCCGCCAGGGCGGGGTTCACGAAGTTTTTGCCGATGCCGCCGAAGAGCTGCTTGACAATGATGATGGCGAAGGCGTCGCCAATGAGAATCATCCAATAGGGAATCTGCACGGGGCTGACAAAGGCCAGCAGCATGCCGGTAACCACGGCGGAAAGGTCCAGAACGGACTGGGGCTTCTTCATCACCTTGCGGTACAGCCACTCGAAGAAGACGCACCCGGCCACGGACACGGCGGTCATGGTCAAGGCCCGGAGGCCGAAGTTGAAGCAGGCGAACGCCAGGGCGGGCACCATGGCGATGATGACGTCCTTCATGATGCCCTGGGTGGTCTCGCTTCCGCGGATATGGGGCGAGGAGGTGGCGATCAGCTTGAGATTCTTATAGTCCGTCATTTGTTGACAACCTCCTTTTTCGCCTCTTCGGCGGCTTTTTTGGCCTCGGCGGCGGCCTTGGCCTTGGCCGCGGCGTCCTTCACCAGCTGCTTGCCGGTTTTGAACATATGGGTCAGGTGCAGCCGGGCGGGGCAGGTGTAGGCGCAGGCGCCGCACTCCATGCAGTCCATGATGTGGGCGTCGTTCAGTTCGTCCACCAGGCCCTTGGAGGCATACTGGTACAGGAACAGGGGCTCTAAGTGCATGGGGCACACGCCCACGCACTTGCCGCAGCGGATGCACTGGGGATGCTCCACGGTCTGCTCTTCCTTCTCGCAGAAGGCCAGCATGCAGCCCGTGCCCTTGGCCACGGGGATGTCGGCGGTGTACTGGGCCATGCCCATCATGGGGCCGCCGGCGATGAGCTTATAGGTGCCGTCCTTCAGCCCGCCGCAGAAGTCAAACAGAAGGGACACGGGGGTGCCGATGGGGCACTCCACGTTCTTGGGCTCCACCACGCCGGAGCCGGAGACGGTGACCACCTTTTTCACCACGGGCATGCCCGTGGTAATCGCCTTAAAGATGGCGCAGGTGGTATTGATATTGAATACCGCGCATCCGATGTTGCTGGGCAGCCCTCCCGGGGGCACCTGCTTGCCGGTGATGGCCTGGCAGAGCTGCTTCTCACCGCCCTGGGGATAGCGGCAGCGGAGGCCCTCCACCACCACGGGGGCGTGCTTTTCGGCAATGGTTTTGTTCAGCCGGTCGATGCCGTTTTGTTTGTTGACCTCCACGCCGATGACCACTTTTTCCACGCCAAACATCTTGGCGAGGTAGGTCGCGCCGCCGATGATCTCCTCGGAGCGCTCCAGCATGGCCCGGTGGTCGCCGGTGATGTAGGGCTCGCATTCCGCGCCGTTGATGATCACGGTGTCCACTTTTCCGATGCCGCCGGAGATTTTCACATGGGTGGGGAAGGTTGCGCCGCCCATGCCGACGATGCCGGCGTTTTTCACGATTTCCACCATCTCGTCCACGCTCAGGGCGTCCGGGTTCGCGGGGGCCTGGACCTCCTCGCTGACCTCGTCTTGTCCGTCGTTGTCAATGACCACGGACATGACGTTTCCGCCCATGGAATAGGGACGGGGCTCCACCGCCTTGACGGTGCCGGAGACGCTGGCATGGATGGGGGCGCCAAGACCGCGGAACTCGCCGATCTTCTGGCCCACCTTCACATGGTCGCCGGCCTTGACAAGGGGGGTGCATGGCGCGCCGAAGTGCTGGGACATGGGGATGACCACTTGAGCAGGGGCAGGCAGCTGCTCGATGGCCTTTTCATTGGTCGCGGCTTTCATGTCGTGGGGATGAACGCCGCCAAAGAACGCTTGTGCCATTATTTCACCTCATTTTTTACTGCTGGCAGCGGCCCGGGCGGGGGCGGTCCTGCCGTCCACCGTCTGGACGGGCTGACGTGCCTGGACATACCATCGCATACTTCCTTGCATTGTACACCCTTCTTCTAAAAATGTCCAGTCTGTGAACGGCAAATTTTCTGGATTTTTTGCCTTTTCTTGCGAAACCTTTACGGCCCCAAAGGCTCCCGGACCCTGGAAAAAGAAACGCGCCGCCCCTCCGTTTTCCAGAGGGACGGCACGTAATCGTTTACCCGGAAATTTCCGCCCTTCAGGGGGCCAGAACCTGCTCCGCCAGCCGCTCCGCCGGGTCCAGAACGGGGAGGCTTGTCCGCTTTCCCAGGGCCTGCTTCACATAGGGGAAGTGGGTGCAGCCCAGCACCACCGCCTCCGCCCCGTTGTCCTCGAAGAAGCGGAGAAGAAGCCCCAGGCCGCAGTCCTCCGCCAGCTCCTCCGGCGGCGTCCCGGCTTCTACGCCCAGCACCAGCGGCAGCACCCCCGCCCCAAAGACCAAAGTCTCGGGGGAGGCGTTCACCATGGCCCGCTCCACTCCGGCGGCCCCCTGGCAGTTGGCGGCCAGCACGCCGATGCGGCGGTATTGGAGGGCGATCTCACCGTAGACGTCCATGGGCGTCCAGATGCGAAGGCCCCTCCCTTCCGCCAGGCCGTGCGCGTCGATGGTGGCGCTGAGGGAATTGCAGTAGAGCAGCACCCGGTCCATCCCCCGGATTTTGATGTTTTCTAAAACAGCCCCCACCGCCGCCTCCCGGGCGGACTGGGAGCCCACCTGAAAGGCGGTCTGTTCCTCCGGGGTCCGGGAGATGGGGAAGCCCAGGGCCTCCGCCCCCCGGCTTTTCAGCAGCTCCACGCCCATCTGTGTGTCTACCGGAGTCCCGGCGATGACGGCAATTTTCATATGCGTTTTCTCCTTTGTGTGCGTTTGATTCCATTAAAATGACGCTCCCGAAAAGAGCCGAAGGCCCCGCCTACAAATCAA
Organism: Oscillospiraceae bacterium; assembly: GCA_910574635.1. Classification (GTDB taxonomy): domain Bacteria; phylum Bacillota; class Clostridia; order Oscillospirales; family Oscillospiraceae; genus Oscillibacter. Next base: position 98,864 of record CAJTCG010000006.1, on the reverse strand, counting down.
AGGGGATTTCCCCCTCCATAAACAGAACGACTTTTCCCCCCAGGAAGACCCGGCCTCCTTCCAGCCGGACGGCCACCACGCCGCCCCGCCGGGAAATCTGCCGGGCCGTCATGCGGGTTTTTCCCAGCTTCTTTGCCCAAACAGGGGCCAGGAAGGTGTGAGCCCGCCCTGTTACGGGGTCCTCCATGACATGGGCCCTGGGATAAGAACAGGGGTAGAAGTACCGGGACACAAAATCGTACTCCGCGGAAGGGGCGGTCAGGATCAGCCCCAGCCCGTCCCGCAGGCCGTCCAGCTTTAAAATCAACCCGTCGTTGGGGACAAACCGGGCCAGCTCTTCCTCGCTTCCCACGGTGAGCACCAGGTCCCCGCCGTCGAAATACGCCTCCCGGGCCAGGCCGTCCGTGGCGGCCAGCATCGCCTCCGTCACCGGGACGGGCTTCGCCTTTCCAACGGGAAAATCCAGGGTAATCCACTCCCCCTCCCGCGTGGCCCGCAGTTCCCCGCTCAGGGTCTGAAAGCGCATCTCCGAAACGCCGGGCTCCACAAACTCACTGACGACGTAGGCCGACGCCAGAGTAGCGTGGCCGCAGAGGTCAATCTCCCCGCCGGGGGTAAACCACCGCAGGTCATAGGCCCCGGAACCCGTTTTCACCACGAAGGCGGTCTCCGAATAGTTGTTCTCTATGGCGATGTTCTGCATAAGCGCCGCGTCCGGCATCTGCTTGCAGGGAAGCACCGCCGCCGGGTTTCCCGTAAACAGCTCCTCCGCGAAGGCGTCCGCAATGTACTGCCTCATAGCCTCTTCCCCCTATAACACGGCAATATTTGTCTTATTTTACCACACTTCCCGCCGCCGGTTCAACCCCCCTTTTTGTCCTACCCGCTCCCTCTCGTCCATATAGTGTAGGACGGGGGTGTTGTTTTGAAAAAGGGAAGCACCATGTTCTACGGCGCTCTGCTGCTTACCGGGGCCAACCTGGCCCTGCGTCTTGCGGGCATGAGCTTTCAGGTCTGCCTCTCCGGCCGCCTGGGGGCCACCGGGGTGGGCCTTTTGCAGCTGATCCTCTCCGTGCGGATGCTGGCTTTCACCCTGGGCTCCTCCGGGGCCCGGACCTGCGCCCTCTACCTCTCCGCCGAGGCCCTGGGACGGCGGCGGAGCGTCCGGCCCGCCCTGTCCGGCAGTATTCGGTACTGCCTCCTCTTCGCCCTGCCCGCGGGGGCGGGGCTTTGGGTCCTCACGCCTCGAATCGCCGGGGGGTGGATTGGGGACGCCGCGGCGGAATCCGCCCTCCGGGCCTTCGCCCTGTTCCTGCCTGTCAGCTGCCTGAACGGGGTGATGACGGGCCTCTTCACCGCCGCCGGGCGGCTGCGGACGCTGGTGGCGGTGGAGTTTTTGGAGCAGGGCTGCGCCATGGCGGCGACCTTTGCCCTCCTGGCCCGATGGGCGGGGGAAGACCCCTCCCGGGCCTGCCTCTCCGTGGCGCTGGGGTCCTCCGCCGCCTCGGCGCTGTCCCTGGGGGCCCTGTGGCTCCTCCGGCGGGAGGGTTCCCCCCTGGGCCGGGAGGACCGCCCCCCCTGGCGGCGGGTCTTCGGCCTGTCCCTGCCCGTGGGCCTGGCGGACGACCTCCGGGCGGGGCTCAATACCGTTGAAAACCTCATCATCCCCCGCCGCCTGGCCCTCTGCGCCGGGACGGTGAACGCCATGGCAGACTACGGCGTCCTCCACGGCATGGTCTTCCCCGTGCTGATGTTCCCCGCCGCCATCCTGGCCTCCCTGGCGGACCTGCTGGTGGCGGAATTCTCCCGCTGCGCCCGCCGCCCGGGGCGGGTCCGGGTCCGGTATCTGGCCCGGCAGGGGCTCCGGGTCTCCTGGCTCTTCGGCCTGGCCGCCGGGGGAATCCTCTTTCTCGCCGCCCGTCCCTTGGGGGATCTGCTCTACCACAGCCGGGCCGCCGGGGCCTGTCTCCGGCTGTACGCCCCCCTGGTCCCCATCCTCTACCTGGACATTGTGGTGGACGCCATGTGCAAGGGCCTGGGCCAGCAGAGCGCCAACGCCCGGTACAACCTGCTGACGAACCTCATGGACGTGGCCCTGCTCTGGCTGCTGCTGCCCCGGTTCGGCATGGGGGGCTATTATTTCAGCTTCGCCGCCTCCCACCTGGTGAACTTCGGCCTGAGCCTCCGGCGGCTGGGGCGCTCCGTGGAGCTGGGCCCCCTGGGGCCCCTGGTCCGGGGGCCGGGGCGGAGGGACCTAAAGTGGCTTTGGGGCCTTCTGGGGGGGCGGGCGGAAGGCGGGAGATTGAATTTTGCCGGACGTTCTGTTATAATAGAGAAAACCAACGGAAAGGAGCTTCCGCCATGACCTTCCGCAAGCCCTGGGCCTCGCCTCTCTTCCCCGTCTCCCGGCGGGACTTCCTCATCACCGCCGTCATCCTCCTCTGCGCGGTTGGGCTGTGCTTCGTTCTCTGGCTGGCGGGCAGCATCGACGGCTTCGCCGCCCCGGTTTTCGTGCTGGCGGTGCTGCTGATCTCCCGGCTTACCAGGGGCTACCTCTACGGGTCCATTTCCGTGATCCTGGGGGTTATCTTCGTCAACTTCATCTTCACCTACCCCTACTGGGCCTTTGACTTTCACAACCCCGGCTATCCCCTCACCTTCTTCACCCTGCTGATGATCTCCCTTATCACCAGCACCCTCACCGCCCAGGCCAAGCGGCAGGCCCAGCTCCTGGCGGAGAACGAGCGGGAGAAGATGCGGGCCAACCTCCTCCGCTCCGTCTCCCACGACATCCGCACCCCCCTGACCTCCATTGTGGGGTCCACCTCCGCCGTGCTGGAAAACCCCGGCCTCTCGGAGCGGGAGCAGCGGGAGCTGCTGGAGAACGCCCGGGAGGAGGCCCAGTGGCTGATCCGGGTGGTGGAAAACCTTCTTTCCATCACCCGCATGGGGGACGCCCAGGCCCGCATCGCCAAGGAGCCGGAGCCCGCCGAGGAGGTGCTGGGGACCGCGGCCCAGAAGTTCCGCCGCCGCTTCCCCCAGGTCAGCGTCACCGTCTCCGCACCGGAGGAGCTGCTGATGGTCCCCATGGACCCCATTCTCATCGAGCAGGTGCTGGCCAACCTCCTGGAAAACGCCGCCGTCCACGGCAGGGCCGCCAACATCGCCCTGCTGCTGGAGGCGGAGGAGGACTTCGCGAAAATCACCGTCCGGGACGACGGCCGGGGCATCTCGCGGGATGAGCTGGACCACCTGTTTGACGGCCGTCTCAAGTCCCGCCGCCCGGCGGACGGGGACGGGAAGCGCAACATGGGCCTGGGCCTCTCCGTCTGCCGGGCCATCGTCCTGGCCCACGGGGGGAGCATCACGGCCCGGAATCTTCTCCGGGGGGCGGAGCTTTCCTTCCGCCTGCCCACCGCCGTTCAGGCCCTGCAGGAGGTATCCACATGAATATACGGGAAAAGATATTGGTCGTCGAGGACGAGAAGAGCATCGCCCAGTTCATCGCCGCCGTGCTGGACGGTCAGGGCTATGAGACCATCCAGGCCCGCACCGGGGCGGAGGGGCTTTCCATGATCTCCTCCCACTGCCCGGATCTGGTGATTTTGGATTTGGGCCTGCCCGACATGGACGGGCTGGACATCCTCCGGCAGCTGCGGAGCTGGTCCAGCCTGCCGGTGGTGGTGGTCTCCGCCCGCTCTCACGAGCGGGACAAGGTGACGGCCCTGGACCAGGGGGCCGACGACTATCTGACCAAGCCCTTCGGCACCGCCGAGCTGCTGGCCCGGGTCCGCACGGCCATCCGCCACACCCGCACCGCCAGCGGCAACGACGAAATCGCCCAGAAGGGCACCTATTCCGTGGGGGAGCTGGTCATCGACTACAACAAGCACCAGGTGCTGGTCCGGGGGGAAAACGTGAAGCTGACCCTCAGCGAGTTTCGCATCGTGGCATTGCTTGGCAAGCACGCCGGGAAGGTGCTGACCTACGATGCCATCATCAAGGAGCTCTGGGGCCCCCGGGCGGGAAGCGGCAACCAGATCCTCCGGGTCAACATGGCCAACATCCGCCGCAAGATTGAGCGCAACCCCGCCGAGCCGGAGTACCTTTTCACCGAGGTGGGCGTGGGCTACCGGCTGGCGGAGGGCGAGTAACGGCCCGGCGATTTGTAAAATTTTCCTAAAAAAATTAACAAATTTTTCCATTAACCCGCAAACCCTTGCCGCGCCTGGCGTTGGGGGATTACGGCCTCCGCCGGTCCGGAATTTTTTTCAAGAATGTAGCAAAAAGCACTTGCGCCCCCTATATCTTGTGTGTTATGCTTGGCCTACTGCCAAAGTATTGTGGTAATCGCGGGCGCGATTACTACTGCGTGTATAATTACTGCTAGGGGGATACAAATGAAAGTTATCAAAAGAAACGGCACCGAGGTCTCGTTCGACATCACCAAGATCTTATCGGCCATCACCCGTGCCAACGAGAGCATCGACGCGGAAAAGCGCATGACCGCCACCCAGGTCCGGCGCATCGCGGAATCCGTGGAGCTGGCGTGTCAGGAGCTGGGCCGTTCCCCCTCTGTGGAAGAGATTCAGGATCTGGTGGAATACCAGATTATGGCCCACGGGGCCTTCGAGGTGGCGAAGAACTACGTCACCTACCGCTATACCCGCTCCCTGGTCCGCCGGAGCAACACCACGGACGACCGCATCCTCAGCCTCATTGAATGCTGCAACGAGGAGGCCAAGCAGGAAAACTCCAACAAGAACCCGGTGGTGAACTCCACCCAGCGGGACTACATGGCCGGCGAGGTCTCCCGGGACCTCAGCGAGCGGCTGCTGCTGCCCAAGGAGATTGTGGAGGCCCATCAGGAGGGCATCATCCATTTCCACGACTCCGACTATTTCGCCCAGCACATGCACAACTGCGACCTGGTGAACCTGGAGGACATGCTGCAAAACGGCACCGTCATCACCGGGACCCTCATTGAGCGGCCCCACAGCTTCGCCACCGCCTGCAACATCGCCACTCAGATTGTGGCCCAGGTGGCCTCCAACCAGTACGGCGGTCAGTCCATCTCCCTGGCCCACCTGGCCCCCTTTGTGGACGTGAGCCGGAAGAAGCTCCGGGTTATCGTGGAACGGGAGCTGAAGGAAATCGGCGTCATCCTGGACGAGGACAGCCTCTCCAAGCTGGTGGAGACCCGCCTCCGGGAGGAGGTCCGGGGCGGCGTCCAGACCATCCAGTACCAGGTGCTGACCCTCTTGACCACCAACGGACAGGCCCCCTTTGTCACGGTCTTCATGTATCTCGGCGAGGCCAAGAACGAGCAGGAGCGCAAGGACCTGGCCCTCATCATCGAGGAGACTCTGGAGCAGCGCTATGAGGGCGTGAAAAACGAGGACGGCGTGTGGATCACCCCCGCCTTCCCCAAGCTCATCTACGTGCTGGAGGAGGACAACATCCGCGAGGACGCCCCCTACTGGTACCTCACCAAGCTGGCGGCCAAATGCACCGCCAAGCGGATGGTCCCGGACTACATCTCTGAGAAGAAGATGCTGGAGCTGAAGGTGGACAAAAACGGCGAGGGCCACTGCTACACCTGCATGGGCTGCCGCAGCTTCCTGACGCCCTACGTGGACCCGGAGACCGGGAAGCCCAAGTATTACGGGCGGTTCAACCAGGGCGTGGTGACCATCAACCTCCCCGACGTGGCCCTGAGCTCCGGCGGGAACATTGAAAAATTCTGGGAGATTTTTGAGGAGCGGCTGGAGCTGTGCCACCAGGCCCTGCTGTGCCGCCATGAGCGCTTGAAGGGCACGCCCTCCGACGTGGCCCCCATTTTGTGGCAGTACGGCGCCTGCGCCCGGCTCAAAAAGGGCGAGCCCATCGACAAGCTGCTCTACGGCGGCTACTCCACCATCTCCCTGGGCTACGCCGGGCTTTACGAATGCGTGAAGTACATGACCGGCAAGAGCCACACGGACCCCTCCGCCACCCCCTTCGCCCTGGAGATCATGGAAACCATGAACGCCGCCTGCCGGAAGTGGAAGGCGGAGCACAACATCGATTTCAGTCTCTACGGCACCCCCCTGGAGTCCACCACCTACAAATTCGCCAAGTGCCTCCAGCGCCGCTTCGGCATTGTGGAGGGCATCAACGACAAGGGCTATATTACAAACTCCTACCACGTCCATGTGACGGAGCAGATCAACGCCTTCGACAAGCTGAAGTTCGAGGCCCAGTTCCAGCACCTCTCCCCCGGCGGTGCCATCAGCTACGTGGAGGTGCCGGACATGCAGAACAATCTGGAGGCGGTGCTCCAGGTGATGAAATTCATCTACGACAACATCATCTACGCCGAGCTGAACACCAAAAGCGACTACTGTCAGGTCTGCGGCTGGGACGGGGAAATCCAGATTGAGGAAGAGCACGGCAAGCTGGTCTGGAAATGCCCCAAGTGCGGCAACACGGACCAGGACAAGATGAACGTGGCCCGGCGGACCTGCGGCTACATCGGGACCCAGTACTGGAACCAGGGCCGGACCCAGGAGATCCGGGACCGGGTGCTGCACCTGTAAGGGCCATGTATTACGGAGAAATCAAAGACTGCGACGTCGCCAACGGCGAGGGCGTCCGGGTCAGCCTCTTCGTCTCCGGCTGCACCAACCACTGTGAGCACTGCTTCCAGCCCCAGACCTGGGCCTTTGACTACGGCCAGCCCTTTACGGAGGAGACGGAGGACCGGATTCTCGCCCTTCTCTCCCCCAGCTATGTCAGCGGCCTGACGGTTTTGGGCGGCGAGCCCTTTGAGCCGGAAAACCAGCGGGCACTCCTCCCCTTCCTGCGAAAGGTGCGGGCGGCGTACCCGGAAAAGAACATCTGGGCGTTCAGCGGCTTCACCTACGAGGAGCTGCTGACGGAGGGAAGCTATCCCCGCTGCGAGGCCACGGAGGAGCTGCTGTCCCTTCTGGACGTGCTGGTGGACGGCCGCTTTGTGGAGGCGCTGAAGGACATCTCCCTCCGCTTCCGGGGCAGCTCCAACCAGCGGCTCATCGACCTGAACGCCACCCGGGCGGCGGGAAGCGTCGTCCTCCTGCCGGACCGGCGGGGATAAGAAACCAGAGGCGCGGCCTTCGCCGCGCCTCAAACGGAGGTTTTCATCATGGTAACAATGGCGCAGCGCCTGGAGGCGCTCCGCATGGAGCGGGGAATCAGCCGTCCCGCCCTTTCCGCCGCCCTGGGCTTCCCCAAGACGGCCATGGAGAAGTTTGAAACCGGGCGGCAGACGCCCACCCAGGACCAGCAGCGGAAGCTGGCGGACTACTTTTCCGTCACCCTCCCCTATCTCCGGGGCGAGAGCGACGACTCCGCCGGGGGAGACAGCTGGCTCTCCGGCAATGTGCCCACAGAGGAGCCCGTCCGGACTCCGGCGGCCCCGCCCGTTTCAAAAAAGCCCCGCCCGGCGGCGGTGCAGGAGGACGGCGCGGTCTTCGGCGCGCTGCTGAAAAGCCCCTCCTTCCAGGCCCTGATGCGGGACGCGGCCCTGGAGGCCCTCCGCTCCCCCGAGGGGCAGGAGCTTTTGGCCAAGGCCGTCCGGCGGGAGCTGGGGCGGAGATAAGCCCAAGGCCGCAAGGGTTTCCGTCCCGCTCCAAGCGCTCCATTTACGAAAGGGGGATTCCGCTTATGGCGCTGCTCCACCAAATCGAAGCGATCTTCCAGCTAATCGTCCAATACGGCGTGCTGCTGCTGGAGTGCGCCGGCGTAGCCGTTCTGCTGATCACGGCGGTGAAAAGCATCATCGGCTACGCGAAGCGCAAGCCCCACATCCGCCTCTCCCTGGCCCAGGGCATTTCCCTGGCCCTGGAGTTCAAGCTGGGCGGCGAGGTGCTGCGGACCGTGCTGGTCCGGGAGCTGAGCGAGCTTATGGTTCTGGGTCTGGTGATTCTGCTCCGGGGCGCCTTGACCTTTATCATCCACTGGGAGATCAAGAACGAAGAGGCCCGGCTGGACGAAACCGCCGGGCATGAGGAACCCGTTTTGGCGGAAACGGGCCGGAGACCGTGACAGCGGAACTTTTACATCGGTACTCAAATGAATCAAGGGCGGCGGACGCAAAGCGTCCGCCGCCCGTTTCTTATGTATGCTTCTCAGAGGTTCGCGAACACGTCCACCTGCTTTTGCAGTTCGCCCACAATCTCCTGGTTTGTGTCCATGCCGGAGGTAATGCCCGCCATGTCTCCCGCCAGGGCGCGGGTGCTGTCCGCCGCGCCGGTAACCCCGGCCACCGCCTCCTCCACCGCGCTGGAAATGCTGGAAATGGAGGCGGCCACGTCTTCCATGGACTCCCGGAGCCGCTCCGCCTGACCGTTGAAGGAGTCCATGGTCCCTTGGATGTAGGCCGCGTCCTCCCGGTACTGCCGCCCGGACCGGACAGACTGCTCCAGCTGGTCCCGGAGGGCTTTCCCCAGATATTCCGTCAGCTCCCGGGCGCTGCCGGAGAGGTAGTCCACCGCTCCGGTGACCACGCCGCTGACCTCCTGGATATGGCTGGCAGTCTCCGCGCAGGAGTCCGCCAAACGGCGAATCTCCCGGGCCACCACGGCGAAGCCCTTTCCCGCCTCCCCGGCACGGGTGGCCTCCACGGCGGCATTGATGGCAATCAGGTCCGTGGAGGAGGAAATCGACAGGATGTCCTTGGTCAGGGCGCTGATGCGGTCCACGCTCCGGCTCTTTTCGATGGCCCGGTCCAGGGAGGCCGTGATCTCCTCCGTCCGGGCCCGGACCGTCTCCATCTCCTCCCGGGCGGACCGCTCCATCTCCTCCGCCCGGCCCCGCATCTCCACGGAATAGGCGGTGATGGCGGCGCAGTCCTCCGCCATTTGGACGGCGTCCTCCTGGGTGCCGGAGGCGCTGGCGGTGATGGCGGCGGTGTTCCCCGCAATCTCCTCCAGGGCGGCGGAGAGGTGCTCCGTCAGCCCGGAGAGCTCCCGGGCGCTGCCGCTGGAGGTCCGGGTCCGCTTCCGCACCTCACCCACCACGCCGCTGATGCGCTGGGAGCTGTCCTGAAGGGTGTCCATGGCTCCCCGAATGGGGGCAATGACGTATTTGCGAATGATCCGCAGGGCCGCCCACACCAAAAGAATCCCCGCCAGCAGCGTCCCGGCGCTGACCGCCAAGGAGGTGACATACACCAGGAACAGACGGCTTTTCGCCGCCTCCGCCTGGGTGGAGACGGAGGCAGACAGGACGTTGATACCCTCCTCCGCCGCCTCGCTCCGGTCGGCCACTTCCCCGTTGGCCATGGTGTAGGCCTCCTGGGTTTTGCTGTCGGCGCTGGCACAGACCAGCCGGACCAGGGCGTGCTTAAAGGCATCGTAGTCCGCCAGCAGGGCCTGATAGACCGCCTCGTCGTCCTGAAAGACAAAGGGCTCGTAGTCCGCCAGCTTCCCGTCCAGCTCCGCCTCCTCCGCCTTGATCTCCTGAACCAGGCGGATCATGGAGGCATGGTCCGCCGCCACGATATGGCTGAGGGCCAGGCGGTGGATGTCCATGATGGAGCGCCGGATATCCTCCAGCTTCGCCTCGCTGACCATATATTCGTCCACAATGGTTCCCGCGTTGGAGTGGACATTGTTGATGCTGAATACCGCCAAAACATTGGACAGCAGCGTCACCAGCCCCAGCAGGATAATGGGCAGAATCAGCCGCTGCTGCAGCTTTCCTTTCATAGCTCTCTCCCCCCGAAACATGATGGAATATCAAATGGCGGCTATCGCGCCGTCACGCCCTCCACTAAGCGATCCAGCTGGGCCTGGAGGTCCGCGCCGGAAGGGTTCCCCCGGGCCATGTTCCCGGCGAACTCCGCCACCGGGTCCCAGAACTTGCCCCCCACCCGCTGGAGCTGAGAGAACTCCGACTGGGCCAGCAGCGCCGCGATGGCGGGGGCGGCTTGAACCTCCGGCGAATTCGCCGCGCTGGCGTTGGCGGGGCCCTGGCCCCGGAGCTCGAAGCGGAGGCGCTGGTTTTCCTCACTGGTAATCCACTCCGCCAGCCGGGCCGCCCACTGGGGATGCTTGGAATAGGCGTTTACGCCGATGAGCTTGCAGCCGGAGAAGGAGGCCATCTGAATCTGCTGGCCCTTGCAGGTGAAGGTAGGCAGCTTGGCGGCCCCGGCGTCTTCGCCCCAGGCCTCCTGAATGGCCACGGCGTTCCACACGCCGCTGACCCCGGCGATCACCGAGCCGTCCCGCACCCCCGCCAGGAATTCCTCGTCCGTCCGGCTTTCAAAGCCGGAGCCGGCGGCGATGTCCAGCATGGACCGGGCCACGTCCACGCCGGAAACGGGGCCCTCGGCGCTGTTCCAGGTGCAGTAATTGGTGAGGCCGTCCTCGTTCAGCCCCACCTCCAGGCCGGTGTTTCCGAAGAAGGAGTAGACGTACCAGGCGGAGGACCAGTCCATCACCGCCAGCCGCCCGGACTCCGCCGCGATTTCCAGCATCCGGTCCAGGGTCTGGACATCCTCTTCCGAGAAGTACGCCTTATTGTAATAGAGAAAATAGCCGTTGTCCGCCGTCAGGGGATAGGCGTAAAGCGTCCCGTCCACGCTGGCCGCGTCCACGGCGGCGGAGAGATTTGCGGCCCGGACGCCGTCGGGGTTTTCAATGGGGTCCAGCCCTCCGGCGGCGGCCAGGGCGGCCACCTGGTCGTCGGCAAAAGCGAAGACGTCCGCCCCGCCCTCCAAATCCTCCAGCAGGGCGTCCTTGCAGTGAGACTCGCTCTGGGGCTGATAGGTAATGCGGAAGTCGGCCTCCCCGGCATAATGGCTTTGGAAGGAGGCAAATATCTCCTGAAGCAGCGCCTCGTCCTCCTCCGCGCCCCAGACGGTCAGCTCCACGTTCTCCTTTACCGGGTTCACGTCCCCCGGCGGCGGAGCTTCCTTTCCGCAGGCGGAGAGGCACAGCAGCGCCCCCAGGGACAACAGCAGAAACCTATACTTTTTCATAGCATCAAACCCTTCCGGTGGATTTCCTGAGCCGCGCGCATTCCAGGGACGCGGCCGTTTTTGGCGGACGGTTCGCGTTTGCAAACACAGCGCTGATATTATAACATTTTTTTCTTCCGCTGGCAAGGTGTTCTCCTGCCGCTCCGGCGGCGAATTTTTCCGGTCACGGAAAAGGCTCCTTGGCGGCCCAATACATTTGCTTGTTTTCAAATCCAGGCATCCGAAAAAAGAGCGGACGCGTCCGCAAAGCTGTGATAGCATGAGGCAAAGAAGGCGAGGAACGGTCACTTACAATATCCGATTCCGCGCCATTGCTCCCAGCTCCGGGGAGCCGATCGGCCTGATCGTAAACGTGGGGGCCCAGAGCGATTTTTATCCTGGGTATCCCCTGACGAAACGGGGCATATGCTGCCGCATGATCTCCTCTCAGTATGGCCGGGAGTTTACGGGCTCCCATTACGAGAAGCTCAAGAAGGTTTACTCCAGCTGGATCTGCATGAATCCGCCGAGAAGGCGGGAGAATACCATCACCCGGTATCATCTGACCGAGGAGCAATAGGCGGATTCCTTCAAAATATCCGCTAAAGGAAAGCACACCTTGATTTTGACATTAGAGCAGTTCCTAGAAATAATGAGAAAAAGGAAACAAGGGCAGGGATCGCAGGGCAAGGCGGAGGACGCAGGCGGGCCGACGCCCGTCAAGGCCGGCAGCGCGGCCCTGCGATTCCTGGACCGCTGAACGTTTCTCATGATTTCTGGGAACTGCTCTAAACAATACCACTGGGTCGATGCTCCGCCGGCCTTCCTCACTGTACAGTGGCTCCACAATTTCGTACAGTTTCTCGAACTCTACTGCTGCATCCATCTGCCGCAAAAGATGACCAGGAGCATGAGGCTTTCCGTGTCCACCATTTCTATAACCCCCCGCTCATTTTTCCTCATTCCAGCATCTTTCTCACCCCTGTTCCTATTTTACTGCATTTATTGAGAAAAGTCTGCCGGATGGCAGACTTTTTCGACAAGCTGAAGCCCTCCTCTGCGGGAGGGCTTTTCTTTTCAGGCCTTCTTTTCCATACGGATGCACCCTTCCTCATCGGGGGTTCCCACGCCGTCTGAAAATTGGTATCCCATCTTGAGGTAAAAATCCCGGGCCGTGATGGAGGAGTGGATCACCACCCGGTCCGCCCGCAGGAAGTACGTATCCTTCTCCAGGGTTTCCATGAGCGCTCGCCCCGCGCCCGTTCCCTGGCACTCCGGCAGGACGAAGATGGTCACCAGGATGCTCTCCGTCTCGCTGCCCAGATAGGGCGCGATGCCGCCGCAGCCGATTATCCTGTCCCCATCCAGGAGAACGTACAAATGCTCGTTTCCCGCCTGTTCCAGCAGATTTCCCGGAGCATAAAGCTCCAGCATCTCCTGAATGATCTCCGCCGGATAGTCCGGGGCGTTGCTGATTCGCAGCGCCGCTCCAATGACGGCGGAGGTCTGCTCCGCGTCCCGCTTCTGAAAGCGCCTGATGGTAAAATTCATGGCGGTCCCACCTCTCTCAAAACCTTTTTTGCCGGCCCGTTCCGCGTTATTATAACAGACCCGCCCCTCCGGCGCAAGACTCCCCGGCCCTTTCCCCGGCTTTAAAATATATATTTGGAATATGGCAATTCCCTCTTCCCTTTGGGGTGAAAGTTTAGTATAATGGTATAGTAAAGTTATTTAGGCGCAGAAGAATCGAGGTGTCCCCCATGTCATTTAAGGACAAACTATCATCTTTCCTATTCCATCCCAAAAAAGAAGAACTGCCGGAGGAGGCCCTGCCGGAGGAGCTGGAACGCGCGGCCCAGGAGATCCCGGAGGCTCCAGCGGCGGCCCCCGACGACCCCACCCGGCTGGAAATCCCCTCGGACCATCCCATCCGCCAGCTCCACGAGCTGCGGCAGAAGGAAAGCGGCGCCCTTCCCTATCCGCATTTATGCATGGACGAGGACGGCGTGCTGCCGCCCGAGCTGCTGGAAAAGGAGAAGAACCGGCTGCAATCCTCCCTAAAGAGCGTGTGCGGCACCCGGTGGAAGGCGGCGAAGGGCCGGACCCGGGGCAAGCACAGCAAGAAAAAGGCGGAAAGCGAGGCGGCGGCAGAGGCGCCGGAGGAGCAGCTGATCATGGACGCCCGTCCCTGGTTCTTCCTGTCCTCCGATAAGATTTACGCCTGGATGCTGATCTTCCCCCCGGTGGGCGCGGGGGCGGAGGTAAGCCGGGACATGATTTACCAGGCCCTGGCGGCCCAGAACATTTCCTTTGGCCTGAACACCGCCCTGCTGGACCGGGCGGCCCACGACCGGGATCGGTATTTTAACCTCTACCTGGTGGCAATCGGAAAGCCCGCTTTTGACGGGCGCAACGGCAACATCGTGGACAATTTCCCCCGGGAAATTCAGCGGGTGCTGGAGGTAAACGAGTTCGGCCAGGTGGACTACACCGCGCTGAACCTGATCTGCAACGTGGAGGAGGGGCAGGAGATCTGCCACCTCATCCGCCCCACCGAGGGCGAGCCGGGCCGGACGGTGACGAACCAGGAGGTCCCCGCCAAGAGCGGGAAATCCGTTCCCCTTCCCAAGGGGCGGAACACGGAAATCAGCGAGGACGGGGACACCCTCATCGCCTCCATGCCGGGCCATGTGGAGTTTGCCGGAAGCACCTTCCAGGTCAAGCCGGTGCTGGACATCGACGGCGACGTGGATTTCTCCACCGGAAAAATCAAATTCGTAGGCGATGTCAACATCAAGGGCGACGTGCTCAGCGGCTTCACCGTCAAGGCCATGGGAAACATCTATGTGGGCGGCGTGGTGGAAGCCGGAAGCACCGTGGAGGCCGGCGGCGATTTGACGGTGGTCAAGGGCATCCTGGGGGACGGCACCACCGTCATCCGGGCCGGGCGGTGCATCTTCGCCAAGTACATTGAAAACGCCACCATCTTCGTCCGGGAGAACTTGCAGACGGACTGCATCGTCAACGGCCGGATTTACTGCGACGGCGAGGTGATTCTCCGCTCCGGCCGGGGCAGCATCATCGGCGGGCGGGTCTGGGCCGCCAAGCGGGTCAACGCCAGCGCCGTCGGCGCCAAGTCGGAGGTCAAGACCTCCATTGCCTTGGGGGGCATGCCCTGCGCCACACTGGAAAAGGATCTGGTCCGCAAGAAGCTGGTAAGCCTGGCGGCGGAATTGGAGAGGCTGGAGGCCCAGCTGGACAGCCCGGCCAAAGCCAGCCTCATGGGCAAGGTCCGGATGAAAATGTCCATGTCCGAACTCCGGCTGAAGCAGCTGGAAGAGGAGCTGGACAGCGCCAGGGAGGACTTGAAGGACCAGGACGGCGGCCGCATGGAGTGCGGCGTGGCCTACGCGGGAACAGAGATCAACATGGGCGACGAGTTCCTCCGCCTGCGGCAGGAGACTCACCAATGCGTCGCCAAGCTGCTGTGCGGCGAGATTGTGCTGATGTGAAAAGCCGGAAAAACGAAAAACAGGCGGCGGACGCGAAGCGTCCGCCGCCTGTTCTGCTGTCTTCCCGTTATTTTCCAGAGCGCTCTCCCGCCTCCATGTCCTTGATAAAGGGCCGAATCTGGGAAATCATGTTGTCCATATCCTCAAACATGGCGCTCTTCGTGGTGCCCAGGCGGCTGGCCTGGTCGATGTGCTTGACGACCTCCTGATATTGGGCCTTGATCTGGTCAAAGAACTGGCAAAGCACCGCCAGCTCCTGCTGGGACGCCTGAATGACCCCGGAGATCTCCGTCTGCACGGAGGCGGAGCTTTCGGCGGTGGCTATGATCTTGCGGAAGCTCTCGTCGGTCTGGCCCACGACGCCCACGCCCTGGTTCAGGGTCTGCTGGGAGGACTGGATGCTGCTGCTGAGATCTCCGGCCCGGGTTTCCACGTCACATACGCCGGTGTCCACCTCGCCGGCCAGCTGCTTGATCTCCTTGGCCAGCTCCTTTACCTGGGCGGCCACCACGGCGAAGCCTTTGCCCTCCACCCCGGCCCGGGCCGCCTCAATGGAGGCGTTGATGGCCAGGATGTTGGTCTGGTCGGCAATGGAGACGATTTTCCCCATGCACTGCTGGATGCCCCGGATGGCGGACTGAAGGTTTCCGAAGATGTCCGCCATCTCGTCATAGGACGCCTGGATTTTCGTGGAGGTGTTTTTCAGCTCCTCCATCAGCCCCTGGGCCTCGAGGACCGTGCCGCCGATTTCCGCCCGGACGTGGGCGAATTCTCCCGCCACGTCGTCAATGTTGGCGAAGGACTGGCCCAGCTCCTGGAGCTTATCCTGGAAGTGGTCCGCCTCGCTCAGCACGCCGGAGAAGGTGGAACCCACCAGGCTCAGCTCCGAGAGGGAGGCCACCTCCTTTTTCACCAGCTCCCGCTGGTATTCCTTCAGGCTGTCTGCCACGTGGAGGACCGGGTAAAGGCTCTTTTCCTCCTGAGGCCGCTCCGGCTCCCGCCGGTTCTTTCCCGCGAATAACATCCCGACTCCCCCTTACTCAAAGACCGCGCAGGTCATGGACTGGTTGACAAAGCGGTTGTTGTAGTGCTCTCCGTAGCCCACGAGGCCCGCGTGGCAGCCCAGGGCCCCCATCTCCCGGAGGTAGGTCTGCATGTAGCCCCGCTCGGAGAACAGCTTATACCGGAACAGGCAGTTGACGGAGAACACCGCTGAGCGCCGGGGGAACTCCCGCTGAATCTGCTGGATGGTGTTCCGGGTGATGGCCTGATAGTCCCCCAGCTCCAGGAGGATCAAAACGTCGGAGTCGTTGACCTGCCGGAAGCAGGCCAGGGCGTTTCCGTTGACCTCCTTGATGGAGATGATGCAGGTGTCGTCTCCGTTGATTTTGCCGAAGGGATTCTGGAAGGTACGGGTCAGAATTTCCTCGTCCGTTACGTGGAGGATGCTCTTGTAGACCTGCTTGGCGGGCTTGCCGTTCAGGGAGCCCAGTATGTAGTTGGCCCGGTCCGTGTCGGAGGCGATGAAGCGGTAGTCCCCCAGCTGGTGGTAGATGTTTTCCTTATAGGTCTTCACCCGGCCGCCCCGATTCCGCACCAGGCCGTAGGCCACGGCGTCGGCATACACCCGGCCGTTGGCGGAGACCCGGCCCTCGCCGCCGGTGCCCCCCACCAGGGGGACGCCCCGCTTGTGGAGGACGGTGTGGATGGTGGTCAGCACGCAGGCGTCATTCCCGGCACAAAAGTCAATGCACACCGTGTCGCCGCCGGTGCCTCCTACCGCCTGCATGTCCCGCTCCATCCGCTGGATGTACTTCACCGGCATGGCGGACACTTCCTCCAAAACGCCCGCGGCGGCGGTAACGCCTTCGGAAAAGGCGATGACGCCCACGCCGTTTTCCACCACGCCCAGCTGGTAGCACATCCCGATGCAGCCGATGCTGGGCACACCGGGAAAGCGCTGCTCCAGGGCCTTGACATGGGCTTCAAACTGGTTGTTGTTGGATAAAAGCATGATGAACTCAGGATTGCGCAGCCCGCTGAGGGCCTCGTCCAGGTTTCCCCGCTGGCTCATTCCATAAAATTGTTTCATGACACGATCGACCTCCTGCCATAATTTACAGCGGGATTATTATACTGGAAAGCGCCCGGTATGTCAACATTGTAAACGCTTTAACTGGAAAAATGGCACGAAAAAAGGAAAAACCGGCGGCCTTACGGGCGCGGCGCGGAGCCGGCCCGTAAGGCCGCCGGTCTTCACAAGCTCCCCAAAGAGGGCCGCTTACCGATCCTCCCGGAAATAGGCCAGCCCCAGGCTGGCGGGGGGCTGCTTCTCCTTGTTGTTGCGCATGCTGGAGACGATCAGCACAATCACCGTCACCACATAGGGCAAAATCTTGTAGAGCTGGGTGGGCACAAAGGGCAGCACCAGCCGCAGGTACAAAATCATCAGCGCGCCGAAGAGCACCGAGCCCCAGATGGCGGACAGGGGCCGCCACATGCAGAAGATCACCAGGGCCACCGCCAGCCAGCCCACGCCGCTGAGCCCCTCGTGGTTCCACACGCACCCGGCGATGGTCATGATGTACACCATGCCGCCCACAGCGGAGATCCCGCCGCCGATGACCGTGGCCAGGTATTTGTACCGCTCCACGGCGATGCCCGCCGCGTCCGCCGTGGCCGGAGACTCGCCCACCGAGCGGAGATACAGGCCCGTCCGGGTGCGGTTTAGGAAGAAGAACATTCCGGCGGCCAGAATGAGCCCCAGGTAGAAAAACACGCTGTTGCCAAACAGCACGCCGCCCACAACGGGGATCCTCTGGAGGGCTGCCGGGAAGGGGGAGTTCTGGAAAAATCCCTTCAGGGCGTTGCCGATAGAGATATACCCGTTCTCCCGGACCCGCATGTACTCGCCCACGAACTGGCCCACGCCGGTGCCGAAGATGGACAGGGCCAGGCCGGTGACGTTCTGGTTGGCCCGGAGGGTGATGGTGAGGAAGCTGAAAATCAGAGAGGCCAGGGCCCCCGCCAGGAAGGCGCAGAGGATGCCGATGCCCACGGCCACGAAGCCGCTGGCCCCGGCTCCCGCCGCCTTCTCATAGTAGAACACGCCCCCCAGGCCCAGGGCGCCGCCCATGAACATGATGCCCTCCACGCCCAGGTTCAGGCTGCCGGACTTCTCCGTCAGAATCTCCCCCAGGGTGCCGAAGAGCAGCGGCGTGCCGTAGGTGATGGCGGCGATGATGAGGGCCAGGAACAAGCTCAAAAAGTTACCCATGCCGCGCCTCCTTCCTCCCCGCGCCGCGGAAAATCAGCTTGTAGTTGATGAAGAACTCACAGCCCAGCATGCAGAACAGCAGGATGCCGGTGATGATGTCGGAGATGGAGGTGGGCACCGCCATGCGGGTCTGAAGGGTCTCGGCCCCCTTGCTCAAAACCGCCAGCAGGCCGGAGATGCCCACCATGGCGAAGGCGTTGAGCTGGCTGAGCCAGGCCACGGTGATGGAGGTGAAGCCCACGCCTCCGGCCACGCCGTCGTACAGCGTGTTGTTGGCCCCGGAGGCCACGATAAACCCGACGATGCCGCTGATGGCCCCGGAGAGGAACATGGTCCGCATCATCACCCGGCCCACGTTCATGCCCGCGTACCGGGCGGTGTTGATGCTGTCGCCGATGACCGCGATTTCGTATCCGTGTTTTGTGTGGTTCATGTAGATGTGCATGAAAACCACCAGAACCAGCACGATGATCCAGCCGCAGTGGACCCCCAGCACCCGGGGGAGGCAGGCGGCCTCGTCAAACTGGGGAATGATCTGGGAGCCCTTCCGGCCCTCCCAGGGCCCGCCTTGGAGCCAGCGGACCACGCCGATGATGATATAGTTCATCATCAGGGTGAAGAGAGTCTCGTTGGTGTTCCACTTGGCCTTGAAAAAGGCGGGGATCAGGGCCCAGAGGCCCCCGGCCAGCGCGCCCGCCAGCCCCATCACCAGCAGCAGCACGGGGGAGGGCAGGCGGTTTGCCCAGAAGAGGGCGAAGTAGCTGGCGGCGATGGCTCCGGCGGTGATCTGGCCCTCCGCGCCGATGTTCCAAAAGCGCATCTTGAAGCAGGGGGCGATGGCCAGGGCGCAGCCAAGCAGGGGGACGGCGATCTTCACCGTCTGGCGGATGGCGCTCTTTTTCCCCAGGGCGCCGGAGATCATGGTGCCGTAAGCGGTGACGGGATTGGCCCCCGCCAGGCCCATCACCAGGGCCCCCAGCAGCAGGGCGAAGAGGATGGACCCACACCGGATGCACCAGACCTTCCAGCCCTCCATGCCGTCCCGCTTGGCGAGGCGGATGAGGGGAATTTTCTTCTCGTGGTTCATTTACGCGCCCTCCTTTCCCCCCAGGCGGGTCATCAGCAGGCCGATTTGCTCCTTAGTGGCGGACCGGGCGTCCAGCACGCCGCTGACCTTTCCGCCGCAGAGGACCAGAATCCGGTCGCACAGCTCCAGCAGCACGTCCAGGTCCTCGCCCACGTAGATGACGGCCACGCCCTTCATCTTCTGTTCCGTCAGCAGATTATAAATGGTATAGGAGGTGTTGATGTCCAGCCCCCGGACCGCGTAGGCGGTCATGAGCACCGAGGGAGCGCTGGCAATCTCCCGGCCCACCAGCACCTTCTGCACGTTGCCGCCGGACATCCGGCGGACGGGGAAGTCCGTGCTGGGGGTCACCACCTCCAGCTCCTTCCAGACCCGCAGGGCCAATTCGTTGGGGTCCTTCCGGTTGAGGAAGACCCCCGGGCCCTTTTTCCAGGAGCGGAGCATCATATTCCCCGTCATGCCCATAGAGCCCACCAGGCCCATGCCCAGCCGGTCCTCGGGAACGAAGGCCATGGCCACCCCGGCCTTGCGGATCTGCATGGGGGTTTTGCCCACCAGATTGGCGGGGGCCTGCCCGTCGGGGGTGTAGAGAATTTCCCCCTGGCTGACCAGGCAGAGGCCGGAAATGGCCTCCAGCAGCTCCTTCTGGCCGGACCCGGCAATGCCCGCCACGCCCAGGATTTCGCCGCCCAGGGCGGTGAAGGACACGTTGTCCAGCTTTTTCACGCCCTCGCCGTCCAGGACGGTGAGGCCCTTGACCTCCAGCCGTTCCACGGGTGTTTCGTACCGGGGGCGGTCGATGTTCAGGGTGACCGCGTGGCCCACCATCATGTCCGTAAGGGCCTGGGGGCTCGTCTCGCTGGTTTTCACGGTTCCGATGTACTTTCCCTTCCGGAGGACGGACACCTTGTCGGAAAGGGCCATGACCTCGTGGAGCTTGTGGGTGATAATGACGATGGCTTTCCCGTCGGCCTTCATGGCCCGGAGCACCTCAAAAAGCTTGTCCGTCTCCTGGGGGGTGAGGACGGCGGTGGGCTCGTCCAAAATCAGGATGTCGGCCCCCCGGTAGAGGACCTTGACAATCTCCACCGTCTGCTTCTGGGAGACGGACATGTCGTAGATTTTCTGGCCGGGATCGATGTCGAAGCCGTATTTTTCGCAGATGGTCCGAACCTTTTCCTCGGCGGCCCGGATATCCAGCTTCCCCGGCTCCTCCAGCCCCAGGACGATGTTTTCCGCGGCGGTGAACACGTCCACCAGCTTGTAGTGCTGGTGAATCATGCCGATGCCGCACGCAAAGGCGTCCTTGGGGGAGCGGATGGAGACGGGCTCGCCGTTTACAAAAATCTGGCCCTCGTCGGGGAAGTAGATGCCGGAGAGCATGTTCATCAGCGTGGTTTTTCCGCTGCCGTTCTCCCCCAGAAGGGATAAGATTTCTCCCCGGTTTAATTGCAGGTCGATGCCGTCGTTGGCCACCACCTCGCCGAAGCGCTTGGTAATGCCTTTTAGCTCAATGGCGCATACGTTGTGTTCCAAAAAACGCTCATCCTTTCTAAGAGGTCCCGGCGGGGAACTGCGCTTGCGCCGGGCGGAGTCGGGATGGAGTGGAAAAGAACAGGGGCCCCCGCAGGGGCCCCTATCAAGTTCTTTTGTAGGCTGAATTAGAACGCGGAGTTCAGCCACTCGATGCCGTCGATGGACAAGGCGAAGTAGGGAGCGGACTGGAAGTAGGACTCGTGGAAGGCCCCGTCGAATACGGCCTCCTCGGAGTCGGGAGTGAAGTCGCCGTCGGTGTCCAGGGCGAAGGCGCTTTCCAGAGCCTTACCCTCGATGGTGAAGGTGGAGGTGTCGAAGACCTGGAGATCGCCGGTGCGGAGCTTGTCTTCCACTTCCGCCAGCTTCTCGGCGGTGCCGGGGGCGGCAATGGCCTCGTTCAGGTCCGTCATGACCACGGCGTCCATGTCCATGCCGTGGCACCAGTCCTGGTCAAAGCTCTCTCCGTTGGCCACGGACTCGATGGCGTACTCGAAGTAGGGGGCCCAGTTGATCCGGGTGCCGATGAGGGAAGCCTCGGGGGCGACGGAGATCATGTCGTTGTTATAGCCCGTGTGGAACACGCCCTTGGACTGGGCCGTGGTGGCGGGGGTGGTGTTGTCGGAGTGCTGGGAGATCATGACGCAGCCCATGTCCGCCAGGGCGGAAGCGGCGTTGGCCTCTTCCGTGGCGTCGGACCAGGAGCCCACGAACTGGACCTTCATGGTGACGCTGGGGCAGACGCTCCGGGCGCCCAGGAAGTAAGAGGTGAAGCCGGAAATAACCTCGGCGAAGGAGAAGGCGCCAACGTAGCCGATGACGGCCTGATCGGCGGAAATTTCCCCGTCGTCAATCATCTGCTGGAGCTTCATGCCCGCCACGATGCCCGCAAGGTACCGGCCCTCATAGATGTTGGCGAAGGCGTTGTGGGTGTTGTCCAGGCTGTCTCCCCAGGAGGCCTGGTTGGTGCAGGCGATGAACTCGATTTCGGGATAGTCGGGGGCCACCTTCAGCATGAAGGGCTCGAAGCCGAAGGAGTTGTTGATGATGAGGTCGCAGCCCTCGTCCGCCAACTCGATGTTGGCGTCCTCGCAGCCGGAGTCCTCTCCGATGTTCCATTTGGTGACCCATTCCACGGTGATGCCCTTGGCGGCCAGGGCCTCTGTGGCGGCCTCCTTGCCCCGGATGAAGTTGTAGGTGTAGCCCTGGTCGTTTTCGTCGCCGATGCAGATGAGGCCCACCTTCACGGTTTTGCCCTCGGCGGGCTCGCTGCCGGAATCGGCGGGCGGCTGGGTGTCGGCGGGCTTGGACTCGTCCGCGGGCTTGCTGTCTTCGCCTCCGCCGCCTCCGCAGGCGGTTAGGCTCAGGACCAGAATCATAGACAGCAGCAATGCAAGAAACTTCTTCATACTGGTTTTCCTCCTTAATAAAAATGTGTATGGAAAGCGGCGGGGCCAAAACTTCTCCCCGGCAGATCTGATTATACAGGAAATGGGAGAAAAGTTCAATCGCTTTTTTATCTTTTGGGAAATTTAGAGTGTATTCACATATGGGCATCCGTAATACACGCAAAATAGACAAAAGCCAAAAAGATAACATCAAGCTTATCATAGCGCGTGAAAATGCGGTGAAAATGTTTGACACGGCGAAAAATCCTCTCCGCCTGATTGCACTGCTTGTACAACTGTTTATCATAGTTCCAAGGATCTTTGCGATTACTTTTGGGCGGAACAACCGGTAGATATTACTTCCGAGTTTTAAGCTCGGAAATAATACCTGACTGTAGTTCCATCTCCCCTCCAGGCCAGTGCGGCGGCTGCCCCGCCGGCCTTTTGCGCGGGATGAATACATTTCATGACATATTCGAGACATTTCATGGCATTGGGGGTTGCATCCCTGTCCATCTTTTGCTAATCTGATAGATTAATAGAAAAACGTGGTGGTGAACATGATAAAATTTGCGATCTGCGACGATGAACCGCTGATGGCCCAGGAGCTTGCCGGCCATCTTGCGGACTATATGAAAGAAAATCTAATCACCGCTTATTCAGTCAGCAGCTTTTCCGATGGCCGCGCCCTGCTGGATGCGATTGATCGCTTTGATGTGATTTTTCTGGACATCCAGATGGAACAGCCGGACGGCATGGAGACGGCCAAGCTGCTGCGCCGGCGGGGAGACCACAGCCTGTTGGTCTTTGTAACGGTTCTGAAGGAGCTTGTTTTTGACGCTTTTCAGGTGGAAGCATACGACTATCTGCTCAAGCCCCTGGACAGGGACCGCTTCAAACAGACGATGGAGCGGGTGCTCCGCTCCTTGGATCGGAAGACGGCTGAAGACATTGTGATCCAGCGGGGAACTGGCTGCGAGGTGGTTCTCCTGTCGGACATTGTGTACTGCGAGGTGTTGGGCCGGAAAATCTACCTTCACAAACATGACGGGACAGTGAGCGACTACTACGACAAGCTGGAGGATCTGGAGCGCCGGGTAGACGGGCGCTTTTTCAAGTGCCATCGCAGCTTCTTGGTCAATCTGGACTATGTGCGCGGATGTCAGGACGGACAGGTTCTGCTGGCTCAGGGGGAACGCATCCCCGCCTCCCGGCTGCGGGAGCGGGAACTGACCCAGGCCCTTTTGCGCTATATGAAAGAGAGGGGTATTTGACATGGACTATTTCGCTCTGCTTCTGGACAGCCTCTGCCTCATTGTGGGACACGGGGTGATGCACATGGTCTTTGTCAGCCGCCTCACCGGGAAGAAACTGAAAAAATGGTACTTTGCCGCTTATTTTCTCCTCTTGGGTATGATTCAGCTTATCTCGGACAGACTCGCCCTTGACGGAACCCTCCCCGTTGGCGTGGGCGTGCTGGCGCTCTACGGACTCAGCCGCTTTGGGATGGGAAATCTGCAATCCGTGTCCTGGCTGGCCGCCGTGCTGTCCTTCTACATCTCACAGCTCTCTTTCGGAATCATCAACTCCGTGGAGGCGGCGCTCTTTCCACGCTTTATCGGAAGCCCGCTGCTGTATCTATTGCTTTTAGCGGCACAGCTCCTTTTCTTTGTGCTGTGCGCCGGCTGCTATTATGCTGTACTGAAGCTCCTGGCCTGGACGGAGGACAGCCAGACGCCTTATATCGGACTTCTGCTGTTTCCCGGACTGTTTTTCTTTGCCGCGGAGCTGTATATCCTCGAGACTGCCTACAGCTTTTTTGCCCCCGTCATTTCTCTGGAAGAGGTTGGCAGGCACAGTACGCTGCTGCTCCTGCAAGTCATGGGCCTGGCGGCGCTGCTGTGCACCCTGTACGCCCACCGCCAGCTCTGCAAGGGCTTTCAGGCTCAGGCGGAGCTGCAATCGCTGACCCAGGCCGCGCACACACAGAAAGTCTACATCACCGAGGCTCAGGTGCGTTATGAGCAAACAAAATCCTTCCGCCACGATATCAAAAATCATCTGTCCGTATTGGACGGTTTACTCAAAAACGGAAAACTGGAGGAGGGCAGGGAATACCTGAAAAAGCTGGAGGCCGTTTCGGAGGCCCTGTCCTTCCCCTATCAGACCGGCAACCCAGTGGTGGACATCCTGCTGGGGGAGAAGCTGGGGCTGGCGAAGGAGATCGCGGCGGAGGTGTCCCTGGTCCTGCCCAAGCCCTGCGGGATTGACGACTTTGACCTGTGCGTGCTCTTTGCCAACGCCCTGGACAACGCCATCGCCGCCTGCCGTGCAAATGATGGAGCCAAAGCCATCCGCATCAGCGGGAAACAGCAGGGAGATTTTTATATGCTGACCTTTGAGAACACCTGCTCGGATGGGCCGCTGCCCTTAGCGGGAACCGGGCTTTCCAACATCAAGGCGGTGGCGGGAAAGTACCACGGGGCGATGCTGACGGAGAAAAACGGACGGCAATTTTATTTGAGTGTGCTGCTGAACATTTCGGCCCTGCAATAGGGCCGGCTCTACGCGGAAGTCAGCGATGGAAGCATTTCATAGCAAACAGACGGATGGCTGCTTGCCGGTGCAGGGCAGGCGTAGTATTATTTCCGAGCTTAAAACTCGGAAATAATCCATTTGATTTAAGCCGTTTTGCTCGCCGCTGTAAACAGCGGCAACCGCAAAATATGGCACATATTACTTCCGGCCTTTCAGTTCGGAAGTAATATAATATTCCGTCATAATAATAAGGGAGGTGGAGCATTCCATGCTGCGTATTGCCATCTGCGACGACGACGGCGCTACCGTCCAATCCAACCGAAAAATTGCTGAGGACTGCCTGAAGCAATGCGGAAGCGCCGGCGAGATCGCCGCCTACACCCACAGCGACAACCTGTTTTACGACATCACCGAGGATGGATTTTTCTTTGACCTGATCCTGCTGGACATCGAGATGCCCGGCAGCACCGGGATGGAGCTGGCCGGGAAGATCAGGCCCGTTTTGCCCAATGTGAAAATCATCTTCATTACCTCCCATGTGGAGTACGCCATCGACGCCTTTGAGCTGTCCATCTTCCGGTACGTTCCCAAGAACGATATTGCCCGGCGGCTTCCCGGGGCAATCTGCGACGCCATTCGGCTGATTGAGCTGGAGGAGGGGAAGTTCTACACCATCCAGACCAACAGCCGTCTGGAGAAAATTCCATACAAGGATATCCTTTTCCTCTCGCGGGACGGGAAAAACACCAGCATCACCACCGCAGGCGGCGCGGCAAAGGTGCGCAAGAGCTTACAGCAGGTCTATGAGGAGCTGGCCGCGGAGGAATTTATCTTCATCGACCGGGGCTGCATCGTCAACATGATCCATGTCATGCAGGTCAGGGAGGGTACGGTTGTGCTGAAAAACGGCGCCGCCCTCCCCATCAGCCGCTCCCATCTGCAAGAGGTAAAGGCGCAGATCAACGCCTACTGGGGGGCGCACATATGACGGACGTGTTTCTGCTGCTCTCCAGTATGTTGACCGGGGCGGTGCGTGTGCTTGTGGGACTGACTCTCGTTCACCGGCTGCTGTCCGTAAAGAGCCCAGACCGAAAAAGCATCGCGGCAGGGCTGGCAGGGGCGCTGGCCCTCACGGTTCTGCTGTCCCTGCTCCATGCGCCGGATTTCTACCGGATGGCCCTGGAGGCGGTTCTGATTGCCGCCTGCGCCCCCCGGCTGCAAGGGGCCGGGCTGAGAATGGGCCTGTTTGTCGGTATCTTTTACGAGATTGGCGTCTCCTTCTGGTCGTTTCTCTTATCGGCAGGGCTGGGTGTGCTGCTCCGCTCCCAGGACTTCCTCAATACCGGAACGCTGGCCGGACAGTCCGCCCTCTGGCTGCTCCACGGGCTCCTGACCGTTTTGGCGGTCTGGCTCTCCAGAGACCGGGAGATCAACCGCAAATCTGCGTTCCGGGCCGTCTCCGCGCTGACGCTGGCGGGATTCCTCGGGGTCATCACGCTGTCGGAACAGACAGTTCTGGCGATCCCCGACGACACCCTCTATATGTGGACCATCCTGGCGGTGGTGCTGATGATGTCGGTGCTGGTGTTCAACATCAACAGGCAGTACGAGGTGGAAAAGGAGCTGGCAAGGCTGAACTCGGAGCAGGCCGAGCTGCTGGAGCGGGACTATACCGCCGTCAACCGGGCCTATCAGGTCAACGCCAAGCTGTTCCACGACTTCCACAACCACATCGGTGTCCTGCGGCAGTTCCTCACCCATGAGAAGTACGGGGAGGCTGTCCGCTACCTGGACGAATTGCAGGCCCCTGTGCGGAACCTGACCGCCGCCGTCTGGACAGGGGACGAGACGGCGGACTACCTGATCAACAGCAAGGCGGCCGCAGCGGAGGCTGATGGTATCCGGTTCCAGGTCCAGGTGGAGTTTCCCCGCCGCACCAATATCCGCAGCGTGGATCTGTGCGCGATTTTGGGGAACCTGTTGGACAACGCCATTGAGGCGGCCCGGCAGGTGCCGGACCCATCGGGGCGGACGGTGACCCTCACTATCCGCCGTATCCACCAGATGCTGGTCATCAAGGTGGAGAACAGCTTCGCCGGCGCCCCTGTCCAGGAGAAGGGCGAACTGAAAACCACCAAGACCGAGGGCGGTCTCCACGACTGGGGCCTGAAAAGCGCCCAGACCGCCGCGGAAAAATACGACGGAATGGTTCGGGCCGGTGTCTCCGGGGAGGTTTTCCGGGCGGTGGCTACACTGTCCTTTCAGGGAATGGAGGATATTCATGAGTAAATACGACGCTTTGTGGACCTATGTGCAAAAGGATGGAAGCCCGGCCCTGAAATTGACCTTCGGGCAGATCCAGGAGATCGCGGGGATACCCATTGACCACTCTTTCCTGAAATACAAAAAGGAATTGACGGACTACGGGTATCAGGTTGGGAAAATCTCTATGAAGGAGCAGACGGTTGTTTTTCATCGGATTGCTTAGAGAACGAGCTTGTGCTATAATCAGAGCGACAAATCGGGATATACAGGGAGGTCATGTCGTATGTTTGACGAATTAACAACATGCAAACCAGAGGAACTCCAAGAATATGCAGAAAGAATTGCTGAGACGTTGAATGCGGATAATGCAGAAACTTTTATCCGTATTCTTTGGAATCGTGTTTCGGAATTAACAGACGAGCAAGAAAAAAGACTTCATCAATTAGGCAGAAAGGTTCGGAAAAGGTTTAATATGAAGCCAATCCGAGAGTAACAAATGTAAATTACCACTTCAAGCTTATCGGGGCGCTTACCCTCTGCGGGCAAGCGCCCCTTTTCGCGGTCAAAAACCTGCCGTTTGCGGACATTCCCGCACAGCGCCCGGTTTTCTGCTATGATGCAGGTACATCAAAGGAAGCACTGCTTCAAGGAGGAAACTGTTATGCGTCATGCCTATATTCGTGGTATCCTGGCTCTGATCTGGCTGGCGGCGGCGGCCGTCAGCGGCGTGTCCGGCAATCTGGAGTGGGCCGGGCTTTATGTCCTGATGGGGGCGGCCTTCGGGTTTTCCGCCTGGGCCTCCTGGAAAAAGGCGAAGAACGATAAGAGGGGGAGTTGACCATGGGTGAAAACATCCTGGAGCTGCAAAACCTCCGCGCCTGGTACAGCGAGGGGAAAAACGTGCTGTCCGGCTTCTCCCTCCAGCTGCGGCCCCATGAGGTGGTGGGGCTGATCGGCCTGAACGGGGCGGGCAAGACCACCTTCTTGAAAGCCCTGTCCGGTCTCCATGAGGGCTTCCGCTGCGACAGCATCTATCTGAACGGCCAGCCGGTTACTTTTCGGGACAAGGGCTTCAAGCTGTGCCGGTACACCGTCTTTGCCGAGGACAACTCCTTCCAGTATTTCACCTTCCGGGAGTACCTGTCCTATGTGGCGGCGGCGTACAAAATGAAATTGTCCGACGTAGCGGAACTGGTGCGGGGCTTTCACTTTGAGGACTACACCGGCACTCTGCTGAAAGACCTGTCCACCGGCAATAAGAAAAAAGCGTTTCTGATCACCGCCTTCGCCCTGAAACGGCCGCTCCTCCTGTTGGACGAGCCGGTAAACGGGCTGGACTTCCAGAGCACGGAGTACCTATACCAACTGATCGCCGGGTACAAAGAATACGGGACAGTCCTGTTCTCCTCCCACATCCTGGAGAGTATTACCCTGACCTCCGATCGGGTGCTGGTACTGGAGGAGGGCCAGATCCGGCGGAGCTTTGAGGGTGGCGAAATCAACGCCGCCAACATTCGGGAGGCCCTGCATGATGAAAATGAGCTTTGAAGCGACGGCAAAAAAGCTGTTTGGCGTGAACTATGAGCGGCTGATTCGGACGCTCTTTCTGGAGCTGGTGGTCTATTGGGGGCTGCACATCTCCGGGCTCCGGGTGGAGATCGCCCCCTTCATCCTGTACCTGATGTCCGGCGCCTTCTCCGGCGGGGTCATGTGGCAGGCCCTCTCCGCCGGGGACAACCGGGCCAACTTGGAAAATATGTTCATGCTTCCCTTTGAGGGCCGGGCCCTGGTGTTTTCCTATGTGGCCGCCCTGGGGGCCTACACCCTGCTGACCAAGACTGCCGGACTGCTTGCCGTGGTATGGGCAGTCGGCCACTGGAGCTGGGCGGAGATTTTGGGGAGTATCCTCTGCGCCCTGGCCGCCATTGTAGCCGCAGCCTGTCTCTATCCTCTGCACCTGGGGCGTATGGATGCCTATGCCTTTTGTGTCCAGCCAGCCAGCCGCGGGCGGGCGGTCAAAGTTTACCGCCGCCGCTCCGTGCGGCGTTATCTGTTCCGCTACCTGATGGCCCACAAGAATTATCTGGTCAACACAGCGGCCATGTGGGGCGTGGCCTGCGTCCTGCCGGTGCTGCTGGGTCAGATGGAGGCCCGGTTCGTCCTGCCCATCGGCTTTGCCATCCTCTCCCTGAACACCCCTATCTGCATCCTGCTGTCCTGCGACCCGGCACTGGAGCGGGCGGTGCGCCTCCTGCCGGGGCAGGGAAGGGCGTTCTGTGTCCCCTATTGCCTGTTCATTTTCGGGTGCAATCTGGCGGCGGACATCGTTTTCCTGTGCAGCTGGCAGATCCAACTCGGCGGGATCGGCCCGCTCCATGCTTTGACGGCGGCGGCCTTCGCTCTGCTGAGTGCGGTTGGCTCCGTTCTGCTGGAGTGGCACTTCCCCCTCCGGGGGTGGAAGATCGAGAGCGACCTCTGGCACCACCCGCGGAAATATGTTGTGCCGGCCGTCATGCTCCTGCTGGCCGGGCTGGTGAGTATGATCTGAAAAGATTTTCTGCCTGGGCGGACGGGATCGCTCAGGCAGAAATTTTTCAAAAAAACAGTCCGCTGTAACATTTCACGGACATTTATCTGTTATACTGCCCTTATCACCAAAAGGAGGCTGGGCCATGAAACGGATACTGATTGTCGAGGACGACGCCCTTTTGAATAAAACGTTAGCCTACAACCTGAGTTCTGACGGCTGGGACGTCACCCCCGCCCTGAATGCCAGGACCGCCGCCGATCTGCTGGCCGGAACAGAATACGATCTGGTGCTGCTGGACATCAATCTCCCGGACGGGAACGGCTACGACCTGTGCGGGCTGATTAAGCCGGAGCACCCCGACACGGTGGTGATCTTCCTCACCGCCAACGACCAGGAGCGCGACCAAATCCGGGGCTATGAGGCGGGGGCGGTGGACTACATCACCAAGCCCTTTTCCATCGGGGCCTTGCAGCGGAAGATCCGCGCCATGTTCGCCATGCTGGAGCACCACAAACCGGCAAAGGATCTCTATGACGACGGCAGGCTGTTCCTGGACTTCTCAGAGCAGTCCGCCTCCCTGAACGGAAAGCCGATCACCCTCTCCTCCATGGAGTACAAGATGCTCTACCTGTTCTGCAAAAATCCGCGCCAGGTGCTGACCCGGCAGAGGCTCCTGGAACGGCTGTGGGACGTGGACGAGAAATTTGTGGACGAGCACACCCTGACCACCTCCATCAGCCGCATCCGGGGCAAGATCGAGGCGGAGGGCGATCCCTATATCAAGACCATCTACGGCATCGGCTATCAGTGGACAGGGGGTGAGCGGAAATGAGGCGTATGCCCGTCAAGACCATGTTCCTGCTGGTGGAGGCTGGCGCGGCTGTCTCCATGCTGGCGCTCACGTTTCTCCTCTCCGCCGTGACGGGCCGGGTGCTGCTGGCCGGTGCGCTGCTGACGGTCTGCGCCCTTGGATGGCTGTTCCTGCTGACGCTGTTTTTTGCCAAGCGGCTGTCCCAATTTACCAGCGGCCTGTGCCAGACCATGGATAATATGATCAGCGGCGGAGAAGAACCGGCCAGAGCCGAAGACCGTGAGACCATCTTCGCCCGTATCAGCTACCGCCTCTCCCGGCTGTACGGTATCCTCCAGGAAAACCGGCGCAGGGTAGACGAAGAGCGGCGGGAGCTGCAAAGGCTGGTGTCGGACATCTCCCATCAGGTGAAAACGCCGGTGGCAAATTTGAAAATGGTGACGGACACCCTGCTGGCAAAGCCCGTTACCGAGCAGGAGCGGCGGGACTTTCTACAGGGTATCCGCGGTCAGACGGACAAGCTGGAATTTCTGGTGCAGTCCATGGGAAAAGCCTCCCGCCTGGAGACCGGGGCGGTCACCCTGGAAAAGAAGGACGTGCCGCTGCTGGACACTCTGGCCCAGGCTATGAGCGGCATCGTCTACGGGGCGGAGCAAAAGGGCATCTCTGTGGAGGTACAGTGCCCTGACGACCTGCGGGTGTCCCACGACAGCAAGTGGACGGCGGAGGCCCTGTTCAATCTGCTGGACAACGCGGTGAAGTACACCCCGGCAGGCGGGAAGATCAGCGTATCCGTGGAGCAGTGGGAGATGCATGTCAAGCTGGACGTAACCGACACCGGCAAGGGCATTCCGGAAAGCCGTCAGGCCGCTATCTTCCGGCGCTTTTACCGGGAGGAGGAGGTCCACGACCAGCCTGGGGTGGGCATCGGCCTGTATCTGGCCCGGGAGATCGTCACCCGGCAGGGCGGCTATATCAAGGTGACCTCGGAGGTTGGCCGGGGATCTACCTTTTCCGTGTTCTTGCCCCGGCGATGAACTATTCACAAAAAATTCATATTCAAAGCGCCGATTCGGACATTTCTGAGACATTTGGATTTTACAATCGCTCTGCAACAGGCGAACAGCCGTGAAAGGAGCAGACGAAAATGAACGTATTACAGACCATCGACCTAAAAAAGCAGTATGGCGCCGGGCCGAACATCACCCGCGCCCTGGATGGGGTCAGCCTCTCTGTGGAACAGGGGGAGTTCGTGGCCGTGGTAGGGACCTCCGGCAGCGGCAAGTCCACCCTGCTGAATATGATGGGCGGCCTGGACACCCCCACCTCCGGCAGCGTCATCGTCCGGGGGGACGAGCTGGCGAAGAAGAACGACGAGGAGCTGACCATCTTCCGCCGCCGGAACATCGGCTTTATCTTCCAGAATTACAATCTGGTTCCCATTTTGAACGTCTATGAGAACATCGTCCTGCCGGTGGAGCTGGACGGCGACACGGTGGACCAGAAATTTATGGACGGGATTGTCCACATGCTGGCCCTGGAGGATAAGCTGCAAAATATGCCCAACAACCTCTCCGGCGGACAGCAGCAGCGGGTGGCTATCGCCCGGGCCTTGATTGCCAAACCGGCCATCGTCCTGGCCGACGAGCCCACCGGAAACCTGGACAGCAAAACCAGCGCCGATGTGCTGGGCCTGCTCAAGCGCACCAGCACGCAGTTCAGCCAGACCATTGTGATGATCACCCACAACAACGAAATCGCCCAGCTGGCCGGCCGCATCGTGCGGATCGAAGACGGCAAAATCGTGGGCTGAGGGGAGGGGCAGAGCATGACTTGGCCCTTTGAGAACGACACCGGCGCTATTGTGAAGAAGCTGGCGAAGCGGAGCCTCGCCAGCGAGAAGCGCCGGAACCTGATGGTGGTAATCGCCGTGGCCCTGGCGGCGTTCCTGATTTCTTTTGCGGCAATTCTATCCGTTTCCGTGGCGCAGATCCAGCGCAATCAGGCGGCCGACACCTACGAGGCGGTGTTCACCGGCGTGGAGGCGTCCGATGTGGCGGCGCTGAAAGACCTGCCGGAGTTTGCGCGGGTAGGTGAATACTACCTGCTGGGGCAGGAGCATTCGGAGCAGGGCTACAACGCCTCCTATGTGTACTGCGACAGCGACATGATCTACATTGCCCGCAGCCAGATGGAGCTGGTAAAAGGAGAGCTTCCGGAGCGAGAGAATGAAGTCGCTGTCAGCGAATATTTCCTCTCCTCATACGGTTCCAACGCGGGGATTGGTGAAACGGTTCGATTGGACACCGAGAGCTTTCATGGCGACTATACCGTGACCGGCATCCTGTCCAACGTGGGAGAAAAGGAAGGAAACACCTGCGCCATTGCCGTTTCCAAGGCGGCCTTGACCCGGTGGGCCGGATTTGACCCTGCCGGGTATCGCGCCTATGTGCATTTTCAAAACGATGAACAGTTGAACCAGGAGATCATGACCGCCTGCTGCCGGGAAATCGCCGCCCGGTATGGCCTTCCCCATGCGGGCATGAACAGCAGCTACTTTGCCTATGCTTCCAAGTCCATTGACTTTGCCTCCGCCGGCGGCATCGCGGCCCTTGTGCTGATTGGCGGCTATGTGGTCATCCAGAGCATTTTCCGTATCTCCATCCAGGATAAGATTCAAAGCTATGGGCAGCTGCGCACCATCGGGGCGACATCCAAACAGATCCGGCGCGTTGTCAAAAGAGAGAGCCGCCGGCTGGGCAGCATTGGAATCCTGCTGGGCGTACTGCTGGGCGTTGCCGGCGGTTTGCTCCTGTTCCCGAAAGGATTCCATGGACTCTACTATGGGGCGGCGGTGCTTCTGACCGTTCTGATCTGCTGGTTCATGGTGACCATCTCCGTCCGCAGGCCGGTGAAGATTGCCGCCGGTATCTCGCCGCTGGAGGCGGTGCGTTTTTCCGCCGGGCAGGAACGGATACGCAGCCGGAAGAAACCCATCAGGCTCAATCCTGTGTCCATGGGTCTTGCGAACTTCCGGCGGGACCGCAAAAAAGCGGCCAGCATCGCGGCCTCTCTCAGCCTGGGCGGCATCCTGCTTTTGATTGTATCCTCCGTGGTTCTGACCCGCTCGCCGGAGCAGGCCGCGAGGCTGTACTTCCCGGATGGGGACTATAAGATCTACCTGTCCTCGGAGCAGCCGGAGGAGGAGATCATGGCCGCGGGCAACCCGCTGAATGATGGACTGCGGCAGGAAATTTTATCGGTAGACGGGGTGACGGATGTGCTGGTCACCCGCCAGGCTCTGCACGCAAAATTTGGGTCCTCCGCAAGCACCGAGGCCGGTATGTGCGATGCTCTGACGGACGCAAACCGCCCGGATGTGGAGGCCGCGCTGGTATCCGGCGCTATGCCGGCGGACGCCCACAGCGTCCTTCTGGACGCAAGCTATCAAAAGCACCTCGCTGAGATGGACGTCGGGGCCGCTATGGAGCTGTCTCTGGGTCAGAAAACCGTGACCGTCACCATATCCGGCCTGCTGGATCCATTGAGGATGACAAATGGGCACGGTGCGCTTGCCCTGGATTCGGTGGCTCTGTTTGCGCCGGAGGAGCTGTTTCGGGAACTTCATCCCGAGATCGAGAACTTTGATTATTCCTGGAGCATTGTCAGTGACCCGAAAAAAGCGGAACGTGTGGAAGCCGGTCTTCAAGAAATTCTGTCCAGCCGCAGCAATCTCGGGCTGGATACCATCGGGACGCGCATTGCGTATGAGAAAATGCAGAGCGGCCTGATTTTCGGCAGTATGAAGGCGCTCTCCTGGCTGATTTTCCTGTTCGGCGTCGTCAACCTGATCAATACAACCCTTTCCAACCAGATGTCCCGCAGGCGTGAAAACAGCATCCTGCGCTCCATCGGCCTGACCAGCAGGCAGCTATGCCAGATGAACATTTGCGAAGGACTCTGCTATGCGGTCTTTGCCGCTCTGGCTGTCCTGCTGATCGGACTTCCGATTTCGGTGGTGGTGTGCCGGGAGGTCAGCCGGCAATCCTTTGCCGGTGAGATCGTGCCGTATCAATTTCCAATTTTGGAAATGGGCCTGTTTCTTCTGGTGCTGTTCGGTCTGGAATTTCTGCTGTCAGCCTGGACGGCCGGCCGGCAGAAAAAGCGGTCCTTGGTCGAGCAGATGCGGGAGATGGAATCGTGATTTCAAAGAACATTTCATGACATCCAGGGAGCATTTCATTACAAGAGCCTTGAAATGGCGTCCTTTGCTCTATAGACTGATAAAAGCAAAGAAGTTTCTTCGCAATTCAGTCATAGAAAGGGGACGCAAACATGAACGTACAGATGATGGATGGGCTTCTGGGCGCCAGCTCCAATATCAAGCTGTCGGGTACGCCTATGAGCGTGTACCGGCAGGCCAGCGCCGAGGGCGACACGGAAAAGATGAAGCAGGCGCTGGGCTACACCGGCGAGTGTGCCGAAAAAGCGGTCAAGTACCAGGAGAAGCTGGACAAGGGCATGAAGGCCGAGGCGAAGGCAGAAAAGGAAAAGGCAGAGCTGGAGCAGGAAGCCGCCATCGAAAAGCGCCGTGAGGAGCGCAAGCGGGCGGAGGAAGGCACAGAATCGGGCCGCCCCCAGGAAACTGATTCGGTGCAGATCAGCGAGGCGGCGAAAGCGGCGCTGAAAGACAACACGCCCGTCGAGGCGCCGGAGTCCATTGACAGTGAGCCGGTCACCTATACGCCGGCCGGTGAAATTGCCGCCGCTCCGGTGGAAACCGAGCCCACAGTTTCATTTACTGCGTAACATTTCAAGGAGGAATGCGTTATGATGCCGATTTCTGGTGTAAACACCGGCGCAGTCCAGCCTCTAACAACGGCTGAGAAGGTGCTGGGAGCGCCCAAGGTCCAGAAGCCCGAAGAGGAGGGCCGTCCGCTGAAGCCCGTGATGGACGAATACATCCCGGAGGAGCCCCAGGAGCCCTCCGGCCGCTACTGGATGGGCAAGGACGAAGACGGTCAGCCCAAAATCTATTTTGACGACCCGGAGCGGGCGGCAGACGCGCCCAAGCAGCCGGAGGACGCCCCCAACCAGCCGGAGGACGCCCCCGAAGCCGAGGAACCCGATCCGGCGGGCCAGGGCGCGAAGGGCCCTGAGAGGAAAAAGGACAAAGACGAGGTCTGGGAAGCCAATACCGACAAGGTGGACCGTGAGATCGAAAAACTGAAAAAGAAGAAAGAAGAGCTGGAGCAGCGACTCAATACCGAGACCGACGAGGCCAAGATCAAGGATCTGGAGCGTCAGCTGGCCCAGGTGGACAGGGAGCTGATGCAGAAGGATAACGATACATACCGGCGTCAACACACCACAGTCAGACAGATCTCTTAATTTTTGAAAAGCGGCGGTTTGCACAAACCGCCGCTTTTCCTTATATTTATAGGCCCAATAAAAATTCGTGTAAACGGCAAATTCAGGGGAGTGTTGGACGCATATCTGTTCTGCACGGATGGCCTGCGGCATGATGCCGGCCATCCAGGCGGTGTATCCCAACGGCGTCGAGAGCGAATAAGCACAGAACACATCTGCCCAGGAAACAGGGCACGGGTACATCATTCAAAACCGGCTCCGGAAACGAAAAGGCCTCCTCCGGAGCAGCCGGATTGACCGGCCGCCTGTAAGCGCGGAAGCACTGGGCCGGCTTGCGCGGCTGTCCGTTTGCGCTGTAAAACCTTCCGTTTTTATAAACTTGAAAAGTATGTATTGAAAAAAGAGACAACGGCGGATATAATGGGAAGCGCCAGCCGGTATGGACAGGGGAAGAGCCCTTTTTGCTGCTGTGCAACAAAGAGGCGCGGTGTTGTTTGAGACGGCGCCAAAAGTTGACGAGGAGGTACGGTTTGATGACATTAGAAGATTTACTGCGCTATGAAAATATTGTAATCCAATGCCATGATGACCCGGACGCGGACGCCATCGCCAGCGGCTACGCGCTGCTGAAATACTTGCAGAGCAAGGGGAAGTCCCCCCGGCTGGTATACAGCGGCGGACGGAAGGTCACGAAAAACAATCTGCTTTTGATGATTGAGAAGCTGAACATCCCTCTGGAACACCTGCGGGGGATGGACGGCGAGGCCGATCTTTTGGTTACGGTGGACTGCCGGGCCGGACAGCGCAACGTATCGGCGCTGCCCTGCCAGACTCTCGCGGTCATTGACCACCATGAGCTTGACATGGGAGAGGTCCTGCCGGAGCTGCAGGAGGTACGGCAGGACTGCAGCGCCTGCGTCACCGTGATATGGGCCATGCTGAAAAAGGCCGGGTTCCCCATTGAGGACCGCCTGCTGTCCACCGCTTTGTACTACGGCCTGTACATGGATACCCAGAAGTTCAAGGGCACCGAGAAGCTGGACCGGGAAATGCTGGACGCCCTGCGGTTCGATTGGGACATCATTCTCCTGCTCCAGAGCGCGGCCCTTGCCCTGGATGACTTCCGGATCGCAGGCAGCGCCTTTATGAATCTGCGCTACCATCCGGACTACCATTTTGCCCTGGCCCCGGTGAACACCTCCGAGCCGTACATGCTGGGCATCGTCAGCGACATGATGATGGACGTCCATGAGCTTTCCGTGTGCGTCGCCTATTGCCTGCTGGAAAGAGAGCGGTGCGTCAAGGTTTCCGTGCGCTGCTGCAAGCGAAGGGATCGGGCGGATGAAGTGGTGCACTGGCTTGTCCGGGACATGGGGAACGACGGCGGCGGCGACCGGACCAAAGCCGCGGGACGGCTGCCGCTTGCTTTGCTGGAAAAGAACTGCCCGGACGGCAATCTGCTCTATACGGCCGGAGAACTGATTTTCCAGCGGCTGACCGACTATTTCCACACCCCCCTCAAGCGGCTCGCCCCCAGGGCGGAGGAGTATGAGCCCGCGCGGGCGGAGGAGTTCTGCAAAGAGAAGGCGGAGCTTTACCACAAGAAAAAGGCGCTTGCCGGTTATGTGCGGACCATGGACATGTTCCCGGAGGGAACGGAGATTCTTCTCCGCACGCCGGAGGGCGATATCATCAAGAAAGCCGCCCCCGAGCTCTGCATCCTGATTGACGAGAGGCACGAAGTTTCTTACATCACGGAAGAGACTCTGCGGAGAGATTATGAGCTGACGGACGAGGAATTTCCCATGGACGGAGAATGGCTGTGGCAGCCTAAGGCGTACCACGCCGGCAAAAAAGAGGCGATGCTGCTGGCTCCCTGCGCCAAAAAGTGCGTGGCCAAGGACAGCCCCCGCATCTGGGCCGCCCAGCTGAACTGCCGGCTGGAGGTCCTTGTGTGGGGAGACTGGCATTTGGGCGAAATTGGGGACTGGCTGGTCTGCCAGGAGGACGACCACCAGAACGCGTACGTTATCCCGAGGACGGTTTTTGAGCAGTCCTATGAGCGGGTGGAGTAAGCCGAAGGCGGAAGGCCCCGCGCTTCTTCCCGGCGGCGCCCGGCGGAGTACCGCGGTCCAGGCGGGAAACGGGGCGGACGCATGGAAGCATTTTGAATAGACAAAGGTGAAGGCCCGTTCCGGTTTTGGAGCGGGCCTTTGTTTTTGCCTTAGAGCAGTTTCCGGAAATAATGAGAAAAAAGAAAGCGGGATTTTCAACCGCTCCCTTGCCCTTGAGCACGCCGCGAAAAATATCGAAAACTTCCCTCTTGCATTTCTCCACCCCCTGTGCTATAAATAATAGGTAACATCACAAATCCGCAATGAACGGGAAAATAACGATCACGCCTCGCCAAGAGAGGAAGGGCCGCCGGCTGCAAGCCCCTCCGCGACGCGCCGTTTGGTTCGCCCGGGAGCCGCCGTGGAGACACGGCCGGTCCGCCCTCCGTTACCGGGGCCTCGAGAGCGCGCCGCATGGCGCGAATTTGGGTGGTACCGCGGAAGGGCTTGCCTTTCGTCCCATGATTCTGGGGCGGAGGGTTTTTTCTTTTGCCCTCTCCCCCTTGACTTTTTTGAGAAAGGATCTGACTGCCATGTATTCCCTTCCCCTGGCGCTGGCGGCGTCCCTGGTGCTGTCCGCTCCCTTCTCCCCCGCCGCCGTCCTTGCCGCCGTCCCGGAGCCGCCCGCCATTCAGATCCGGCAGGCCGCCGTCCCGGAGGTTCCCAAGGTCTATCCCTCCTCGCCGGAGGGCGCGCCGGTAACCTACGAGCTCCATCTGCCGGTGCTGATGTACCACCATGTGGTCCACGACTGGCAGGAGTGCAACGAGATGACCGTCACCGAGGGGCGGCTGGAGCGGGACCTCCAGTGGCTGGCGGAGAGCGGCTATGAATCCGTCCTCCCCCGGGAGCTGGCGGCGGGTGAGCCCCTGCCGGAAAAGCCCGTCCTTATCACCTTTGACGACGGTTACCGCAGCAACTACGACCTGGCCTATCCCCTCCTTCAAAAATACCAGACCAAGGCCGCCATTGCCGTCATGGCCTATATGCAGGACAACCCCGGGGGAAACTTCCTCACCTGGGACATGTGCCGGGAGATGACCGCCTCCGGGTTGGTGGAAATCGGCTCCCACGGCTACGCCATCCACAACCTGGACGGGCGCATGGGGAACTTCGTCCCCGGCCAGGCCAACGGCGTCCAGCGGCGCAAGGGGGAGAGCGGCAGCGATTTCTACTGCCGGGTCCTGGACGACCTCCGGTACAGCTTCGACCGCATCGCCCAAGAGACCGGAGCCCCGCCCACCTTTTTCGCCTATCCCTTCGGCAAGACGGACCCGGACGCCGACGCCTATCTGGAGGGTCTCTTCCCCCTGACGGTGGTGACGGGGCCGGGCAAATACGCCGCGAACCTCTCCAAGGGGCTCCACAAGCTGCCCCGCTTCACCGTCACCATGGAGCGCTCTCTCGCGGCGCTGCTGAAAAACACGTAAGCCAACCACATCCAAGAAAAGGAGTAGCAGTCTATGAAAGAACAGTTGGAAGCCATCCGCAAGGGGGCCCTGGAGGCCATTGCCGCCGCCCAGGAGACCGCCGGGCTGGAGGCCCTCCGGGTCAAGTACCTGGGCAAAAAGGGCGAGCTCACCGCCGTCTTGAAGCAGATGGGGGGTCTCTCCGCCGAGCTGCGGCCCGTCATGGGCCAGCTGGCCAACGACGTCCGGGCCAGCCTGGAAACCGCCATTGAGCGCCAGTCCGGCATCCTCTCCCAAAAGGCTTTGGAAGCCCGGCTGGCGGCGGAGGCCGTGGACGTGACCATCCCCGGGAAGAAGCCCCCCATGGGCCATAAGCACCCCATGTATTCCGTGCTGGACGAGATGAAGGAGATTTTCCTGAACATGGGCTTTGAGATCATGGACGGCCCGGAAATCGAGCAGGCGGATTACAACTTCACCAAGCTCAACGCCCCGGAAAACCACCCCTCCCGGGACTGGACGGACACCTTCTATTTGACGGAGGACTCCTCCGTCCTCCTCCGCTCCCAGACCTCCCCCATGCAGATTCGGGCCATGGAGGGCTACGGCGTGCCCATCCGCATGATCTCCGCCGGGCGGGTGTACCGCAAGGACGAGGTGGACGCCACCCACTCCCCCATGTTCCACCAGATCGAGGGATTGGTGGTGGACAAGGGCATCACCATGGCGGACCTCAAGGGGACGCTGAACGCCGTCATCCGGGAAATCTACGGCCCGGAGACCGTCACCCGCTTCCGCCCCCACCACTTCCCCTTCACGGAGCCCAGCTGCGAGGTGGACATCCAGTGCTACAAGTGCGGCGGAAAGGGCTGCCCCACCTGCAAGGGCGAGGGCTGGATTGAGATCCTGGGGGCGGGCATGGTCCACCCCAAGGTCCTGCGGGGCTGCGGCATCGACCCGGAGGAGTACTCCGGCTTTGCCTTCGGCATGGGGCTGGAGCGCCTGGCCCTGGGGCGCTATAAAATCAGCGACATGCGGCTGATTTTCGAAAACGATATCCGGTTCTTAGAACAATTCTAACCCACCGCTAAATGAAAATGAGGAGTTATCAGCTATGAAGCTATCCCGTAAATGGTTACAAGAATTCGTAGACGTGGGCCCGGTCAGCGACCGGGACTTCGCCGAGGCCATGACCATCTCCGGCTCCAAGGTGGAGGTCACCGAGGACCTGGGGGCCGAGATCAAAAACGTGGTGGTGGGCCGCATCGACAAGATGGAGCGCCACCCGGACAGCGACCACATGTGGGTCTGCCAGATTGACGTTGGGCAGGACGAGCCCGTCCAGATCGTCACCGGGGCCTGGAACATTCACGAGGGGGACCTGGTCCCCGTGGCCAAGGACAACTCCTGGCTCCCCGGCGGCAAGCACATCACCCGGGGCAACCTCCGGGGCGTGAAGTCCAAGGGCATGCTCTGCTCCCTGAAGGAGCTGAACCTGGACGAGCGGGACTTCCCCTACGCCGTCATCGAGGCCGCCGCCCTGCTGAACGACTACAAGCCCATCGACCCGGAGAAGCCATCGATTCCCAAGGACGTTATCCCCGGATACAAAATCTTCGGGGATGTGAAAGCCGCATTTGTCACAGAGGTTCTTCCCGATGGCAATGGACGCTTCCTTGTAGAGTGCGACAGCGGCGGGCGGACCCACAAAATTGGGACCAGCTGCCCCAATATCCACGCCTGCGACACCGTGGCCCTGGATATGACGCGGGAGCATATCTGCACCCTGGCGGACCTCCACGCGGAGCAGAGGGAGTTCCCCCACTGCATCCCCGACGGCATCTTCGTCCTCCACGAGGACTGCAAGCCCGGAGACGACATCCGCCCGGTCATCGGCGCGGACGACCATGTGGTGGAATTTGAAATCACCCCCAACCGCCCTGACTGCCTCAGCGTCATCGGCCTGGCCCGGGAGGCGGCGGTCACCTTCGGCAAGCCCCTCCAGCTCCACGACCCGGAGGTTAAGGGCGGGGCGGAGGGCGCCCTTCCGGACCTGCTGGACGTAGAGACCCCGGACCCGGACCTCTGCCCCCGGTACACCGCCCGGATGGTGCGGAACGTAAAGATCGGCCCCTCCCCCAAGTGGATGCGGGAGCGGCTCCGCTCCAGCGGCGTCCGGCCTATCAATAACATTGTGGACATCACCAACTATGTGATGCTGGAATACGGCCAGCCCATGCACGCCTTTGACTACCGCTATGTCAAGGGTGGGAAAATCGTGGTCCGCCGGGCCCGGGCCGGGGAGGAGCTCACCACCCTGGACGGGAACGTCCGGAAGCTGACCCCCGACATGCTGGTCATTGCCGACGACACCAGGGCCGTGGGCCTGGCGGGCGTCATGGGCGGACTGAACAGCGAGATTGTGGGAGACACCGTGGACGTGGTCTTTGAATCCGCCAACTTCGAGGGCAGCTGCATCCGCAAAACCGCCCTGGCCCTGGGGATGCGGACGGAGGCCTCCGCCAAGTTTGAAAAGGGCCTGGATATCCTCAACACCCTCCCCGCCGTGAACCGGGCCTGCGAGCTGGTGGAGCTGCTGGGGGCCGGAGAGGTGGTGGACGGCGTCATTGACATCCTGAACTACGTCCCCAACCCCGTCACGGTAAAGTTCGAGCCGGAGAAAATGAACCGCTTCCTGGGGGTGGACATCCCCGAGGAGGACACCCGGAAGACGCTGGCCGCCCTGGGCTTCGGCCTGGAGGGAGACACCATCACCGTGCCCTCCTGGCGCTCCGACGTGGAACACTGGTCCGACATCGCCGAGGAGGCCGCCCGGTTCTACGGCTACAACAACATCCCCAACACCCTCTCCGCCGGGCTGAACGAGCGCCGGGGCTGGAATCCTGTCCAGCAGGCGGAGAACGCCGCCGGGGCCCTCTGCCGGGGAATGGGGTACAGCGAGATCATCACCTATTCCTTCATCAGCCCCGCCTGCTATGACAAAATCAACCTCCCGGCGGACTCCCCCCTCCGCAACTCCATGAAGATCCTGAATCCCCTGGGGGAGGATACCTCCATCATGCGCACCACCACCCTGCCCTCCATGCTGGAAATCCTGGCCCGGAACTGCCACTACCGGAACAAAGCCGTCCGGCTCTATGAGCTGGGCCGGACCTACTTCCCCAAAAACGACGGCTCCGGCATGGCTGACGAGCCCAAGGTGCTGTCCCTGGGGGCCTATGGCTGCGGCATGGACTTCTTCGGGATGAAGGGCGCCGTGGAGGCCGTGCTGGAGGGCCTGCGGATTGAGGGCTTCCGCTTCGAGGCGGAAACCGCCAACCCCTCCTATCACCCGGGCCGCTGTGCCAGGGTCTGCCGGGGAGAGCGCCTCCTGGGCACCCTGGGCCAGATTCACCCCGCCGTGGCG
This sequence comes from Oscillospiraceae bacterium, assembly GCA_910574635.1. GTDB lineage: Bacteria > Bacillota > Clostridia > Oscillospirales > Oscillospiraceae > Oscillibacter. Next base: position 56,622 of record CAJTCG010000006.1, on the reverse strand, counting down.
GAAAACTACGGCGTGGACTGCGAGCTCTACGCCGCGGAGCTGGACTTCAGCGCCCTCTTTGAAGGCATGGGCGGCACGCCGGTCTATGAGCCCCTGCCCCGCTTCCCCGCCGTCACCCGGGACATTGCCCTGGTCTGTGACAAGTGCCTCCCCGTGGGCAAGCTGGAGGAGTGCATCTGCCGGGGGGCCAAGGGACTTTTGAAGGGCGTCCATCTCTTCGACGTCTACACCGGCAAGGGCGTGCCCGAGGGAAAGAAGAGCGTGGCCTTCAATCTGGAGCTCCGGGCCGACGACCGCAGCCTCACCTCCCAGGAGGCCGACGAGGATGTGAAGGGCATTCTGGAGCTGCTGGCGAAGGAGCTGGACTCCGTCCTGCGCTGAGCCGGAGGGCTTCCAGTAAAAATCTTTCGTAAAATTCCCGCCGAAACCCTTTACAGTCCGGAAAAAATCGAGTATACTAGAACGTGACCAGAAAGGAAGGTGGTGTACCTATGGACGATTTCACCAGAAAGTTCAGTCTCGCTTTGGAAAAGGACGAGGAGATTCATCAGATTCTCTCCACCGTTTACAAATCCCTGGAGGAGAAGGGCTATAACCCCATCAATCAAATCGTGGGCTATATCCTGTCCGAGGACCCCACCTATATCACCAACCACAACAACGCCCGGACCCTGATCCGCAAGATTGACCGGGACGAGCTGCTGCAGGTGCTGGTGCGGAAGTATCTGGGTCAGTAACAAAAAGAGTTACAAATTGTCATTAATTTCGACGCGCATCCCGTGGAACACGGCCTGCCGCTCCCCAAGTGGGAGGCCATGTTCCACGGGATTTTTGCGTTTTTTGTCAGATATATCTAAAGTGCTTGGCTCTTTTTCGTCAGATTGCTCAGATTCCATTGTTGACAAAACGGGAAAAAGATGTTACAATTTGGTTACAAAATTTTTGAGGGAGGTTTTTATGGCTGGAAGCAAGAACAGCAAAACCGAAGGCCTTGTGTATAAGGGCCATCCGCTCCGCCGGACAGGGAATTTGATCTACTACGGCACGATGGCTGAGAAATATATCATCATGATGCAGGTATTGGAGACGAAGAAGGAGCAGGACCTGGACCTGGCCTCCAAGGTTTCCATCCAGCTTCAGCTCACGGACCCGGATCTGAAATCCCGGGACCGGGTGGTGAAGAAAAGCGAAAAGGACAGCCTCTACGCGGCGATGGACATCGCCACCGTCTGGCTGAACCGGGCCCTGGCAGGCAAGGAGAAATAAAGCCGGCCGCTTACCCCAACCGTTTTACAAAAGATACGAGAAAGGAAGCAACCACTTATGAATCGACTTGCTGGAAAAGCCGCCAAGGTTCTGGCGCTTACCCTGATGACCATGCTCTGCCTGACGCTGACGGCTTTCGCCGCTGAAGGAGACCCCCTGGTGGTGGGCATCGGCAAAACCACCGGCTCCTCCCTCCGCCTCCGCTCCAACCCATCCCTGGACGCCTCCGTCATCACCATGCTGGACAAGGACTGGATTATCGCCGTGCTGGGCGAGGCCGACGGATGGTACCATGTGGCCCACAACGGGGACGACGGCTATGTCTCCGCCGAGTTCTTCACCATGAGCGAGGAAACCGAGTTCGAGTACTACGGCCGGATCAACGCCCGGGGCGTCAACGTCCGGGCCGAGTCCAACATCGACAGCGAAATCGTGAACAACTTGGGCCTGGGCTCCGGCGTCACGGTCACCGGCATTGAAAACGGCTGGTATCACATTACCGGTACATATGGCGAAGGCTGGGTCCGCAGCGACTATATCAGCCTGACCAACGAGACCCCCCTCACCCCCGGCGCCAGCGTGGGCGACAGCGGCATCGTGGACTTTGCCCGGCAGTACCTGGGCACCCGGTACGCTTACGGCGGCGCGGCCCCCGGCGGCTTCGACTGCTCCGGCTTTACCATGTATGTGTACAAGCAGTTCGGCGTCTCTTTGCCCCACACGGCCACCGGCCAGTGGCAAAGCGGCCTGGGCACCCGGGTCTACAGCCTGGGCGAGCTCCAGCCCGGCGACCTGGTGTTCTTCAACGACCCCGCCCGGAACGCCGGCAAGGCCTGCTCCCACGCGGGCATCTACATCGGCGGCGGCCAGATGATTCACTCCTCCTCCTCCCGGAGCGGCGGCGTGATTTACTCCGACTTGACCGACGGCTACTACAATACATACTTCGTGGGCGGCATTCATATCTGATTTCCTTTCAGAGCATAAAAGAGACACGGCTTTACGCCGTGTCTCTTTTTCGCGTCTGCCCCGTGATCAACGCAAGGGAATCTCTGCCGTGCCCCAGCGGACGGCCACGGCCTTGCCGAGGTCGACGGGAACCTCGAAGGGGCCGAATTCCTCGTTCCAGTTCTCGCCGCCGCTCCCCACGGTATCCTTCAGAAAGACCTCGCTCCCATCCTCCATTACCACGGAGAGGGCCGCGCCGGGGTAAATCCCTTCCTTGGGTTCCGACCAGCTATGGCGAATCCACATCCCCAGGGGGGACAGCCGCAGATACTCCATGGTCATGGTCCCGCAGTCCGCGTCCTCCACCGTCACTCCGGCCACGTCCGGCGTCAGGCTCTCGACGCCGCCGGAGTGAGCCCCGATGTTGAAGTCCCAGCCGCCGGTGAGAACGGGCGTGTAGATCTTGTCCGGGCTCTGGACCCAGAGGCCGGGAATGTGGAGAATCTTGTCCGCCCCGTCGCAGAGGTCCGTACCCTCCAGGGACCAGAGGCGGATGGCGGCAGTGAGGACATTATCCGTTGGGTCGTCGTTCAGCCATGTGTAATCCAGGGTGCAGAGCACATCCTGCCCGGCGCTGTCCGTCAGGGTGAAGCGCTCCTCAAGGGTGTCGCCGAAGAGCTGGTAATAGCCCTCGTCCTCGCCGTAGTCCGGCAGGACCGTGCCCTCCGGGGCCCGGATTTCCAGCATCAAATAGTAGAAGTCCTGGTCCCCGAAGGCCGCCAAGGGGGTCATGGTGGTCCCGTTGGACTCCGCCGCCGGGAGCTCCCGGCTCAGGGTCCCGATGATCTCCTGCTGGGTTTCATCCAGCCGCCCGAAATAGCGCTCCCACAGCGTCCCCGCCGCCAGGGCGGAGCCCGCCAGCACCACCGCCGCCAGAGCCGCCGCCAGGCTCCGCCTGGCCCAGCCTCCGGAGCGGCGGGCAGGGGCGGCTTTCCCCTTCATCAGCGCCTCCGTCAGGGCTTCCCGCCCCGCGGGGGTGAAGGCCACCCGGTTCATTTCAGTCTGAAAAGCATTCTTGTCCATAGCTGCCTCCTAACATGGTCCTCAGCTTCGCCTTGCCCCGGTAAAGCCAGGTGCTGACCTGGGCGGGCCGGCAGCCCAGCAGGGCGGCGATTTCGTCAACTCCGTATTCCTCATAATAGCGCAGGTAAACGGCCTGCCGGTACTTCTCCGGCAGGGCCAGCACCGCCTCCAGCACCGGGCTCTCCCCCGGTTCCGGCATGGTGACCGCCGCGTCCGCCGCCGCCTCGAGAGAGACTCTTTTCCGGGCCCAGGCGGACTTTTTCAAATCCTTGCAGCAGTTGATGGTCACACGCAGGACCCACGCGCGCCGGCGCTCCGGGTCCGGGAAGCGCTCCGGGCAGGTCAGCAGCTTTAAAAGCACCGTCTGGCACACGTCCTGGGCGTCCTGGGGATTGCCGGTCCAGGTGTAGGCCACCCGGAGGACCGTATCCGCCCAGCGCTCCACCAGCGCCTCCGCCTCCTGGCGGGTATAGGTGATCTGTTCCGTAGTATCATCTCCTTTTGAACGGCCCGTTCTGCTGATAAAACGAATCAGGGGCGGAAAATCTCGCAGCATCCGGGGAAATTTTTCGCGCAACCGGGCCGGTTGCGGGCCGGGTTGGTGGACGCAACCGGCGCAACCTGCTATACTGAGGGCCATGAAACATGTTTTGACTCAGTCAGGGAGGATATGCAAATGAATATTTCCGATATCATCAGGCAGGCCCGGGAGGAGTTAGGGCTCACCCAGGAGGACCTGGCGGAACGGTTAGAGGTCAGCCGCCAGGCCGTCAGCAAGTGGGAGCTGGGGGCCTCGGTCCCAAGCCCGGAGAATCTGCGGCTGCTGGAGGAGCTCCTGGGGGTCGAGCTTCCCGCGCCGGAGGCGGCGGTCCCTCAGGAGGCGGTCCCCCAGGCCCCGCCCAAGCCGCCCTTCTGGAACTGGAAGCGGGTCGTGCTCCTGGTTTTGGGGGTGCTGGTCGTGTCGGCCCTGTTCTCGGCCGCCCTGTTTACCGCCCTCAGGGCGGAGACGAACGTGGACGCGCCCCTCCGGACAGAGCCCCATGTCACCGGCGTCTATTTCTTCGATGAAGACGCCACGCCCCTCCGGCCAGACCTGGGGGACGGGTGGAACCGCTTCACCGCCGGAGAGCGGGTGCTGATGCTGGTGACATTTGAGGACGGCGCTGAGAACTCCGTCAACGCCGTCTCGCTGTTCCTGACCCCCACGGGGACGGAGACCCTGGACCAGCGGCGGCAGGTCGCCGTCCAGGCGGCGGGAGAGGGCCGGGACTTCGCCCTCTTCGCCTGGGACATCCCGGCGGACCTGATGGGGCACCTGGAGGTGGCGCTGGAGTGCGGCGGCGGCCTCCAGGCTACGGAGACGCTGAATGTCACGGCGCCCTCCTCCTACATGGAGGACCAGGGGATTCCCGGAATCCTCAGCCTGAGCGCCAAAGAAATCACCGCCACAGAGGGAGACACCGGCCACTACCTGCTGGAGGCCCTGGGGGCCCCCATGGCCGAGGTGGAGTGGAGCACCTCCGACCCCGAGGTGGCCCGGGTGGCCAACACCGGGACCGTGTTCATTGAGGGAGAGGGTGAAGCCGTCATCACCGCCAGCTGGAAGGACCAGACGGCGGAGTGTTTGGTCCATGTGCTTCCCAAAGCCACAATCGTGGGCACGGAGGGAAACACGGACCTGCCGGAGGGCGAGCCGGGGGGGATTGCAAAGAGTGTACCCGCTCCCCCGACGTATGAATCCCGTAAGGCTGGATAAGACTGGGCAGAAAAAATCAGGGCCTTGACGGCCCTGGTTTTTTGTTGGTCGGATTCTGCCTTGCCGTCGCTTTGACTTGGTTCTCCACCAGACAGCCAGAGCGGACTTAAAGTTCTTTTGCTCCTTTTCTTTCAAGAAAAGGAGGCCAGTTTCCGCCCCATGAGCACCCCCATGGCGGAGGACATCATCAGCCCTCTCGTCCAGCCGGAGGAATCCCCCAGACAGTGGAGGCCCTGCAAGCTGGTGTTGAAGTCCGTGTCCATCTTCACCCGGTTGGAGTAGAATTTCAGCTCCGGGGAGTACAGCAGCGTCTCGTAGGAGGCGAAGCCCGGCACCACATAGTCCATGGCCTGGATGAAGTTGATGATGTTCACCATGGCCCGGTAAGGCATGGCGGCGGTAATGTCCCCCGCCACCACGTCCGGCAGGGTGGGCCGGATGTTGGACTGGGCCAGCTCCTTCTGCCACGTCCGCTTGCCGTCCAGAATGTCGCCGAAGCGCTGGACCAGAATCTGGCCGTTGCCCAGCATGTTGGTCAGCTCCCCCACTTTCCGGGCGTAGGCGATGGGCTGGTTGAAGGGGACGCTGAAATTATGGGAGCAGAGGATGGAGAGGTTCGTGTTGTCGCTTTTGAATTCCTTATAGGAGTGGCCGTTGACCACCGCCAGGTCGTTGTCGTAGTTCTCCTGGCTGACAAAGCCCCCGGGATTCTGGCAGAAGGTCCGCACCTTATTCTTGAAGGGCTTGGGCCAGCCCACCAGCTTGGACTCATAGAGGACCCGGTTCACCATCTCCATGACCTCGTTCCGGACCTCTACCCGGACGCCGATGTCCACGGTGCCGGGAGCGTGGGCAATGTTGTGCTCCGCGCAGAGGTTCTCCAGCCAGTCCGCCCCCCGGCGGCCGGTGGCCACCACGGTGTGTTTGGCGTGAATCTCAAAATCCTGGCGGCGGTCGGAGACTGTGACGCCCTTGCAGACGTCGTTCTCCAAAATGAGGTTTTGGCACTCATAGCCAAAGAGGATCTCCACGCCGTTCTCCTGGAGATAGCGCTCGATGCCGAGATAAATGTCGTGGGCCTTCTCCGTGCCCATGTGGCGGATGGGGCAGTCCACCAGCTTGAGGCCCGCCTGGATGGCCCGCTTGCGGATCTCCTTGCGGTCCTCCGGGTATTCCAGGCCCTCGATGTGGGTGTCCGCGCCGAAGTCCAGGTAGATTTTGTCCGCGTAGTGAATGGTCTCCTGGGCCAAATCCGTGCCGATGAGGGTGGGCAGATCCCCGCCCACCTCATAGCTCAGCGACAGCTTCCCGTCGGAAAAGGCCCCCGCGCCGGAGAAGCCGGTGGTGATGTGGCAGTAGGGCTTGCAGTTTACGCATTTGTTGGTCTGGCTCTTGGGGCAGCGGCGGTTTTCGATGCTCTGCCCCTTCTCCACCATGACGATCTTCTGCCTGCTCCCTTTTTTCAGCAGCTCCAGGGCGGTGAAAATACCGGCGGGGCCGGCTCCCACGATAACGACGTCTGCGTTCATAGCGGCTTCTCCTTTTTATAGATTCTTTTTAAAAGTAGTTTTATCTCTCACTTGGCCGACAGGTCCTTGGCCCGCCGGACAATGGTCCAGGGGGGCACCGGCCGGGGCAGCTTCATATGGAAGACGCTCTGGGGCGTCCGGGGCTCGAAGAGGGGGAGGCCGTCCGCGTCCGTCATCTCGGGAACGGTCATCTCAAAAGGCCGCAGGCCCGGGCCCACCAGCTCCACCGTGTCCCCGGCGCGGAATTTGTTGCGCAGGGACAGCACGGCGTTCCCCTCCCCGCCGCAGTCCGTGACGATGGCGGCTACCTGCCACTCCCGGACATACCGGGCGTCGTCGTAGTACTGGCCCGGCGGGCCGTAGAAAAAGCCGGTGGAGTAGGGCCGGTGGCTGACGTGCTCCACCTCGTCCCGCCAGACGGGGTCTATCTCCTCCCCCGCCGCCAGGGCGTCCAGGCCGTGGCGGTAGGCGGCGGTGACCACGGCGGCGTAATAGGCGGACTTGGCCCGGCCCTCGATTTTCAGGCTGTCCAGGAATTGGAGGTCCTCCAGGTGGTCAATCATGCACATGTCCCGGGAGTTCAGGATGTAGGACCCCTGGCCGTCCTCCTCTATGGGAAAGAACTCGCCGGGGCGCTTCTCCTCCACAAGGGCGTACTTATACCGGCAGGGCTGGGCGCAGGCCCCCCGGCTGGAGTCCCGGCCCGTCATATAATTGCTCAGGAGGCACCGCCCGGAATAGCTGACGCACATGGCCCCGTGGACAAAGGCCTCCAGCTCCAAAGAGGCGGGGGTCTTGTCCCGGATGGTCCGAATCTCCTCCAGGCTCAGCTCCCGGGCCAGAATCACCCGGGAGGCCCCCAAATCGTGCCAGGCCCGGGCGGTCTCGTAATTGGTTACCCCGGCCTGGGTGGAGACGTGGCGGGCCGCGTGGGGGGCGTATTTCCCCGCCAATTGGAAGGCCCCCAGGTCCGCCAGGATCACCGCGTCCACCCCGGCGGATTCCAGCACCTCCAGGTGGGCGGGGAGGCGGTCCATTTCCTCATTCCGGGGCATGGTGTTGACGGTGCAGTGGACCCGGACCCCGTGGGCGTGAGCGAAGGCCACGGCCTCCGACAGGCCCTCGGGGGAGAAGTTCCCCGCGAAGGCCCGCATGCCGAAGTCCGTCCCCGCCAGATACACCGCGTCCGCCCCGTAGAGCACCGCCATGCGCAGGCGCTCCAGGTCCCCCGCCGGGGCCAGCAGCTCCGGCCGCTTATCCGCCATATTCGGCACTGTTGACGAAGTTGACATGTTCGTTGTAGGTCTCGAAATAGTGGTGCTTGCCGTCCTTGCCCAGGGCGTAGTAATAATAGCCCGTTTCCTCCGGCTCCAGGGCGGCCTCGATGGCGGTGAGGCCGGGGTTGGCGATGGGCGTGGGGGGCAGCCCCGGGTACTTATAGAGGTTATAGGGGGTGTCCGTCTCCAGGTCCTCCTGGGTGATGGCCCCCTCATGGCCCGGCAGACCGTAGAGCAAAGAGGCGTCCACCTGCAAAAGGCCGTTGGTTCCTCCCTTGTTTCCGGAACCCTCCAGGCGGTTGTAGATGACGGAGGCGATGCGGGCCTGGTCGGTGCCGTCGGTCTCCCGCTCGATGAGGGAGGCGATGGTGACGATCTCCTTCAGGTCATAGCCCTTTTCCTGCCAGGCGGCCAGCAGCCCGTCGTCAATTTTGCTGTTGAAGTTTTTGATCAGGCGGTTCAGGGCGCTCGCGGGCTTTTCGTTTACATAGAACTCATAGGTGTCCGGGAAGAGGAAGCCCTCCAGCCGGCTGATGTCCTTGGACTCGTTGTCGATGAAGTCATAGTCGAAGTCGGCGGTCTGGGCCGCTTCCGTCAGGGCCGCCTCGGTATTCACGCCGTTTTTCGCCAGCACGGCGATGGTCTGGGCCACGGTGTAGCCCTCGGGGATGGTGACCTGGACGGTCTCCGCCGTCATGTTTCCGGCGGCGCTCCGCATCCCCAGCACCAGGGCGTGGTAGTCCATGTCCGTGTTCAGGGCGTGGGAACCCATGCCGATCTTTTCCTCCGCGTGGGTGACGTTGGCGTAGAGCTTGAAGAACCAGGGATACTCGATGAGCCCCGCGGCCTTCAGCTTGTCGGCCACGGTGTCCACGGTGTCCTCGGAGGAGACCTCCACCACCATCTCCACCGGCGGGGAGCCCGCCCGGTTGAACGAGCAGAAGTCGCTGAACAGCAGCCAGCCCGCGCAGCCCAGCAGGGCCGAGGTCAGGGCCACGAAGATCAGGTGCAGCAGAAGGAACAAAAGCGGGTGCATCCTCCGCCGCCTCCGGCGGCGCTTCTTCTGAGGGGGACGCTGGGAAGACGGAGCGGGCCGCTCCCGCCGGACCTGTCCGGCGTCCCAGCTGGCGGTGTCGCTGTTGTGGTATTCGGCCATGTTGAAAACCTCCTCGCGCGGCGCGCTCCCCCGGAAAATCCCCTTTTTAAAAAAGGACAGGATGAATTTTCAGGGGGTCAGGCTCCCGGCGGAGGCCGGAAGCATAGAATATCTCAAATCCAAGGTCCTGACGCCGCCGAGACGCGGCCCCGGGTCCAAAGAAAGGTGACTGACTATGTGCTTTAACAATGGAAACGACAACGGCTGCCTGTGGATCGTCCTGATCATCATCCTGTTCTGCTGCTGCGGATGCGGCGGCGGGAACAGCTGGGGTGGAAACAATTGGGGCGGAAACAACTGGGGCGGCTGCGGCAACTGCGGATGCGGATGCGGCAACTGCGGGTGCGGCGGCTGCAACGGAGGGTGCAGCTGCGGCTGTAACTGCAACTGCAACTGCGGCTGCAACGACTCCTGCTGCTGAGTTCTCCGGCCAAGGCGGGACGCTTCGCGTCCCGCTTTCGCCGTCCTTCAGCGGGACAGGCGGTCCAGGACGATGGCCAGGACCTCTTGGTGGATGTCCTCCGGCGGACGGGGGGCGCCTTCCCTGGCGCAGCTCACCACGGTCCAGCCCTGGGCCCGGGCAATCTCCCCGGCGCACTCCCGGCAGCGGCGGAGGTAGTCCCCGTCCCGCTCGTGAATGTCCGCCCGGGTGTTCGTCTTCTCCTCCCGGCGGCGCATGAGCCGGTTCGCCGCCTCGGTGGGCATGTCCAGGTACAGCACCAGATCCGGCTCGGGAAGCCCCAGGCGGCGGTATTCCAAATCAAAGAGCCAGTCCAAAAAGTCCCGCCGCTCCTCCGGGAGGAGCTTGGAGGCCTGGTGGACGGCGTTGGACGTGGTGTAGCGGTTGGCCACCACCACGCCGCCGGACTCGTAGAACGAGCCCCAGTCCTCTTGATAGGAGGCGAAGCGGTCTATGGCGAACATGGCGGAGGCGGCGCAGGCGTTCACGTCTCCGGGCGCTCCTCCCAGCGCTCCGTGAAGGTAGAGATTCGCGGGCTCGGCAAAGGGGTTTCCATACCGGGGAAAATCAATCTCCCGGCAGGAGACGCCCCGGGCCTCCAGGCTTCGGAGCAGCAGCCCCGCCTGGGTGGCCTTGCCGGAGCCGTCGGTGCCCTCCAGGACAATCAGCATTCCTCTCATTTCCGCCGCTTCTCCTTCTCCACATGGACCAGGAACAGCGGCAGCTTCATCATCCGCCCCGCCCGGCGGGGGTTTTTGCACAGGCGGTAAAACCATTCCAGGCCGTGGTCGGACCAGAATTTCGGGGCCCGCTCCACCACCCCGGCGAAGACGTCCAGGCTTCCCCCCAGACCGCAGAGGAGGCGGGCCCCCGTGGCCTCGCCGTGCTTTGCCATCCAGAGCTCCTGCTTGGGGGCCCCCAGGCAGACGAAGACGCAGTCCGCGCCGCTCCGCCGGATGGCCTCCGCCACGGGGCCGTCCTCTTTAAAATAGCCGTCGTGGGTCCCGGCGATTTTCAAGCCCGGGTATTTCGCCGCCAGCCGTTCCCCGGCGGCCTCGGCCACGCCGGGCTTGGCCCCCAGGAGATAGAGGGACAAGCCCTCCGCCGCCATGCGCTCCATGAGCCCGGCGGCAAACTCGATGCCGGGAACCTTTTCCTTCAAAGGCGTGCCCAGCATTCCGGCCCCCTTCACCACACCGATGCCGTCGGGCAGGACCAGGTCCGCGGCGTTCACCGCCTGCCGGGCGGCCAGGTTCTCCCGGCAGATCTCCACAATCTCCGGGTTGGGGGTTACCACGTAGTGGGTCCCGGGACTGTGAAGCAGCTCCATCCCCCGGTCCACCGCCTCGCCCATGGTCACATTGTCAAAGCCCACGCCCAGCACATTGATCCGCATGCGCTCACCTCATTTGCACAAACTGCCATACCGGCATATTATTACCATTTTATATGCATTATAGCATAGGTTAAACCTCTTGTCCATCGCCAAATCCCTCCGTCTTCCGGCCCAGGGGGTAGGGAAGCTGGGCCAGCACCACCGCCGCCAGCATCAGCGCGCAGCCCAGGTACTCCCGGCCCGTCATGCGGCTGCCCAGGATGATGGCCCCGGCCACGGCGGCAAAGAGGGACTCCATGCTCATCAGCAGGGACACCACCGCCGGGTTGGAGTCCTTCTGGGCCAGGATCTGAAGGGTGTAGGCCACGCCGCTGGAGAACACGCCCACGTAGAGCACCGGCCCCAGGTATTTGGGCAGCAGCTCCAGGGGCGGCGGCGCCTCCGTCAGCGCCCCGGCGGCGGAGAGGACGGTCATGACCAAAAACTGGACGCAGGACAGGGCCACGCCGTCCACCTTGTTGGTAAAATAGTCCACCACCAGAATCTGAGCGGTGAAGCAGAAGGCGCAGACCAGCACATATAGGTCCCCGCCGGTAACGCTCAGCTCCTCGGTGACGCAGAGACAGTACAGCCCCGCCACCGCCAGGGCCACCCCCAGCCACAGGGCGCGGGGAACCTTCTTCCCCAGGGCCAGCCCCGCCAGGGGCACCAGGACGATGTAAAGCGCCGTGATGAACCCCGCCTTGCCGGGGGTGGTGGTCTCCAGGCCCTTTTGCTGGAAGAAGCTGGCCACCGACAGCGCCGCGCCGCAGCACAGGCCCCCCAGAATCAGATCCCGGCGGGACCCGGCGGAAGCGGGAGCCTCTCCCCTCCCCCGCCGCCAGAGGGCCCGGAGGCCGCAAAGGCCAAGGAGGAAGAAGAAGGCGATGACCGCCCGGGCGGTGTTGAAGGTAAAGGGCCCCATGTATTCCGCGCCCACGCTCTGAGCCACGAAGGCGGTGCCCCAGATCATGGCGGTAACCAGGGGCAGGACATTTTGACGAACTCGGTTGACTTTCATTTCTCTTGCTCCATGTTCTCTTCTGTGATATACTAAATGTACTGTGCGGCCCGGGGCCGCGCAAATTTGTATTGTAGCACCGAGGTGAGAAAATGGCAAGGCTTTCCCGTGAATTCTACGCCCAGGACACCCTGGAGGCCGCCCGGGCCCTGCTGGGAAAAATCCTGGTCCGCCGCTTGGACGGCGAAATCCTGGCGGGCCGCGTCGTGGAGACGGAAGCCTATGTGGGCCGCTGCGACAAGGCCTGCCACGCCTACGGATACCGCCGGACGGCCCGGACGGAAACCCTGTTCTCCCAGCCGGGGACCGCCTATATCTACCTCATCTACGGCATGTACCACTGCCTGAACTTCGTCACGGAGCCGGAGGGAGAGCCCGCCGCCGTGCTGCTTCGGGCCATAGAGCCCGTGGCGGGCATTGAGGCCATGGCCCGCCTCCGCTATGGGGACAAGCCCCTGACGGCTTACCGGAGGAAAAATTTCCTCAACGGCCCCGGCAAGGTCTGCCGGGCCCTGGCCCTGACCCGGGAAGAGAACGGGCTGGATTTGACGGGGGACACGCTGTTCCTCTGCGACTGCCCGGAGGACGCGGGACTGTCCCCCTTCCCGGCGGCAGTGCGGGAACGCGTCGTCACAGGCCCCCGGATTGGGGTGGACTACGCGGAGGAGGCCCGGGATTTTCCCTGGCGCTTCCGGCTGGTAAAGGAGGAGTGAGCCATGCTTTTCTTTGATATGGACGGGGTGCTGACGGACTCCAACGGCATCTGGAAGAAGGTGGACCGGGAATTTTTGGGCCGCCGGGGGATGAAGTACACCCACGCCTATTACGAGGGCGTGGCCCATGTGCCCCTGCCCCAGGCGGCGGTGTTCACCAAGGCGTTCTGCAAGCTGCCGGAGTCCTGCGAGGAGATCGTCGCCGAGTGGATGGAGCTGGCGGCGGACTCCTATGCCCGCGTGCCGGTGAAGCCCGGCGTCCGGGCCTATTTGAAGCAGTGCAAGGCCGAAGGGCGGCGGATGGCGGTGGTGACCTCCAGCGTGCCGGAGCACTGCCACATGGCCCTGGAATCCCTGGGGCTGGCGAAGTACTTCGAGCGGGTGACCTTCGCCCAGGAGCTGGGGCTGGAAAAGCGGAAGCCGGATGTCTGGCTGGCCGCCGCCAGGGCCGCGGACGTCCGGCCGGAGGACTGCACCGTCTTTGACGACAGCCTGGCCGCCTGCCAGGGGGCCCGGGCGGCAAGAATGCGGGTGATCGGGGTCTATGACGGCCTCTTCGCCCAGGATGAAAAGGAAATGCGGGGCTACTGCGACGTGTATATCAAGAGCTTCGAGGAGTTACTTTTCTTGAAAGAAAAGTAACCAAAAGAACTTTATCGCGCTCTGATTGTCTGGTGACAGGCCAGGTCTGAGCGGCGGCAACAGAATCTGGTGGTATTATGAACGATTTAACTGCCGCCCTCCTCTCCGCCCGGGAAGAGGGGGAACAGCTGGCCTGGGGAACTTTTGTCCGGGAAACGGCGGAGAGACTGGACCTCTCGGACCTCACCTTCCGGCAGACCCGCTTTGCCCGCTGCCAGTTTACGGACTGCAATTTCAGCGGCGCGGCCTTCTACGGCTGCGAATTCGAGGACTGCGCCTTTACCGGGTGCCGCTTTCCCGTAAGCTTTTGGAAGGACGCCGCCCTCTCCGGCTGCAAGGCCGAGGGCGGAGACTTCCGCAAGGCCCGCTTCAAGGACTGCGCGCTGGCCCGCCTCCGCCTCCGCTGGGCCAATCTCACGGGGGCCCTTTGGGAGCGCTGCGCCCTGACGGACTGCGATTTGACGGAGAGCGGCTGTCAGGAGCTCCGGGTGGTAAAAACCACCCTCCAAACCGTGGATTTCACCCAGGCGGACCTGTTCCGGGCCGTCCTCAAGGGGACGGACCTCTCCGGCTGCACCTTGGACGGCGTGACCCTCTCCGCCTCCTGCCAGGAGCTCCGGGGCGCAAGGATCCACGCCTCCCAGGCGGCGGTCGTGGCCCGGATTTTGGGCATTGAGATTGCGGATTGAGCGCAGGCTGTTGGTAACATAGCGGCCCAGGCTCTCTTTCCTCAGCCGGGAAGGCTGTACAAACGTCGCGGGAGGGCCTGAACATCCGGCCCTCCCGCACTTTGGCTTTATATGGCGTTTCACCATTCCGGCGGGCAAGCCCGCCCCTGCATCTATCTGCACCATCCCCGCCCGCCGCATGCCGGCTTTTTTGCCTTGCCGCAGCTTTTGCCGCGAAGCCGTCTCCGGGCGTGGGAGGAGGTATCCTGCGGGACCCGGCGGGTCCCTATTTCATCAGCCGTAGAAATAGCGGAACAGGTCCTCGAAGGGGTTGCCGTAATATCCGCCGTTTCCGCTGTTGTCGTTCCGGTTTCCGGGATACTGCTGGGTTTCCTGCTGCTGGGCCGCCTGGTCCTCCTTGGGGGCCGCGCCCCAGGTGATTTCCACGGTAACCGTGCCGTCGGGGCGGTAGACCTCCAGGGCGGCGCTGTCCCCGGCGGAGTATTTCTTCTTCGCCAGGTTCAAGTCCTCCACGGACTTGATGTCCGTGCCGTCCACTTTCGTGATCACGTCGCCCATTTTCAGCCCCGCCTTGTCGGCGGCGCTGTCCGGCTCCACGTAGGTGATGAAGACCCCGGCGGTGACGTCATAGTGGTACTGGGCCGCCCAGTTCTCCGTCATGGTCTGGGGGGTGATGCCCAGATAGGCCCGGTTGGAGACATAGCCGTTGGTCATGATGTCCTTCACCATGGAGAACACGTCGTTCATGGGAATCGCGAAGCCCAGGCCCTCCACAGTGGTGCCGTTGGAGGACTGCGAGTACTTGGCGGAGACGATGCCCACCACCTCGCCGTACTGGTTGAAGAGGGGCCCGCCGGAGTTTCCGGGGTTGATGGAGGTGTCGGTCTGGATCATATTAAAGGGGGTCCCGTCCACGTTGATGGCCCGGTCCACGCAGGAGACCATGCCGCCGCTCATGGAGAAGGTCAGCTCGCCCAAGGGGTTGCCGATGGCCAGCACGTGGTCGCCCACGTTCAGCGTGGCGCTGTCTCCCAGGGTGACGGGCTGGAGGTTCTCCGCCTCCACCTTGATGACGGCGATGTCATAGTCCTCCTCCCCGCCGATATACTGGGCGGGGAATTCGTCCCCGTTGTACATGGTGACGGTTACGGTTTCCGCACCCTTTACCACGTGGTAGTTGGTGAGGATGTAGCCGTCCTTGCTCAGCACGAAGCCGGACCCGGCGGAGGCCGTCTCCACCGGCTGGCGGTAAAAGTTGTACCCGGCGGTGGCGGAGGTGCGGATGGACACGACGCTGTTGACATTGGCCGCGTAGACCTCCGCGTCGCTCATGGCGGTTTTCCCGTCTACATTCCGCAGGGCCACTTGGGTCACGGGGCGGTTGGAAACGTTGATCTCGCTCTCGTTCCCTCCGGGCTGGGACATGGCCCACACGGCCCCGCCCCCCGCCGCGCCGCCAAGCAGGGCGCAGCTCAAAGCCAGGGCGGCGATCTTCAGGCCCAGGCGGTTTTTCTTCACAGGCTTCACCTCAAATTCGGGCCCCTGGGGGCCGGGCTGTCCGCCGGGGCGGACGGTTTCCCGCTGGTGGGAGAGTTCGCTGCCGTCCTTGCGGTAGGTGTAGTTGTACAGGTTGTTTTCATCGTTATACATAATCAGCTTCCTCCTTCATTATGTATCCCGTTCTTCCGTTCTTTAGAAGCTAAGATAACAGGGAACTGTGTCGAACGTGTGAACTGGGATTGTCTGGATTTTAAATTTTGGAGCGCCGCCCTCTCGGAACGGCCGTTCCTCGACTTGATGGGCTTAGTATAGACGGAAGAACTTAAAACTTGCTGAAAGAAGTTTGAAGGATTTTTGAACATGGAACCTCTTGCCAGACGGGGGCCGCTGTGCTATGATAAAGATAGAATCTTTGTTTTCAGGAGGTCTTCCGTGATGAAGCTCAAAAAAATATGGTTCTTCGTCCTGGCCCTGGCGCTGCTGACGCTGCCCGCCTCCGCCCACGGCCACCACGGCGGCGGCTGCCACGGCAATCGGCCGGTCCGCCCCTCCCAGCCCGTGAACTCCACCGTCGCCGTCTGCAAGGTAGAGGGCTGCACCATCGCCGGGCGGCATGTCCACAACAGGGTCACCTACTGCGGCTATCCCCACGAGAGCGGCGTCTGCGACAACAACTGCCGGGCCCTCTGCCCCCTGGAGGGCTGCCCCGAGATCGGGCGGCACAGCCACAGCGGCGTCACCTACTGCGGCTATGCCCATGAAAGCGGCTTTTGCGACGGAGCCTGCAAGGCGCTGTGCCCCGTCTACAACTGCCCCATTGACGGGCGGCATGTCCACGACGGCGTCACCTACTGCGGCTATCCGCATCACAACGGCTTCTGCGACGGAGCCTGCCGGCCCCTGTGCACCACCGAAGGCTGCGCCATCGAGGGGCGGCACGACCACAACGGCGTCCGCTGCTGCGGATACTACCACCTGAACGGCTTTTGCGACGGGACCTGCCGGGCCCTGTGCCCTGTGGAGGGCTGCACCCTTGAGGGGCGGCACAGCCACAGCGGCGTCTCCTACTGCGGAGACCACCACAGCTACGGCTTTTGTGAGGGCATCTGCCACTGATATTACCCCCCGCGCGTTTACGGGACCGCCGCAAGGCGGTCCCTGATAAAGAAGTTTTCCTGGTGGAAGACAGCCGCATGATGCGAGAGCGTCATGCGGCTGTCTCTTTCTCATACTTGCTGTACTCCGGGGACAAGTCGATCTCCCCAATAAACGTATTATGCACGTCGATTCGCTGGACGCGGTGTCCGCTGGACTTGCCCGGGGCGTGAACCACCACCTTCTCCATAAACTCCCGCAGAATTGCCGGGGTCAGTTCAGTGGGCTCGGTGTACTTCTTCACGATTTTCAGAAAGCTCTGAATATTGACGGTCCGGATTTCGGCGGCATTTACGATAGCCTGGAGGTTTTCAACAGACTGTTTCAAGTCCGCCTGTTCCTTCTCGTAGCCTTCGGACAGCTTCGCAAACCGCTTGGCGTTCAGCTTGCCTATAACGTGGTCCTCAGAGAGCTTTTGTCAAGGGTAAGTTTGAAAAAAGTATTACTATTTGTCCAATATATATTGCGCTTTTACACTGTGCATAGAAATGTATATTTGTCCGCACTTATCATTTTCGCTGATATGGTATACTTTCCACATATTTAGGCGAAGGCAGGGAACAACCATATGGAGCAGTCAATTCTTGACCCGTTATTGAAAATTACCCAGGCATTAAGAGAGGGCAAAGCCAGCGGTAGACAGACAGTCCCTGTTTTTCGATAATCTCGTCGATTGTAATATCCGGCTGGGCTACGATCAGTTGATTAATTTCCTGCAAATCTTCCTCTGTCAGGGCCGGTTTCCTTCCGCGTTGACTGGTTTGAAGCTTTACACTGCCAGTTTTCTTCATTTGCACGCTCAAACGATACACTGTGCTTGTACTCACCTGGAAACACTTTGCCACTGTCTGCGCAGCGTGGGTCTCTTCATATGCCTCTACCAGTAGTTTTCGCGCCTCGTTGTGTAACATTGCTATCACCCTCTGATAACATTCTACACCTTAAACCGCCTTATCATCTTCCCGCAGAAGCCTTGCCGCTACAGTGACGTCGTGGATATTGGCGGCGGTGGCCTCCACTGTGTGGACAAAGCCGCTCCCGGCATCCACGCCGGTATGGCACTTCATACCAAAATGCCACTGGTTTCCCTTCTTCACCGAGTGCATCTCCAGATCCCGTTTTTTCTCCGCGTTCTTTGTAGAGCTGGGTGCGCTGATCAGCGTGGCGTCTACGATGCTGCCGCCCCGCATCATCCGTCCAGCCCCTTCCAGGCAGCGGTTGACTGCGTCAAAAAACAGCTTGCCGATGCCCTTCTCCTCCAACAGATGCCGAAAGTGCAGCAGAGTCGTGGCGTCCGGGACATCCTGCTCGAAAAAGTTGATCCCCATAAATTTGCGCATGGCATAGCTGTCATATTTCTTTATTTTATCACATCTTTTATCATTTCGGGGGATTAAATCAGCGTTTCCTTAGATGTACAATTCGCATTCTTTTCTGACGGAACACGCTTTTTTGATTGCTGCCGCTGCTACCGAGACCATGGCGCCGTTGACTTTCCGCGCTCCATGGGGACATTGCACAACACAGCGCATACAAGAAACACATTTCTTTCCGTCCGTTTTTTGCGGGGCATCCCGGCTGATCGCCTGGGCCGGACATTGGGCGGCGCACACTCCGCACCGGATACATTCCTTTCCGGCCTTGGGAACCAAACCTGCCCCGCCCGCCTTTTTGTAAGGGCGGTTACCTGGAACCGCTGGGGATGATCCCTCCTGGCTGCTGTTGAATTTCTCCCAGATCGTGCGGGAAAAGTTCCGAAGCGTTTCCGTGTCTTTTGTATCAGGCCGTCCGGCGGCATATTGGTGCATGATGGAATGCTCGGCTATGGCAGCGACAGCGGCAAAGACCCGAAACCCCTGCTTTTCCGCAATATCCTGCATTTCCACAAGGGTGTCCTCATAGGCCCGGTTGCCGTAAACGCAGCACAGGACGCAGCGGGCGCTGTTCCCCCGCATCTTCGTCAAACGCTGGGCCGCAAGCTCCGGTACCCGTCCGCCAAAGGACGGGACAGCGATCAATACCAAGTCCTCCTTTTGGAAAGCACGATCAGCCAGCGCCGGGTCTGTCAGGTCTATGGTTTCTACACCCGGCCCCCACGGGTCGGTGATCGCTTTCGCGGCCCGCATGGTCCCCCCGGTGGGGCTGAAAATCAACTGTACACAATTCATAAAGGCCCTTCCTCCTGTAACGTTTGAAATTACAGCTCCTACTATACTGCTCATCTGCTGTAAAGTCAATATTTACAGCAGGATTTTTTTGTGCTATTCTGCTTGTGTACACAAGGGGGATCGATCATGCGAATCAACACAAAATGTTCGGTTGCCGTTCACTGTCTGCTGTTTTTACACGAATACGGCGAAACGCAGCGGGTGACCAGCGGAATACTGGCGCTGTCCACCGGCTGCAATCCGGTGGTGATCCGCAATCTGATAAGCGCTTTGAAAAAGGCGGGGATCGTAGAGGTCGCAGGGGGAAAAGGCGGTACAAGATTGTGCCGGTCACCGGAGGAGATCACGCTTTATCAGATCTACAAAGCTGTCGATCCGGGGTGTCTGGACGATTTGGTGGGCATCCATCCGCTGCCCTCGGCGCTGTGTCCCATCGGACGAAATATCCGTACTGTCCTGGCTGTTCCTTACGGAAAACTTCAGGTGGATGTGAGAAAAAGTTTGGAATCCAGTACACTGGCGGATATTGTGGCGGAATATCGAAACGCGCAGGGGCAGAAAGGCCAATAGATGAAAGAACCGGCAGACAGACCGTTGCAAGGTCTGCCTGCCTATGGTAAGATGCCACAACCTACTCAGAGGAGGTTGTGGCAATGATGTTTATGATTTTAGAACCCGTATTCTTAATCGTTTGAGTAACGTGTGGAAGTGAGAAATTTTGACCATAGCCCCAGCGGAAGAGACGGAAATCTCCTAATGTTTGCTGAGACGCCTGGAATGATTGAGCCAAGAGAGGGTGCGTTCAACCACCCATCTGATGGGATTTGATTTTCTCCGAAATATCAACATCAAGATTAAGCTGTTCCTTTAAGCCAGAAACGAGAGTCCCCCGATATCCAGCGTCCGCACAGAACTTCTGAACAGATGGATACCGCTTATACGCTATACAGTACTGTATCTGTCAATTCCCGCTTGCTCCATGTGCAGCTGCGCATCCCTGTGTATAGCGGGGCGATTTCTTCTCACGACTCATCTGTCAAGCCGCTGGGATACGTCTTCCTTTTCTGCTTTTCCATGCCATGATTTTATCGCTTTCGAGAAAAAAGCTGGGAAAAGCTAGGAAAAGCAGAAGAAGTGTGGCAAAATAGGGATCATGGAGTATATAGACTTAAGGAAAGTAGGGAGAGAAGGACTCATGGAGAAACTCAGGCAGGTCGTAGGGCTCAAGAAAATGGGAAAAACGGGAAAAGAAATAGAGGAATTAACCGGAGTACGGCAGAATCGCGCCAGCGGAATATGGACCGCGTATCAACGAGAGGGTGAAATCTCTCTGGAGCGAAAAAAGTATGGGCGAAAGGCTGGAAGCCACATGGTCCTTACAGCAGAAGAACAGGAGAATATCCGAAAGACTATGGAAGAGAAAATACAGGAGGATTTCGGGATTAGATGAGGCTGGCGTAAGCAACTGTGAAATTGTAGAGCGCGGCTTTTCCCCGGAAGGCCGTCCTCCCGTACTGCCGGTGGAAACAAAGCGGCAGCGGGTCAATATGCTCTCCACAGTCAGCAGTCAAGGCAAGGTTCGTTTTATGATCTATCCGGACACTATGAACCAGCAGAGGCTGATCCGCTTCATGGAGCGCCTGATTCGCGTTTCAAAACAGAAGGTGTTCCTGATCCTAGACAATCTGAAGGTCCATCACGGCAAGCTTGCCGCGGCCTGGCTGGAACACCACAAGGACAAAATTGAGGTGTTTTTCCTGCCGCCCCATGCTCCGGAATACAATCCGGATGAATACTTGAATCATGCTTTGAAGATTTCTGTTTATTCAGGCCAACTGCCCTATACCAGGGAAGATCTCTGTCATAAGATTCAGTCATTCATGCGGAAATTACAGCATCGTCTGTCTCTCGTGTCCAGCTTTTTCTTCCACCCGACACTTTCCTATCTTTATGTGCGGAAGTAATATCCGGGCCAGGGCTTTCCTGCTGATTACCCTTCACACGGGGATGTGCCGCGGTGAGATCATCGGACTGATGTGGGAGGACATTGACTTCCAAGAGAAGATCATCCATGTCCGTCATAATGCCATCATCAAGGAAAAGCCGACAACCATCAGCGACGACCTCAAAACGAAAGCGGGGCAGTCCGTTCAGGGCTCAAAAAATTTGCAGCACTTTTGCAACAAAACAGCCGCAGATGGCCTAAAAACACGTCAAAATACGGGAAGCGCAGCAGGGTAAAAATGGCAATAGAAAAGCCCCCAAGCCGTTGCGGCTCAAGGGTTTTCCTGGTGACCCGGCGGGGATTCGAACCCCGGACCCACTGCTTAAAAGGCACAGACATAGCCACTGATACCAAGAGTTACACGGTTTTTTGACTTGCATCCGACTTGCACGGCATTTCTTTCCCGCCCGGCTGGCCGGACAAATAGGCGTCCAGCTTGTCAACGGACTTCCGCTTGTGTATAGCGTCCAAGTGCGTGTAAATCCGCAGGGTGGTGCTCACGTCGGCGTGTCCCATCTGAGCGCACGCCTGAACCACGTCCACCCCGGCCAGATACAGCAGCGTGCAGAAGGTGTGCCGGAGCCAGTGCATGGTGATGTTCGGGATCGTCCTGTCCAGCCGCTTGGGCCCCGGCCTGCCGGACTTCCGCCGCTCCAGGTCCGCCGGGGTCCTGGTCCCGTATTTCTCGTTCAGAAGCCGCATATAGGAACCCCAGAGCTTTTTCCAGGCTGAGTCCGTCATAACGCCGCCGTGGGCGCTGGGAATCACCAGCAGGTTGTCCCGGGGCAGCTCCGCCATGTAGTCCGCCAGCCGCTGGGGAATATCCACCGTCCGCATACCAGCGGCGGTCTTGGTGACGTGCCGGAGGCTGGGGACGCCGCTGGAATCGTACTCCATCACCTTGTTGACCGTGATGGTCCGGGCCTCCAGGTCCACGTCCGCCCAGGTCAGCGCCGCCAGCTCCCCCCGCCGGAGGCCGGACAGCATCATAATCACCGCCACACTCTGGGCCCGGTGGGGTGTGTCCCAAATCCACTGCTGTTCCTCAGCGGTCAGCGCCCGGCGGTGCTCCTCCTTGCGGCCCACCGCCGTCAGCTCCACCTGTTCCGCCGGATTGGCGGGGATAACCCGGCCCACGGCGCGACGCAGGATTTGCCGGATTGCAGAGCGGTACAGGCTCACAGTGCGCTGGGAAAGCCCCTGATCCGCCAGAGTGAGCAGCACCCGCTCAATATCGTCCGCCCGGACCTGACCGATTTCGTAACCCTGGAGCTCCTCCTTCCAGAGCTTCACGGCCCGCCGATAGTTGTCCATCTGCCGGCAGGTGATGCGTTCCCGCTCCTTCAGCCGCAGCCAGTCGTCCGCCCAGGCGGCGAAGCTGTCCCGTTGAGCAAGAACGTCCAGCCCCCGGCCAAGCTGGAGGCGGACGGCGGTTTCCTTTTCCTTCAGCTCCGCCGGGGACTTGGCGTAGACGCTTTTGTATTGCCGCTTCCCGTTCTCGTCCCGGCCCAGGTATATCTGAGCGCAATAACGCCCGTCCGCTCGTTTCTTGGCCTTTGCCATGCGCTCAGTCCCAATTGATGGCGTTTTCGGCCACGTACTCCCCGGCTTCCAGTTCACGGGCGGCGTGCTCCATAGCGGCTTGCTCCGCGGGCGTGGCCTTCGTGTAATCAGGGTCCCAGGCCAGGACCAGCTTTTTCACCAGCTCCAGGGCAAGCGCTTGGTCCGCTTCCGGCAGGATGTTGACCATCTGTGCGATTTGCTGTGCGATTGGCGCCATACTTAAGCCCTCCTTACTTCTTGTAGATGTCTCCCCGGCTTCCTATGTCCATGATATACAGGATTTCCAGCTGACTTTCCACCCCATATCTGTAAACGATTCTATATTTCCCCACACGGAGCCGGAAGCGCCCGTCGTGGTACCCCTGCATAGCCTTGATATCACCCAGGGGCGGCTTTTGTGTCAGCCCGTGGATTCCGGCCCGTATGCGGGCTTTGGTAGGCCTGTCCAGGCTCTCCAACGCCTTTACGGCGGATTTCGCATATCTGATTTCCATTGGGACGGTTCCTTTCCTGCCCTTGGCCTCTGGCCTAGGGCTTTTTGCTTGCCGGATTTGGCGTGCAATCTCCTCATTTTTGAGGAGACCCTAATTTTGGGGTCAGTAGATCGGCTCAAAATTGAGCTCATTTGACAGGGTTATCAAACGACCGTCATTTTTGACGGGCGTTGCGACTTCCTGCAACGGGCTAGAATCTCAGCTGGTTATTTCAGAAATTTCTGAAATAACTCATTTGACAGGGTTATCAAACGAGCGCCATTTTTGACGGGCGTAAAATTCCGCTGGTTACTCGGATTCGGATTGGATTCCGGGCGCATTTGATATCATGTGATTGCAAGCATCTTCCGGCGAAGGATATTTACTTCTTTTTTGAGCTCAGGGAGAAAGTTCCCTCAGTACCCATGCCCCTTATTTCGGGTAAGGGTGTCCAGTTCAACCGGCACCCTCTATTCGCCATTTCCCGCCCCCTCTGGCGCGTCCTGGGCGGCGGGGGTGTCCATATCCCCGGCAGGGGCTGGCGGTGCTTCTGGGGGGTCCTGGCGGCGGTAGCGGGGGAGTATGTCTTCTGTATAACTTACAGCCTTTTCCTGCCCCTCATTATTAAGCTGGCTAAATGCCTCTATTAGTTTTTGAAAATTTGGAAAATAATTGGTTGATTGATCTGATAGTTTTTCGTGTTCTGTTATAAAACTTAACGCCATATCAGCCAATCCAGATGATTCAGCAAGAGCAAAAATGGCATTGCGAGAACGCAAATAAACTGCGGTATTTCTATCTAATTTTGTGAGATTGGACAAAAGAACGCTTAAAAATTTTGAATCAACCTTTGCATGGTCCAAATTAACGCCTTGCCAGTTTGACGGCATAACTGCATCCAGTGCACCAAAACCACTATCAATTAAATCATATGCGGAAATATTAAGTGCGTCTGCTATACGCTGGAGTTGTTCAATTCGTGGTTGACGCTTACCGAGTTCATATTGTCGGATTGTGATTTCGCTGGTTCCAGATATAGACCCTAGCTGTTTTTGAGTAAGCCCCTTTTCATTTCTGGCTTGTCTTATTCGTTCTCCGATAGTCAACCCATAACCCCCTCTCATGCAAATACTATACCACGGAACAAAAAAAGTTTCAAGTGAATCTTTTCTCGGACTTGACAACTTCACTTGAATCTGCTATACTCACAACAGATTCAATCGAAACGGAGGTGAAACTATGAAGGTCAATCGCCGGAAGCTGGAATTGGCAATGGCGCGGGCCTGTATGAACAGTGCTGACCTTCCCGCCGCTGCCGGTCTCCCCCGGCCCACGGTGCAAAACGCCATTGTCGGCAAGGGTGTCCGGCCCGCAACCCTGGGCCGCATCGCTAAGGCCCTAAACGTGGACCCGGCGGAGCTGCTGGAGGAGGTCTGACCATGTGCCTACTGACCATGATAGCCGGGGCTTGGCAGCTGACAAGCTGGATCATGTCCCTGGTGGAGCGCGTCGAAAAAGGAGGTTGAGAACATGCACGCACCAAGACGACCCAATAAGCCCCGCCGGGTGATCTACTCCATCGATGAGCTCCCGGCCTACTGCGACTGTTGTGACGTGGGGCTGTATCTCCGGGTAAATCCCGAGGTTGTGGCCCGCATGGCCCGGGAGGGCGTCCTCCGTGGGGCCAAGATCGGCCAGTCCTGGAGGTTCCGCAAGGAGGACATTCTTGACTACGAACGGCGGCTGTTCGGCCTGGGAGGGGAGGGCGATACCCATTGAGTTATGAGGACATCCCCGGCGGCTGCTATACCCCGGACCACTGGAAAATTGCAAACGGCATTGACTTGCAGCCAGAAAACAACAGCGCCAACAGCGGCAATTCCCAGGGGCGGATCAAGCCTTATCTGACGGAGGAATCCCTGGACGAATACCTGATATCAAACGGCATCACCGTGCGGCTGAATGTCATCACGCATGAGGTCGAATACGGTGGCGTCGGCGGCAACTACAACCCGGAAAGTACCAGGAACGACCTCCCGGTCATCCTCTACGACGAACTAAAGCAGCGCTTCCGCTGCGACAAGCAGACGCTGTGCGACCTGCTGAACCTGATTGCCGGGCGAAACCGCTATAACCCCGTCTTGGAGCTCATTAACATGTGCGAGTGGGATAAAGTGGACTACCTGGGCCAGCTCATTGAAATTTTAGGTATCCGTGAGGATGATATCCTGTCCAAAACGCTGCTTTACAAGTGGGCTGTTCAGTGCTATCAGCTTTTACATAATCAAATTGGTCTCAACGTCAGCGCCGACGGGATGCTGGTGCTACAGGGGCCGCAAGGCTGCGGCAAAACTTCCTTCGTCCGTCAGATCGGCATCCGCCCCGACTTTGTAAAGCTGGGCCAGTGGATTGACCCGAAGGACAAGGACACCATGATCCGCTGCACCTCCGCCTGGATTGTAGAGCTGGGGGAAATCGAAACGACCTTGCGCTCTGACCTGGAGCGGCTGAAAGCATTTATCACCGCCGAATCGGATGAATACAGGCCTCCCTACGCCAGAGTAGCCAACAGGACAGCCCGCCGGACCTCGCTTGTAGGCACCTGCAATTCCGAACGGTTCCTGATTGACCCAACCGGGTCCCGGCGGTTCTGGACGATTCCGGTTGACAACATCGATCTGAACCGGCTGATGAACTTCCACGCAATTCAGTTCTGGCGTCAGATCAAGGTTTTGTGTGCTGGGCACCCGGATGATTTCCGGCTGACAAAGGAGGAGCAGCGGCAGCTTGCGCTCCGCAACACGGCCCATGAAAAGCCCTTGAAGGCCCAACTTGAAATTGAGGACATCATCGCCGAGGCAGAGGCGGACCCGGACAGCTATGAATGGAGGCTTACCACGGTGTCCGCTTTCAAAGAGGAGTATTCCAGCTTAAAGCGCTACGATGTTGCCCAGATTGGGAGAGCTCTGGACAAGCTGGGGTATGGGCAGAAGCGAATACAGGCCAACGGAAGACGCGAACGTCTGCGTGAGCTCCCTTGCCATAAATGGAGCCATTATGAAGCATCGTAAGTGGCCGAGCGTGGCCAGGCATGGCCTATCAGTGGACCGTCTATCAATCAAAAAAAGTGGCCAATGGCCCGGTACTGGCCGTGTCAAATTTGATTCAACCCGGTCACTTGAACACATTACGCCGCAAGGGATACATAGGAAGTGGCCGGGCTGGCCTACCACTTTTACCTAAAAGTTATTATTTGCAAAAAAGGGCCTAAAACGGGCATTTTACTACATAGTTTGGAGTTTATAGAAATTGCCCGGCCAGCCCGGCCACCAACGAAAGGAGATTTTATGGAAATCAGAATGGAACTGAACGAACGCCACGGGCATGGCTTCCAAATCCGCCTTGTGCGCGGGCCCGTGAACAAGGTCTACGACGACGAGCCGCTGAACCTGTACGAGGCCGGGGCATATGCCAACACCCTTCTGGAGATGGTGAACAAGGAGCTGGGGACCGCCTACACGCTGAATCAGGTAGTCAAGGTCCCGGAGGACGCCTTGACCGCCAACGCCTCCACCGACTTCGGCGCGGCCCGGATGCTCCAGGACATCCGAAGCAAGACCTTCGCCTTATCTACCCCTGCCCAACAGGATATGAAGATGATGGAGGTTGACGGACAGGAGGAGGCCATGCTGTCGGCGCGGGGCGTGGTGCTGCTGTGCTACCTGACTTGGAAGGATGACGGCAACGAGAAAGCCCATGAAGCCGTCCGGCGCTACTGTGAGTACATCGCCGCCCACGGCTGTAAGGGCGGGGCTTCCAAGCTCCTGGAGGAGCTGGACGGCCTGGAAAAAGAAGCAGGGGTGGAGTGGATCAAACGGACCTATGCCCAAAACGATGTGGACAATAACGGCCTCATTAAGTACGTCATGGGGGTGTTGATGTGAGCTATTACCGGACCTGTCCCCACTGCGGGGCGAACCTGGACCCCGGGGAGAGCTGCGACTGCACGATATTCCAGGTCTGCGCCGAGGCAAGAGCCGTTTTCCCTGAGCTCTTCACGGGCCGGACTGACCGGGAGATCGTGGGTGAGATTGCCGGAATTGTCCGGCGGGCAGAAACGAAAGATGCCCCCGCCGATGCTGCGAACACTGGCGAGGGCGGGGCGGAACAGAATTTGACCACTGTTTCCGCCTCCATTGTACACAAAAACGAGGAGGATTGTCAATATGGAACGTAAGGGAGAAAGGAGCCGCGAGGAAGCTCTTTCTGAACTGATAGATAAAATCATGTCCTTCACCGCTGACGAAATGGACGAGTTTATCTGCCTTGCTTCGCAAGCGCTGAATCAGCCGCTTGTATAGGAGGGAGTCATGAAAGACCTGAATGAAGAAATTACTTGCCGTATGGAGGAATTAAAAGCCACTCCCGAAAGATATCTTGCCGTACTTGCCGCATTCCATGTTGCTGCCGGGCTTCATTCTATCGGGGGTGCTCCAAGCGGATACACTCGCGACGATTTCAAACGGGCTATCCGAACAATCAAGGCAACGCAAGTAGCCTCCGAAGAATCGGAACTTGTACCCATTTTGAAAGAGGCGGCAAAACTTATTCGCCGGGAGTGGCTGCATAAGGAGGCCACGCTGTGAAGGTCACCATTTCCCACACAATTGAAGAGCGGGAGGAGGCCGACGCCGTTCTGTCGGCCCTCCGGCCTCTCCTGGCATGGGGAAAGGTCCGCGAAAGCGACCGTCATGCCCCGTTTTTACATATCTATTTGGCAACTAAAGAGCCGGGAAAGCCTTGCGATTCCAGAGAAAATCCTTGACCACGCCGCCATATTGTGGTAAAATATCGTTGTGAATTAGGCATGAGTACCGCCCGCAAGGGTTAGCCAACAGAAGGCATGGGAACGGCTGCAACGCTGTCTCATGCCTTTTTCTGTTCCCTCCGGGGCGGGGTTCTATGCGGGCTTGTTCATTCTCCCGCGTCTCCTTCCCCCGCCCCCCTGGGGAACCTATTCAGCCGAACTCTACGGCGTTAAACGGAGGTACATATGGAAAGCATCAACACTACCCAGGACATCCAGCAGCAGCCCACCACTCCCACCCCGGAGGCATCGGGGGAACAGGGCGGAGAGCGGATGTTCACCCAAGACGATGTGAACCGCATCGTTTCCGAGCGGCTGGCCCGTGAGCGTCAGAAGACGGAGCCGTCCGCCATAGATGAGAGAGAAATCCAATTGAAGGCGCGGGAAAGCCGCCTGGACTGCCGGGACTACCTGGAGAGCGTAGTCAAGGACGGCAGGGCCTGGAGCGGGCGTCCTGAATCAGGTACGGGCGTCATGTGCCTGCTGGACGTGCTGGACACTTCCGACAAGGACAAATTCCAGAAGACCGTTGATTCTCTGCTGGAGATTGGCGCATTTAATCCTCAGCACGAACCGCTGAAGCTCCCCGGCGTGGACGAGCACGGAGGCGTGAATGTCGATCATATGATTTCCGCCGCCTTCAAGCCGAAAACTTGAAAGGACTGATATAACTTTATGGCAATTGACCTTGTAACCAAATTTCAACCTTATGTGGATGAACAATTCAAAAACGAATCCAAGCGGGACCTTTTGACCAACCAGGATTTTACCTGGGAGGGTGCGCACACCATCAAGATTTACAAGATCAGCACCAGTCCCATGAACGACTATGACCGGGGCTGGGAGAAAAAAGAGGAGAACTGGAGCCGCTTTGGCCCCGTGGCCGGACTGGACGCCACCACCGAGGCGTTCACCCTGAACAAGGACCGATCCTTCACCTTCGCCATTGACAAGCTGGACCAGGACGAAACCGCCCAGCAGCTTTCCGCCGCCTCTGCCCTGGCCCGGCAGAACCGGGAAGTGGTGATCCCCGAGGTGGACAGCTACACCTATGGCGTCATGGCCTCCAACGCCGGGCACAAGCCCGCCGCCGTGGCCCTGACCGCTGAGAACATCTTCGAGGAGATCACCAAAGCTTCCCAGGCGCTAGACGACGCGGAGGTCCCGGAAACGGGCCGTGTGCTGCTGGTGACCCCCGCCGCCTATACGCTGATGAAGAAAAGCCCGGACATCACGCTGGACAGCGACGTGGGCCAGGAAATGCGCCTCAAAGGCGTCATTGCCAACCTGGACGGCGCTGCTGTGGTGAAGGTTCCCGCCGTGCGTCTTCCTGCTGATTTTGGCTTCATGCTGGCCCACCCGGTTGCCACCGTGGCCCCGACGAAACTGGAGGACTTCCGCATCCACCAGGACCCGCCCGGAATCTCCGGCTCTCTGGTGGAGGGCCGCATCTGCTACGGCGCGTTTGTCCTGGATAACAAGACGAAGGCCATTTATTACCAAGCTCTGCCCGCCGTTGCCAGCAAGACGGCAAGCAAGGGCTGACCCAATGGGGCGCGTGGGCGATAGCCTGTGCGCCCCGCCTCATAGGTGATGATATGGGCAAAAAACGTTTGAGAATGGGCACGTCAACGGAGGTACGGCGGGCTGTGAACAAAATAAACAATATGCTTTTGAACGGCGAAGTGGATGCCAAAACGGCAAACGCGCTGTTGTACGGCTGCAACGTCTGCCTGGGCGCGATCCGGGTTGACGACCAACAGGCCAAGCTCAACGAGCTGGAGAGAGCAATTAAGGAGCTGGAAGTGAATGGAAAGAAATGTTTTTGATTTGCGGAGGTGCTGAGAGTGAACAAGATTTATGAACTTGCGGCGCGGCTGGAGCGGGTGCGGCTGGACATCATCAACCGGCCCCCGGCGGACGCTCTGAGCGTGAGCCTGGAGACATTCTATAAGGGACACACGGAGGCTGACCTGATGGAGCTGGCGGCGGCGCTGGAGAGCGATCCGGTATGAGGGCCGTTGAATGTGAGGCGGTGAAACTCCGCGTAAAGGACAATTGGGTGTTTTGCCCGGTCTGCCGCCGGGGGAAGGTCCTCAAGCTCCGCCCAGGAACCAGGGCCGAAAATCTGGCGGTGTACTGCCGGGTCTGTAAGACGGAATCGGTTGTGGATATTCTTACTTAGGCGAACGGCGGTGACTTGCATCTTGACTTGCACGCATCAAAAAAACATTGGTTTTTGGGGCGATTTTGGAGCGTGTTTTCCAAGAGCGCGCAAAAAGAAAATCCCTTGTAACCATTGCACCGCAATGACTACAAGGGATTTTCCTTGGTGACCCGGCGGGGATTCGAACCCCGGACCCACTGCTTAAAAGGCAGTTGCTCTGCCGACTGAGCTACCGGGTCGTCGTCGGATGAAATTCCGCTCTGCTCCGTCCCCGCCCTGCGGGGCGAGGACTGCGCCCGCTCCATTCCTTCCTCCTCTCCCCACAAAATCTATCGATTTTGCGGGGGCCCCCATTTTTGCGGGGGTGAACGCCGCGCACGGTTTCGCTGCGCTTACCTTTGCCCTGCTCCCCTCGTCTCTCGTCCCCCGTCCCCCCGCAGGGGTGGGGGTTGCTCAAGGGGGAGCCCGCTCCCCCTTGAAGGAGCGAAGAAATTTCCCGTCCGGCGCAGTTTTCGCCGCCAGGCGGAAACGGAGCGGTAAGGGGAATTTCTGAGCTGGCAGGGACGGCTGGACTCGAACCAGCGCATGAGGGAGTCAAAGTCCCTTGCCTTACCGCTTGGCTACGTCCCCATGCAGGAAGGAAATAAGCACGGGGACCGGGGAAAAGCCCCGATCCCCTGCTTCTTGTGGGGTGGGAGATGGGACTCGAACCCACGACACCCGGAACCACAATCCGGTGCTCTAACCAACTGAGCTACACCCACCACATATCAACCATCTGAAAACCGCTGGACGAAGGGGAAGAGCTTGGCACGCCAGAAGGGACTCGAACCCCTGGCCTACTGCTTAGAAGGCAGTTGCTCTATCCGGCTGAGCTACTGGCGCGAATTTTGGATGGAGCAGGTGACGAGAATCGAACTCGCATCCCCAGCTTGGAAGGCTGGTGCCCTGACCATTGTGCTACACCTGCTTAAGTCTTGGCCGCGAGGTTTCGGCCCTCCCTGGAAATCGTCAGCTTGGATATCATACCATGAAAGGCCCCGGCTGTCAAGCGGTCTTGAACGGTTTTCCCGCAAATTTCGGAAATTTTTTCTCAGCGGCCCAAATTTAAAAAAGCCTCCATCAGCCGCCGCCCCGGAACCGGGTCCCCCAGGCGCTCCGGGTGCCACTGGACCGCCCACACCGGCAGGCGCTCATGGCGCAGGGCCTCCACCACGCCGTCCTCCGCCCACTGGACGGCCTGCAGGCCGCTGCCCAGCCGGTCCGCCGCCTGGTGGTGGGCGCTGTTCACCGTCAGCCCCTCCCCCCAGAGAGCAAGCCCGGGGGCGTTCCGCACGCCGTGGAGCCGGTCTCCTCCCTCCCAGGCCCCGTGTCCGGGAATGTCCTGGGCCAGGGTTCCGCCGAAAAAGACGTTGATGGTTTGGAGCCCCCGGCAGACCCCCAGCACCGGCTTCCCCGCGGCGGTAAACTCCTGGAGCAGCCGAAGCTCCGCCTCGTCCCGCTCCGGCTCCAGCCCCCGGGAAGCAGTATTCTCCCGCCCGTAACGCCAGGGCTCCAGGTCCCCGCCGCCGGGGAGGAGCAGCGCGTCCCACCGGATTCCCCGGCCCCCGGCGTCCTTCCCGAACACCGCCCGGCCCCCGGCGGACTCCACCCAGCGCCGGTAATTGGCGAACCGCTCCGGGGTCCCCCAGATATACACCGTCTGCCTCATCCTCATCCCTCCCAGGCCGTCTCCCTCCAGCCTATGCAGCGGACAATTTCTATGTTACGGATATTGACTTGAAAGGCGGTCCGTAGTATCATTCCCTTAGGCCGGGAGGCGTTTGGCTTCCATGCAAACCGCGCGGAATCCCGCCTCCGGCAGAGAGAACCAAGACTACAGAATGGGGGATATCCTGCGATGAAAAAACTGCTTTCTCTGACCCTAGCGCTGCTGCTGCTTTTCACTCTGGCCGCCTGCGGCGGTTCCGATTCCAGCGGCGGCTCCAGCAGCGCCGGAAGCGGCGAGGTTCAGGCTGAGGACGGTTACGCCGAGGCCCGCACCGGCGACCTGGTACATTCCTATTTCATGGACTTTACCGTAAACAGCGCCTACACCACCGGCGACTACCATGGTCACACAGCCCCGGAGGGTATGAAGGTGCTGGTAGTAAATATGAGCATTAAAAATACCTTCAACGAAAGCCTGCCCATGTACGACGACGATTTTCAGGGCCAGTGGACCGCCAGCTCCGAGACGGACGAATTCGCCTGGCCCATCACTGAGGCCGAGGACGGAAGCGACCTGGAAGTGGTGTCGGAAGAGCAGCTTCCCGCCGAGTACGAGCTGGCGGTAAACGAAACCCGCACCGGCGACCTGGTCTTCGACGTGCCCGCGGACGAAAAGGACTTCTCCATCTCCCACCTGGAGCTCTTCGACGACGACAGCGAAGGGGACACCTTCTTCGTGTTTTTCACCGCCGAGGAGCGGTAAGCGCAGTTTTTAAAGCGGAGCGGCTCTGCCGCTCCGCTTTATGTTATCCCAGGCCCCGGGCCAGCAGGAACAGCAGGCAGGTGTGGGCGGGATAGTAGACATAAAAGAACCATTTCCAGCCCCGGCCCCTCTCCCCGTTGTAACGGAGCATCAGCGGCAGCGCCAGAACCATCATCCACTGGACGGGGAACACGCCGTACAGCGCCTCGGCGCTGAATTGGTAGATGCAGAAAACCAGGTACACGGCGGCCAGGGCCTCCCGGCGGTCCCGGAGGAAGTACATGGCCAGCCCCAAGGCGATAAACTCGAAGCCGAACTCGTTTACCGCCAGGTTCGGGACCACTCCGGTGAGAACGTCCCCGCTGAAATTCCGGGTGAAGGGCAGCAGGAACGGGAGAAGCCCGTAAAGAACCTGGACCAGGGCAACGGCCCCCAGCAGCAGCCCGCCCCGCTTGCGGTCCCGCTGGTACAGCTCCACCGCGCTGATGAGAACCCCCGTCAGAAACAGCGGCAGGAAAATGTTGTGGTTTCCATAGCCCCCCTCCGGGAGGAACCGGGTATTTAAGAACAGGCCCAAGGCCGTCATAAAAAGGCTCATCAAATAGAGCCGCAGAAGGTACCGCTTCCGGCTCCGGGTATGGGCATAGCCCTGGACCATGCAGAAGAGAAACAGGGGATAGGCCCCCCGGCCCAGCCAGCGCAGCCACGCCGGGGCCGCCGGAATGTACAGTCCGATGTGGTCCAGGGTCATGAGAACCACCGCCGTCAGCTTCAGGGAAAACGTCGTCATCGTCTCAGCTCCTTATTCAAAAAGGTACGGGCAAAAGGCCCGCTGAGAACAAAACGGGAAAACGGGGCCGGATTCTTCAAAATAAGCCCGGAATTTTCCTGGTTGCTATTTCCATCCAGGCTTGTTATAATGCCCTCATAAGTACAGGCCCTTCGGGCCAAAGCAGATGAATTTGACAGAGAGGAGACATTTTTATGGATCGCTGCGCGATGGCGTATCAATATCACAAGGAGGGCTGGAACTGCGCCCAGTCCGTGGCGGCGGCCTGCGCCGGTTTGGCGGGCCGGACGCCGGAGGAGGTCCTGCCCCTCCTGGGCGGCTTCGGCGGCGGCCTAGGCGGCAGCCACGAGGAGGTCTGCGGCGCCGTCAGCGGCGGCGCGCTGATTTTGAGCCTCTGCTTCCCCTTTGACAAGCAGGGGGACCAGGAGGCCAAGCGGAACATCTACCGCGTCACCAAGGAGTACCGCCGCCGCTTTTTCGAGGTCTTCGGCCACACCCGCTGCGGGGACCTCCTCCGGGCCAAGCCCGGCGTAACGGACAAAAATCCCGCTTCCCAGCGCCTGGGCGTCACCGCCCACTGCGACAACATGATCGTCACGGCGGTGGAGCTGCTGGAGGCCCTGATTCAGGAGGAGCGGGAAGGGGGCGCGGCATGAGCCACGAGCACAAGAAGCGCCAGTTCAGCAGCCAGTGGGGCTTTGTCCTCTCGGCGGTGGGCTCGGCGGTGGGCATGGCCAACGTGTGGGGCTTTCCCGCCAAGATGGGCAGCAACGGCGGCGGGGCCTTCCTCATCGCCTACCTGATCTTCATCGCCCTCTTCGGCACCGTGGGCCTGGCGGCGGAGTACGCCGTGGGCCGCCGGGCCCGGACGGGGACCCTGGGGGCCTATGAAATGGCCTGGGGCACCCGGAAAAAGGAGCTGGGCAGGGCCGGGGGCCTTTTGGGCTGGCTGCCCCTGGCGGGGTCCATGTGCATCGCCATCGGCTACGCGGTCATCATCTCCTACGTGCTGAAGGCTTTCGCCGGCTCCCTCACCGGGGAGCTGATGACGGCGGACACCGCCGCCTGGTTTGAGAGCTTTTCCCTGGCGGACTACTCCGTGATTCCCTTCCACGCCATCGTGGTGGTGGGCACGCTGCTGACGCTTCTGCTGGGGGCCAAGAGCATCGAAAAGAGCAACAAGGTCATGATGCCCCTCTTTTTCCTGATCTTCCTCATCCTGGCGGTGCGGGTGGCCTTCCTCCCCGGCGCGGCGGAGGGCTACCGCTATATGTTCTCCCCCCGGTGGGAGGAGCTGCTGGACCCCATGGTGTGGATCTGGGCCATGGGACAGGCCTTCTTCTCCCTGTCCATCACCGGCAGCGGCATGATCGTCTACGGGGCCTACCTGGATACGGCGGAGGACGTGGCGAAGCTGGCGAAACGGACGGCCCTTTTCGATACCATCGCCGCCCTGGTGGCCGCTCTGGTGATGATCCCCGCCTGTTTTGCCTACGGGCTGGACATCGGGGCGGGGCCCTCCCTGCTCTTTGTCACCCTGCCCCGGATTTTGCAGGACATCCCCCTGGGGCGGCTGTTCGCGGTGATTTTGTATATTGCCATGATCTTCGCCGGGGTCAGCTCCCTTCAGAACATGTTCGAGGCGGTGGGGGAATCCCTGCTCCACAAATTCCCCAAGCTCAGCCGAAAGGCCATGCTGGTCCTGCTGTGCGTGGTGTGCCTGGGAATCGGCTTGCACATGGAGCCCATCTTCAAGTGGGGCCCCTGGATGGACATTGTGTCCATCTATATCATCCCCATCGGGGCCACCCTGGGGGCGGTGAGCTGGTTCTGGATCATGCGCCGGGAGGATTTGATGGACGAGGTGGACAAGGGCGCGGAGAAGGCCCCCGGCGCCTGGTGGTATCACGTCGGGCGGTATGTGTACGTTCCCTGCGCCGTTATCCTGTGCCTGGTGGCGCTGTGCATGAAGGTGGCGTTCTAAAGCAAGCTATAGAAAAGCGGCGGGGAAATTCCCCGCCGCTTTATTTAAGTTTTGGAGCTCCGGCTCACAGCAGCCCCTGAATCAAAATGATCAAAATCAGCACCGGCAGGACGAACTGGAAGTAGGGCCACAGCCAGCGCGGCATTTTCAGGCCCTGCCCGGAGTTGGCCTCCTCCAGATAGCGGTCGTAGCCCCAGCCGCTCTTGCTGACGCAGAACAGCAGGTACACCAGGGACCCCAGGGGCAGCAGCAGGTTCGAGACGAGGAAGTCCTCGCTGTCCAGCACGTCCCGTCCGCCGATGAGGTGGAGTCCGCTCCAGAGGTTATAGCCCAGGACGCAGGGCATGCTGGCGATGAGGATGAAAACACAGTTCGCCAGAGCCGCCTTTTTCCGGCTCCAGCCGAAGTTGTCGATGGCGTTGGCCTGGAGGTTCTCAAAGACGGCGATGACCGTGGAGAAGCTGGCGAAGGTCATGAACAGGAAGAACAGGGACCCCCAGAGGCGGCCCCCCGCCATATTCAGGAAGACCTTGGGGAGGATCATGAAGATCAGCGCCGGGCCCTGTCCCGGCTCCACGTCAAAGGCGAAGCAGGCGGGGAAGATGATGAGGCCCGCCATCAGGGCCACAAAGGTGTCCAGCAGGCAGATGCGCACCGCCTCGCTGGTGAGGGTGTTGTCCCGGCTCATGTAGCTGCCGAAAATCTCCATGGCGGCAATGCCGAGGCTCAGGGTGAAGAACGCCTGGTTCATAGCGGCGGTAATGACATTGCCCAGGCCCGCCTCCGCCGCCCGCTGGAAGTCGGGCAGGAGGTAGAACTTCACGCCCTCCATCCCGCCGGAGAGGGTCAGGCTGTGGACCGCCAGCACAATGATGAGGGTCAAAAGGCCCAGCATCATCCACTTCGTAATCCGCTCAAGTCCCTTTTGCAGGCCGAAGCTCACCACCAAAAAGCCCGCCAGCACCGTCAGAACCATCCAGACGGTCATCTCCACCGGGTCCGCCAGCATGGCGGAGAACACCCCGTCCACCGCGCCGGCGGCAAGACCGTCAAAGGCCCCGCCGGCGAACTTGAAGAAGTAGCCCAGCATCCAGCCGGAGACGGTGGTGTAGTACATCATCAAAAGGCAGCAGCCCGCCACGCAGAACCAGCCGTGAATGTGCCACTTGCTGCCCGGCTTCTGGAGGGCCTGATAGCCCTGCACGGCGCTTTTGCGGCTGGCCCGGCCCACCGCCAGCTCCATGGTCAGAACCGGCACGCCCATGATCGCCAGAAAGAGCAGGTAAAACAGCACGAACACGCCGCCGCCGTTCTCCCCGGTGACATAGGGGAATTTCCACACGTTGCCGATGCCGACGGCACAGCCCGCGCTTACCAGAAGGAAGCCCAGGCGGGATTGAAAACGCTCCCGTTTCATAAGTTTCTCGTTCCTCTCTCGTATAATTCGTAGCAAAACCCACCGGCGGGAAATCCCGCCCGGGCAGATTCTCTTATGATAACGGGCCTTAGCGGAAATGTCAATGCTTTCGTGGCGGAAAGGGCGGAAAAAGACTGGAACGTCAAGCCCCGGCCGAAGCCGGGGCTTGACAGAAAGGCCGTTTCGGCCTATAATGAGCATAGCGAAGATGACCACGGCAAGCGGTTTGTCTGATCGCAGGTTAAAGTGTCATATGCAAAAGCCTATGAAACCGTCACTTGGCAGAGTGGCGGTTTCCGCTTTTTACCTTGATCGTTACCGTCCAGCGCAGGATATGAAACGTCAATGTAATCGGCATTCTGTCACCCCCTTTTCAGAGAGAGACCAACCGCCCGCCGGTTGCCATCCGGCCACCCAAGCGATGCTCACGGACAGCATACCACAAAATCCGCCAACACGCAAGGCCGGAAAGGAGGCCCCCTATGACGGACTGCCGGACCCGATACCCCCTTCTGCTCATCCACGGCCTCAACTGCCGGGACGATTGGATTTTCCCCTACTGGGGCCGTGTGGCGGACATCCTCCGGGAACATGGGGCCACGGTTTACCTCAGCGGCCAGGACGCCTGGGGCAGCGTCCCCGGCAACGCCCGGGCCCTTCTCCGCCGGGCGGAGGACATCCTAACGGAAACAGAAAGCCAAAAGCTGAACCTTATCGCCCACTCCAAGGGCGGACTGGAGGCCCGGTATCTCATCTCCACCCTGGACTTCGCCGGGAAAACCGCCTCCCTCACCACCATCTGCACGCCCCACCACGGCTCCCGGGCGGCGGCGGAGTGGCTGGCGCGGGAGCGGGTCTGCCGGATTGCGGGCCGGGGTCTGGAGGGCTTCTGGCGGGCCCGGGGAGACCGGGACCCGGACTTCCCGGCGGCGGTAAGCGCCCTAACCCCCGTGGCCATGGCCCGCTTCAACGAAGAGAACCCGGACAGCCCCCTGGTCTACTACCAAAGCTGGGGCGCCCGGCTGGACGGGGCGGGCTGGGACCCCATGGACCGCCTCCAGCTCCGGCTCACCAGGGCTGACGCCCCCACCGACGGCCTGGTCTCCCCGGACTCTGCCGCCTGGGGGCGCTGGCGGGGCACCCTGGCGGGCGTGTCCCACCAAGACGCCGCGGGAGGGCGGCGGCGGAAGCGTCCCGGCTTTGACGCCGGGGAGTTTTATATCCGCCTGGTTCAAGAGCTGGCGGAGATGGGATTTTAAGGAGGACTTTATGGAACGATATGCGCAGGCCGCCCCGGCAAAGGTGAATCTGGCCTTAGACATCCTGGGCCGACGCCCGGACGGCTATCACGAGATGCGCATGGTAATGCAGACAGTAAGCCTCTGCGACGCCGTGACGCTGGAGGAAGCCGGGGAGGGCTTCGCCCTTTTTGCCCAGGGCCTCGTCCTTCCCCAGGGGAAAACCCTGGAACAGCGGGCGGCGGAGGCGTTCTTCGCCGCCATAGGACGGCCCCGGCCGTCCCTCCGGGTGACGCTGGAGAAGAAAACCCCGGCCTACGCGGGCCTGGGGGGCGGCAGCGCCGACGTGGCAGCTTTGCTGCGGCTGCTGCGGGAGAGATACGCCCCGGCCATGCCCCGGGAGGCGCTGGAGGCCGTGGGCGGGCAGATCGGCAGCGACATGCCCTTCTGCGTCCGGGGCGGCACCGCCCTGGCGGAGGGCCGGGGGGACCTGCTGACGGACCTCCCCCCCCTGCCGGACTGCCGCTTTGTGATCTGCAAGCCGGACTTCGACCTGCCCACCGGGCCCATGTTCGCCCGGCTCCGCTTTGACAAAAGCCTCCCCCACCCGGACGTGGACGGGATGTCCGCCGCCCTGAAGCAGGGGGACCTGGCGGGCGCGGCAAGGTGCGTGGGCAACGTGTTCGAGACGGTGCTGGAACCGCCGGAGCGGCGGGAAATCCAGCGGATCAAGGAAGCCCTTCTCCGCCACGGAGCCCTGGCCGCCGCCATGTCCGGCTCTGGCCCGGCAGTGTTCGGCCTCTTTTCCCAGGAGGCGGAAACCAACGGGGCGCTGGAGGAGCTGGGCCGCCGCTATGCCCAGGTTTTTGAGGCATTTCCGGTGGGGCGGCTGCTTTAGAGCAGAACCGGCACCTCCCGCCGGAGGGTCAGGCTCTCCGGCGTGACGGCGCAGTCCCAGGCGCACACCCGGACCCCCGCAGAGGCGGCCTCCCGCAGGGCCGCGCCGAAGGCGGGGTGGGTCTCCTCGTTGGGGGCCACGCTCTTCATGCCCTCCATCTGCACCACGAAGAACAGCGCCGCCCCCAGCCCGGCCTCCGCCGCCTTTTGCAGCTCCCGGATGTGCTTTACCCCCCGCTCCGTGGGCGCGTCGGGGAAGCGGGCCGCGCCGCCGTCCTCCAGGGTGACGCCCTTGACCTCGATCAGGAAGAGGCCCCGGGGGCTCTCCACGCAAAAGTCCAGGCGGGAGTCCCCATATGCGTACTCCCGGCGGAGGACCGCCCCCTCCGGCAGGCGGGGCGCCAGCCATTCGGCAAAGACCCGGTTGGGCGCCTGGGCGTCCATGTTTACCAGCAGCTCCCCCTTCCGCACGGCAATGAGGTCATACGCCGTCTTCCGGCCGGGGTTTTTGTTTTTCTCCAGATAGACGGCCGCTCCGGGGACCAGCAGCTCCCGGCAGCGGCCCGTATTTTTTACGTGGACGGTCTGGACGGCTCCCTCCGCCTCCACCTGGGCGATGAAGCGGTTGGGCCGGGCGAGAAAGCGGCCCGGGACCACGGTTTGATACTGCATAGCGGACTCCTTTCCGGCGGGGCGGGGAAATTTTACCGGTTTCTTAACGGATAAACCCGCTGCTTCCCGCCCCGGATTCGTAAAATTGTACCATGTTTTATTACTTACGTCCAGCCTCCGGGGACTAGGCAAAAAAGCCCTGATAAAATTTCTCCAAAGTCATTGTTTTTTTCGGCGGAAGTTGATACAATAGCCCTGCATCTATATTTATAGGAGGGAGCATATGCCAGAATATGGAAGTTTGTTTGTCTGCCTGATGGGCATGGGCACCGTGTTCTTCGGGCTCATCTGCCTCATCGTCCTGACGACGATCATGGGCAAAATCGTGGGAGGCCGCCCGGCCCCCGCCGCCCCGGCCCCTGTTGCCGCCGCCCCCGCCGCCCAGGAGGGGAACCGCCAGGAGATCGCTGCCGCTGTCTCCGCCGCCATCGCGGAGGAACTGGGGACCAGCATTACGGGCATCCGCATCGTATCCATGAAAAAACTGTAAGGAACAAGAAGGAGAGAGCATCATGAAAAAGTACAGAGTCACCGTCAACGGCACCGCCTATGAGATTGAACTGGAGGAGCTGACCGGGGCCGCCCCCGCGCCCGCCGCCGCGGCCCCCGCTCCGGCCCCCGCCGCCGCTCCCGCCGGAGGCGAGCAGGTCACAAGCCCCATGCCCGGCACCATCCTGGACGTGAAGGTCAGCCAGGGCGCTTCCGTGAAGAAGGGCGACGTGCTGATGATTTTGGAGGCCATGAAGATGGAAAACGAAATCATGTGCCCCTGCGACGGCAAGGTGGCCTCCATCAACGCCGCCAAGGGCGCGGCGGTGGAGTCCGGCACGCTGCTGTGCGTCATCCAGTAAGGCGCTGGAGGGACTGGAATGGAAGCTATACTGGATTTTGTAAACAGCTCGGGATTCGCGCTGTTTGCCCAGGGGGACAACTGGAAGTGCCTGGTGATGCTCCTCATCGCGTGCGGCCTTCTCTACCTGGGTATCGTCAAGAAATTTGAGCCCCTGCTGCTGGTGCCCATCGCCTTCGGCATGCTCATCACCAACCTCCCCGGCGCGGAGATGTACCACGAGATCTTCTTCGCCGGAGGACACATTCACTGGGACCTCATCGGCGGGGCCCCTGTCACGGCGGAGTTCCTGGCGGAGCTGGCGGCGGTGGACGTTTCCGACGCCGTGCTGGCTACCGCCACGGTGGGCCAGTCCATCACGCCGGGCCTTATCGACATCCTCTATCTCGGTGTCAAGCTGGGCATCTACCCCTGCCTGATCTTCATGGGCGTGGGGGCAATGACCGACTTCGGCCCCCTGATCGCCAATCCCAAGAGCCTGCTTTTGGGCGCGGCGGCGCAGCTGGGCATCTTCATGACCTTCGTGGGCTGCCGGATGTCCGGCATCTTCTCCTCCGCCCAGGCCGGGTCCATCGGCATCATCGGCGGAGCGGACGGCCCCACCGCCATTTACGGCGCGACCAAGCTGGCCCCGGAGCTCCTGGGCCCCATCGCCGTGGCGGCTTACAGCTACATGGCCCTGGTGCCGGTCATTCAGCCTCCCATTATGCGGCTTCTGACCACTGAGGCGGAGCGGAAGATCGTTATGAAGCCCCTGCGGCAGGTCTCCAAGACCGAGAAGATCATCTTCCCCATCATGGTCGCCATCTTCGTGGCCCTGCTGGTGCCCTCCGCCGCTCCTCTGATTGCCTGTTTGATGCTGGGCAACCTCTTCAAGGAGTGCGGCGCGGTGGAGCGCCTGAGCAAGACGGTGCAGAACGAGCTCATCAACATCGTCACCATCTTCCTGGGTGTGTCCGTGGGCGCTACCGCCACGGGCCGGACCTTCCTGAGCCTCCAGACCATCGCCATCATGCTGATGGGCATCGTGGCCTTCGGCTTCGGCACCGCCGGCGGCGTGGTTCTGGCCAAGATCATGAACCTGTTCCTGAAAGAAAAGATCAATCCCCTCATCGGCTCCGCCGGCGTGTCCGCCGTGCCCATGGCCGCCCGGGTCTCCCAGGTGGAGGGCCAGAAGGCCAATCCCAGCAACTTCCTGCTGATGCACGCCATGGGCCCCAACGTGGCCGGCGTCATCGGCTCCGCCATCGCCGCGGGCGTGATGATCTCCCTGTTCGGCTGATAGATAGGAGGTATTGTAATGGCTATGGAATTTTTGTCTAAGAAGCCCCTGTATATCACCGACACCATCCTCCGGGACGCACACCAGTCCCAGGCGGCCACCCGGATGCGGGTGGAGGACATGCTCCCCGCCTGTGAGGTGCTGGACTCCATCGGCTACTGGTCTTTGGAGTGCTGGGGCGGCGCGACGTTCGACTCGTGCATGCGCTTTCTCAACGAGGACCCCTGGGAGCGTCTGCGGAAGCTCCGCAAGGCTCTGCCCAACACGAAGCTCCAGATGCTCTTCCGGGGCCAGAACATCCTGGGCTACAAGCACTACGCCGACGATGTGGTGGACGCCTTCTGCCGTAAGTCCATTGAAAACGGCATCGACATCATCCGGATTTTCGACGCGCTGAACGACGTGCGGAACCTGGAACAGGCCATCAAATCCACCAAGAAGTACGGCGGCATGGTGGAGGCTACCCTCAGCTACACCATCTCCCCCATTCACAATGAGGAGTACTTCGTGAAGCTGGCCCTGGAGCTGGAGCAGATGGGCGCGGACGTAATCTGCGTCAAGGACATGGCGAACCTGCTTTTGCCCATGGACGCCTATTCCCTGGTGAAGAAGCTGAAGGAAACCGTGAAAATCCCCATCCACCTCCACACCCACAACACCACCGGCACCGGCGACATGGTGTATCTCATGGCGGCCTATGCCGGAGTGGACATTGTGGACACGGCCCTGAGCCCCCTGGCCAACGGCACGGCCCAGCCCGCCACGGAGTCTTTGGTGGCCACCCTCCAGGGCACCGTCCGGGACACCAAGCTGGACCTGAACAAAATGAGCGAGGC
This sequence comes from Oscillospiraceae bacterium, assembly GCA_910574635.1. Taxonomy (GTDB): domain Bacteria; phylum Bacillota; class Clostridia; order Oscillospirales; family Oscillospiraceae; genus Oscillibacter. The sequence goes on along the minus strand of CAJTCG010000006.1, from coordinate 14,370 downwards.
CGCCGCCCACTTCCGCAAGGTCGCCCAGAAGCTCAAGGAGCAGGGCAGCCTGGACCCGAAGGTGCTGAACGTGGACACCAACACCCTCCTCTATCAGGTGCCCGGCGGCATGCTCTCCAACCTGATTTCCCAGCTGAAGCAGGCGAACAAGGAGGAGAAGTACTACGACGTGCTGGCGGAGATTCCCCGGGTCCGCAAGGACTTCGGCTATCCCCCGCTGGTCACCCCCACCAGCCAGATCGTGGGCACCCAGGCCGTCATGAACGTGGTGGTGGGCAAGTACAAGACCTTCCCCAAGGAGTCCAAGGGCCTCCTCCGGGGTGAGTACGGCCAGGTTCCCGGCGAGGTCAACGAGGAAGTCCGGGCCCTGGCGGGCATCAAGCCCGAGGACGTGATTACCTGCCGCCCGGCGGACCAGCTCCAGCCGGAGGTGGAGAAGTACCGGGAGGAGTTCAAGGACATCGCCAAGAGCGACGAGGACGTGCTGTCCCTGGCGCTGTTCCCCCAGGTAGCGCCCAAGTTCCTGGCTTGGCGGGACGGGCCCCATGACGAGCCCGCCGCCGCTCCTGCCGCCCCGGCGCAGAAGGCCGCTCCGGCGGACCCCAACGCCGTGCGGGAGCTGTTTGTGGAGTTCAAAGGCTGAACCTTTTTCTTGAAAGAAAAAGGTTCCCAAAAAGGACTTTATCCCGCTCTGGCTGTCTGGTGATTCACCAGGCCGAAGCGGCGGCAACGCGGAATTGCTTTAACCAGCAAGAGGACGGTATCGAACGATACCGTCCTCTTGCTGTCACCACCAGCTGCGGATCCCCTCAGTCGTCACCGTCAGGTCAAAAGTCTCCAGCGCTTCTCCCGTCTCGCTGTACAGCGTCACGGTACAGGGAAGATCTTTGTTCTCAAAATAGTATAGGCCGGGGTCCGCATTGGGGGCGGGCTTCCGATACCACATTTCAACTACCGCAGGGAGGACCAGATCTTCTTCCCCCATATGCTCCCCTTCAAAGCTGGAGTAATCCGTCTCATAGGGAAAGACGAAGACTTGGTCCACCAGCCGTTCCCCCTCCAGCGTGAACTCCCGGCATCCCACGTTTCCGTTGGGGGCCGGGGGCTTCTCCGCCCGGACCACGGCCACGGCGGTGGCGGCCTCCGCAAAGGGGCCCGCCGCGTAGATTTTTCCGCCCCTGGCGACGCAGACGGCCCCTTCGCCAAAGACTGGGCTCAGGTCGGACCAGTCCCGATGGCTTCCCAGAAGACCGTCTGCGTAACGGAAGATGGTGTAGGTCTCCCCGCACCGGGCCGCCACGGTGGTATAGCGCTTGTACCGGTTTGCGGAAGGGTGCCGCCAGTCCCGCTGGACATACAGGGGCTCCAGCTCCCCGAGAAGGTAGTCGTGCTGGACCTGGCGGCACATGCCCCGCACCGTATAGGGCGGGAAGCCCTGGGAGGCATAGATCAGGAACACCAGCAGGAGGGCCAGGAGGAAATTTCGGACCGTTTTCTTTCCCCGGTTCCAATGCCTCATGACATTCCCTCCCATTCCGCTGTCAGCGTCCAGTTTCCCCGGGGGTGGGTGACCTCCACCCGCTGGGGCGGGCCGTCCAGGACCAGGACGATCTGGTCACAGCAGCGGGTCCAGCCGCGTTTGGCGGGGCCGTACAGCCAGTACCCGCTCTCCAGCGGCGTCTCGCCGTCCCCCGTGTAGCGTCCCCAGGGAAGGGACTGTCCGTCGGCGGTGATTTCCAGGCGTTGATACAGGCCCTCCAGGTTATCGTGGAACACGTCCTGAGTCTCCACCCAGAGGATGAGGGGGACCTGGAGCCGGGACTCGTCGGGAAGCGGGTCCTCCCAATAGGTACCGGCGTAGGGCTCGGGTTCCCCGGAAGCCAGCCAGAGGTCCAGATAGTCTGTGGCGGCGTGACCGGCGGAAGCCGGGACGCTCCAGGTGAGCTGGTTCCAGGTCAGAGCCGTCAGGGAGCGGGTGTTGGAGTCATTCTGCCAGACCTTCCAGGCCAGCAGCAGCGCCAGGAGCAGCACCAGAAGGCGGCTTACCTCCCACAGCCAGCCAAGCCAGGGCTTATGTACCTTATTCAGGGCCCGGCCCACCTCCTGGGCGTTTCCCATGGCCTCCAGGGCCCGCTCCTCCGCCAGCTCCCGGGGGCGGCCCAGGCGGAGGAGGTCCCGGACGTGCTCCTCGTAGTGGTCCCGAAGCTCAAACTCGATGCTCCGGTGGTCCGGCCGGAAGCGGACCTGTTCGCACACGGCGTTCACCCAGATTTGAAAATTGCTGCGCATGGCACCGCCCTCCTCACGCCAAGGAGGCGCTGTTCACCACCGCGTCCACCTGCTCCCGGAAGGCCACCCATTCCTCCTTCCGGGCGTCCAGGGCCCGGCCGCCCTTCCGGGTGATGCGGTAGTACTTCCTTGTCCGGCCCTCCGGGGACTTCTTTTCCCGGACGCTGACCAGCCCCTCCGCCTCCAGGCCGTGAAGGATGGGATAGAGGGTCCCCTCCTTCAGGTCGAAGACGTGGTTGGACCGCCGGGCCAGCTCGGTAATCATCTGGTAGCCGTACATCTCCTCCCCCGAAAGCAAAGAGAGGACCAGCAGCGTCGTGCTGCCGCTCATCAGGCTCTTGTCGATTTTCATGGCGCGCCTCCTTTCAAAATGCCTCGGCTATCTATGGTTAGTATACATAGATGGCCGAGGTTTGTCAAGCGCCAAACGGCGCGCCCCCCCGCGCCATTCCGCCCTGGAGATCAGGAAAGGGCGGACACAGCGGTCCGCCCCGGAAAAAATACCTCTTTTCAAGTATAGGACCGTTCCACCCGGACCTTGGCCTGGAAGCCGCTGTCCAGCACCTGGACGGCGCTTTGGATCTTCTCCTCCACCTCCTGGTCCGTGAGGCGGAAGTCGAAGGGCACCGCCGCGTCGAAAATCACATGGGCGTGCCCCTTCCGGGGTACCACCCGGAAGTCGTGAATGGTGATGTCCCCGTCGATGCACCGGACCAAGGCCTCCACCCGCTTGCGGGTCTCCTGGGTGACGCCGTCGTCGGTGCACACCGGGTCCATGTGAATTACCGCCTCGCAGCCCAGGCGCTCCCGGAGCTCCCGCTCCACATGGTCAATGCGGTTGTGGAGCTCCAGCAGTTCCCCGCTGGCAGGGACCTCGGCGTGAAGGGAGATCATCCGCCGCCCGGGGCCGTAATCGTGGACGATGAGGTCGTGGACCCCCAGGATCGGCTGGTGGGACAGGACCAGGGACCGGATTTTCTCCACAAACTCCGCCGAGGGCGGCGTGCCCAGCAGGGGGTCCATGGTGGCCTTGACCGCCTGGACGCCGGACCAGAGGATGAACAGGGCCACCAGCAATCCCCCCCAGCCGTCCAGAGCCACGCCCGTATACCGCTCCACCAGGGAGGCGGCCAGCACCACCGACGTGGCGGCGCAGTCGCTGAGGGAGTCCAGGGCGGCGGCCTCCATGGCGGTAGAGCCGATGCGCTTTCCGATCCGCCGGTTGTAAAAGGCCATGTAGAGCTTTACGGCGATGGCGGCGCAGAGGACCGCCGTCACCCAGGGGCCGGTCTCCGCCGGGACAGGGCGCAGAATTTTCCCCACGGAGGACTGGGCCAGCTCGAAGCCCATCAGCAGGATCAGCATGGCCACCACCAGGCCGGAGAGGTACTCCATCCGCCCGTGGCCGAAGGGGTGCTCGTGGTCCGGCTTCTGCTCCGCCAGGCGAAAGCCCAGCAGGGTGACCACGGAGGACCCGGCGTCGGAAAGGTTGTTCACGGCGTCCGCCACTACGGCGATGGACCCGGAGGCCAGGCCCGCCAGCAGCTTTCCCAAAAACAGCAGCAGATTTAAAAACACGCCCACCCCGCCGCAGAGGATGCCATAACCCCGCCGCAGCTGGGCCTCGGTCTTCCCCTCGGGCTTGAGGAACAGGCGGGCCAAAATTGAAATCACGGACTCCACTCCCTTCCAGGAACTCATAAACGTTAGAGGATATGCGGAAGAGCGGCATGTTGATACCGCTCTTTCCCCTTTATTTCTTCCCCGGCAGAACCAGTTTCATGTGGCAGCACAGGTCGTCCAGGTCCCGGTCCGTGGCGGCGGGCACCCGGAGCCTGGCCCCGCAGTCCCGGCAGATGAGGTCCACGGCGGACCGCCGGACCTCCATGCCGTAACGTTCGCTGCCGCAGGCGCAGGAGATTCCCTTCCGGGCGGCGATGTCCCGGAGCTCCGAGAGGACCTCGTACATGATAACGTTATCCAGGAAGGCCTCGTTGTCCCCCTGCCGCTTCTCCTTCTCCGCCAGGACAGCCAGCTCCCTGAGCTGCCGGTCCACGGTGCCCTCCGGGCCGATGAAGCAGCAAAACTGCTTCGTCCCGGCGCAGGCCAGGGCCACGGCCCCCTCCAGCACCTGTTTCCGGGAACAGACGGCGGTGTGGGTCCCCCCGCAAAGGCCGCAGGGAACGGTGAGCCGGTAGCGCTCTCCGTCAAAGGCCGCCGTCAGGGCGGAGCCGCCGCAGTCACACTCCACCTCCGCGCCGGAGGCCTCCAGCGCAAAAACGGAGCGCGCCTTCATAACGGGCTTCCCGCATTTTGGGCAGAGATATCCGAAGGTCCGCATCTCCTCGCGCATGGCAAAGCACCTCTTCCACGCTCCCCGTCGAGTCCGGGGAATCTGTATAGTTAGAATTTAAATTTTACCATAAACCTTTGGCGAAGTCCAGTGCTTTTGTGCATACTGCGCAGAATTTCTCCGCACATAACCGTCCCTCGTCCTCCGCCGCCCGCAAACCGGCGCGGCCTTTGCGAGTGGAAAGCAAAGGAATTCCCCATCCGGCGGAGCGTTCCGCCCCTTCGGGGCGGGAAGCGCAGCGGTAAGGGGAATTCCTTGTCTATCGCTGAGGGAAAGGGGCTGTCTCATTAAGTATACATGCGCAGGCGGGCCGCCCAGCCGGCGGGCCTTACTTCAGGCGGAACGCGGCCACCAGGCTCTTGAGGAGGCTGGCCTGGGATGAGAGCTCCTGGCTGGCGGCGGCGCTTTCCTCACTGGTGGCGGAGTTGGTCTGCACCACGCTGGAGATTTGGTCAATCCCCTCCGTAACCTGGCTGATCGCAGCGGTCTGCTTTTCCACCGCCTCTACCACGATGGACATCTGGGTCGTGACGCCGCCGGCGCTGACGCTGGTGCGGTCCAGGGACTGGGTTACCTCGTTCACCACATGACTGCCCTCGGCCACGGCGGCGATGGAGCTTTCAATCAGGTCCTTGGTGGCCTTGGCGGCTTCGTCGGACTTGTTGGCCAGGTTGCGGACCTCGTCGGCCACCACGGCGAAACCCTTTCCGGCCGTTCCGGCCCGGGCCGCCTCCACGGCGGCGTTCAAGGCCAGGATGTTCGTCTGGAAGGCAATGTTTTCGATGGCGGCAATGATTTTGCTGATTTCCTCGGAGGAGCTGGAGATCTTGCCCATCGCCACGTTGAGCTGCTTGACGTATTCCATGCTGACGCCCAGCTGGCCCCCCGCCTGTTCCACAAACTGACCGGCCTCCTCCGTGGCCTGGGCGGTCCGCCGGGCGTTTCCGGAGATGTCGCTGATGGTGGCGGAGAGCTCCTCGACGGAGCTGGCCTGCTCTGTGGCGCCCTGGGCCAGGGCCTGGGCGGTATTGGACACCTGCTCGGCTCCGGCGGATACCTGTTCGGCGCTTTCCCGGATCTGGCTCATGGTCTCATTCAGCTTGGACTGGATGCTGTCCAGGGAGACCTTGATGGACATAAAGTCTCCCACGTATTCCTGCCGGGCGGAGGCGGTCAAGTCTCCGGAGGCAATGGAGTCCAATACGGAGGCAATCTCGCCGATGTAGGAGCGGAGCCGCCGGATCGTCCTCTCAAAAATAAGGGCTAACTGGCCCACCTCGTCGTTGGAGTGAATGGCGATGCCGCCCTCCTCGCCGCCGGAAAGTCCCAGGTTACCCTGCTCCAGGCGGCCGGCCACCCGGGTAATCTCCGCCAGGGGAGAGGAAACGGTCTTTTTCAGGTACGCCGTGAGGAAAAAGATGCACACAACGATGACGGCGAGGCTCACCAGGATGGTATAGATTACCGTCATAAAAATCTGATGGTTGGCCTCCGCGGAAGAGATCCCGGCAAAGAGGAGGCCGTTGACCGCTCCGGCGGCATCTCTGGTGGGAACATAGGAGCACAGATATTCCTCATCCAGAATGGTTGCCCTGCCCACATAGCTCTGTCCTTTTTGCAGCACAATTTCAGACAGCTCGGAGGACAGCGTGGTGCCCACCACACGCTGCCCGTTCTGGACTACGGTGGTGTAGGCCCGGGTATTTCCTTCAAAGATGGTAAACTCACAGCCCATGCGGCTTTTCAGATCATCCAGCAGCTGGTTGACGTCTTCTGTGCCGCCGGTCTGGCCCAGGACGTAGTCCAGCATATTGGTGCCGTTGGTGCAGCGCTGCTCCAGCATCCCGGTTGCCAAAGAGCGGAACATAATCACGCACATGCCCACGGCGAAAACAACGGATATCATCTGCATGATGACGACCACATTGCCCACTTTTTTGCCGATACGGGTCTGCTTTCCTTCCGCGCTCTTTTGTGAAAACTCAATCTTTTTCATAGTCGCTTACTCCGTCTGTCTGTCAGAATTAAAATCGGCACACAGCCATTTGTCATTATACTGAGGGACCGCCCTTTTTGCAAGCCCTTTTTTATCCGGGGGCTGTCCTGCCGCGCGTTTTATACGCCGTGCAGGGCCGCCCTTTGCCGCGGGCAGGAACCGGGGCGCCGAAAAGGAGAGCCAGGCGGCGCCTGAATATCCTTTCTGGAGTAAGCGGGCAAAATCGATTTTAGAGCAGTTTCCAGAAAAAATGAGAAAAAAGGAAGCGAGGGCAGGGAGCGCAGGGCAAGGCGGAGGACGCAGGCGGGCTAACGCCCGTCAAGGCCGGCAGCGCGGCCCTGCGATTCCTGGACCGCTGAACGTTTCTCATGATTTTTGGGTGCTGCTCTAGTTGAACCCCTCCGGCAGGGACTGAAAAACCGTCCGGTTGTGGAGGACCGCGGGGGAATCCGGTTTGCAGGCCGCGGCCAGCTCGTTGAAGGTCTCCGCCCTCTTCTGGTCGCCCAGGCGGCTGTAGCAGACGCACAGCTGGATACAGGGGAGGTAGCCATAGCAGTCTGGGGAGACAAAACCGCCCCGGCGGTCGTCCCGGGTACAGGTCAGGGCCAGGGCGTACCAGTAGGCTGCCTGCCGGTACTGCTCCCTCTGGAAAAACCAGAGGCCGATGTCGCAGCAGACCTCAGCCCGGGGCCGGTCATAGGCAAAGGTGCGAAACAGCGCCTCCAGTGCTGCCTGGTCATGGCCCAGCTCCCTATGACAGTAGGCGCAGTGGCAGCAGGCGTCGATGTTGTTCTCCACCCATCCCCGGCCCTCCTCCAAAAACCGCTCAAAGACAGCCAGCGCCTCCTCCCAGCTGTGGTGGTAGTAGAGCTCCCGGCCATAGTAGAACTGCTGGCGGGGCTCCAGTTCCTTTCCCGCATCCAGCTGCGCCTGGTAGATGCGCAGGTTCCGATCCGGGTCGGAGGGGCGGGTCTTACGGTGGGTAACGGCGAAATCCCCATACAGAACGGTTCCAACCGGCGTGATGGCCTCGTGGACGGCTCCCACCCAACTCATACCGGCCCGGTTCTTAATGAGCCGTTCCCGGTAGTAGGAAAAGGTCACCCGGCCGTTTTCGTCAAACCCGGTGTGGTAGGGGGCCATGACCACCGAAACGGAGGGGTCCAGATTCTCTTTCAAGGCCAGAAAGGACGTCTGATCTTCCTCCAGCAGCACGTCGTCGGCGTCCAGCCACATGCAGTAGTCCATGGACGCGTGGGAAAAGGACTCGTTCCGGGCGGCGGCAAAGTCGTCACGCCAGGGGAAGTCATAGATCTGATCGGTAAAGCGGGCGGCGATCTCTTTCGTGCGGTCGGTGGAGCCGGTGTCTACAATGATGATCTCGTCCACCAGCTCCGCCGCGCTTTCCAAGCACCGCTCCAGCACATCCTCCTCATTTTTTACGATCATACACAGGCTGACGCTTACCATAGCGGGACCTCCTTCGATTCGTCATCATTTGCTCCCGCCGGCTTTCGCCGGCGGGAGCAATATTTTAGCGGCCCAGCGCTCACTCGTCCTCTATCTCTATATCGGAGTCGTGTTCGCTGCCCGCGCTCTGTGAGCCGCTCAACAGGCCAGTTCCATCCAGCCGGACGATGGTCAGGGAAGCTCCCGCGCCGCCGCTCGCCAGAACAGCGGTTCCCACAATTGATGTGAAGAGCTGGAGAGAAATGGTGGAGTTGGCAGGCAGAGTAACCTTGATCTGGTTTTCAAAGTTGGAGACGGAAAGGGCCGGGTTGATGGTAGAAGGGACGCTGTTCGTCCCGTTGATCACCAGCCTGGTCCCCATCAGCAGAGCCGCGGTGGTATTCACATGGTAAGAAATCTGATAGGTGCCCGGCGTAGCCACGGTGAACACCGTATTCCCGGCGTTGACCGTAATGTCAGGGGAGAGAAGCTGGGCGTTAGGCAGGGCGATGGGGGTGCCGCCAAGGGCCACCAGGACGCTGCTGCCCTGGGTGTTGGCGGCAAAGGCGGAGGAGAGGGCGGGCCCGGTGGCTCCCGTGGGGCCGGTGAGGCCGGTGGCCCCGGTGGCCCCGGCGGCGCCCGCCGCGCCTGCGATTCCGGCCAAACCCGCCGCGCCGTCCGCACCGGTGGGCCCGGTGGCGCCCGCCGCTCCCGCAGCGCCATCCGCCCCGGTGGGCCCGGCCGCGCCGGGGGCGCCAGTGGCTCCGGCAGGACCAGTCGTACCGGTGGGACCCGCGGCGCCGTCCGCACCGGTGGGGCCGGTTGCTCCAGCAGCCCCGGCAGGGCCAGTCGCACCAGTGGGACCAGTTGCCCCCACCGCACCGATAGGGCCTTCCGCTCCAGTGGGGCCTGTGGTGCCCGTGACCCCGGCGGCGCCCTCGGCGGGGCCGGCGGCACCAGTGGCCCCGGCAGGTCCGGCAGGACCGGGCAGGACGGGCGCGGTCATAGCCGCACTCAGCTTGCCGGACAGCAGCATTTGCTGCTCCATGATGTCAGACATGGTGTCCTGCACGCTCTGGTTGATCTGCATGACCTCCGTAAGGGTGGCCGCCTCCCCCAGGCCGGGCAGGGTGCCCAGGACATATTGCAGCTTCTCCCCCTCGGCGTTGAGGATGTGGCTCAGGCTGAGTTCCTCGGCGGCGATGGAGGCAATGATCTCATTGAGGCTTCCCTCGCGGGTCAGCGGGGGGTCGATCTGAGGGAAAGTTGGCATTGACATGAGACATCCCTCCTCAGCTCAGACGGGTGATGGACAGGGTCGCACCGGCGGAACCGGGCAGCAGGGTTGCTACGGAGGCGATTCCGAACATCTGCAGGGAGATGGTGTCCCCGGCGTTCAAATTCAGCAGGATCTCATTGGCAAAGTGACTCAGGGACACCACAGGGGCCACAGTAGAGGCCGTGTTGGGCGTGCCATTGATAAGCAGCCGGGTGCCGCTGGCCAGGGATGCGGTGGTGTTGACGCTATAGGATAGCTGATAGCGCCCGGCGCTGGTCACCGTGAACACCGTATTGGCCCCGTTGACCGTGATGCCCGGGGAAAGCACTTGGCTGTCCGGCAGGGGAATCAGGGTACCCCCTACGACGACGGCCAGGGTCGAGCCGGTGGTATTGGCGGCGAAGGCGGAGGTGGCGGTAATATTGGGCCCGGTGGGGCCGGTGGGACCCGTAACGCCCGTGGCGCCAGTGGCCCCGGTGGGGCCGGTCGCGCCGGTGACTCCGGCTAAGCCCGCAGCACCCGTGGCGCCAGTAGCTCCGGTGGCGCCTGTAGCGCCGGTAGCACCCGTGGCGCCAGTGGCACCCGTGGCCCCGGTAGCGCCCGTGGCGCCGGTGGCTCCTGTGGCTCCTGTGGCTCCTGTACCCCCAGTGGGACCAGTGGCACCGGTGGCACCCACCGCGCCGGCGATACCGTCAGCTCCTGTGGGGCCGGTGGCGCCGGTGGCTCCCGTGGCTCCGGCAGCTCCGGTGGCTCCGGTAGCTCCGGTGGGGCCGGTCGGCCCTCCGGCGGGGCCGGTGGCTCCGGTGGGGCCGGTGGGGCCGGTGGGACCTTGCATAGGAGAGGCCGTCAGCGCCCCCTGCATCTTCGCTTTCAAAAAGAGCTGGTTCTGCACCGCAGTCTCCAGCATGCTGCGGACGCTCTCGTTGGCGGCCAGCACCTCGCTGACTGTGGCGGGCGGACCGCTGAGACCGGGCAGCGTGCCCAAAATATATTGCAGCTTCTCACCCTCGGCGTTGAGGATATGGCTCAGTCCGAGCTCCTCCATGGCAATAGAGGAGAGAATTTGATTGACCGCGTCTTCCCGATCGATGGGCGGGTCAACTGTGGGAAAGCTGGGCAGAGACATAGTTGAGAATCTCCTTTCGATTTGAGAGGCGCGCCGCGATGCGGCGCGTGAAACATCTTATGCCCCTGAGGCCGGCTCGGTGACGGCCGGAACCGAACCGTCCCGGCTGTCATAGGGTAAAAAGGCGGCTTGGATATCCTGCCGCACATCACCGTCCCGGCTTGTCCGGGACGAACTATGGAGTTTTTGAATATGTCTATGCCTTCCTTTCCCCCCAACGGGGCAGACATGACCCGGGAAGAAGCTCTGACCATGATCATCGCGTCCATTGCGATGGAAGAGCTTGCGCTGAGTCATATCCTCAACGCTGAGGGTGAGAAGCTGCAATATATCCTGGGCACCCTGCATGGCACAAGTCCCTGCGCCTGTCCCCAGGATGTGCTGGCAGTCAACAATAGCGTCACCGCCCTGGTGGAGGCGGTGACACAAAATCAAATGCTGTTGAAAAGCAAGCTGGAAAAGGTGCTGGAGTTCTGCCCGCTTCCTCCGCCGCCTCCGCCGCCCTGCAAGCCGGAGCCGGTTCCTTGCCCTCCGCCGTGTTCCTGTCCGTCACAGCACCCAGATCCTTGTCCTGCGCCCTGTCCGGTCCCGCACAAGACGCAGAGCTGTGAAAAAAGCTCCCTCCGTCTGGTGGGTCAGAGAGAGCAGATGATATGGAATCCGGACTGCCGCCTGCCCTGGAGAACGAGTGGCTGCTTCGGAAAAGACATCTGTTGGGACAGACGTGTTCCCACTCGGATTCAGCTGAATCCAGGGAAGGCCTATGTGATCCAGTACACGCTGAATGTCCGTGCTATGTGTCCGGCAAAGGGGGCGGGAACGATTTGCATCAGGCAATCCCCCTGCGGCATGTTTGCAGACACGCCTCCCCTGCATTTCTCCATGGAACATCTGATACATGGCTCTCAGCCCCTGCACCACATTGCTGTGCTGCATCCCCGCACGGACGGCGGGAGCGCGGCGGAGCTATCCCTGGTATTGGATGCCGAAACGCCTCTATGCGTAGAACGGGCAGAGATGGACGTGGCGGAGCTTTAGCGAAAAGCCTGAAAACCTCTCCGAAGGCTGTTCTTGATTGCTTCACTCTTTTGTATCATGTTCATTACAATTTCCCTTAGGAAAACAAAATACCGCAGTAAAACTACTGCGGCGTAATGGGTTGAGTATGTTCTAATAAAAGTTGACAGACTAGGCCTTGTTTGAAAATTGGCGGAACGCCGGATTTGGGCAGATTTTTTTGCCAGGCAAGGCGATTTGACGCGGGAATCCTGACGGATTTCAAGTCAAATCAACGCAGTCCTGGCGGAAAAAGATGCCCAAAGACGGCGTTTTGCCATGTTTCAAACAAGGCCTACTCCCTTGGTGTAGTCTGTCAACTTATCATGGCACGCCAGGAGGGATTCGAACCCCCGGCCCCCTCCTTAGGAGGGAGGTGCTCTATCCTGCTGAGCTACTGGCGCATAAAAAGTATCTTCCCTTTTCGCTTCTTCGTCCCACGGAGCCGCAAGGGCGGATAACGCTTCTATTCTACCCGCTTTCCCCCCGCCTGTCAATCCCAAATCTACGACTCTCACCCTGGACTTTTTTCCCGTTCCGCGCTATAATGGAGCCATTCTAAAAAGGAGGGTGAACCCCATGACCCCGGAGAAAAACGACAAGAAGCTGACCCGCTGGCTGCTGGCGGCTACCATCGCCCTTTTGGCACTGGTGCTGTGTCTCCAGCTCTGGCAGATGTTCGGCAGAAAAACCGGAAACGACGCCCTGGCCCCGGATTCCGCCAACGGCCCGGCCGCGCCCCAGGCCGCAGAGCCCCTGACTCCCCCCGCCGCCGGCGTCTCTCAAGGCAAGACTACCATAATCGAAGACGTTCAGGCCCTCAACCCCGCCCTGTCCTCCGATGATCTGGCCTCCCTCTCCTCCAAGGAGCTGGAACAGCTCTGGAAGACCGGCGCGCCGGACCTGCCCATCGGCATGTCCCTTGCCGCCCACGCGGCGGAACAGTACGCCGGAACCCTGGAAGTGGACTCCGTCACCAGCAAGACGGAGCCGGAGCTGGACGAGGCCCCCGCCCACTACGAAGTGGAACTCCGTCACCCCACCCTGGGGAACTTCGAATATAAAATCGACGCCTACACCGGCGAGGTGCTGGAGGGCCTTCCCGATATCATGGGAAGCGTTCCGTCCGCCGCGCCGCAGGAGGCCCCCGCTCCAGAAGCCCAGCCCCCCGCTCAGGCCCAAACCCCTTCCGCGCAGAAGCCCGCCGCCGGGGACCAGGCTCCCGCCGCCACCGGCGAGGAGGCCGCGAAAAGCGCCGCCTTCACCCACGCCGGGGTCTCCGCCGCCGACGCGGAAGCCGTCCGCTGCAAGCTGGACTGGGAGAACGGCCGCCAGGTCTACGATATTGAATTCTGGGTGGGCAATACCGAATATGACTACGAAATCGACGCCTCTACCAACGCTGTGCTGGAGTCCAAGCAGGAGCAGAACAGCCGCCCCGGCGGGACCGCCGCCCAGCAGACGGGAAGCTTTATCGGCGAGGAAGCCGCCAAGAGCGCGGCCCTGTCCCACGCCGGAATTTCCGCCGCCGACGCGGGCTATGTGCAGTGCGAGCTGGACGAGGACGACGGCCGCTGGATTTATGAGCTGGTGTTCCGGGCGGGAAGCGTGGAGTACGAATATGAGATCGACGCCTCCTCCGGCACGGTGGTCAAGGCGGCACAGGACCGCTGAGCCCGCGATTGAAAAAGAACTGTAAACATTCGGGCTTCCTGTTGCGTTTTACCAAAGGATACGCTATACTAGACGCTGTAGCTAACGTGATTAAAACCGGGCCTTCCGCAGGACCGGAATATGAAAGGGGATCTACAACCATGGCGTTTAATTTCGATGAACTGACCCGCAAAGCAAAGGACGTAGCCAACAAGGCCGCCGACCGGACCAAGGACGCCGCGGAGCTGGTGAAGCTCAACGTGGCCATTTCCGGGGAGCAGAAAGAGATTGACAAAAACTACCGCGCCATCGGCGAGTGGTTTGTCAGCGAGTACGAGGGTGAAATCCCCGACGCGGTGCGGGAAGCCGTGGAAGCCGTCAATGCCGGCAAGGCCAAAATTGCCGAGCTGGAGGCCAGCAAGCCCGTGAAGGAAGAGCCCGCCGGGGAGGCCGAAGAAGCCCCTGCCGGAAAGAAGTGCCCCATCTGCGGCGCGGAGTCCGACAGCAAATTCTGCCCCCAGTGCGGCGCGCCCATGGGCGAGTAAGCCGCCGGGACGCTCTCTGCTCTGATAAAAGCGTTTTTTCGGAGAAGGCCTCCGCAGACGCCTATGCGTCGTGCGGAGTCCTTCTCCTTTTGTTTCTGCGACTCGGAGACCAGGCGGATTTATCCGATTTTACCGGCCCTCAACAGGCCGGACTGCGCCCGCGGCCCTGCACACGGGCTGCTTCACAGTTCCATCCACTCGTCCTCTCCAAAACGACTGTTTCCGGCGGCTTTTGGGCTTTCGGCCTGCCCAGCTCCACGCCTTTTGTCTTTGCGGCGGCTATGTCCTCTGCCTGACGCTGTTTAAGGAAACGCTGATTTAAGGAAGGGCTGATTAAATCGGCAAGAACGATTTGCGAGAGAATTTTTATCACAGCGAGGCGGGATTTTGCAGGAATAATTGTGTTTATTTCAAAAAATCGCAACAAAGCTGTGGCAAAAAATCCGCAAAGCGCCGCAGACGCATTTAATCAGCGCTTCCTTAACCCCCCCAATGATAAAAGATGTGATAAAATAAGGAAAAGGGGGCGCGGGGTATGAAACAGGAAAGTTTTAGCGATATGGAATACAGATGCCGGAAAAAGAAAACAAAACGGGAAGAATTTCTGGAAATCATGGACGAGAT
>CAJTCG010000005.1 GCA_910574635.1 Oscillospiraceae bacterium | reverse complement strand
GGGATGATCTCGTCCATGATTTCCAGAAATTCTTCCCGTTTTGTTTTCTTTTTCCGGCATCTGTATTCCATATCGCTAAAACTTTCCTGTTTCATACCCCGCGCCCCCTTTTCCTTATTTTATCACATCTTTTATCATTTGGGGGGATTAAATCAGCGTTTCCTTAACTTAATGACATTGGTGGGAAGATAAAGCTCTTTTTCTTTAAGAAGAGAGCCGTTGCTTAAATAGGCGAAACCAAAATTCTCCCCAGCGAAGCCAAGGCCCCGATAATAGACCGGGTCCTCAAAATCGCTTTTGGATTGCTGCCCAAGGTTTTCCGTCACATCTGCAAAGCTTCCGTCCACGTTCTGCCAGCCGGCGTGCCGCTCATTATTGGCTGCAAATATCTTCTGGTCCGACAGCCTGGTGTAATCCTTGGAAAAGCTCCAGCGGTTAACGATCGCTCCAATCGCGCTGGAATAATACATGTCCCTGGAAGCATCCTTATAAGGAATCCAGAAATCGGCAATGAGCGTCTCCTCATGGGTATCACGGTTGAAGAAAAAACCCCATACTCCTTTTGGTCCAAGTAATCACTCTTTTACAATCACCAGCCCCTCCGGCGGATCTGACGGGCCAGAATTGCCGCAGGCGCACAAACTCAGCGACAGGACCAGCGCCGCCAGCAGGGCGGTGCCTCGTTTCCAGATTCTCATTTTATCGGCCTCCTACATGTTTTCTCAATGGCTCCGCCCTCCGGGGCCTCGCTCCACCCGGCCCCGAATCGTATCCCGTCGGAAAATGCAAGAGGCTAAAAGACAAAAACACGGACAGGAGACCTTCCTGTCCGTGTTTCATCGTTCCTTGCTGAGCCCCAGCAGATAATCGGTACTGACGCCGTAATACTTGCTCAACGTGATTAAATGATGGATGGGCAGCTCGTTGGCGCCCCGCTCATAGCGTGCGTACATGGTCTGGGACGTTCCCAGGACCTCGGCGATCTGTGACTGTGTCTTGTCGGCGTCTTCGCGCAAATCACGAAGAATACGTACATACTCCATATCATCCACGTTCGACACCCCCCCTATTGACTTTTACCCGGTTTGTCTTCCAACTTTAATTTATCATAAAAAACGGGGTTTGTTGGGTTTACAACACACAATTTTACTACAATTTCTTCGGGTTTCCATGTATAATTTGTTGGATTCACTAGATTTTAATTGATTAAAGTTTTAAAATCCTCTAAAATCATCGGACTTGTAAGGCCTGACCGCTTTACAAGAGGCCTCTTTTTCTGTATAATACCTTTATCTTGTTTCTATGGACCCGCGTCCATTTTATCATACGCCCCCACTACGTGAAAAGAGGAAATATTTATGGAATATACAGAAGGCGTCCGGTTCGACAGCCTGGGCCTGTCCCCGGAGATCATGCGGGCCATCCAGCGGCGGGAGCTGGAGGTCACCACCCCCGTCCAGGCGGGCTGCATCCCGCCCATGATGGCCTGGCAGGACGTCATCGCCAAGGCCCCCACCGGCACCGGCAAAACCTTTGCCTACGGCATCCCCATTATTGAGCACATAGACCCGGAGGACGACGCCGTCCAGGCGGTCATCCTGGCCCCCACCCGGGAGCTGGCCATTCAAATCACCGACGAGCTCCGGGACATCTCCGCCTTCCGCCCCGGCGTCCGCTGCGTCTGCCTTTACGGCGGGCAGCCCATCGGGAAGCAGATCGACGCGCTGAAAAAGCGGCCCCAGATCGTAGTTGCCACCCCCGGCCGGCTCAGCGACCACATGAAGCGCCGCACCGTCCGGGTGGACAGCGCCCGGACCGTGGTGCTGGACGAGGCGGACCGGATGCTGGACATGGGCTTCATCCACGACGTGACCCGGCTTCTGGACAAGATGAACAAGCGGAAGAACCTGGGCCTCTTCTCCGCCACCATCTCCCGGGAGGTCATGGACATCGCCTGGGTCTACCAGCGGGACGCGGCGGAAATCACCGTCCGGGAGGACGAGCAGAACAAGCCGGACATCAAGCAGTTCCGCATGGACGTGGCCCAAAACGAAAAGGCGGACGTCATCGCCAGAATCCTGGAGGAGACGGGCTTCGACCGCTGCATGGCCTTTTGCAACACCAAGGGCTCCACGGAGCGCATCTGCAAGTTTCTGCAAATGCGGGGCATCGACGCGGAGTGCATCCACGGAGACATCCCCCAGCGGCGGCGGGAGCAGGTGATGAACCTCTTCCGGGAGGGCAGGCTCCGGGTCTTCGTCTCCACCGACGTGGCCGCCCGGGGCATCGACGTGGACGACGTGGACATCGTGTTTAACTGCGACGTGCCGGATGAAAACCAGGACTACGTCCACCGCATCGGCCGGACGGGCCGGGCGAAACGCCAGGGGGTGGCGGTGAGCCTCATCGCGGACTACCCCTCTAAAATGCGCATTGACGACATCGCCCAGAAGACCCGGAACGAGATTGTCCCCGTGAAATTCGGGGAGGACGGGAAGCTGGAGGTCCTCGGTTAAGGGAACATAAGAGCGCCGGGGCGGCGTCCCGGCGCTCTTTTCGCGTACAAAACGGATTCAGCTCAAGGAGGCCGTTTCCTCCGCCACCCGGCCCTCGCTCTCCCGCATGGCCTGGAGGGTCTTGTCCATCAGAGTCTCCAGCTCCCAGCCAAGGCGCGCCGCGCCGTCCTTGATAACGTCCCGGGAGCACCCGGCGGCAAACTTCTTGTCCTTGAACTTCTTCTTGAGGGAGGACACCTCCATGTCGGAGCAGGACTTGCTGGGCCGCATCCGGGCCGCCGCGCCGATGAGGCCCGTCAGCTCGTCGGCGGCGAAGAGGACCTTTTCCATCTCGTGGACAGGCTCCACGTCGGAGCAGATGCCAAAGCCATGGCTGCACACGGCGCGGACCAGCTCGTCGGAGCAGCCGATCTCCGCCAGCAGCTCGGGGGCCTTTTTGCAGTGCTCCTCGGGCCACTTCTCAAAGTCCACGTCGTGGAGGAGGCCCACGGCGGACCAGAAATCCGCCTCTTCGCCATAGCCCAGGTCCCGGGCGTACCAGCCCATGACGGACTCCACCGTCAGGGCGTGCTGGAGGTGGAAGGGCTCGGTGTTGTACTTGCGCAGCAGCGCCAGGGCCGCCGCTCTTTCGGGACAGGATTTCATGGGACATTTCTCCTTTGTTTGTTGTTGGGGATAGTATACGGCTTTCGAAAGCGGATTGCAAGCGTATTGGAGCAGATCCCTTCCCGCCGGGCCCGCGTTCCCGATAAAATCCAAGCCCGCCCCTCGACTTGCCGGGGCTCCTGTGCTATACTACAGGAAGACATATTTTAGATGGAAACGGAGGCGTCCGGCTTGTACCGTATTTTTATCGTAGAGGACGACGGCGTCATCGCAGGGGCGGTGGCCCGGCACCTGGAGAGCTGGGGCTATCAGGTGGCCTGCGCCAAAAAGTTCGACGCCATAATGGCGGAGTTCCTAGACTTCGGACCCCAGCTGGTGCTGCTGGACATCTCCCTGCCCTTCTTCAACGGCTACCACTGGTGCCGGGAGATCCGCAAGGTCTCCCAGGTCCCCATCCTCTTCCTGACCTCCGCCGCGGACAACGTGAACCTGGTCATGGCCATGCAGATGGGCGGGGACGACCTGCTGGCCAAGCCCTTTGACCTTCAGGTCCTCTCCGCCAAGGTCCAGGCCATGCTGCGCCGGGCCTATGACTTCGCCTCCGCCCCGGCCCTGCTCTCCTGCGGCGCCGCGGCGCTGAACCCCGCCAACGGGACGGTCACCGTCAACGGCCGGAGAGTGGAGCTGACGAGGAACGAGGGAAAGCTTCTCCAGCTCCTGCTGGAGAAAAAGGGCCGGATCGTCAGCCGGGACGCCATGATGACCGCCCTGTGGGAGTCGGACAGCTTCGTGGACGAGAACACCCTTTCCGTCAACGTGAACCGCCTCCGGCGGAAGCTGGAGGCGGCGGGACTGCCGGACTTTATCCGCACGAAAAAGGGCGCGGGCTACCTGGTGGAGGATGAAACCGTATGAGAATCCTGGGCGCGTATTTCCGGCGGCACTGGAAGCTGCTCTTCCTCCTGGCGGGGTGCCTGGGCATCTGCTCCGCCGTCTTCTACCTCTACGGCCTGCCTCTGGAGTCGGTGGGCTATGCCTTCGTGCTGTGCTTTTCCCTGGGGCTTGCCTTGTTCGCCGTGGGCTACGTCCAGTTTCTCCGGCGGCACCGGGAGCTGGAGCGGCTGCTGGTCCAGGTCCGGGAGAAGGTCCTCCCCCTGCCGCCCCCCGGGGGACTGCTGGAGGAGGACTATCAGGCCCTGTGCCAGGCCCTGGCCTCCGAGCGGGCCGCCCTGGCCCTGGAGGACCGGAACAGGATCCAGGACATGACGGACTACTACACCCTCTGGGCCCACCAGATCAAAACCCCCATCGCCGCCATGGGGCTGCTCCTCCAGGAGGAGCCCCACCCGGAGCTGGAGGGGGAGCTTTTGAAAATCGAGCAGTACGTGGAGATGGTCCTGGGATACCTCCGCCTGGGCAGCGAGTCCACGGACTATGTATTCCGGGACTGCGGCCTGGACGCGCTGGTGCGCCAGGCCGTGCGGAAGTACGCCCGCCTCTTTATCCTGAAAAAGATCTCCCTGGATTTTCAGGAGACCGGGAAGACCGTGCTGACGGACGAGAAGTGGCTGTCCTTCGTCATCGAGCAGCTGCTGTCCAACGCCGTGAAGTACACCCCCGAGGGGGGCCGGGTCCGCATCTACGGCGACGGGGACACCCTGGTCATCGCCGACAGCGGCATCGGCATCCAGCCGGAGGATCTGCCCCGGGTCTTCGAGAAGGGCTTCACCGGCTTCAACGGGCGGGAGGACAAAAAGTCCACCGGCATCGGGCTTTGCCTCTGCCGCCAGGTGATGGACCGGCTGAACCACGATATTTCCATCGCCTCCCGCCCCGGACAGGGGACCCTGGTGCGGCTGGATCTCTCCAGGGACCGGAAGAGGGTGGAGTGATGGCGGTGATTACAAGAATCATCCCGCCGGAGGAGGACGGGGCCGCGGTGCGGCACATCCTCCGGGCCAAGCTCCACTTTTCCTCCCACGCCGTCTCCCGGCTGGCCCACGGGGGGGAGTGCATCTTCGTCAACGGCGTCCCCGTCCACACGCCTTACGTGCTCCGGGCCGGGGATGTGCTGGCGGTGGAGACGGAGGACCGCCGCCCGCCCCGGGCCGCCGCCGTCCCGGGGAACTGGCCCCTGCCGGTGGCCTGGGAGGACGAGCACCTGCTTATCGTAAACAAGCCCGCGGGCATGACGGCCCACGCCTCCAACTTCCTCCCCGGCACCCCCACGGTGGCGGGGGCCCTGGCCTGGACGCGGGGGGCGGACTTCATCTTTCACCCGGTCAGCCGCCTGGACAAGGGCACCACCGGGCTGATGGTGGTGGCCAAGAGCGGCTACGTCCACGACCTGCTCCGGCGGGCCCTGCACACGCAGGCGTTCCGGCGGGAATACCGGGCGGTATGCCTGGGCTGTCCCGCTCCGGAGCGGGGGACAGTGGACGCGCCCATCGGGCGGGACGAATCCTCCGCCGTGGCCCGGAGGGTCCGCCCTGACGGGGCCGGCGCTGTGTCCCATTATGAGGTGCTGGCCAAGGGGGAGGGGATGTCCCTCCTGGCTCTCCGGCCGGAAACCGGACGGACCCACCAGCTTCGGGTCCATATGGCGCATCTGGGCTGCCCCCTGGCGGGGGACTGGCTCTATGGCACGGAAGACCCGGGGCTCATCCCCCGGCCCGCCCTGCACTCCTGCGTCCTGACGCTGGCCCACCCCGTCACCGGGGAGCAATTAGAGGTCTCCGCCCCCCTGCCGGAGGACATGCAAAAGCTGCTCCGGGAGCGCTTTCTCCCCGGGACGGAGGCTGAAATTGAATAAAAGACGGGACCCGGTCTTCACGGGTCCCGCTTTTTTTCATCTTCCTCCTCGTCCTCTCCGGATTCCTCCGGCAGGGCGGGCTCTTCCGGGTCTTCCGGCAGGGGGGCCTTGAACATCTTCCAGGCCAGGAGGCCCAGCACCGCCGCGCCGCCGCCCAGCACCACCGCGCCCAGGGTAAACTGGAAGGAGGTGGGGCCATAGGGGTCGCGGGTCAGGTAGGGCTTGGCAATCTGGTAGAAGAGATAGACCAGGTACAGCGCCGCCAGGGCATAGACGTTGGCGCGTACTCTGGGGTTGAAGGGCTTTTTGGGCTCCTTGGGCTTAGACATGGTTCTCCTCCTTTTCCGGCCCGTCGGGCCGGGTGACGCTCCGCACCCACTTCCAGCTGTGAAGCCGGAGGGCCACGGGAATGATTTTATAGATCTGGTCCCATTTCAGAAGGAAGAACACCAGCTCCGGGGGGCTCTTCCACCAAAACGCCGCCATGGCGGAGAAGGGCACCACGATGCCCCACATGCTGATCAGATTCAGCTTGGCGCTGAAAGCCGTGTCTCCCCCGCCCCGGATGACGCCCGTGTCACAGGCCATCTGGTAGGAGGTGCCCACGGTGGTGACGGCGATGATTGCCATAAACCGGAGGGCCAGGCCCCGGGCCCGGGCCGTCAGCGTGCCGCCGAAGACCGCCAGAATGGGATTCCGGGCCAGGAAGATCAGCGCGCCGGAGGCCAGGCCGATGGCGATGAACAGAACCTGGAGCGTGGCCACCAGGGGGCGAAGCGCGTCCTTCCTCCCCTCGCCGATGCTCCGCCCCACCACGATGCCGGAGGCGGAGGCCGCGCCGTAGGCCACTACGGAGAGGACCTGGTAAACCTGAACGGCGATGGCGTTGGCCGCCGTCACGTCGCCCCCCAGGTGGCCCAGAATGCCGGTCTGCACCATCTGGGCCACGCCCCAGAGGGCCTGGTTCACCAGCACCGGGGCGGAAACCCGGTTGTAGTCGCCAAGATAGCTGGCGTCAATGAAGAGGAGCTTCCGCAAGGTCAGGTTCAGCCGCTTCTCCCGGTACTTTAAATAGTAGACCACGATCAGAAGCTCCACGCAGCGGGAGACCAAGGTGGCCACCGCAGCCCCCCGGACCCCCAGCTCCGGACAGCCGAGATTCCCGTAGATTAAGAGGTAGTTCAGCGTGACGTTGATGCACAGCGTGGAAAAGGAAATGGCGTAGCCGATCTTCACCACGCCGATGGACCGGAGGGAGGCCACCAGGATGTTGGTGACGGTGAAAATGACGTAGGAAAAGCAGATGATCCGAAAGTAATCCGCCCCCTGGGCGATGACTTCAGCGTCGCTGCTCAGCAGGCCCAGCAGCTCATGGGGAAACAGCAGCACCACCCCGAACAGCAAAGCCGAGAGAACCGCCCCAAACCGCAGGGCCACGCCGATGATATGGGGAATGGGCTCCAGCTTGTTCTTGCCCCAGTACTGGGACCCCAGCACCACGGCCCCCTCCCCCGCGCCGCCCACCAGCATCTGGAGCAGGAACTGGATCTGGTTGCACAGGCTCACGCCGCTCATGGCCTCCTGGCTGTAGCGGCCCAGCATGACGGTGTCCATCAGGTTTACCCCAAAGGTCAGCAGATTCTGCAAAGCCAGGGACAGCGTCAGGGCAAAAAAGGCGCGGTAGAAGGTCTTCTCCTTAATCATGGGTCTTCTCCTTTGGATGCTCTCACTCCATCCAGTATACCGCGGCGGCGGGAATTTGGCAATATATCTTTTCCGGCACAGCGAAAAGCCGGACGCCAAGGCGTCCGGCTTTTGCCGCCAGGGGGATTATTCCCCCTCTTCCTCTTCTTCCTCCAGGCTCTTCAGGTCAAACTCCAGCTTTTCGCCGCAGTTGGGGCAGACGACCTCGCCGTCCTCCAGGACGGACTCGTCGAAGTAGATGCTCTCCTCGCAGGTGGGGCAGGTGGTGGCATAGCAGTCCTCACCCTCTTCCAGGTCGTCCAGCTCGTACTCGTCCTCGTCTTCCTCGCCGTAGAGCAGGTCCTCCACGTCCTCCAGATCGTCGCTGACGGCATCCAGGCCCTCTCCCAGCTCCTCCTGGGCGTCCTCAATGTCGCTGAGCTCCAGGGCGATGTCCTCCAGCACGTCGATGATGGCGGCCAGGAGCTTGCCCTCCTTCTTTTCGGTGTCCAGGTCCATGCCCTCCGCCAGGCCCTTCAGATACGCGACCTTCTCCGTGATGCTCATAGTCAATGACCTCCTTTATCATTCAAATCATGTTCGTGACCACATGCGCGTCACAAAAATACCTCAGCTCGTGCGCTCTGGGCGCACACACCCATGACCGGCGTCACGGGTGAGGGGGAATCCAAAGGGGGGATTTCATCCCCCCTTTGCCGTACTCACTCTTTGCAGCGCCCCAAATATTCGCCGGTGCGGGTATCCACCTGGATCTTCTCTCCCTCGTTGATGAACAGGGGCACCTGGATTACCGCGCCGGTCTCCAGGGTGGCCTTTTTCGTGACGTTGGTGGCCGTGTCTCCCTTGACGCCGGGCTCGGTCTCCGTAACCTCCAGGTCCATGAAGTTGGGAACCTCCACGGTGAAGACGCTGCCCTTGTAGCTCACCAGCTTGCAGACGGTGTTCTCCTTCATGAACTTGAACGCCTCGCCCAGCACGTCCCGGTTCAGGGGGGACATGTCAAAGGTCTCCGGGTCCATGAAGTAGTAGAGATCGCCGTCGTTGTAGCTGTATTCGGCGTCCTTGCGCTCCACGCTGGCCTGCTCGAATTTGGCGGTGGGGTTGAAGGACTCCTCCCGGATGGCCCCGGTGATGACGTTCTTATACTTGGTGCGCACGAAAGCCGCGCCCTTGCCGGGCTTCACATGCTGGAAGTCCACCACCAGCATGGGCTTGCCTTCCATCTCGAAAATCATTCCCTTGCGAAACTCGCCTGCGGAAATTGTCGGCATAATAAAATCCTCCTCACAAATCTTTATCCGAGAAAACGACCCGTGAGAGGGCATTTTCTCTCTTTTCATGGTTCTTCCATTATAGCCGTAGCTATTTTATCCCATCCAGGCGGTGATTGCAAGTATTTTTCCTCTAATTGTCCGGGACCATGCAAAAATATTTTGGACGGCTCCTATCTCCGCCGCTCCTCCCGGCGGCGGCAGAGGGCCTTGAAGGGGGCCTGGAGGGCGTGGAGAACCTTCTGCCAGGGCGTTGCCGCGCCGCCCAGGGGCTCCACCATCAGCGCCAGCACGCCGGCCCGGTTCGCCGCCAGCATATCCGTCAAAAGCTTGTCGCCCAGCATGGCGGTATGGGCCCGGTCTGTCCCGGAGCGGGCCATGGCGGCCTCCAGGCCGCGGGTGGAGGGCTTCCCGGCATGGCCCTGGTAGGGAATTCCCAAATCCGCGCAGAACTCCGTCACCCTTGCGCCGGAGCGATTGTTGGAAACAATCATCACCTGGATTCCTGCGGCCTTCAGCTCCGCAATCCAGGCCCGGAGGGCCGGGTCCGGGCGGCGGACGGACTTGGGGGCCAGGGTGAAGTCCAGGTCGCTGAGGAGCAGGGCCACGCCCGCCTGGCGGAGAAGCTCCGGCGTAATCTCCCGATAGCACCCGAACAGGCGGCTGGGAACCAGGGAAAGGGGCATAGGCGGCAGCCTCCTCGCATAGAATCTCTTGAAGTCATTTCCAGTATACCAGCTTTCAAGCCTGGGCGCAAGGGGGAGTGAAATTTGCAAATCTACCTGGCCGTGACGCCGGAAGAGACGCAGGAGGCCCGGGGGCACTGCCGGAACCTGGCCCATGTGGCCTACCGCATCGGCCCCGGCTCCGCGCTGCTGCGGCAGAGCCTGCTTCTGCAAACCAAGGGGGGCCTCTTATCCGTCAGCGACCGCCAGGCCCCCTTCATCGACAGCCCGGAGGATCTGCGGGACGCGGTGCTGCGGGAGTGCGGGCGGCGGGGCTACTCCGGCGTGCTGCTGGACTTTGAGGAGGCCCCCCGGCGGGACCGGACGGCCTTTGTCTCCGCCCTGGCGCCGGCGCTCTCATCCTCCCGGCGGGCGCTGTTCCTCCCCGAGGGCTACGCGGGCGCCGCCCCCGGCGCGGCGGTGCTTCTCTGCACCGCCGTCTCCGGCGGAAGCTTCTCCCAGTACCTCCAGGAGGCCGTGGCCCAGGCCGGGGGCGCGGGACGGCTGGCCCTGGACGTTCAGCGGCTCCGCATGGACTTCCGCCTCCCCGCCCGGTCCGGGGAGGGAGAGCCCCTGACCGGGGAGGCGCTGGCGGCGCTGATGGAGCGGGAGAATCCCGCCGTCTTTTTCTCCCAGGACCTCTGCGCCCGGTACTTCACCTACAACCGGGAGGGAGAGGCCCACTTCGTCCTCTTCGACGACGCGGACACCCTGAACCAAAAGCTCCGCCTGGGGGTGGGCATGGGCTTCCAGGCCGCCTTCCTCATGTGGCCGGAGGTTCAGGACATCGCCCCCCGCCTGTTCGCGCCCTGGCGG
The DNA here is from genome assembly GCA_910574635.1 of Oscillospiraceae bacterium. Classification (GTDB taxonomy): domain Bacteria; phylum Bacillota; class Clostridia; order Oscillospirales; family Oscillospiraceae; genus Oscillibacter. Next base: position 209,997 of record CAJTCG010000005.1, on the reverse strand, counting down.
GGAGGAAAAAAACCACCGTGATTCCTCACGGTGGTTTTTTGCGCTTCATCCCCCCGTTATGCCGGAGATTACCTCCAGCAGGCGGTCGATATCCAAAGGCTTGGCCAGGTGGGCGTTCATGCCGCTTTCGGCGGACTGCTTCCGGTCCTCGTCAAACGTATTGGCGGACAGGGCCACAATGGGGACATTGGCCAGTCCCGGATCCCCCAGGGCCCGGATGGCCCGGGCGGCGCTGTGGCCGTCCATCACCGGCATCCGCAGGTCCATCAGCACCAAGGCATAGTAGCCGGGGCAGGAGTTTTTCACCTTCTCCACGGCCTCCGCGCCGTCTCCGGCGGTATCCACCAGGAAGCCCGCCTCCTCCAAGAGCTCCACGGCAATCTCCCGGTTCAGCTCGTTGTCCTCCACCACCAGGACCCGGCGCTCTCCCTCCGGGGAGGGGGCGGTATGGGCGGCGGCGGTCTCCTGCAGGCGCAGGTTCAGCGATGCGGTCAGCAGCCCGCCGCCGTCCGGCAGGGCCTGGGCGTCCACCGTGCCCCCCATCAGCTCCATGACGTGCTTGGCGATGGGCAGGCCCAAATCCGCCCCCGCCGCGTCGGAGGCGGCGGTGATTTCCCGGCGGGCAAAGGCGGCGAAAACCTGGTCGTTCAGGGGGCGCGCCAGCTCGAAGCAATGGGCGATGAAGTGATAGGACCCATAGGCCCGGGTGGCGCTCCGCTCCCGGAGGGACAGCTCCACCCGCCCGCCGGACTCCACCCGGCGCACCGCCCCCAGGGCCAGGCGCTCCAGGGACTGGCGGAGCTTCTGGCGGTCGCACCAGACCTTGGGATGCTCCGTCTCCGGGTCGGAAAGCACCAGCTCCACGCCCCGCTCCTTCGCCCGGGGAAGCACTTCCCCCCATACCTCCCGGGCCAGCTCCGGCAGGGTGCAGGGGACCTCCTCAATGTGAATCTGGCCGGATTCCAGCCAGCTCAGCTCCAGCACGTTGTTCAAAAGCCCCATCAGCTGGGCGCTGGACGCTTCAATCCGCTCCAGCTCCCGTTTCAGCCGCTCCGGCTGGTCCAGATGGCGCTTCGCCAGCTCGGTGAAGCCCACAATGGCGTTCATGGGCGTGCGCATGTCGTGGGAGATATTGGACAAGAAGGTGTTCCGGGCGTCTCCCGCCAGCTTCGCCTGGGCCAGGGCCGCCTCCAGAATGGCGGAGCGCTCCCGCTCCCGGCGGACCTCCTCGTCCACCGTGCGGCAGGCGAACATAATTTGAGTCGCTTCCCCGTCCGGGCTGACGTTGACGATGAAGGCCTGGACATACTCGGCCTTTCCCTGGTGAAGGATCCGGTAATTGATATGGTAGGACTTCTGGTCCCTCAGGGCCGTCCGGATATAGGCGGGGTCCAGCTCCCGGGTGAACCGCTCCCGGTCCTCCGGATGGACCCAGCGCCGGACGTAGTCCCCGGCAAAGTCCCGAAAGGGCCGGACCTGCAGATCCCGGCCAAATTGGAAGCACTCCCGGCCGCTGACCCGATAGGGCTGAATGACGTCCTCCGCCAAGTCCGCGTGGAACACCACCTCGTAGTCCGCGCTCAGGCCCTCAATCAGCTCCAGGCGGCGGACCAGCTCGTCGTTCATCTGCTCCAGGAAATCCAGAGTCTGTTCCGCCTGCTCCTGAAGCTCCCGCTCCTTCTGGAGCTTTTCTTCCAGAATGGCCGCACGCTCCGCCACCCGGCGGCGGCGGCGCTCCGTGCTGTCGACCAGGAAGACGTAAAACACGCCTCCCAACTCCTCGGTCTCGATGAAGTGGCCAAAGTCCTCCACCCAGCAGATGGAGCCGTCTTTTCGGATAATACGGTATTCTACATAATCCAGGTCGAAGCTGTTCTGGGAAATCTGCTCCCGGATGCTGGTCTCCACCGCCTCCCGGTCATCCGGGTGGACGAGGCCGCGGAAGGTCCCGCCGGTGAGAGACCAGAACTCTTCCTCCGTCTTACAGCCAAGCATCTGGAGGACGGCATAATTGACGTAGAGAATTTTATCGTCATCATCCCGGTAGATGAAAAATCCGCCGGGCATTTCGTCGGTAAAACGCTTAATCTGCCGGGCGGTAAGGCTCTCCCGGTCCGAGAGGTCCCCGCCGCTGCGCAGGAGATATTCAATCAGGCCGTGATTTTCAATCACAGGGTAGGCCTCCTTTCCGGATTTTTTTTATCATAACACATTTGGAAGAGTTTGTCACGCATGACTTGGGGAAGAATTTCCCGCCGGACGAAAAGGACCCGCCCCAGGCGGGGCGGGTCCTTTCTTGTGTGGGATTGCTTTGTCTTTCGCGTTGGATTAGATTAGTTGTGGGACGCCGTGTAGGTCAAAACGGGAACCGAGTAATCGCTCTGGAGATCCGCAACCGTGATGGTGATGGATTCGTTCTCGGGAACGATGACCGCGTTGGCCAGACCGGCAAAGGTCCAGGTCTTATCATCCGTTTTGCTGCCTTCCACACTGTCGGCGGATTTAGCCCACACACCGCCGGTGATATCGGAGGCGAAGGCCAGAGTTCCGGCAGTCGTGACATCCGCTCCGTTTGTCACACCACCGGCCTTTGTGGCCTTGATGGTGATTACCAGATTGGAGCCCTTGTCGAAGGAAGCTCCGTCAGCAATCGCCTTACCATTCATGGTGTAGGACACCTCGAAGTTTCCGGTGAGGTTGACATGGGTCGGGGGCGTTCCATTGAAGATAGCGAACATATCGTTCTCATACTTCGCGCCGGGGACAACCGTCGTAGAGCTCAGCTCCGCCGTCTTAACATAGACGGGGTCGCCTTCCAGAGGAGTGACCTTCACGTTCGCGTCCAGGCCGGTGACCTGATCCAGGGTCTCGTCGGCGGCAACAATCAGCTTGGTGCTGCCCACAGAGATGAAGGCATAGCCGGTGGAATCATCCCAGGTCAGCTGGCCGTTGGGCGTCGTAATAACCCACTCGTGAGAGGTGGCATGGTCGAAAGCCTTGGCAATGGTGGAGTACTGCTGGCCCACGAAGTCCAGAGCATCTCCCAGCTGCTTGACGGTATCCTCATCCTTGCCGGTCAGAACCACGCCCGTGAAGGCCAGCTCGCCGGGAGTCGAGGTGAGGTCAATATCATCCTCCGTGATAGAAGCCCAGTCAAGGGTGCCGTCGGCCGCGTCGTTGGCCGCAGCAACGCCCAGTCCGGTGGCCACGGTGTTCTCATAGAACGCCGCAACCGCAGAACCGATGGTGAAGGTGTAGTCGGACTTGTTGGGAGCCTCAGAGGTGTGGTTCCGAGCATAGACCGTTACCTTAATGGTATCGCCCGCGGCCAGAGCGACGGTGGAGCCGTTCTGAATCGTAGAGGCAGAGCCATTGTGGGTCAGCTCGATTTCCATTTCCTTACCGTTGTGGGTGAAGCTGATTTTTCCGTCGCCGTCCATAGCCGCCTGGGTCAGGCCGTTGACCGTTTCGGAAGCAGTGGGATTCGAGAAAGTCACGCCCTTGATGTTGGCGGACAGCAGGTCCTTCTGAGCCGGGGTCGTGGTGTCGGCGGCGGAAACCCAGCCGGTGATGATCACCATGGCAACGCGGCGGAAGCCGTCGGTGTCGGGGTTGTCGTTCACAACCAGCTGGACCTCGGCCCTCTGCTGGCGGTAGTCCTCCACCTCTTTCGTGGTGGGATTGGTGAACATGAAGGTCTTCAGATCATCGAAGCTGTCGATGTCGTTTTTGGTCAGGTCGACGAACACGGCCTTCCGCAGGCTGACGATGTTCTGCTCGTCTCCGACGCCCAGGTCGCCCTTCAGATCGCTGCTGACATAGGGAGCCAGATCCAGCGTGGTCTTGTCGGTGCTTCTGCCGGAGCCGACCTTCTTGTAGTTACCCAGTTCCACAAGGCTGGCGTTGACATTCACAATCTCCTGGATATCAGCCTGGAAGGTGGAAGTGGTGCGCTGGGTGAAGTCGTTGCGCTGACGCAGAGTGTAGAACTCGTCGTGCTCCGCGTGCTCGGTCTTGGCGTAGGAAGCGAAGTCGCCTCTGTACAGCCGGTCATAGGAGTAGATGGTCTCTTCCTCACGGACGCCGTCCGCGGTGTTCATGGCAACGGTGTAGACATAGACCATCTTGCCGGTGGAATCATAGTGAGCGCCGCCGGGCATATCCCGGACATACAGCATGGAAGCGCTGTCGGCCTCGTTGCTTTCCTGCTTGATGACCACGGCCTTGATGGCTCCCTTGCTGGTCACCGCAGCCTGGGCCGCGTTGAAGTTGTTTTGATGGACGGGAATCTTTTCGATGGGCAGGAGGCTGTCGTCCGCGCCCGTATTGGAGATTACGCCCTCGGCGGTCGTGCGCAGTTCCTTGTTCTCCACGGTCTTGACTTCGGACTTGACCTCGATGGATTCAACCTCGTTGTCATTGTCGAAGGAGACGTAGATGAACTTTACTCCCTTGTCAATGAACAGGGCGCTGTCGTCTCCGTAGTCGCGCAGGTCGACCTTGACGTTGCTCGCCTTGATCTTGTAGGGTTCTCCGGTCTTTTCGTCCACACCGGTGAAGACGTCGTACACGCCCTCTTCCCCGATGACCCAGTCATACAGGTTGCTGCGGGAGGTGCTCTCATACTTCACCAGGTCGCCGGGGCGGAAGCCGGTGGCGTTCTTGTCGAAGTTGGGGCCAAGGTTCAGCTCCACAGGCTCGCCGGAGATATCCCAGCCGGTGACGACGGTCACGATGCGGCCGTTCTCCACGTTGGAGCGGAAGGAACCAATCACCATCCACTCGGAGGTGGAGCCCACATCCTCAGCCAGCAGGGCATAGCCGTGCTTGTCGAGGGTCAGGGTAACGTCTTTCTTGGTGACTTTGATCTTGTCCCCGTCGATTTCGGACATGTCCTTGTTCCACAGGGAGATGCTGTAGTCGGTGCCGCCCACGGTCAGGGAGACGGCGTTTTTGGCCTTGTTGGTGGGGCCGTAGTCCTTCACGCCGGTCAGGGTGCCGGACACGGTCTCGGGCTCATAGGCCTCGGCGACCTCGAAGTCCTCGCCGTCATGGTCGGCGTCCACAGGGATGATTACCACGTTGTCGCCGGCCTTCAGATCCTTCAAGGCGGCATAGGGGGCGTCCTCAGCCTGGACATTGCCCACCTTCACGTCGATGGGATCCTGGTTGAAGCCGGGGAAATCCTTGTCTCCGTCGTCGGGGTCCTTCTTCTCCAGGGAGACATAGTCGGAACCGACCTTCTTGACCTCCATGAGCTGGCTCTTGACCACCACGACGTCGGTGATGAAGTCGGCCTCATCCTCGGAGACATAGACCTCGACCACGGTGCCGTTGTCGGTCAGATCGGAGATGTTGGAGATCTTCGCTTCCTTGCCGGAGCGGATCGCATCTTCGCTGTTGGTTTCGGGGCACTGGGCGCCCCACACAACCTTCTTGCCGGACTCGCTGATGTTGTACTCGGTGCCGTTCACCCAGAAACGGGTGTAGACGTTCGCCTCGTCGGACTCCAGGGTGTAGCCGCCCAGGCCGGTGGCCCGGTTCTTCACAGCGTCGGTCTTATCGGAATAAGCCGCCTGCTTGTCGAAGGTGAAGTCGGGGGCGATGGGGAAGGTGCCGATGGTGACCTTCTTGTAGCTCCAGACGTTGGAGGGACGGCCGAAATCGTCCTTCGCATTCTTGTGCTCGTCGTCCAGGCGCAGATCCTTGAAGTGCTCCTCGCCGAACTCCACGGTGTAGTGATCGTCCTTGGAGTTGCCTACGGTGTCCAGTTTCCGGTTGGAGATGTTTTTCGCATAGGCCTGGTTGCTGGTCACATAAGTACGGGTTTTGTCCCCGACAATGGCGGCGTCTCCGGTGGTGATGGTAAAGCCGCCGGTGTACTCGACCATGGTGGCCTTCAGGGTGTTCAGAGCCAGCTGGCAGGCCTCCTCGCGGTTGACCGCGTCGGCGCCCTGGAAGCTCAGGCGGTTGAACAGGCCGGCGATGTTGCCCAGACGGGCCACGTTCATGGTCCAGCCGGTGCCGGTGAAGCCCTCGAGTTCACTCTTGTAGCCGACAGCGCCCAGCAGCATCTTGGCAAAGGCGAAGCCGGTCAGGGAGTTGGCGGGCTTGAAGGTGCCGTCGCTATAGCCGCTGATGTAGCCGGCGGTCTTGCAGTAGCTGATGACGCCCGCAAAGGTGTGGCCCGCGGGAACGTCGGGATAGGGGCTTGCGTCGTTGGGCAGAGCAGAGGCGGCCTCGGGGCCGATCATCAAAGAGACGATGATCTTGGCAGCGGCGCCGCGGGTCAGCTCGGTCTCAGGACGGAAGGAACCGTCCTCGTAGCCGGTGATAATGCCGATCCGGTTCAGGACGGCAACGGCTTCCTCGTACTGGATCTCATCCTTGTCGGTGAGGTCCTTGTACTCGGTGGCCCCGGCGCTGATGGTGGCCAGAGACATGGTCATAACCAGTGCGAGGACCAGGGATAAGAACTTCTTCATGGATTTTCATCCTCCTTGTTTTGCGGCGGGAAGTTCACCGCCGTTATTTGCGGGCCGGGACGCGTCGGCTTTTCCGGCGCACATACAGTGGCTAGCCGTGCCCGTATCTACCCCGGGACTGCCGCCTCATCCGTGCCGCATGATGAATATAGCACAGCGGTTTTCTAAAATCAATATGATATGCATAGTTGTAACATAACAGTAACAAACGCTCCTGCCGTTTCCACCGCTTCTTTTTCCTCTATTTTTTCTCATATTATGGAAAGCTGCATATATTTTGTGCAATTTTTTGCCTATTAGCAATTCCATATCACTTTGCTTTTTTATTTTATATATGTAACTTTGATTTCTTCGCCCCCACGCGTCTTTCTCCTGCATTGCCGGCGGCCCTTCCGGCAGCTGCGCCGCTCCTTTTTAAAAGATACGCCACCCCCTTTCTAAGCCGCAGCCCTCCCCCACGCGAAAATACGGATTGACTTGCCGCCGGAGGGCGTAGTATGATAAATGCAAATTTTCGCAAACGTTTGAGCGCAGACAAACGAAAGGAGGTCCGGCATGAAAACCATTCTCGGCTATCTCCGTCCCCACGCCCCGCGGGTGGCGGTGGGGGTGACGGTGAAGTTCACCGCCGCCCTACTGGAGCTTCTGCTGCCCTTGCTGCTGGCCCGCATCATTGACGACTGCGTGCCCGCCCGGGACCTGCCCGCTGTCTGGCGGGCGGGGGGCCTGATGCTGATTATGGCTTTCGGCGCGGCCCTCTGCAACATTACGGCCAACCGCATGGCGGCTTGGGTGTCCATGGATATGACACGGCAGCTCCGCCGGGACCTCTATCAGCGGACGCTGTTTCTCTCCCAGGCCCAGCTGGAGCGGTTCACCGTATCCTCCATTGTCTCCCGGCTGACCAACGACACCTACAATGTCCACCAGATGTTTGACAAAATCCAGCGCGGCGGCATCCGGGCCCCCATGCTGGTCCTGGGCGGGCTGGTACTGACCTTCTTCCAGGCCCCGTCTCTGGCCTTCGTACAGCTCGCGGTTTGCTCCGCCACATTTTTCGCCATCTGGCTGGTGACCCGTCAGGGCATTCCCCGGTATACCCGGGCCCAGGAGGCGGTCGACACCGTGGTCCGCGTTCTGCGGGAGAATGCCTCCGGGGTCCGCGTTGTCAAGGTCCTGGCCTGCCAGGCGCGGGAAAGGGAACGCTTCACCGCCGCCAGCCGGGCTTCTATGGAGGCCGAACAGACCGCGGGCCGCATCATGGCCGCCGCCAATCCCCTGGCGGATTTCCTTCTGAACCTGGGACTGGTGCTGGTCGTGCTGGCGGGCGCCCTGCTGGTGGACCGGGGACGGATGGCCTCCGGCCAGATTGTCGCCTTCCTTTCCTATTTTACGTTGATTCAAACCGCCACGCTGGGCCTGGCAAAGCTCTTTGTCAAATTCAGCAAAGGCGTGGCCTCCGCCCGGCGGATTGAGGAGGTCCTCCTGGCCCCGGAAGACCAGCAGGTCCGCATCCCTGAGGGCCCGGTCCTCCAGGGCCCGGAGCTGGGTATGGAAAACGTGTCCTTTTCCTACCTGGGGGTAGAAAAGGATTTAGACGGCGCTTCCTTCCTATTAAATAAAGGGGAAACCCTGGGCATCCTGGGCCCCACCGGTTCCGGAAAGACCACCCTGGTTTCTCTGCTTCTCCGCCTCTATGACGCGGACGGCGGCGTCGTCTGGCTGGGAGGGCGGGACGTCTCCACGCTCAGCCGGGAGGATCTGCGGGGCCGCTTCGGCGTGGTTTTCCAGAATGAAGCCCTGCTGAACGACAGTGTCTACGAAAACATCTCCTTCCTCCGGGGGCTCTCCCGGGAGGACGTGACCGCCGCCGCCAAGACCGCCCAAGCCTGGGAATTCATTGAACATCTGCCCGAAGGTCTGGACGCCAAGCTGGATATCCGGGGTGCCAATCTCTCCGGCGGCCAGCGCCAACGGCTGCTCATCGCCCGGGCTTTGGCGGCCCGCCCCAATATTTTGATTTTGGACAGCGCTGACAGCGCCCTGGACTACCGCACCGCCGCCGCTCTCCATTCCGCCATCCGCCGGGACTTTCCCGGTGTCACCCAGGTAATCATCTCTGAGCGGGTGTCCTCCCTCCGGGACGCGGACCGCATCCTGGTGCTGGAAGACGGTGTGATTGCCGCCCAGGGAACACACCAAGAACTCCTGGAAACCTGCGGGCGCTATCGCCGCATGGCGGAGCTCCAGATGGGAGGGGCCGTATGAAAAAGAACGTGCTGGTCCGCTTAAGCCGTTTTCTCCGCCCTTACGGCTTCCGGTTCCTGCTCTTGCTGGTCCTGCTGCTGGCGGGAAATCTGCTGTCTCTGGCGGCCCCCCTGCTCTCCGGCCGGGCGGTGGACGCCGTGGGCGTCCGGGCGGGAGGCGTGGACTTTCCCGGCGTGGTTTGGAACTGCGCCGGGATGCTGGGCTGCTATGCCCTGTCCTCTCTCCTGAACTACGCCGTATCCTCCCGCCTCATCCAAACGGCCCAGGCCGTTTCGCACGATCTCCGCAAAGCCGCGTTTGACCGCATGAGCGAACTGCCGGTGGACTACTTCGACACCCACCCCTCCGGGGATCTCATCAGCCGGATCTGCTATGACGTGGACACCGTCAACGCCACCCTCTCCACGGACCTTCTGCAATTGGGCACCAGCGTCTTTACCGTGGCCGGGTCCTTCCTGATGCTGCTCCTCCTCTCCCCCCGGCTGACCCTGGTGTTCTTTGTCACCGTCCCCCTGTCGGCGGCGCTGACCCGCTTCCAGATGAAGCGCATTCATCCCCTTTTCCGCCTCCGCTCCAAGGAGCTGGGGGCCCTGAACGGCTTTGCCGGGGAGCGAATGGGCTGCCGCCGGTCCATTCGGGCCTACGGCGTGGAGAAGGAGGACCTGGGCCTCTTTGACCGGCGCAACGGCGCGGCCTCCAGGGCCTACTACGACGCGGACCGGGCCAGTTCCTCCCTGGGGCCCTCGGTGAACTTTGTCAACAACATCTCCCTTACCTTCGTAAGCGTTTTCGGAGCCCTGCTGTACCTGGGCGGCGGTTTGTCCCTGGGGAGCCTCTCCTCCTTCGTCCTGTACTCCCGGAAGTTCTCCGGCCCCATCCGGGAAGCCGCGAACCTCCTGGCGGAACTCCAGGCCAGCGCCGCCGCCGCCGAGCGGGTGATGGATTTACTGGACGAGGAGCCGGAAACGGCAGACCCGCCGGAGGCCCTTTCCGTGGATCGGCTGCGGGGCGACATCCGTTTTGACCATGTGTCCTTCGGCTACGACCCCGCCCGTCCCGTCCTCCGGGACTTCACCGCCCACATCCCGGCGGGGAGCCTGGCCGCCGTGGTCGGGCCCACCGGGGTGGGGAAGACCACCCTGGTCTCCCTCCTCCTCCGGTTCTACCGGCCCCAGGGCGGACGCATCATCCTGGACGGCGTCCCCCTGGACGCCTACAGCCGGGACGGCCTGCGCCGCCGCCTGGCCTTAGTGCTCCAGGATACCTGGCTCTTCGGCGGCACCATCGCCGAGAACATCGCCTACGGCGCGCCGGGAGCCTCCCGGGAGCAGATTGTGGAGGCCGCCAAGGCCGCCCGCATCCACCGCTTCATCTCCTCCCTCCCCCAGGGCTACGACACCGTCCTCACCGACGAGGGCGTCTCCAAAGGGCAAAAGCAGCTTCTGGCCATCGCCCGGTGCCTCCTCACCGACGCGGACGTGGTCATTCTGGACGAGGCCACCAGCAACGTGGACACGGAGACCGAGGGGGAGATCAGCCTGGCCATGGAACGGCTCCGCCAAGGGCGGACCTGTTTCGTCATTGCCCACCGGCTGGCCACCATCCGGGGCGCGGACCGCATTTTGGTGCTGGACCAGGGCGGCGCGGCGGAGCAGGGGACCCACCGGGAGCTGCTGGCCGCCGGAGGCGTATATGCCCAGCTCTACGCCGCTCAATTTCAATCGTAAACAATGGCAAACGGCGGCGAAAACGTATCCGGAATTTCAGGAATTCCTCCAAAAAGCAATTGACAAAATAGCAAAAATAGGAAGCACCTATTTGTTTAAGTTGTAAACAAACCGTGAAAACAAACAAAAAACCCCCCCTAAAATCGGGAGGCTGACAATTGACAAACCTACTCAGGATTCTTTATAATGAATCCAGGAAGTCGCAAACGTTTGCGCAAAGCGGACCTATTTCCGCTCCGCGCGGACAGCCCTGGGCGTGACCGGATGGGAGGACTCGATCGCCCGGGGAGTTCCCGGCAGTTATCAGAAAGAGGTGTTATCGTGTCAAATGCAGTAACCGTGACCAAGGAAAGACCCCCCAGAAAGAAATTGACGGCACGTCGGTTGAAGAACCTGATCCTAAACGTGCTCAAAAACCCCTTCAACATGGTCGTGCTGGTCAGCCTGATCGTGTTGTTCTGCCTGATCGTCATTCCCCTGCTGACCATGATTAAGTCCACCTTCACCCTGGCGCAGGGCGAGCTTCGCCGTGTGGACGGCAAAGTGGGCGACTTCACACTCTACTATTGGCAGTACATGCTGATGAGCAACATGTCCAAGGCCGTGCTGTGGGAGCCCCTGCTGCACTCCTTTGTCTGCGGCTTCTTCACCACGCTGATTTCCGTGCCTCTGGGCTCGGTGCTGGCCTGGCTGATGATCCGTACCGACCTCCCCGGCAAGAAAGTTCTGGGCATTCTCATTACCGTGCCCTACATGATTCCCTCCTGGACCAAGGCCATCGCCTGGCTGGCGGTGTTCCGCACGCCCACCAGCGGCGCAAACGGATTCCTCACCGGCATGGGCATCCCGATTCCCGACTGGCTGGCCTACGGGCCCACGGCCATCGTGCTGTGCATGTCCATGCACTACTACGCGTTCTCTTACATTCAGGTTTCCGGCGCCCTCCGCTCCATCAACTCGGAGCTGGAGGAGATGGGCGAGATTCAAGGCGCCAATAAGGCCCAGATTCTCCGCTACATCACCCTGCCGCTGATTCTTCCCTCCGTGCTCTCCGCCCTGGTTATGACCGTCTCCAAGTCCATCGGTACTTACGGCGTGGCGGCCAACCTGGGCAACCGCATCGGCTACTACACCCTGGCCACCCGCATGCGCGTCTACATCGACCAGGGTCCCCGGGGCGTGGGCTACGCCATGTCCATCGTCCTGGTCGGCTTGGCGGCTCTGATTCTGATGAGCAACCAGAGGGCCATCGGCGTGCGCAAGTCCTATGCCACCGTGGGCGGCAAGGGCGGCCGCAGCACCCTGATGCCTCTTGGCGCGGCAAAGAAGCCCATGATGGCGTTCCTGGCCGTCTTCCTGTTCCTGGCCATGGTCATGCCTTTCTTTGTGCTGATTATGGAGACCTTCCAGATCACCACCGGCGCGGGCTACGGTCCCGAAAACCTGACCCTCTACAACTGGATCGGCGAAGCCGGAGAAGCGGAGAAGTACACCAACTACGCGGGCATCTTCCGCAACCCCGAGTTCTTCAGCGCCCTGTGGAACACGGTCCGCCTGACCATCATCACCTCCCTCATCACCGCCTTCTGCGGCCAGTTCCTGGGCTACATCAGCTCCCGCGGCCGGGGCAAGTGGTACGGCAACCTCACCGAGCAGCTGGTGTTCGTTCCCTACCTGATGAGCGGCGTGGCCTTCTCCACCATGTATTTCTCCATGTTCAGCGTGCCTCACTTCGGCGGGCTGATCCCCTCCCTTTACGGCACCTTCACCCTGATCGTTCTCACCTCCGTGGTCAAGCACTTCCCCTTCGCCAGCCGCTCCGGCACCGCCAACATGCTCTCCATCAGCGTGGAGCTGGAGGAAGCCGCGGACATTGCCGGCGCCAGCTTCTGGAAGCGGATGGCCACCATCATTGTCCCCCTGGCGAAGAACGGCTTCATCTCCGGCCTGATGCTGGTGTTCATCTCCATCGCCAAGGAGCTGGACCTCATCATCATCATGATGACGCCCACCACCCGGACCATGTCCTATCTGGCCTTCACCTACTCCCAGGAGGGCTACGCCCAGATGTCCGACGCCATTTCCGTGTGCGTGCTGCTGTTCATCCTGTTCTGCTACATCTTCGCCAACAAGGTCGCCGGCGCCGACATCGGAAAGAGTTGGTAACCCAGCGAGCCACGGACTTTATATAAGAACAGAAAGGAAACGTGCCATATGAGCCGCATTGAACTGAAAAATATTGATAAATTTTACGGCAACAACCACGTCCTCCGCAACATCAACCTGACCATTGAGGACGGCGACTTCATGACCCTGCTGGGCCCCTCCGGCTGCGGCAAGACCACCACCCTCCGCGTGGTCTCCGGCCTGGAAAAGCCCCAGAACGGCATCATGACCATCGACGGAGTGGAAATGATCAACGCCGACGACGCCTATTATGCCGAACCCAGCAAGCGCGGGCTGAACCTGGTGTTCCAGTCCTACGCCCTGTGGCCCCACATGACGGTGTACAACAACATCTCCTTCGGCCTGAAAATCCAGAAGATGAGCCACGACGAAATCGACCGCCGGGTCATGGACTCCCTGCGGATGATGCGCATCGACATGTACAAGGACCGCTATCCTACGGAGCTCTCCGGCGGCCAGCAGCAGCGCGTGGCCATTGCCCGTGCCGTGGCCTCCAGCCCCAAGCTGCTGCTGCTTGACGAGCCTCTCAGCAACCTGGACGCCAAGCTCCGCATCGACATGCGCTCCGAGCTCCAGCGCCTCCACAAGGAGCTGGGCACCACCATTATCTACGTCACCCACGACCAGGTCGAGGCTCTGACCATGTCCACCAAGATCGCCCTGTTCAAGGCCGGCGAGCTGAACCAGGTGGCCACCCCCATGGAGCTGTATAACAACCCCATTGACCTGGAGGCCGCCGACTTCATCGGCAACCCCCGGATCAACCTGGTCCCCGGCAAGGCCGAGATGAAGGGCGGCCAGCTGGTGGTCAAGAGCGAGCTGGGCGGGCACACCTTCGCCGCCGAGTACCTGACCAACGAGCAGAAGCCCTCCAGCGGCGAGTTCGACTGCGTGCTGGCCGTCCGCCCCGAGCAGATTCTCATCTCCCGGGAGCCTGTGGAAGGCGCCCTCCCCGTCACCGTGTACGCCAGCCAGCCCGCCGGTTCCGAGACCATCGTCACCTTGAAGGCCGGCGAGGACGAGTTCCTGTCCAAGGAGATCGGCCAGGCCCACTATGACATTGATCAAAAAGTCTGGGCCATCATTGACCAGGACAAAATCAACGTCTATAATAAAGAGACCACCCGGCTCATCAAGCGCGCGGTCTAAGCACCCTCCTTCCTCCCGGATAGGCAAAGAGGCGCACCCCCGGCGGCGGGCCCGCCGCCGGGGTACGGGCTAAGCTCCCGTTTCCGCCCCCTTGGCTATATAGATTCCAGCATCACTATTTCCCCAAAACGAAAGGAGAAGATCTGATGAAGAAGAAACTCTTTGCTCTGCTGATGGCCCTGGTAATGGTCCTCAGCCTGGCCGCCTGCGGCGGCGACAAGGGCGGCGATACCCAGGCCCCCGCCGACTCCGGCGCCTCCACCGGGACCGAGCAGCCTTCCGACGGCGGCGACGCCGCTCCCACCACCGACTTGAAGCTGGGCTATGACATGGACACCGGCGAAAACGTCTATGGCCCCTACTATGACGAGTGGAGCGACATGACCGATGAGGAGCTCTACGAGTTGGCCCTGAAGGAAGACACCACCATCAACGTCTACGCCACCTCCTCCAAGATGCTGAAGGAAGAGGAGCCCTTTGAGGAGGCGTTTCCCGGCCTGGACCTGGTAGTCTCCGACCTGGACTCCGACGAGGTCCTGAGCAAGGCCAGGATGGAAAACGAAACCGGAAACATCACCGCCGACGTGCTCCAGACCAAGGACGTCAACGGAGAAGTGTTCCACGAGTACTATGACAAGGGCGTCATCGAGCCCTTCTATCCCCGGGACATCTGCGCCCACATCCCCGAGGAGAACCTGAAGTACAGCTATCCCCTGTACTCCTCTCAGGCCTTCTGGTATTACAACACCGAAGCGTTCCCCGATGGCCAGCCCATCAACAGCTGGTGGGAGATCATCGAGAAGGATGACGCCGGCAACCAGAAATTCGCCCTCTACACCAAGGAAATCGGCCAGGAAACCGCGTACCTCTCCCTGTTCGCCAGCTTCATCATCAACGCCGACGAAATGGCCCAGTCCTACAAGGACACCTATGGCAAGGACCTGGAGTACACCTACGACGCCTCCAAGTTCGCCTTCGAGGTTCCCGAGAACAATGCGGGCGTTGAGTACCTGTGGCGCTTCACCCAGGCTAAGATGACCTTCATCGGCGACGGCGACGAGCTGGTGCTGGCCGTCCACAACTCCACCAAGGAGCAGCCCGCCCTGGCCCTGGCCTCCGCCGGTAAGATCGAAAACCGGGAGGAGTCCGGCTACAACATCGACTGGTGCATCAACCTCAGCCCCTACACCGCCCTGCTGAACACCGAGGCCATGATGGTCGTCCAGGGCTGCAACAGCCCCGCCGGCGCCCGCCTCTTCATCCGTTTCGTCACCGGCGGCGCGGACTGCCAGAGCGGCGGCCTGAAGCCCTTCACCAAGGTCGGCAACTGGCCCCTGCGTGACGACTTTGTGGACGAGAAGAACCCCGCCAAGCTCAACGAGCTGGGTGCCCGGGCCAACGACCTGGTCTCCATCTATGAGATCTATCCCGACGTGCAGGATATGTGGATGTACTGGCTGAACCAGTAATCCCTCTCTCTGCCATCGCCGCGTTCACAGCTTTGCTGGGCGGGCGGCCGGACGGCCGCCCGCCCGCCTTCTAAGAAGCTGTATTCACAGGCGAGAAACGGCACAGGCTTCCCGCCTGTGAATACAGCTTCCATGTTTCAAGGCTTTTAAGGAGGAACCCTATGGCAAATCCCATCCGGCAAAAAGAGATCGACGAGCGGGTCGGCAAGTTCGCAGACAAATTCTGGGGCGCGTTCCAGATGACGGAAAACGGCAGGGTAAAGAGCACCATCCTGCTCTACTCCTTCTGCCTCTGCTGGGTGCTGCTGGCCGTTTACGGCGGCTGCTTTGCCCTGCTCAACCCCTGGCTGGACGGCCTTTTGAGCGGGTCGGCGCTTCCCGTCTGGCTCATCAGCCTGGTGGAAGCCCTGGCGCCCGCGGCGGCGGGGACGGCGGCGGCCTCTCTGGTCTGGCTGCTGCCCGGCGACAAGCGTTTGCTCCCCGCCGGCTATCTCTGGCTGACGCTGCTGATGCTGGCTTGTTTGATCGGGCTCATAATGCTCATGGGCTGGGAAAACGCCGGGCTGGTCCTCCAATTCTTTGGGATGTTTGTGCTGGCCCCTCTGGCGCTGGGCCTGAGCTCGTCCCTTTTGGCGTACTATCTATACTGGAAAAAAAGGCCCCGTGCCGAAGATTCGGCACGGCCTTGGAAAAGGCAGTGAGAATTTATGATCGATACCGTATTGTTTGACATGGGCGGGACCCTGGAGGACATTTTTATCGACGACGCCAGCAAAAAGGCCTCCGCCGAGGGCGTCCTCCGCATCCTGGCGGCCCACGGCCACCCCCTGTCCCTGGACATCCCTGCCGCCATCCAGGCCTTTGCCGACGGCTGGGACCGTTACGCCGCCTACCGGGGCCCCACGAACCGGGAACTGAAGCCCGAGGAGATTTGGGGCAACTATGTCCTGACGGAGCTGGGCCTGGACTTCGACACCGTGAAGCCCTTCTCCGAGGAGCTGGCCCACATGTGGGAGGTCACCCACTACCACCGTGCGCTCCGCCCCAAGGTAAAGGAAATGCTGGAGGGCTTGAAGGGCCTGGGCATGAAGCTGGGCGTCATCAGCAACACCGCCGCCCTCTACCAGGTCTTCCGCACGCTGGAGGAGTACGGCATCCGGGATTACTTCCAGGACGTGACCCTGTCCTCCGTCACCGGCTACCGCAAGCCGGACCCCAACATCTTCCTGGTCTCCTTGAATCAGGTCCGCTCGGACCCCAAGACCTGCGCCTATGTGGGCGACACCTACTCCCGGGACGTCATCGGCCCCCAGAATCTGGGCTTTGGAGCTACCTTCCACATCCATTCCTTCCTGACCCAATCCCGGGACGGCGACGTTCCCAAGGACGTCCGGGCTACCTATACCATCCAGGACATTTACGAGGTATACACCATCTTGAAGGACCAGGCGGGCTGAAAGGCGGCAGAATATGTATACGTTCAATCATTTCAATTTTAACGTTACCGACTTGGAGCGCTCCTTGAAATTCTACAAGGAGGCCCTGGGCCTGTCCCCGGTCCGCCGGAAGGAGGCGGAGGACGGCAGTTATGTGATTGTCTTTCTGGGGGACCGGAGGACCACCTTCCGCCTGGAGCTGACGTGGCTGCGGGACCATCCCCAGAAGTATGACCTGGGGGAGTGCGAATTCCACCTGGCCCTCAAGGCCCCCGACTACGAGGCGGCCTATGCCAAGCACAAGGAGATGGGCTGCATCTGCTTCGAGAATCCCGCCATGGGCATTTACTTCATCACCGACCCGGACGGGTATTGGATTGAGATCATCCCGTGACAGCGGCAAACCACCGGCTCAAAAGAGCCGGTGGTTTTTTCGCTCAGCCCAGCGCCACGCCTGCGATCAAAAATACCAGAGTCAGCAAAAAGAAATACAAAATCAGCTTCCACACATACTTGACCCACTTGTCATAGGGCACATGCCCCAGGGCCAGGGCCCCCATGACCACCGCCGCCGTGGGGGTGATGATGTTTACAAGGCCGGAGGCGGACTGGAAGGCCGTCACCACCAAATCGCCCCCCACCCCCGCGAAGCGGCCCAAGGGGGCCATGACGGGCACCGACAGCGTGGCCAGGCCGGAAGAAGAGGGAATCAGCACCGTCAAGGGCAGGTACAGCAGGTACACCAGCAGCACGAAGCTGACGGGCCCCGCCCCGGAGAGGGCCTGTTCTCCCCAGTGGAGGATGGTGCCGGTGATCTGCCCGTCGTTCATCAGCACGGTGATGCCCCGGCTGATGCCGATGATCAGGGCCACCCCCAGCAAATCCGCGCAGCCCGCCACGTAGGTTTCGGCAATGGCCTCCTCGCCCATGCGGTCGATAAGGCCGATGATCACGCCGCTGACCAGGAACAGGGCGCTGAGCTCCGGGAACCACCAGCCTAAGGTCGGCAGGGGCAGGCCCATCTCGTCAAAGGGAATGACGCCGTAAATCATAATCAGGAAGGTCAGGGTGAAGATGGCCATGATGACCTTCCGCTTGGGTGTAAACTCCACTGTCTCTTCCATGTTGGCCTGGATCTTCCCCGCGCCCACGCCCACCACGGACCGGGCGGGGTCTCGCTTCACCCGGGCGGCGTAGGCCATGACGAACCAAATCGCCGCCCCCTCAAAGACCACCCACTGGATAGCCCGAAGGAGGATGCCCTCCCCCAGGGACACCCCGGCGAAGCCCGCCGCGATGCCCGTGGCAAAGGGGTTCACCGTGGAGCTGATGATGCCCGCCCCGGCTCCCAGGAGGATGACGGAGATGCCCACCACCGCGTCATAGCCCGCCGCCAGAAAGACGGGAATCAGAAGGGGGTAGAAGGCCATGGTCTCCTCCCACATGCCGTAGGTGGTGCCCCCCAGTCCAAAGGCAATCATCAAAATGGGGATCAGCCATTTCTCTCTTCCCCCCAGGCGCTGAATGATCCGGCCCACGCCGGCGTCCACCGCCCCGGTTCTCATGACCACGCCCAGGAAGCCGCCCACCATCAAAATGAAGACGCACACGTCCACCGCGTCGTAAAACCCGGCGAAAGCGGCCTTCAGCACCGCCCCGGCCCCCTGGGGACTCTGGGCCACGGCGTGGTAGGTCCCGGCCACCGGGGCCTCGTTCACGTACTGGTAGGCCCCCGCCGGCACCAGCCAGGTGCACAGGGCCACCAGGATGATAAGCAGAAACAAAATGGTGTATGCCGTCGGCATACGGAATCTCGCTCGTTCCAAAGGGATCTCCCCCTTTATTTTCCGATGGTGGCCACCAGGACGGCCTTGATGGAGTGCATCCGGTTTTCGGCCTCGTCGAAGACCACGCTGTGGCGGCCCCGGAAAACCTCGTCGGTGACCTCCCGGATGTCCACGCCCTTGTCCTTCCACTCCTTGGCAAGCTTCGTCTCAAAGTCGTGGAAGGAGGGCAGGCAGTGCATATAGAGCACGTCCGGGTTCCCCGTGGCCTTCATGGTCTCCTCCGTCACCCGGAAGGGGGAGAGCAGCTCCGCCCGCTTGGGGATCAGCTCCTCCTCGCCCATGGAGGCCCAGATGTCGCCGTAGATCATGTCCGCGCCCTTCAAAGAGCCCATGTCGTCGGTGATCTCAATGAGGCCGCCGTTCTGCCTAGCCTCGGCAAAGACCCGCTTCACCAGCTCCTGGTCCATCTGCTGGGCCAGCTCCTGGGGCCCCAGGCCCACGAAGTGCATGCCCATTTTGGCCGCGCCCATCATCCAGGCGTAGCACATGTTGTTCCGCACGTCGCCGGGGAAGACCACCTTCATCTTGTTCAGGGGCTTGGCGCAGTGCTCTTCCAGGGTCATCATGTCGGCGAGGATCTGGGTGGGGTGGTCCCAGTCGGTGAGGCCGTTCCACACGGGAACGCCGGACCATTTCGCCAGGTCCTCCACCACCTGCTGGGCATAGCCCCGGTACTCGATGCCGTCGAAGAAGCGGCCCAGCACTTTGGCGGAATCCTCCAGGGACTCCTTCTTGCCCATCTGGGAGCTGCCCGCGTCCAGGTAGGTGACATGGGCGCCCTCCTGGGTGGCGGCAACCTCAAAAGAGCACCGGGTCCGGGTGGAGGTCTTTTCGAAGAGCAGCACGATGTGCTTGCCCTTCAGGGCGGGCTCACAGACGCCGGCGCGGCGCTTGGCCTTCAGGTCGTGGCCCAGGTCCAAAAGATAGCGGATTTCGCCGGGGGTGAAATCCTCCAGGGTTAAAAAGCTGCGGCCTTTTAAATTCAATGCCATGTTGTGTTACCTTCCTTTTCTGGTTCCCCTTGAAAAAGGGGGGGATTGTACTCGCCCTTCGGGCGGGGGAACCTTACGGGTCCTCCCGCCAGAGCGGCATGCTCATGCACCGGGGCCCGCCGCGCCCGCGGCTCAGCTCCGCGCTGGGAATGGTGTGCACCTTAATCCCCGCTTCCTCCAGGGAGCGGTTCGTCACGTAGTTCCGAGAATACACCACCACCTCGCCGGGGGCGATGGCCAGGGTGTTGCTTCCGTCGTTCCACTGCTCCCGGGCCGCGTCCACCTCGCTGCCCCGGCCGCATTCGATAAGGGTCACATGGTCCAGCCCCAGGTGCTCCTTGAGGATGTCCTCCAAACGGCCGTCCTCCTGGGTGATCTTCATCTTTTTGTTCTCGTCCAGCTCCATGACAAACACCGTAATGCTGGAAAGGATGTTGGGATGCACCGTGAACTTGTCCCGGTCCACCATGGTAAACACCGTGTCCAGGTGCATGAAGGACCGGCTCTTGGGGATGTTGAAGGCCAGAATCTTCTTAAAGTTCGTCCGGCTGTAGGTCAGCACCGCCTCCGCCAGGGTGTCGATGGAGTCCCCCTTGGTCCGCTGGGAGATGCCCACCCCCAGCACCTGGGGGCTGAGAATTAAAATATCCCCGCCCTCCAGAGAGGAGGTCTCGCCCCGGTCGTACCACCGGGGGGCGTGCATATACTCCGGGTTGTGCTCGAAGATAAATTTGCCAAAGAGGGTTTCCCGGTTTCTCGTCTCCGTCAGCATCTTGTGGATGGACACGCCGGTGCCGATGGTGGCGAAGGGGTCCCGGGTAAAATAGAGGTTCGGCATGGGGTCCACCACGAAGGGATACCCGTCCCCGGCGGCGGATAAGAGGTCCGCCAGCTTCTCGCTCTCGCCCTGGAGCTGGCTTTTCCGCACGCCGGCCATCATAGTGGAGACCATCTGCTTGTCCGGCATCTTCCCCAGGTATTCCCCCAGGAGCACCCGGCTCCGCTGGTCCTTGACGCCCGCCTCGTCCAGGAACTGCATCACCAGCTCCTTGCGGACCTCGTCGCTGGTAATGGAATTCACCACCAGGTCCGTGAGGTAAACCACTTCCACGCCCTGCTGGCGCAGACACTCGGCAAAGGCGTCGTGCTCCTTCTGGGCCTCCCGGAGATAGGGGATGTCGTCGAACAAAAGCCGCTCCAGATACTCCGGCATCAGGTTTTCCAGCTCTTGGCCCGGGCGGTGGAGCAGGACCTTTTTCAGCCGCCCGATCTCGGAGGTGTTGTGGATTCCCGTTTCCAAATGGGCTCACTCCTTTTGCGTTCAAATCATAGGGTGGTTTTAGGGTCCCTGATTTCGGCGGTTTCATGCGCGGCGGAAAAATTTACAAAAAGAGGCGGCCTCTTACGAAGCCGCCTCCCCGCCGCCCTCCTCTTTCGGGCCGTCCCCGCTTTCCGGGGCTTCCGCAGATTCCGCGCCGTCCCGTTTCTCCAGCAGTACCGCCGCGAACCGCTCCGCGAAGAGCCGCCCCGCCAGCACCGCCTCCTCCGGGGAGTTTCCGGCGGCCCCCACCTCCAGCAGCAGCGACCCGGTGGTGGCGTGCTGGTTGTACCGGGAGTTCCGCAGCAGCACCGGGCGCATTAGCGTGGGGTAATGCTCCAGCACGTCCTGCTGCACCGCCGCCGCCAGGCGCAGGTTTTCCAGCCAGAGCGGATGCTCCAAGCCGCTGCCGTCGCTGCCCATCACCAGGGACATCTGGGCGGCGGTCCCCTGGTCTCCCAGCTCGGAAACCACCTTGTGCTGGTTCCCCTGCCCGTCCTCAATGGCGTCCCGGTGGACGTCCAGGACGAAGCGGATAGAGGGATACTTCTCCAAATACCCCCGGATAGCCGTCAGCGCCCGGTCATAGGCCCCGGTGTAGTTGGGGTAGTCGTACAGCGTCCGGTCGTGAAGGACGGAGATCCCCGCCTCCCCCAGAACCTCCGCCATCTCGTCCCCCACCCTCACCACATTGCAGCGGTAATCCGTGGTCCGGTAGTCCCCGGACCAGACGATTTCCGTCCCCGGAACGGGAGTATAGGCCTCGCTGCCGTGGGTATGTAAAATCAATACCTGGGGTCCCTCCTCTCCCAGAGCCGCCGCGAAGGGCGCCTGCAGCTCGGAAACAGAGAGGGCATGCTCTGTGGAATTGCTGACGTACACCCGCCCGCAGACGGTGTAGCCGCTGGGGTCCGTGGGAATCAGCGTCTTGGCGGGGACGCCGTTGTCCGCCGCAATGGGGGCCGCCGGCTCCACCGGAGTCTCCTCCACCGGCATCACAATGGGGGCCTGCGTCTCCCCGTCCTCCTCCGGCTGCTCCTGCCGTTCCAGGGCCTGGAGCTCCGCCACGTCCCCCCGCGCCGACAGCAGCAGGGAGGACTCCCCGATGGCCAGCGCCGCCGCCGGGGACAGGCCGTCTCCGGTCCCCAAATCCCCCAGTTCCCAGCGCAGCGCCCGCTCCGGCAAAGCCGCCGCCAGGGCCGAGACCGCCGCCGCCGCGGTGTCGCTTCCGGCGGTGACGGCGGCAATCCACAGCGTTCCCGCCGCCAGAAGGGCCGCCTCCAGCCGCCGGAGGACGATCCGCAGAGATTTCTTTTGTTTCATATCCGCTCACCTCTGGGACAACCTATGTCCGGCGGGCGGGAAATATGTCAGTCTTGCAATCCCGCTCCATTCAGTATATACTTGGAAACGAATAACAGCCTTTGCAACCACCCGATTCCACAAAAGGAGCTGAACCTAGTGACCAGAACGCAACTCGCCGGCGGCGTGTTCCTCACGCATCTCCCGGCGAAGAAATTCAAGACAAACCTTCTCTCCGCCCAATTCGTGGTCCCCCTGCGGTGGGAGACCGCCTCCGCCAACGCGCTGCTCGCCGCCATCCTCCGCCGGGGCACCGCCTCCTGCCCGGACATGGGGGCCCTTGCCGCCCGCCTGGACCAGCTCTATGGCGCCCGGATCGACTACACCGTCCGCAAAAAAGGCGAGGCCCAGTGCGTGGGCTTTGTGGCCAGCCTCATCGACGACTGCTTCGCCCCCGGCGGCGAACGCCTGCTGGAGCCCGCCGCCGCCCTGCTGGGAGAGCTTATCTGCCAGCCCGTCACCCGGGACGGGCTCTTCCTGGAGGAATACTTCGAGAGCGAGAAAACCAACCTCATCGACGCCATCCGCAGCATTTTGAACGACAAGCGGTCTTACGCCGACAGCCGCCTCCTCCAGGAGATGTGCACCGGCGAGCCCTACGGCGTGCCCCGCCTTGGCAACGAGCAGATCACCGCCGCCCTCCATCCCCAGCTGCTTTTTGACGCCTACCGGGACCTCATTTCCACCTCCCGGCTGGAAATCTTCTACAGCGGCAGCGCCGAGCGCTCCCGGGTGGAGGACGCCCTTCGCGCCGCTTTGGCGGACCTTCCCCGGAAGGACCCTGCGCCCCTGCCGGAGCTTGCCCCCCACGCCCTCCCCGAGGAGCCCCGCTTCATCACCGAGCGGCTGGATGTCACCCAGGGCAAGCTGGGCATGGGCTTTTCCTGCGGCAGCGATGACGCCGCCGCCCTGCTGCTGGGCAACACCCTCTTTGGCGGCAGCAGCAACTCCAAGCTTTTTTTGAACGTCCGGGAAAAGCTGTCCCTCTGCTATTACGCCTCCTCCCTCTTCCACCGGCAAAAGGGCCTCATCACCGTCTCCTCCGGCATAGAGTTCGAAAACTATCAAAAGGCCTGCGGCGAGATCCTCACCCAGCTGGAGGCCGTCCAAAAGGGCAAGCTGGAGGCCTGGGAGCTGGAGGCCGCACGGAGCACCCTGCTCAACGCCTACGCCTCCATGGGAGACTCCCAGGGGAAGCTGGAAAACTTCTTCCTGGGCCAGGCCGCCACCGGCCGGAACGAGACCCCGGAAATGCTGGCGGAGCAGATTCGCGCCGTCGCCCCGGAGCGCATTTTTGAAGCCATGAGCACGGTGAAGCTGGACACCGTATACTTCCTTCAGGGAAAGGAGGCGGAGGCATGAAGCCCGTCCACTATGAACGCCTGGGCGAGACCATCTACCGGGAAACCCTGCCCAACGGCCTGAAAATCTGCGTGATTCCCAAGCCGGACCACGCCAAGAAATACGCCTTTTTCGCCACCCGCTACGGCGGCATGGACATTCGCTTCCAGCTGAACGGCCGCTGGCTGGACACCCCCGCCGGCATCGCCCACTATCTGGAGCACAAGATGTTTGACACCAAGGAGGGCAACGCCCTCCAGGAACTGGCCAAAAACGGCGCGGAGCCCAACGCCTTTACCTCCAACGCCATGACCGGCTACTACTTCGATTCCACCAGCCACTTTGACGAAAACCTGGAGATCCTCCTGTCCTTTGTCTCCGTTCCCTACTTCACCGACGAGAGCGTCGCCAAGGAGCAGGGCATCATCGCCCAGGAAATCCGCATGATCGAGGACAACCCCGACTGGCAGATCTACGCCCGGATGCTCCGGGCCCTCTACAGCGTCTCCACCGCCCGGACCTCCATCGCGGGCACGGTGGAAAGCATCTCCCGCATTACGGCGGAAACCCTTTACGACTGCCACAAGGCCTTCTACACCCCCTCCAATATGATTTTGACGGTGGTGGGAAACGTGGACCCCGTGAAGGTGTCGGACCTTGCCCGCCGGATTCTGCCCAAAGAGGGCGGCCCCGTGATTCCCAGGGACTACGGCAGCGAGCCCGAGGCCGTGGGAGCCAAGGAAGCCCGCATGGCCATGGAGGTCTCCAGCCCCCAGTTCCTGGCGGGCTGGAAATGCCGCCCCGTCCCGGAGGGGGAGGAGCGCCTCCGCCGCCTGATCCTGGGCAGCTTGGCCTGCGACCTGCTCTTCGGCGAATCCAGCCCCCTGTACCAGCGGCTTTACAGCCAGGGGCTCGTCAATTCCAGCTTCGGCGGAGACTTCGAGCAGATGCCCGGCGTGGCCTTTCTCTACGCCGGCGGCGAGAGCAAGGAGCCCCAAACCGTAGCCAATGAGCTCCAGAAAGAGGCGGACCGCCTGATTCGGGAGGGCTTTGACGAGGACTATTTCCAGCGGGCCCTCCGCTCCAGCTTCGGCTCCAGCCTTCGGGGGCTGAACTCCTTTGAGAACATCGCCGTTTCCCTTACCGAAGGCTGCTTCGGCGGCTTCGATCCCTTCCGCTTCCCCCAGATTTTCGACGCCGTCACCCAGGAGGACATACTGAATTTCCTCCGGGACAACATGACGGCGGACCGGGCGGTTCTCAGCGAGATCGTCCCCAAGGAGGCCTGATATGTCCGCTCCTGAACTGACCGCGCTGAAAACCATGCCCATCAGCTTCCCCGGCCTCTTCGGGGATTGGGAATTCAATCCGGACCCCATCGCCATCCATGTGGGCCACGGCGTCTACTGGTACGGCATCATCCTGGCCCTGGGCTTCCTGGCGGGGCTGCTGCTGTGCATGCGGCAGGCCAAGCGCTACGGCCTGACGGAGGACCATGTGCTGGACTTCGTGCTCTGGGCGGTGCCCTGCTGCATCCTGGGCTCCCGGATCTATTACGTCCTTTTCTACCTGGACCTCTACCGGGACGACTCCGGCGTTTTGGACTGGAGCCGGGCCGTCGCCATCTGGGACGGCGGCATCGCCATTTACGGCACCGTCATCGCCGGGGCCCTGGTGGCCTTCCTCTTCACCCGATTTAAAAAGATTCCCTTCGGGGCCATGGCGGACCTTGCGGTGATGGGGCTGCTCCTGGGCCAGATCATCGGCCGCTGGGCCAATTTCATCAACCGGGAGGCCTTCGGCGGCCTGACGGATCTGCCCTGGCGGATGCGGGTGTGGACCAGCGCTTACCAATATGTGGAGGTCCATCCCACCTTCTTCTATGAGAGCCTTTGGAACCTCATCGGCCTGCTTCTCATTCTCTTCGTAGTCTCCAAGGGCCGCCGGTTCGACGGGGAGAACACCTGGTTCTATTTCCTCTGGTACGGCCTGGGCCGGGCCTGGATCGAAGGGCTGCGGACGGACAGCCTCTACCTCTTCGACTGGACCCTCTTTGGCCAGCCCATTCGGGTCTCCCAGGCCCTGAGCGCCATCATGGTACTCGTTTCCATTCTGGCGCTGTTTTATGAGATCAAGATGAAGCGGCACGTCCCCGCGGATCTGCTGGTGAACCGCCGGGCCGCCGAGGCCGCCGCCCAGGCGGAGGAGGCCTCCCGGGAGGCGGAAGGAGGCGGCGATGGCGGTCCGGCTTGACGGCGCGGCCCTGGCCGCCAAATTGAAAAGCCGGATTCGGGCGGAAGCCGCCGCCCTGATTCGCCCCCCCATGCTGGCGGTGGTCCTGGCGGGAGAGGACCCGGCGTCGCAAATCTACGTCCGGGGCAAGGAGCGGGACTGCGCCGAATGCGGCATCCGCACCCGGACCCACCGCCTCCCGGCCAGCGTCTCCCAGGAGGACCTGCTGGTCCTCGTGGACTCCCTGAACCGGGACGAAGACGTGGACGGCGTCCTGGTCCAGCTCCCCCTGCCGGAGGGCCTGGACCCCCGGCCCGTTCTCCACGCCCTCTCCCCGGAAAAGGACGTGGACTGCTTCCACCCCTTGAACACCGGCCTTCTGGCCCTGGGGGAGCCCCGCTTCCTGCCCTGCACCCCCGCCGGGGTGCTGGAGCTTCTGGACGCCTATGGCGTCCCCATCCCGGGGCGCCTGTGCGTGATTCTCGGGCGGAGCCATTTGGTGGGCCGTCCCCTGGCCCAGCTTCTCACCGCCCGGGACGGCACCGTTATCCTCTGCCACTCCAAGACAAGGGACCTCCCCGCCCTCACCCGCCGGGCGGACGTCCTGATCGCCGCCGCAGGCCGTCCGGGCCTTGTGACGGCGGACATGGTGAAGCCCGGTGCGGCGGTCGTCGACGTGGCCATGAACCGCCGGGCGGACGGGAAGCTCACCGGAGACGTGGATTTCCCGGCGGTAGAGCCCGTCGCGGGCTTCCTCACCCCGGTCCCCGGCGGCGTGGGCCCCATGACCCGGGCCTGCCTTTTGCAAAACGTCCTCCGGGCCGCCCGGCTCCGCCAGGGGGCGGAGCGCTGAAGGCCCGCTGAAATACCAGTCGCTTTCGCTGAAAGCGGCTGGTGTTTTTTGTCATACCTTCCAATTTATTCCGTCCTGGCGTCAGGGAATATTGACATTTTCGACCGCTCTGGTATAATTAACAGAAAATGTAGAATATGATAAAGTGGCTGGGCTTGTACGCGCCGTCCGGCTTTCTCCTTTCATTCATGCAATCGAGGTGGTTTTTTGCTGGTTACAAGAGAGATGGATTACGCCCTGCGCATCCTCCGGGCCCTGCACCGGGAGGGGCAGCTCTCCGCCGCCGCCGTGGCCCGGCAGGAGAATATGCAAAAAGCCATCACGTTGAAGCTGCTGAACCGTCTCCTGGCCGCCGGCATTGTGGAAAGCCGCCGGGGCGTCAGCGGGGGCTATTTCCTCAAGCGCCCCTGCGAGGAGCTGAGCATTTACGACGTCTTCCAGTCCATCGGCGAGCCGCCCCTTTTGAACCGCTGCCAGCGGGAGGGGTACCAGTGCGAAAACTTCCCCAGGGGCGGCTGCGGCGTCTGCCGGGAGCTCAGCCGCATTCAAGAGTCCCTGGACCGGGAGCTCCAGCGCATGCCGCTGAGTGATATTTTCTAGCGTATCCAGGTTTTATCCGTCTCAATATGCCACAACTGACCATTACGGGAAAAGGAGGCACCCAACATGCTGTATCAAACCACGCAGGCCCATGAGGACCTCCGGGCGAAAGTCCGGGAATTCGCGGAGGCCGAGATCAAGCCCATCGCCTTTATGCTGGACAAGGAGAACCGCTTCCCCGCGGAGGCGGTGAAAAAGATGGGAGAGCTGGGCCTGATGGGCCTGCCCTACGGCACGGAGTACGAGGGCGCGGGGGCCGACGCCCTGAGCTACGCCATCGCCGTGGAGGAGCTGGCCCGGGTAGACGGCGGCGCGGGAGTCATTCTCTCCGCCCACACCTCCCTGGGCACCTATCCCATTGCCGCCTTCGGCAATGAGGAGCAGAAGAAGAAATACCTCCCGGATCTGTGCAGTGGCCGGAAAATCGGCGCCTTCGGCCTGACGGAGCCCAACGCCGGGTCCGACGCCGGCGGCACCGAAACCACCGCCGAGGACATGGGGGACCACTACCTCCTAAACGGCGAGAAAATCTTCATCACCAACGGCGGAGAGGCCAGCACCTATGTTGTCTTCGCCGTCACCACCCCCGGCATCGGCACCCGGGGCATCAGCGCCTTTATCGTGGAAAAGGGCTGGGAGGGCTTTACCTTCGAGGAGCACTATGACAAAATGGGCATCCGCTCCTCCGCCACCTGCCAGCTGAACTTCAACAACGTCAAGGTCCCCAAGGAAAACCTCCTGGGCAAGGAGGGACAGGGCTTCAAGATCGCCATGTCCACCCTGGACGGCGGGCGCATCGGCATCGCGGCCCAGGCCCTGGGCATCGCCCAGGGGGCCTATGAGGCGGCGGTGGAGTATTCCAAGGACCGTATCCAGTTTGGAAAGCCCATCTGCCAGCAGCAGAATATCGCCTTCAAAATCGCCGACATGGCCACCAAGCTCCGCTGCGCCCGCTTCCTGGTCTACAGCGCCGCCGAGCTGAAGCAGGCCCATGTGCCCTACGGCATGGAGTCCGCCATGGCGAAGCAGTACGCCTCCGACATCGCCCTGGAGGTCACCAACGACGCCCTCCAGATCTTCGGCGGCTGCGGCTACCTCAAGGGCATGGAAGTGGAACGGTTCTACCGGGACGCCAAGATCACCACCATCTATGAGGGCACCAACGAAATCCAGCGGGTCGTCATCGCCTCCCACATTCTGGGCAAGGCCGCCAAGGAGGCCTCCTCCGCTCCCGCCCAGCAGCGCGGCCCGGAGACCGGCGCGCGGAAGCGCCAGATCTGGAAGGACGGCTCCGCCCAGGAGAAGGTGGAGGCCCTGGTTGCCAGCCTCAAGAAGGACGGGCACGACTTCACCGTGGGCATTCCCATGGACACCCCCATCACCCAGGCGGAGCGGGTGGTTTCCGCCGGGCAGGGCATCGGCGAGAAGAAAAACATGAAGCTCATCGAGGACCTGGCCAAAGCCGCCGGGGCCGCCGTGGGCTCCAGCCGCCCCGTGGCGGAGACGCTGAAATACGTGCCCCTGAACCGCTATGTGGGCATGTCCGGCCAGAAGTTCAAGGGGAACCTCTACATTGCCTGCGGCATCTCCGGCGCGATTCAGCACCTGAAGGGCATCAAGGACGCCTCCTGCATTGTGGCCATCAATAAAAATCCCAACGCGAAAATCTTCAAAAACTGCGACTACGGCATCGTGGGGGACGTGATGGAAATTCTGCCCCTGCTCACCGCCGCCCTGGACACCGGGGAGAAGCAGCCCGCGCCGCCCATGGTGAAGATGAAGCGGATGGTGCCCAAGAAGGTCACCCCGCCCCGGAAGCTCTATATCTGCAACGGCTGCGGCCACGAGTACGACGTGCTGGTCGGGGACCCCGAAAACGAGGTCAAGCCCGGCACCGCCTTCAAGGACCTGCCGGAAGGCTGGACCTGCCCCCACTGCGGCGAGGGCGTGGACGCGTTCATCGAGATCGAAGTTTAACGGCCCCGGACTTAAAATAAGGAGGCAGATCTATGTATAACTACCGTCAAGTCACCGATGATCTCTACTGGGTAGGCGCGGACGAGCACCGCCTGGCCCTCTTTGAAAATATCCATCCCCTGTACCATGGCGTCAGCTACAACGCCTACGTGCTCCTGGACGAGAAGACCGTCCTCTTCGACACCGCCGACTGGGCGGTGGGCCGCCAGTTCATCACCAACGTCAAGGCCGTCCTGGCGGGCCGTCCCCTGGACTACCTGGTCATCAACCACGTAGAGCCGGATCACGCCGCCTCCATTGAGGAGATCCTCCTCCGCTGGCCCAAGGTGAAAATCATCACCACCCCCAAGGCGGTGACGCTCCTCAACCAGTTCGGCTTCGCCCTGGACCCCAACCAGATCGACGAGGTAAAAGAGGGGGACAGCCGCTGCTTCGGCAAGCACACCATCGCCTTTGTCTACGCCCCCATGGTCCACTGGCCGGAGGCCATGGTTTCCTTCGACACCACCAACGGCGTCCTCTTCTCCGCCGACGCTTTCGGCTCCTTCCGCTCCCTGGACGGGAAGCTGTTCGCCGACGAGGTGGACTTCGACCGGGAGTGGATTGACGACGCCCGGCGCTACTACACCAACATCGTGGGCAAGTACGGCCCCCAGGTGGTGGCCCTTTTGAACAAGGCGGCGACCATCGTGGGACTGGACAACATCAAGATGCTCTGCCCCCTTCACGGCCCCATCTGGCGGAAGGACCTGGGCTATATCATCGACAAATACACCCACTGGGCCACCTACGAGCCGGAGGAAAAGGGCGTCATGATCGTCTACGCCTCCATGTACGGCAACACCGAGGCCGCCGCCGAGGTGCTGGCCGCCAAGCTGACGGCCCGGGGCGTGACGAACACCCGGCTTTACGATGTCTCCAGCACCCATGTGAGCTACCTGATTTCGGATCTATTCAAGTACAGCCATCTGGTGCTGGCCTCCGTCACCTATAATCTCGGCATCTTCCCGCCGATGCACAATTTCCTGATGGACATGAAGGCGCTGAACCTCCAGAAGCGCACGGTGGCCATCATGGGCAGCGGCTCCTGGGCTCCCCGGTCCGGGGCGCTGATGCGGGAGGAGATCGAGCAGCTCAAGCACATGGAGATTCTGGACGACGAGATGACCGTCACGTCCTCTCTCCAGCCCCAGAACGAGTCGGAGATCGACGCGCTGGCCGACGCCATCGCCGCTTCCGTACTCAAATAATTTGCTTCTCCGTCCGTTCCCGATGCGAAAGTCCGTGAGGATCTTCCAACACGCAGCGGGGGACAGTGAAGACAAGGGCCAGCCTCTCCACCAGGCTGGCCCTTGGTTTGTCTTGAGACAAACCAAGGGCCAACGATTTGGAGCAAGCTCCAAATCGGCCGCTGCGGCGGGTTTATTCAAAACGAGAGGGACCCCTGATGGGTCCCTCTCGTAGCTCTCCTCCTTTCCGATCAGACAAGCCCGCCGTCATGGCTGAAATCCTCCTGCCGCCAGGCAGGCCGACAGGGACCAGGTTCGCCAATCGCGGCACTGGGCCCATGCGGAAACCCGGCGGCTGTTTAGTTCCTCCGACAAGGTGGTCTTGTGATAATCCCAATTCCCATCATAGTCGGAGACAAGACGGCTTCCGTCCAGCCGCTCCAGCTGGGACAGCGTGTCAAAGGAAAGCCATGCCAAATAATTTACGCTCACTGTGGGACTTTCCCCCTTCAAATAGCGGTCTACTTGGTTTTTCGCCACCAGATAGTCCACCGGCACGCAGTTGATAACCAGCCACCCCGCCAGGGCCACGGGAAAGGCCCACTTGCAAAACCGAAAGTCCGGCCTCAGGGCCTTCCACAGCCCCGCCAGAAGAAACAGGGCCATCATAATCATGCCCCAATAGGTCATACAGCGCTTGAAGCTCAGGCCGTAAGCGGAGACGTACAGCGTCATCTTCCAGGCCGCCGAGGCCAGCAGGATCAAGCTCTCCCCCGCCAGCAGCCCGCACAGCTGCCGCAGGGCCCTCCAGGCCCGCCCCTCCCGCCGGGAGAAGCACAGGGACGCCAGCGTCAGGCTCAGGTTCAGCACCGTCACGCCCACCATCTGGAAAAAACCGCTCCGGGCCCATTCGGCGTAGCTGACCCCCAGGCTCTCCACGTACTCCGGCCCGCCGAAAAGCCCGGCGGACTGCACCGCCAGGAAGGCCAGGTACAATCCATCCACCGCCGCCAGGGCCAGCACGAAACCCAGGGCGTCCACCCGGAGGCCCTTCTTCTCCTCCGCCGGGCACAGCCGTTTGGGATGGGCCATGGCGTAGAGCAGGCTGAAGACAAAGGGCGTGAACGCCAGGGCCCAGAACAGCCGCTGGAACAGGTCCCCGAAATGGAGCATCCGGAATTGAAAATTCCAGTTCAGCCGCTCCAGCGACGCGGCAAACAGGGCGTCCGCCGAGACCAGCACCGGGATCAGGAAGGACACCAGGGCCACCGCCCCGCAGAGCCCCAGGACAACGGCCAGCGTCCGGCCGTCCCGCTTTTCCGTCTTCCGCCCCTCGGGAACCGCCGCCGCGAAACAGGCCCACAAATTCCCGAACAGCCCTTGGAAAAACAGCCCGCACCGCTCCAGCAGCATCCTGGGGTCCCACCAGGGGCGGCTCCCCAGGCCGGACACGGCGTGAAGGGGGACCAGGGCCGCCAGCACCAGGAAATTCCACCAGCGGAAAAGAGGGTTCGAGGTCAGGGCGAACGTGGACGCCAGGGCCAGATTCACCCCCAGCAGCACCCGGCTTTCCCGGCGGCGGAACAGCTCCTCCCGCCCCACGGCCAACGCCAGCAGGAGATACCAGGCGAAGACCGTCACGGTATTCCCCATGCCCCAGGGCCAGTTCAGCGCGTCCGCCAGGAGAAGACAGAACCCCAGGGTCAGCAGAAGATTCCGCCGGTACCGGGCCATGGATTCCTCCGGCAATTTTCGTTTTTGGGCGCACGCAAGGGACCCTTCCGACGGAAGGGCGTTTTTCAGCTCATCCATATGAAATTCTCCTATCCGCCTGTCCGCCTCAAGCGGACAGTTTTCCTTTATTCCGCGCCGCCGGTTTCATCCGGGACGTACTCCAAAATGTCCCCCGGCTGGCAGTCCAGGGCGGCGCAGACCGCCTCCAGGGTGGAGAAGCGGACCGCCTTGGCTTTGTTGTTTTTCAATACCGACAGGTTCGCGAGCGTAATGTCCACCTTCTCCGAGAGCTGGGAGAGGCTCATTTTCCGCCTGGCCATCATCACGTCCAGATTCACAACGATCATGGCCCCACCTCAAATCGTCAGGTCGTTCTCCGCCTTCAGCTCCGCCGCCTGGCGGAAGAGGGCGGACATGACCAGGCACAACAGCCCTCCCATGGCGAACATCGGCACGAAGAGGGCGTTGTAGCTGGCCAGGGGAAGCGGCGAGCGATAGTAACACACGCTGAAAATCACCCTTGCCAAGGCCGCCCCGGCAATGAGGAAGCACGCCCACGCCGCCCGCCGAAGGCTGACGGCGTTCGACGCCGCGAAGGGCTCCCCCCGGAGGATGGTTTGCAGCACCCGCCGGGCCTGCCAGAGGATGACGGCGGTGCAGCAGCCGGAGAAGAGGAGGAACAGGGTCAGAACCTGCTCATAAGCAATATTTTCCCTCAAAATCATGTTGGGCCACATGAGGAGCATGACAACCAGAGGATTGACCGGGTCCTGCGGGTCATGCCATATGTCCAGGAGCTCAAACAGATTTCCCTTCAACGCCACGAAAGTGGGAACCAAAAACAAAGCGATCAAATTGCAGGCCAACGTAACCAACACCAGGACATAGAGCACCCTGGCGATTTTCCGCACCGGGATTTTTTCCATCGTCCTTCCCCCTCTTAAAGCGGCCTTGTGATGAACTCCATCATCACCGCCATCCCCGCCGCCAAAAGCGCAAACGCCCCGGCGCCGGAGAAAATTTTCAGCTTATTCCCCTGCCGGAATCCGCTCACCGCCATCACGCCGCCCCAGATGGCCAGCGCCAGCGCGGCTGGAAGCAAAATCATCGTCAATCCCATGGCAAACCGCCTCCTTTTTCTGGTATCCTACCATGGACCCAGTTGATTGTCAATAAGAATTTATCGTTTTTCAATAAAAATAAATTGATAGACAGTAAAACGGCAAGGGAAGGAACCCCTTAGTGGGGCCTGACCCCCTGGTCAGGCCATTCCCCCGGAACCTCCACCTCTCAGGAAAACAGGAAAGCGGACCGTCCGAGAGGACGGCCCGCTTTCCTGTATGGTATAGAGAAAGGAGAGGGAAAATGGTGGGGTCAGCAAGCGTTTTCCGCTTGTTGGGTTTATCATAGCGGCAGGTCCCTCAATTGTCAACGGCTTTTCTTCAAGCTTCACACTTTGTTTACATCCGACAAATTTTGTTCCCTGATATTTACAAAACGTTCAAAAAATATCCAGATTTCACCCTTGACAGAGCCGTTAGGTTGTGCTAATATTTAGCACGCTAACATTTAGCGCACTAACGACCTTGTCCCTCCGGGGAGAAGAATGAGGAGCTGATTGCATGAACAACTGCGTCAGGGGCCTGGGCCCCGCCCTGGGCTGGGCGGCCAAGCTGTCCAAGGCCAATATGGACGCCCGGGTCTCCCGGTACGACGTAACCCCGGCCCAGACCCATGTACTCCTCTACCTCCAGCAGCACGGCGGGCGGGTCCCGCAGCACGAGCTGGCGGAGTTCCTCCGGGTGAAGCCCTCCACCGTCAACGGCGTGCTGGACCGGATGGAGGAAAAGGGCTTGGTCCGCCGCTCCGTCAGCGGCAGCGACGCCCGCCGCCGCCTCATCACCCTGACGGAGAAAGGCGCGGAGCAGCAGGCCCTCTTCCAGCAGAGCTTTCTCGATGTGGAAGCGGCCATGGTCCGGGGCTTTACCCAGGAGGAGCGGGAAACCCTGTGCGCCCTTTTGGACCGCGTGATTCAAAATCTCAAGGAGGAATCCGAGACATGACGAAACAACTCTGGCCCCACGCCCGGCCCTACGCCCCGTGGATTCTGGCGGGTGTGGCATGCAGCGCCATGGAGGCCGTCTTCGAGCTGCTGATCCCCCTGGTGATGAGCGACATCGTGGACGTGGGCATCGCAAATGCCGACCAGTCCTACATTCTGCGCAAGGGCGGGCTGATGGTGGCCCTGGCGGTGGCCTCCCTGTGCTTCGGCCTGGGGGCGGCGGTGACGTCCTCTGTGGCGGGCATGGGCTTTGGGGCGAACCTCCGCCGGGCGGAGTTCGACCACATCCAGACCTTCGCCTTTTCCAACATCGAGCGCTTTTCCACCGCCTCCCTGGTGACCCGGCTGACCAACGACGTGCACAACCTCCAGATGTCCCTGATGATGTCCATGCGCCTGATGGTCCGGGCCCCGGTAATGCTGGTGGCCGCCCTGTTCTTCTCCATCCGCATCAGCTACCGGCTCAGCAGCGTTTTCCTGGCGGCGCTGCCCCTGCTGGCGGTGGTGGTGGTCATCCTGCTGGCAGCGACAGGGCCCCTGTTCCGCTCCCTCCAGGAGAAGACCGACGCGCTGAACCTGGTGGTCCAGGAGAACCTGGCTGGCGTCCGGGTGGTAAAGTCCTTCGTCCGGGAGGACCGGGAGCGGGAGAAGTTCGCGGAGCGCAACGACGATTTGAAAAACACCTCCCTCCGGGCCTTCGGCCGGGTGGTCGTCAACATGCCTTTGATGATGCTGATTATCTACGGGACCATCATCGCCGTCATGTGGTTCGGCGGTCAGATGGTCTACGCCGGTTCCCTGGAGGCCGGAAAGCTCATCACCTACTTCACCTACATCACCCAGATCATGATGTCCCTCATGATGGTTTCCATGATCTTCATGATGCTGACCCGCACCGCGGCCTGCGCCAAGCGGGTGGCGGAGGTGCTGGGCGAGGTCCCCGCCATCACCGGCGAGGGGGCCGATCCAAACGCCGACCCCGCCGACGGCTCCATTGATTTCGACCATGTATATTTCAAATACAGCGCCGAGAGCTCCGAGTGGATTCTGGAGGACGTCAGCCTCCATATCCCCTCCGGGAAAACCGTGGGCATCCTGGGGGGCACCGGCAGCGGCAAGACCTCTCTGGTCTCCCTGATCCCCCGGCTCTACGAGGCGGACAAGGGCTCCGTGCGGGTTGGCGGGAGGCCCGTGGCCGCCTATACCATGGAGCGCCTCCGGGAGTCCGTCAGCATGGTGCTGCAAAAGAACACCCTGTTTACCGGCACCATCCGGGAAAACCTTCTCTGGGGCAGCCCCCAGGCCACGGAGGAAGAGCTTTGGGCCGCCTGCCGGGCCGCCTGTGCCGACGAGTTCCTGGAGCGGATGCCCGGCGGCCTGGACACGGACCTGGGCCAGGGGGGCGTGAACGTCTCCGGCGGGCAGAAGCAGCGGCTTTGCATCGCCCGGGCGATTTTGAAGAAGCCCAAGGTTTTGATCCTCGACGACTCCACCAGCGCCGTGGACACCGCCACGGACGCGAAGATCCGGGCGGCCTTCGCCCATGAGCTGAAGGACGCGACAAAACTCATCATTGCCCAGCGGGTGGCCTCCGTCCGGGAGGCGGACCTGATTCTGGTGATGGACGGCGGGCGCATCATCGCCCAGGGGACCCATGAGGAACTGATGGAGCGCTGCGGCATCTATCGGGAAGTCTATCAGTCCCAGCAGGAAGGAGGGAGCCTCGATGGCTAAGCACGGACCCGGCCCTCATGGCCCCGGCGGTCCCGGAGGCGGTTTCCGCAAGCCCAAGAACATCCGGAGCACCCTGGGGAAGCTCATGCGGTATCTCGGCCGCTATAAGCTCCACCTGGCCCTGGTAGCGGCGCTGCTGGTGGTGAGCTCCGCCTGCACCGTGGGCGGCTCCTATCTCATCCGCCCCCTCATCAACGACTATATTCTGCCCGGCGACTTTCCGGGCCTTGCCAGGATGCTGGCCATCATGGCCCTGGTGTATGTGCTGGGCGCGGTGTGCTCCTATGGTTACAGCCGCATCATGGTTCAGATTGCCCAAACCACCATGGCCAACATCCGGGCGGACCTGTTCAGCCGGATGCAGGATTTGCCCTTGAAATTCTTCGACACCCACACCCACGGCGAGCTGATGAGCCGCTACACCAACGACATCGAAACCGTTTCCGAGGCTCTGAACAACAGCTTTGGAAGTCTCATCTCCTGCACGCTGACCTTCACCGGCACCATCGTCATGATGCTGGTCTTGAGCCCCGCGCTGACCCTCGTCACCTTCGCCACCCTGGCGGTGATGCTGGGGGTGGTTAAGACCATCGGATCCCGCTCCCGCCGTTACTTTGCCGGCCAGCAGAAGGCCCTGGGGGAGGTCAACGGCTATATCGAGGAGATGATTGAGGGCCAAAAGGTCATCAAGGTCTTCAACCACGAGCCGGAGGCCCAGGCGGGCTTCCAGCGGCGCAACGAGGCCTACCGGGACGCGGCCACCCGGGCCCAGATCTTCTCCGGCATGATGATGCCCGCCATGGGGAACCTGAACTATATCAACTACGCCGTCACCTGCTGCGTGGGGGGCCTTCTGGCCATCCGGAACGGCGACCTGGGGGGCCTGGCGGCCTTCCTCCAGTACTCCCGCCAGGTGGGCCAGCCCATCACCCAGATTTCCCAGCAGGTAAACACCATCCTCTCCGCCGTGGCCGGTGCGGAGCGCATCTTTGAAATCATGGAAACCCCCACCGAGACCGACGAGGGCAAGGTCCGCCTGGTCCGGGCGGCGGAGGACGAGGCCGGGACCCTTACCCGGGTTCACCGGGACACCGACGCCTGGGCCTGGCTGAAGCCCGACGGCACCCTGGTTCCCCTTCGGGGAGACGTGCGGTTCGACCATGTGGTCTTCGGCTACGACGAGGGGAGGACCATCCTCCACGACGTGTCCCTTTTCGCCAAGCCGGGACAGAAGATCGCCTTCGTGGGCTCCACCGGCGCGGGAAAAACCACCATCACCAGCCTCATTAACCGCTTCTACGAAATCCAGAGCGGAACCATCACCTATGACGGCATCGACATCCGGGACATCGCCAAGGAATCCCTGCGGCGCTCCCTGGGCGTGGTGCTCCAGGACACCCATCTCTTCACCGGCACCGTGGCGGACAACATCCGCTATGGCCGTTTGGAGGCCACGGACCAGGAGGTGGAGGCCGCGGCAAAGCTGGCGGGGGCCGACGGCTTCATCCGCCATCTGCCCCAGGGCTACCGGACCGTGCTTTCCGGCGGCGGAAGCGGCCTCAGCCAGGGGGAGCGGCAGCTTTTGAACATCGCCCGGGCGGCCTGCGCCAATCCCCCGGTGCTGATTCTGGACGAGGCCACCAGCTCCATCGACACCCGGACGGAAAAACTGATTGAAAAGGGCATGGACCGCCTCATGGCGGGCCGGACGGTGTTTGTCATCGCCCACCGGCTT
The DNA here is from genome assembly GCA_910574635.1 of Oscillospiraceae bacterium. Lineage (GTDB taxonomy): Bacteria > Bacillota > Clostridia > Oscillospirales > Oscillospiraceae > Oscillibacter. The sequence goes on along the minus strand of CAJTCG010000005.1, from coordinate 172,260 downwards.
TCCACCGTCCGCAACGCCAGGGCCATCATGGTCCTGGAGCAGGGGGAGATCATCGAGCGGGGCGACCACGATGACCTCCTGTCCCAGAAGGGGCGGTACTACCAGCTCTATACGGGCCTGGCGGAGCTGGCGTAGGGCTTTGTGCCAAAAACGCCCTGGTTTTGGCATTGACAAAACCAGGGCGAATCCGTATAATGAACATAGAAGGACGCCGCTGCAAAACGGTCAGTCCGGTTCAGCCAACTAGTTCACAGTTGACCGCTCGGGGGTAGACCGGGCGGTCAACACGCTTTTGTGGTAAGTAGCAGCGATGCCATGGCGAAAAACACCATGAACCGCAGCACAGCAAAAAGCCGTTTTTTCCACATCCACGCCACCTCCCCCCATGTTGGATTTGCGCAGGGGTGCAAACGGTGGACTGACCGCTTCCATGCAGCAGCGTCCTTCTGCCGCCATCCTACCATACCGTCCAGCGCCTGTCAATTTCCGCCGCCCGCTTGGGCGGCTTTTTGCCGCTCTTTTTCCCCGTGCCCCTTGACAATATCGATGTTCGATATTATACTGTACCTAGTAATAACGATATTCGATATTAGGAGGTGCGCCGTGGCGAGAGAGAAGTTTCAAACCCTGACGGAGCCGATGTTCTACATCCTCCTCACCCTCCGGGAGGAGTGCTGCGGCACGGACATCATGACCCGGGTGTCCGCCCTGACCCGCGGGCGGGTGGACCTGGGGCCCGGCACCCTGTACAACCTCCTGGACAGCTTCCAGCAGGCGGGGATAATCCGGGAGACCGCCGTAGAGGGCCGGAAGCGGAGCTACCTGATTACGGACAAGGGCCGGGAGACCCTGCGGGCGGAGTACCGCCGCCTGCTGGCGCTGACCGAGGATTACAAGACCTGCGTGGGAGAGGAGGACCTGAAATGAAAAATGTGGCCTATCGCTGGAACACGTTTCAGCTCTATGACTACCGGGGCGTGGAGGAGCATCTCTCCGCCATGGCCGCCCAGGGCTGGCGGCTGGAAAAGGCGGGAGTCACCTTCTGGAAGTACCGCCGGGCCGAGCCCGCGAGCCTTCGTTATGCCGTCACCTACAACGCCGGAGCCTCCCGGTTCGAGCCGGGCCCCACGGAGGGGGAGCAGTCCCTGGAGGAGCTCTGCGCCGCCGCCGGGTGGGAAAAGGTCTCCGACTGCTCCAAGATGCAGATTTATTCCACGGAGGACCCCGCCGCCGTCCCTCTGGAAACCGACGAGGCTCTGCGTCTGGAAAACATCCACCGCTGCATGCGGAAGAGCTTCCTCCCCGGCAACATTGCCGTCCTGCTTCTGATGCTCTTCATCGGCCGGGACTTCTTCCTGGCTCTGGTCACCTGGGACCTCTACGGCATGCTGAAAAACAACGCCTTGCTCACCGCCGGGGTCCTGTGCCTGGCGGAGGCGGCCCTCCAGCTCTGTCTTCTCGCCGGTTACTTCCTCTGGCGGCGGCGGTCCCGCCGCTCCGTGGAGGAGGGCGGGACCTGCCTCCCGGTGGGCTGCGGGAGCCGGTGGGCCAGCCTGGGCATGTGGGTCCTGCTGGTCCTGCTGGTGGCGGTGTTCCTGCTGTCGGAGCTGGACCGGGGGCACCGGGGCGCGGTGCTGTACTTCGCGGTGTACATGGCATTCTTCACCCTGATTAACATTCTGATGCGGGGGACCACGGCCCTGCTTCGAAAGAAGGGGGCTTCCAAGACCTCCAACATCGCCTGGACCCTGGCGGTGGATGTGGTCCTGTGCTTCACCCTCATCGGCGGGCTGATCTGGAGCCGCTATGAAACCGACTGGTTCTCCGACGAACGCCCCACGGGGGAGACTTACGAGTACCGGGACCAGAACTGGGACGTCTCTCCCCGGCAGGACTTCCCCCTGACCCTGGCGGAGCTCACCGGAGAGGAGTACGGCCACGTCCGCCGGGAGGCGGAGGACCTGGGCTCCGTCTTCATCCCTCAGCGGGCCTACCGGGAGACAGCCCTCCTGGGAGACGGACCCAAGGTCTGCGGGCTGGGCTACACCCTCTGGGACCTCTCCTCCCCCGCCCTCCAGGAATCCCTGCTGGAGGACCTTCTGGAGGACGACCCCATTAAATTCCGGAGTATGACCCTCTTCACCCTGCGCTATGTCCCGGAAGACCCGGTCCCCTGGGGGGCGGAGGCGGCCTACCGGCGCTACTATGACGAGGACCCCGGAGACAGCTGGCTCCTGGTCTGGCCGGGCCGGGCAGCGTCGGTCAGCCCGGACGCGGAGCCGTCGGACGCCCAAAAGGCCCTGATTTCCGCCCGGCTGGCCCCGGAGGACTGGAAGGAGGAGACCACATGAAGGATCTCAAATGCCGTTGGAACACCCTCTGCCTCTACGACTACCGGGGCGTGGAGGAACACCTCTCCGCCATGGCCGCTCAGGGCTGGCGGCTGGAAAAGGCGGGGAACGCCCTCTGGAAATACCGCCGGGCCGAGCCCGCGAGCCTTCGCTACGCCGTCACCTACAACGCCGGGGCCTCCCAGTTCAACCCCGGCCCCACGGAGGGGCAGGAATCCCTGGAGGAGCTGTGCAATGCCGCCGGGTGGACCAAGGTTTGCGATTGGTTCCAGATGCAGATCTTCTCCACAGAGGACACGGATGCGGTTCCCCTGGAGACGGACGAGGCCCTGCGGCTTGAGAACATCCACCGCTCCCTGGGAAAAAGCTTCCTGCTTACGAACCTCATCCTGCTGGCCCTGGGGCTGTTCATGTCCTTCTCCTCCCTGGGTACGCTGTTCGTCAAGCCCCTCCGCGTTCTGGAGCGCAGCGGCAGCCTCATCTCCGGGCCGCTGTTCGTCCTGATGGCCCTGCTGGAAATCTACACCCTCTGTCATTACTACGGCTGGCGGAGGCGCTCCCGCCGCTCCATTGAGGAGGGCGGGCCCTGCGCCCCCATCAGCACCAAGGCCTATCAGCGGATCAACCGCGCAGGACTGGTCCTGGTGGGGCTCTTTGTGGCGGTCTGGCTGGTGACGGAGCTCATCAGCGGCGGCAGGGGCTACGTGGTGTTCTTCACGGCGTATTTGGCCCTGTTCTCCTTGGTAGGGGCCCTAATCCGGGGAACCACGGCCTTTCTGCGGAGCCGGCGGGTCTCTAAGCGGTGGAACATCGCGGGCACCCTGGCAGTGGACGTGCTGCTGGTCTTCGCTATGATCGGCGGACTGGTCTGGGCCAGCATCCGCTTCGGCTGGCTCTCTGGCGGCAGCGGGGAGACCTACACCTACCAGCACATCAAATTCGACGTGCACCCCCGGGAGGATCTGCCCCTGACCCTCACGGATCTGACCGGAGAGACCTACCGCCACGACAGGCGGGAGCGGATGACCCAGGGTTCCTTCCTCCTGCCGGAACAGTCCTACCGGGAGTATGCCTTTCAGAACACCGGGGATGAGGACGAAACCACATGGCCAGGCTCCCTCCGTCTCAGCTATACCATCTACGAGCCCCGGACCCAATGGCTCCTGGAGGCGCTGATGGAAGACCTCCTGGCTGACGGCGACTCCCCCGGCATCCCCGAGTTTTCCAAGACCTACCGCCCGGAGGACCCGGCCCCCTGGGGCGCGGAGGCCGCCTACCGGCAGTACTACCGGCAGGACGGCAAGGCCACGGACAACTGGCTCTTATGCTTCCCGGGCCGGGTGGTGGGCCTTGACCTGGACTGGCCCCCCACGGAGGAGCAAAAGGCCCTCGTCTCCGCCCGCCTGGGCCCGGAGGCATAAAAAAGAGGAGAGGCGTTTTGCCTCTCCTCTCCTTGCGCAGTCTCAGCCCTGGTCCCGCAGCACCCAGCCGTCTCCGCTGAGCATCAGCCGGTCGGCGATCATGGCGATGAACTCCGAGTTTGTGGGCTTTCCCTTGGTGTTGGACACGGTGTAGCCGAAGTACTTTTGCAGCGTCTCCAGGTCTCCCCGGTCCCAGGCCACCTCGATGGCGTGGCGGATGGCCCGCTCCACCCGGGAGGGCGTGGTGCCGAAGCGCTTGGCCACCGCTGGATACAGCACCTTGGTCACCGCGTTGATGACCTCCATGTCGTTGACCGCGATGATGATGGCCTCCCGCAGGTACTGGTAGCCCTTGATATGTGCGGGGACGCCGATTTCGTGGATCACGTTGGTGACAGTGTTCCGCAAAGCGTGCACCCGGAGGTCCGGAGACGCGGGCCCCTCGAAAATGCCGTGCATCCGCTCCACCAGGGAGGCGGGCTCACAGGGCTTTGGCAGATAGTAGCACACGCCCAGCTTCTCCGCGTCCGCCAAGGTCTGATGCCCGCAGAAGGCGGAGACGATGATGGCCTTGGGGCAGCAATCCATCTCCTTCGCCGCCTTGAGAAGCCCCAGCCCGTCCAGCCCCGGCAGGGCCACATCCGTCAGCAGAAGGTCCGGCTTCCGCTCCTCAATCAGCCGCAGCGCTTCCACTCCGTTCCCGGTGGAAGCCGCCACGGTAAACTCACCGGCCTGCTCGATGGCCTCCTGCAGCATGGCGCGGAATTCCTCGCTGGCGTCCGCCAGAATTACAGTCCTTTGATGTTCCATGATGATTCCAAACCTTTCCTTCTTGATCGGCTGTCAGAGCGTCCTGACACTCTCAGCTCGTTTTCTTTAAAATAGCATAAATTTCCAGATTTTTCAAGACAGGATTACAAAAAAACAGAAGTTTTCTTCGACAATTTTTTTGTTTTCTGCGGCAAACCCTATATATTGTGCATTTTTTCCATTTTTCTGTAAGTTTCTACCAGGCCAGGACCGCTCCCTGGCGGGAAAACGCGGAACGGGGGCGGAATTTTACCGCTTTCCCTTTTGGGAAAACTGTGCTATCATAGATGCTGTTACCAAATTCGGGCGAGGTGGGATTGCTATGGACCTAGCTGCGCAGCTGCGGGCCTTTCGGCCCTGGAACGAACAGGAGGAGCGGGACCGGGAGGCGCTGCTGCGCCTGCTGGAAAACGGACAGGCTCCCTATGGCCGGGAGGACCCGGCCCACCTGACGGCCTCCGCCTGGGTGGTGAGCCCCGGGCGGAACCGGGTATTGCTGGCCTACCACAACCTCTATGACTCCTGGTCCTGGCTGGGGGGCCATGCCGACGGGGAGCGGGACTTGCTGTCCGCGGCCCTCCGGGAGGTCCGGGAGGAAAGCGGCCTGGAGGAGGTCCGGCCCGTATCCCGGGACATTTATTCCGTGGAGATTTTGACGGTGGACGGCCACGAGAAGCGGGGGCGGTATGTCTCCTCTCACCTCCACCTGAACGTCACCTTTCTTCTGGAGGCGGACCCCGCCGCCCCGGTGCGCCGCAAGGCCGGCGAGAACAGCGCCGTGGCCTGGTTCGCCCTGGAGGAGGCCGTGGCCGCCTCCACGGAGCCTTGGTTTCAAACGCGCATTTACTCCAAGCTCAACGCCAGGCTGGCGGGCTATCCGCCCGTCCGCTGATGGAGGGCCCGCGCTGGGAGGCCCTGCGCCCCGGCGGCCTCCGCTTTGTCTATGGAAACGGGCAGCATCCCCCGGGGCTGGACAGCTTCCTCCTGGCCTCCCTGCCGAGGCTGAAACCGGGATGGAAGGTCTGCGATCTGGGCTGCGGCACGGGGCTGCTGGGCCTCCTTCTGCTCCAGCGCCAGCGGGCGCTGGCGGTGACGGGCCTGGACATCCAGCCGGAGGCCGTCCGCCTGGGGAAGCTGGCGGCGGCGGAGAACCGGGTGGAAGACCGCCTGTTCTTCCGGCTGGAGGACCTGCGGGAAACCGCCCTGCCCGCCGGGAGCTTTGACCTGGCGGTCTGCAACCCGCCCTACTTCCCCCCCTCCGCCGGTCCCCTGCCCAAGGGGGAGGCCCGCCGGACCGCCCGGACGGAGGAAGCCTGCACCCTGGAGGACGTGTGCCGGGCCGCCGGGCGGCTGCTGCGCTGGGGCGGGGCCTTCTGCCTGGTCCACAAGCCGGAGCGGCTGACGGACCTGCTCTGCGCCCTGCGGGGAGAGGGGCTGGAGCCCAAGCGGCTGCGGCTGGTTTCCCTCCGGCCGGAGAGGGCCCCCTCCCTCCTGCTGCTGGAGGCCCGCCGGGGCGGAAAGCCGGGCCTGGCCGTGGAGGAGCCGCTGATTCTGGAGAACCCTGACGGCTCCCCCACGGCGGAGCTGAACCGCATTTACTTTCGAGAGGAGGCCCCGCTATGAGCGGAACGCTGTACCTGGTGGCCACGCCCATCGGCAACCTGGAAGACCTGTCCCCCAGGGCGGTGGAGACTCTGGCGGCGGTGGACTTCATCGCGGCGGAGGACACCCGGGTGTCGTTGAAGCTGCTGAACCACTTTGGAATCAAAAAGCCCCTGGCGAGCTATCACGAGCACAACGCCGCCGCCGCCGGCCAGGCGGTCCTGGGCCGCCTCCTGTCGGGGGAGAGCTGCGCCCTGGTCACCGACGCCGGGACCCCCGCCATCTCGGACCCGGGGGAGGCCCTGGTCCGCCTCTGCGGAGAGCACGGCGTGACGGTGACGTCCATCCCCGGCTGCTGTGCCGCGGTGAACGCCCTGGCGGTCAGCGGCCTGCCCACGGGGCGCTTTACCTTCGAGGGCTTTTTGTCCGTCAACAAGCGCAGCCGCCGGGAGCACCTGGAGAGCCTGAAAAACGAAACCCGGACCATGATCTTCCACGAGGCCCCCCACAAGCTCCGCCCCACGCTGGCAGACTTCTGCGAGGCCTTCGGCCCGGAGCGCCGGATCGCCCTCTGCCGGGAGCTGACCAAGCTCCACGAGGAGGTCCGCCGCTGCACCCTGGGGGAGGCGGCGGAGTACTACCGGGACCATGACCCCCGGGGGGAATACGTCCTGGTGGTGGCCGGAGCGGAGCGGTCAAAGGCCGCCGTCCTCACCCTGGAGGAGGGCGCAGCCCAGGTGCTGGCCCTGGTGGACGCCGGGCAGCGTCTGAAGGACGCCGCCAGGGAGGTGGCGGAACACACGGGCCTCAGCAAAAACGACCTCTACGCCGCCGCCCTGGAGGCGCGAAAATAAAAGCGTTCCAGAGAGCGGGGACGGTATAATTTTTCCTGTCCCCGTCCATACTTCCCTCAGACTTATTTCTATTGAGGGAGGAACTCTTGCATGGAACACAAATTGAAATCCGTCCTCAGCGGCACGGGCTTTTATCTCCTGCTGGCCGTCTGCCTGATCGCGGCGGCGGTGAGCGGCTGGTTCCTGCTCTTTAGCGGGGACAAGCCCGACGAAGAGCAGGCGGCGCCCACGGAGACGGTCAGCGCCCCGGTGGAAAGCGCCTATATCCCGGAGCCGGAACCGGAGGACGAGGAGCCCCCGGTGGAGGCCTCCGCCCCGGTTCCGGTGGAGGTGGAAATCGTTCCCACCATGCCGGAAGTGCAGGTGGACGACACGCCGGTGATGGCGGAACCCCCCAAGCTCATCGTGGAGCCCTTGAAGGGCGAGGTGCTGATGGCCTTCTCCATGGACCAGCTGGTCTACAGCCCCACCCTGGCGGACTGGCGGACCCATGACGGCGTAGACATCTCCGCCAAGCCCGGCACCACCGTGCTGGCGGCCACCGCCGGCACCGTTTCCTCCGTGGAGGACGATCCCCTGATGGGCACCACCGTGGTCATTGAGCACCAGGGCGGGTATGCCACCACCTACTCCAACCTTCAGGCGAGGCCCACGGTGGAGCCGGGGGACCTGGTCACCGCCGGGCAGATCATCGGCGCGGTGGGCGCCACCGCCTCCGCCGAGGCCGCCCAAAGCCCCCACCTCCATTTTTCCGTCACCCAGGACGGGGAGGCGGTGGACCCCGGCGAATTCTTAAAGAGCTGAGCCAAAAAGGCGGGCCCTCCGGGGCTTGCCTTTTTCTCATTTCTATGCTATGGTATATAGGTTAAACGACTGTCCGCCGTCTCCGGCGGCTTAAAAAGGAGTGGGCACCAATATGAAAACTTATACCTTCCAGCCCCGCGGCGTCTGTTCACGGGAAATGCGGGTGGACCTGGACGACCAGGGCGTCATTCAGGATCTCCAGGTCATGGGCGGATGCAGCGGCAACCTCCAGGGCATCTCCGCCCTGGTGAAGGGCATGACCGCCCAGGAGGCCGTCCGGCGTTTGAAGGGAATCCGCTGCGGGGCCAAGAGCACCTCCTGCCCGGACCAGCTGGCTCTGGGGCTGGAGCAGCTCCTGGCCCAGGGCTGAGAGGACCGGCGGGAAGTATGAAAATCGTCTTGGTCATCGACCAGTTCGACGACGCCAACAACGGAACCACCATCAGCGCCCGGCGCTTCGCCACGGCCTTGAAGGAGCACGGGAACGAGGTCCGGGTCATCGCCACCGGCAAGCCCACGGACTACAAATACGCCGTCCGGCAGATGCGGTTCCTCCCCATTGTGGAGCACCTCATCACCAGCCAGGGGATGCGCCTGGCCATTCCCAACAAGCACGTTTTTGAGAAGGCGGCAGCCTGGGCGGACGTGGTCCACTTCATGATGCCCTCCCCCCTGGCCATCATGGGCCTCAAGCATGTGGAGCGCCTGGGCATCCCTCACACGGCGGCATTCCACTGCCAGCCGGAGAACATCACCTTCACCCTCCACATGGGCAACAGCAAACGGGTGAACGACTTTGTCTACACCAAGTTTCGGGACACCTTTTTCAACCGTTTCACCCACATCCACTGCCCCAGCAACATGATTGCCGATCAGCTCCGCCAGCACGGCTATACCGCGCGGCTCCACGTCATCTCCAACGGCATCAGCCCCCGGTATACCTATGGGCGGGCCCCTCAGGAGGACTGGATGCGGGGAAAGTTCAACGTGCTGATGGTGGGCCGCTACGCCGGGGAGAAGCGCCAGGACGTGCTCATTGACGCCTGCGCCCAGTGCCGCCACAAAGACGGCATCCAGGTCATTCTGGCAGGCAAGGGGCCCCTGGAAAAAAAGTACCGGCGTCTTGCGGAAAAGCTCCCCAACCCCATTGTCATGGAATTTTACGAGCCGGACCGCCTGCTGGAGATCCTCCACATGGCGGACCTGTACGTCCACACCTCCGACGCGGAGATTGAGGCCATGAGCTGTATGGAGGCCTTCGCCTGCGGCCTGGTGCCTGTCATCGCGGACTCCCCCCGGTCCGCCACGCCCCAATTCGCCCTGGACGGGCGGAGCCTGTTCCCCGCCGGGGACGCCGCCGCCCTGGCGGAGAAGATCGACTGGTGGTTTGAGCATCCCGAAGAGCGGGAGGAAATGGGGAAGCGCTACGGCGAACACGCCGGGCGGTACGCCCTGGACCGCTCCATTGAACAGGCGGAGGAGATGTTCCGCACCGCGATTCAGGAACAAGGGAAATAACGAGGAAAGCCCCGCCTTCCGGCGGGGCTTTCTGCTTTTCCCGCTGTCACCAGCGGCCCCCTTTTCGCGTATGCTGAACCAGCGACAAAGGAGGAATGCACCATGGCATATTCCGACCGGGAGCTGCTGGCGCGCCTGATCGAGTGTGAGGCGGGCGGCGAGGGGGAAAACGGCATGAAGGCCGTGGCGGGGGTAGTGATGAACCGGGTCCACGCCCGGGGCGGCGAGTACGCCCGGGTAGGCCAGGGCAGCATCCGAAACATCATCTTTCAGCCCTATCAGTTCGTCTGCGCCAGCGAGACGGAGGGGGGCGCCTACAACCCCCAGAACATATACAACATGCGGCCCGAGGCCATCCACTACGAGATCGCCGACTGGGCCATCGCCGGGAACCGCCTGCCGGACGTGGCGGAGTCCCTTTGGTTTTACAATCCCTTCGGCCCCGACTGCCGGCCCTTCTTCCCCACCGGCGTAGGGTACTGGCAGACCCGTATCGGCGACCACTGCTTTTATAATCCTACCGACGCATACTATAAAACTTGAGAGGTGTCCATCATGCCCAACACGAGCTATATGTCCCAGCCCCTGACGGACTGGTCCTCTGAGATCAGCGCCCCCCAGACCGCCGCCCCCCCGGCCCCCGGGATGACAGGCCCGTTCCAGTATCCCCCCGCGTCCATGCCCGCCGATATGCCCCCGGCCTTCCAGTTCCCCTCGGCGGGGACTTCCTCCGGAAGCTCCGGCACACCCGCGCCGTCCCGTCCCGCTGCTCCGCCAGCCTCTGCCGCTCCAAGTCCTGCGGGCGCCGCCGCTTCCACAGACTCCACGGGCCCTGCCGGCTCCACGGGTTCCACAAGCCCCACGGGCTCCAGCGGCTCCACAAACTCTGCAAACGCCGCCGGTTCCACGGGTCCGGTCTCTTCTGTTCCGGCGGTCCGCCCGCCGGCCCGGCATCCCGCCCACAATGAATTTGCGGGCAGCACCGGGGACCTGGACCTCCAGAACCACCAGCCCGCCGAGGTCATCGAGGCCCCCACCACCACCGGAGAGGCGTTTCTGGGTTCCCTGAAGGCCATGCTGCTGCGGAACCGGGGGAACTTCGTGGCGGCCACCCTGCTCATCGGCACCCAAGGCACCATGGTTTGGGAGGGCATCCTCCACGAGGTGGGGAACGACTACTTCATCATCTACCAGACGGGCCGCCAGCGCTATATCCTCTGCGACATCTATGCCCTGAAATACATGGAGTTCTATGACACCAAGCAGCGGGAGCTCTGCGAGCACCTGCTCCAGGAGAATGGCTCCCAGGGCTTTTGCTGAGCGCAAAAAAACAGCGGGACCTCCCATGAGGTCCCGCTGCTGTATGCGGTATAAAATGATTCGCTTTGCAAAATCAGCGCTTGGAGAACTGAGGCGCGCGGCGGGCGGCCTTGAGGCCGTACTTCTTGCGCTCCTTCATACGAGGGTCGCGGGTGAGGAACCCAGCCTTTTTCAGGATGGGGCGGTTGTCCTCGCTGGCCAGCAGCAGGGCCCGGGCAATGCCGTGGCGCAGGGCGCCGGCCTGACCGGTGACGCCGCCGCCGGTGACGGTAGCCACGATGTCCATTTTGCCGGTGTTGCCGGTGGCCTCCAGGGGCTGGCGGACCACCATTTTCAGGGTCTCCAGGCCGAAGTAATCGTCGATGTCCCGGCCGTTGATGGTGATGCTTCCGGTTCCGCCGGGGAACAGGTGGACCCGGGCGACGGAGGACTTCCGGCGTCCCGTACCATACAGATAAGGCTTCTTAGACTGATACATACGCTTCCTCCTCCTTATTCAGCGTCCAGGGCGATGGGCTTCTGGGCCTGCTGCTTGTGCTCGGCGCCAGCATAGATGTGCAGGCGCTTCAGGGAATCCTTGGCCACGGTGTTCTTGGGCATCATGCCCCGGACGGCCACCCGCATGGCAACCTCAGGCTTCTCCTGCATCAGGATGCGGTAGGGGGTCTCCTTCAGGCCGCCCACCCAGCCGGAGTGGGTGCGGTAGATCTTCTGCTCGCCCTTTTTGCCGGTGAGCACCGCTTTTCCCGCGTTGATGATAATAACATTATCTCCGCAGTCGGCGTGGGGCGTGAAGGTGGTCTTGTTTTTGCCGCGCAGCAGATCGGCGGCCCGGACGGCGGTCTTGCCCAGGGGCTTTCCGGCGGCGTCCAGGATGTACCACTTGCGCTCAATGTTGGCCTTGTTTGCCATAAAAGTGGACATGGTCTTTCCTCCATCAGTATATTTTCCATTTGGTCTTACAAATCAAACGCTCCTTACGGAGCAAGGTTATTTATACCATGGCTTCCCGGCAATGTCAACAGGATTTTTAACCAGCGCCGTATATACTCTAAGTTTCTATCAAAATCTTCGATTATCTCCTAAATGCTCGATCTCTAATTTAAATTATCCGCTTAGAAAAAACCGGCCCCGGAGGGACCGGCCTATGTATTTCTACAGCACCCACTGCACCAGCAGCAGCAGGACAAAGCCCGGAAGCCCCAGCACTCCGATCACCAGGGCGTTCCAGACGTTGATCCCCAGGGCGATGCCCGTCACTCCGGCGGTGGCGTTCACCGCCCAGAGAGCCAGGAAGCCCAGCAGGGTGTTTGCCAGCACCTTCACTGCCAGCTTCAGCGGCGCGCTGAACACCCGCAGCAGGGCGATGAGGAAAAACCCCGCCAGCAGAGCGGCGATGATCTTCTGATTCAAGTCCATGCCGCTTCGCCCTCCAGCCGGGGCAGGAAGCTCTCCGGGCTCCGCTCCTTGATGGCCCGGATGAGGTAATTGCACCGGGCCTTTTCCGCCTTGATCTGATAGATGCAGGACTCCACCAGCTCCGGGTCCACCGCCTGGTCGAACCGCCGGTAAGCCAGGGACAAATCCCCCCTGGCGCTCTGGAGCTCCTCTTTCAGGGCCAGCAGCTCCGGGTCCTGCCGGGTTTTTTTCAAGAAAGTGGTTTTCATAGCGTTGTCCCTCCTGTATAATACTTTATATGGCGAGTCTGGACAAATATGCCAGTTTTCATACAGGAGGGTCCCCTATGCAGGAAATTTTTATGAGACAGGCCCTGGCCCTGGCCCGGGAGGCCGCCGCCGCCGGGGAGGTTCCCGTGGGCTGCGTCGTCGTCCGGGAGGGCGTGGTGGTGGGCCGGGGGCGGAACCGCCGGGAGGAAACGCGCTCCGCCGCCTCCCACGCCGAGATGGAGGCCATCGCCCAGGCCAACGCGGCCCTGGGCTCCTGGCGGCTGGACGAGTGCGAGCTCTATGTCACCCTGGAGCCCTGTCCCATGTGCGCCGGGGCCATTCTCAATGCCCGCGTCGGCCGGGTCTGGTTCGGGGCCCGGGACCCGGCCTTCGGGGCCTGCGGCGGCGTGACCAATCTCTTTATGGAGGACTTCCCCCACTCCCCCGCCCTGGTGGGCGGCGTGCTGGAGGAGGAGTGCCGGCAGGTCCTGTCCGATTTTTTCGCCGGCCTGCGCAGCCGCGTTCATTGACCGGGCCATGCGCGCGGGAAGCCTGGGAGGGATTTTCCGCGCCATTTCAGATATAGGCTCTCCGGTTTGCTGGAAAATATATCCAAGTTTCTCGGCCGGCGTCCCGCGAATTTGGTTGACATAAGATTTAAGACTTTTGTAACAATTGATGCTGGTTTCCTTAACAACTCTCCTGTATCTTAATACTTGCAAGAGACAAAACTTCTTTTCATCCAATCTTCCAAACAATAGGGAACAGGGCCGGCTGAAAGGCTGGCCCTGTTCCCTATTGCCCTGTTTCAAGGAAGCTGCGGCGGAGCCACGGGGCCCCGGGCCGTCTCAGCCCGCTTCCCGAGGGTCCGGGTCCCCGTCCAGCGTCACGAAGTAATCATAGTAAGGCAGCAAAAATTCATACCCCCGCTTCAGCCGGTCCACAATCGCCCGGGAAAACAGGTCCTCCGTCAGCTTCTCCTCGTGGCGGATCACAAAGGACTTCGCCTGATACCAGGGCTCCAGCAGCGCCGAGGGGGCCGGGCCCTTGGACCGCTTGTAGGCCTCCGTCTCCAGCTGGAATTCCTCCTGCTTTTCCAGGGCCCGGGTCAGGGCCTCCATGGTCTTGGGGTCCCGGTCCAGCCGGGCCCGGAGCTTCGCCATGGTCAGGGCCTTGGGGAGGTAATACCCCATGCCGTAGGTCCAGCTCTCCGGCATCAGCTCAAACCAAAAGGTGGGCTTGGCCGTCCACTGCTCCGCGGGCTCCTCCACAGAAAACCACAGGCTTTCCTTGTAAGGCCCCCGGCCGTGGAGGCGGCGGGCGTCCCGGTAAATGCGGGTGACCTTGTTGATGAGGTCGTAGTCCGGGCGCTTGTCCCGGATAAAGGCGTAAATCTCCGCCCCCAAGGCCTGCATGGGGCGGTAGAAGTGATGCAGATAGATCTCCTTGTGGGCCTCGAACCAGGCCCGCTCGTTGTTAAAGCGGATGCCCCACATGAAGTCCACCGTCTCGTCGGTAAAGCCGGTAAACATGGCCTTCCTCCTTTTCCGCGGTTGAAAATTGAGAGCAGTATACCACAAAAGGGAGGCCCTGGCAAGGGCCCCGGTATGGACTTCCGGCCCAAGAGATGGTATGATGAAGTTATGCTTCCAATTCATAAATTGATAAAGGAGGGTCCGGCGTTGGAAAACGTGTTGGAACAGCTCAGGAACCGGAGAAGCGTCCGCAAATACAAGGCGGACATGGTGCCCCAGGAGATTCTGGACCAGATCATCGAGGCGGGGCTTTACGCCCCCAGCGGGAAGGGCCAGCAGAACACCATCATCATCCAGGTGACCGATCAGGCGCTCCGGGACAAAATCGTGCGGATGAACTGCGAAATCGGCGGCTGGGAGGCGGGCTTTGACCCCTTCTACGGCGCGCCCGCCATGCTGATCGTCCTGGCGAAAAAGGATTGGCCCAACCGGGTCTACGACGGCAGCGTGGTCATGGAGAACCTGATGGTGGCGGCCCATGCCCTGGGCGTGGGGAGCTGCTGGATTCACCGGGCGAAGGAGGAGTTTGAAACGCCCTGGGGAAAGGAGCTGCTGAAGTCTCTGGGCATTGAGGAGGACTATGAGGGCATCGGCCACTGTGCCTTGGGCTACGCGGAGGGCGAGACGCCCAAGGCGGCGGCGCGGAAGGACGGCCGGGTATACTACATTAAATAAACTGCCTGCGGCCGCGCGGCAGAAAACCGGCTGAACGGACAGGCGGCCCTCCTGAAAGGAGGGCCGCCTGTTTTCTATTCCGTTTCCGGCGGGTAGGGAATCCGGTAGGGCTCCGTCCCCCGCTCCGCCAGCTTTTGGCCCAGCCAAGCCTTTAAGGCGGCGACCCCCTCCTCCGTCCAGGGAAAGGTCTCCGTCTCCGCGTTCTTCGCCAGCTCAAAGCAGACGTTCTCGTACACCCACGCCTGGATCTCCCCGTCTCCCATCCAGCCGGTGCGCTGGAAGCGGTAGCGGAAGGTCCCCAGGCTTCCGGGAAACACCGCCGCCCGGGTGAAAAAATCCAGGGTCAGGAAGTCAAAGGCGTTGTCCATGCGGCGTCCTCCTTTTCATAATCGGTACGTTCTAAACATCACATGTGTTCCCGCAGGGCCTCCAGGTTGGCCCGCATCAGGGAGAGGCAGGTGGCCCCCGCCTCCAGGTCCGCCCGGCTTACGTTGTGGCAGGTGTGGAACTGGGCCGTCTCCACCCCGGCGGCCTCGGCGATGCTGTCCGCCACCAGGTGGTTGGAAAACTCGATATACCAGACGGCGGGCAGGCCCTCTTCCCGGACCTTCCTTGTCAGAAAAGCCACCGTAGCCGCCGAGGGCTCCGTCTGGGCTCCGCAGCCGGGAAAGGCGGCGTAATAGTCCAGATCATAGGCCTCCGCGAAATACAGCAAAGGGAAGCGGTCGCCAAAGACGATGGTCCGGTCCGGCAGAGTGTCGAAGAAGGCGGCGAAGTCCCGGTCCAGCTCCTCCAGCTCCAGGGCGTAGGCCTCGGCTCCGGCGGCGTAAGCCTCCCCGTTCGACCGGTCCAGGAGGGCCAGCCGCTGCCCGATAATCCGGGTGACGGCGGCGGCGTTCCGGGGGGCGGTCCAGACATGCTCGTCCATGCTCAGTACCTCACCCAGGTGATCGTGGCCCTCCTCATGGTCATGGCCCCCCTGCATCCCCTCCACGGTCTCCTCCTCCAGAAGGTCCACGCAGTCAATCATCCGCAGCACGTCCCCCCGGGGCTCGATGGCGGAGAGGATGGTATCCACCCAGGCGTCGGACTCGCCGCCCAGGTAAATAAAGAGGTCGCAGCGCTGGACCCGGAGGATGTCTGCCGGGGTGGGCTCGTAGGAATGGCTCTCCGCCCCGGGGGGCAGCAGCAGCGTCACGTCCGCCAGCTCCCCGGCGGCGGAGCGGGCGAAGTCATAGGCCGGGAAGACGGTGGCGACGATTTGCGGCCTTTCCGAATCCTCCGGCGGCAGGTCCGGGCCGCAGGCGGTCAGAAGCAGCAGGGCGCAGAGGGCGGGGAAGATTCGTTTCATGGGCGGTCCCCTTTTCCGTTCAGCAGTTTCTCTATGATACTACAGGGCCGGGAAAATTGCAAGGCGGGGAAAATTTATGTAAAGGACCCTTGACAAATCGCCCGGGCTGTGGTAGCTTATTGGTAAAGGAAACTTTACATATCAGGAGACGGCCGCTCTTGCTTGTAAAGGGACCTTTACGTGAAAGGAGGCGGCTATGAAGAACCGCGTGGAAGAGCTGCGGAAAGGCCGGGGGCTGCGGCAGGAAGAATTCGCCAGGGCCATCCGGGTTTCCCGGCAGACCGTCAGCTCCATCGAGACCGGGCGCTACAGCCCGTCGCTGGAACTGGCCTTTGCGATCTCGGATTTTTTCGGACTCCCCATTGAGGAGATTTTCATTCACGAAAGGAAGGATATGCCATGAAGAAGAGGGAACTCTGGTTCGGCCTGGGTATGATTGCCGGGGGAATCCTGTTCCTGCTGGCGGCGCTGCTGCTGGAAACGCCCCTGGACAGCCTGTTCTGCGGCTTTTTCGGGGCCTTTACCGGCCCCGGCGTCATGCAGGTCTACAAGTACGTCAAATGGACCAAGCTGGAAACCGCCGACTCTTACCAAAGGCACCTGGAGGAGGAGCAGATCGAGCTCCGGGACGAGCGGAAATCCATGCTCCGGGACCGGTCCGGGCGCTATGCCTATGTCCTGGGGATGCTGCTGGCCTGCGCCGCCATCGTGGTCTTCTCTATTCTGGGGAAGCTGGGCGTGGTGCCGGAGGAGGCGGCGGAGCTGCTGATCTATTTCCTGGCGGCGTTCCTGCTGGTAGAGTTTACGGCCGGTATCCTGATTTACAAGCGGCTGGAGACGCGATATTGAGGGCCAGGGGCCGTCCCGGAAGGGACGGCCCCAACACTTCTTTATTCACAGAAACTTAACGCCCCCGGAGGCACAAAACGGTTGACAGCGCCGTTAGCCCTGACTATAATAAGTGACAGCTTGTCACAAAATGACAGGATGTCATTTTTGCTATGGGGGATTCATATGTGTACAGAGACCTTCCTCCGGCTGCCGGAGGAAAAGCGGCGCCGCTTTCTCGACGCCGCTTGGGCGGAGTTCGCCGGGGCCCGCTTCACCGACGTCTCCGTCAACCAGATTGTTCGCCGGGCGGGCATCCCACGGGGGAGCTTTTACCAGTACTTCTCCGATAAGGAGGACCTGTTCGCCTACCTCCTGGAGGAGGTGCGGAACCACATCAAGGAGGAGTACCGCCGGATTTTGAAGGCCAATGGCGGGGACATCTTCCAGGCGCAGCTGGACTGCTTCGACCACTTTACCACGCAGGAGACGGCCCTGGACCCCATGATGAAACGGTGCATGAATTTCGTTCGGAATAACCAGGGGCTGGACATTCAAAAGTTCCTCCCCACCCGGCCGGGCCAGCGGCTGCTGGACGGCATCTGGGACCTGACGGACCTCTCCGGCCTCCGGGACCCCAGCCCGGAGTATGGGCGCATCGTCTTCTGCCTTTTGATGGCGGCCCTGGGCAGCGCCTGTATGGACGCCATGCTCTGCCCGGAGGACCGGGCGCTTCACCGGGAGGAGCTGGCCGCCAAGCTGGAAATCGTCAAGCACGGCAGTTTGAGAATCGCGGAGAATTCTGAAACTTTTTCTTGACCTTCCCCCAGGTGGAAGGTGTATAACAAGAAAAAACGCCCCTGGAGCGGAGGCGCTCCCATACCTGGGCGAATGGAAACCATACATATTTGTAAGGAGGACCCCATGAAAAAGCAATGGATTGCGCTGCTGCTGACGCTGGCCCTGGCGCTGCCGCTGTGCGTTATACCCGCCCTGGCCCAGCCGGGCCCGGAGCCGCCGCCCCAGGCAAAGACGGAGGAACCCCGCCAGGACGCGGAGCCCTCCGGGGATGCCGGGGACTCCGCCGGAGACGCCGGAGAGCCGGAAGCCCCCGAAGCCCCCGAAGAGACGGAGGCCCCCGACGCCCTCCCCCCCGCCGGGCCCAGCAGCAGCCCTATCGTCGTGCGGCCCGACGGCACGCCGGAAGCCTCCGCCGGAGGCAGTACGATGGACGATGAGCTGGCCTTCACCGGAGAGGACGATTTCCGCTATCTGGCCTTTGAGGACCTGCGGGACCGGGTGCTGGAGGGCAGTTTGACCGCCAAGATGCTGCAGGAGTCCATCGCCTCCATCGACGCCATGGACTACACCGACATGTACCAGAGCCTGAACGCCCAGATGACCAGCCTGGAGGCCGCGCAGATGATGTACGCCCAAATCCCCGTCGCCAGCGAAATGGAGGGGGCCATGCAGGGCTATATCATCTCCAACCTGGCCAGCTCCTATGCCAGCCTCAGCGCCACCGTGTCGGACCTGGCCTCCGGCAAGCTCCAGAAGGATTCCGCCGCCGCCAGGAAACAATTGAAGAACGCCCAGGACCTCACCGTGGTGGGGGCCGAGTCCCTCTACTTCGCCATTTTGGAGCTGGAGCAGACCAAGGGCACCCTCCAGCGGAACCTCACCGCCCTGGATCGAAGCCTGAAGGAGATGGAGCTCCGCTATGAGCTGGGGCAGGTCTCCGCCCTGACCCTGGAGCAGGTGCGCAACGGCCGGGCAGCCTTGCAGAGCAATCTCAGCACCCTGGAGATGAACCTCCGGCGGTGCAAGCTCCAGATGCAGTCCATGATCGGGGCCAGCCTCAACGGCTCCCTGGTCCTGGGCCCCCTTCCGGCGCTGAGCCAGGGGCTGGTGGACTCCATGGACTACAAGCCGGATCTCTCCGAGGCCAAGACCCGCAGCTACGACCTCTTTGCCGCCAAGAAAAAGCTGGACGAGGCGGACGACTCCTATGAGGACACCCGGGAGAGCTACGCCCAAAATACATACAACGTCCGCAGCGCCCGGCACACCTATGAGGCGGCGCTGTACGAGTACAAGATGGCGGAGCAGAGCTTTGAGATGAACTTCCGCAATGCCTTCGACTCCGTGAAGGACTACCAGCAGGTGCTGAACTCCGCTCAGACCTCCCTGGCCTTCCAGGAGAGCACCTATGCCTCCATGGAACTGAAATACCGCCAGGGGAACCTCTCCCGCAACGCCCTTCTGGATGCGGAGGATGAGCTGACGGAGGCCAAGGACGCCGTGGAAACCGCCCGGCGGAACCTGTTCACCGCCTACCGGACCTACTACTGGGCCGTGAACTACGGCGTGATGAGCTCCGGCCAGTCCGGGACTTAACGGCCAGTGACGATGATTTGGAGGAACTACATGACAAAGAACAGAATCCTGGCGGCGCTGCTTGCCGCCGTGCTGGCGCTGTCCCTGACCGCCTGCGGCGGGGCGGACGAAACGCCGGAGGAAGAGCCCGCCAACCCGGGCGTGGCCGTCCAGGTCCAGGAGATCGGGGCGGACACCATCTACACGGAGAACACCGTCTCCGGCCAGCTGCTGGCGGAAGACCAGTCCACCATCATGGTGGCCGTCAGCGCCAAATGCACCGCCGTTTACGCCGAGGCGGGAGACGAGGTCAAGGCCGGCGACATGCTGTGCACCCTGGACCTTGGGAGCACCCTGGCCTCCCACAACGCCGCCAGCATCAACTACCGCTCCTCCGCCCAGAGCTACAACGACCAGGCGGCGGTGTTTGAAAAGCAGATTGCCCTGGCGGAGAAGAACGTCCGGGACCTGAAAGAGCTTTTTGAGATCGGCGCGGCCTCCCAGCTGGAGATCGACCAGGCGGAGCTCCAGCTCCAGACCGCCGTCGCCCAGCGGAACTCCACCCTCTCCCAGCTGGAGGCGGGGATGCAGAGCGCCCTTTCCAACGTGGAGCAGCTGGACACGGTGCTGGAAAACGTGGACGCCCGGGGCAACGTCATCGCCCCCAGCAGCGGCACCCTGGTGACCATGAACGCCACCGAAGGGGGCTTTATCTCCAACACCGCCCCCCTGGCCGTCATTGACGGGGCGGAGCAGATGAAAGCCGTGGTCCAGGTGTCCGAGGCCTTGGTGCCCAAGCTCTCGGCGGGAGACAAGGCGGACGTGTCCGTCAGCGCCGCGAATCAGACCTTTGAGGCCGCCATCCGCTCCGTGGAGCGGGCCGCCAACATGCAGACCCGGCTCTACACCGTCACGCTGTCCCTGCCCTCCGACACCGACGGGCTGCTGGCGGGCATGTTCGCCGACGTCACCTTCCACACCGACGTGTCTGAGAACACCATCGTCGTCCCCACCGAGGCGGTGCTGACCCGGGGGGACACCCGGTACGTCTTCGTGGTGGAGGACGGCGCCGCCAAATACGTGGAGGTCTCCACCGGCCTCACCGGCAACGGCGTGACGGAGGTCCTCACCGGCCTTTCCGCCGGGCAGCAGCTGGTCACCGTGGGCCAGGCGTACCTGACCGACGGCGACCCGGTCCGCGTGGTCTCCGGCACGGACGCTCCGGCGGAGCAGCCGGAGGAAGGCACGGAATCCGACGAAGGCGCCGCTGCCGAAGCGGGAGAGGGCCAGGAGGAATAATTGAACATGAGTATCGCCAGAGCAAGCATCCAGCACAAGGTGGCAACCATCCTGGCCAGCATCTTGATCTGCGTCTTCGGATTGATGTTCGCCACCCAGCTCCAAATGGCCCTGATGCCGGAGATGGAGATGCCCATGGCCGTGGTGGCCTGCTATTACACCGGAGCCAGCCCCAGCGACATTGAGGAGCTGGTCACCCGGCCCCTGGAGGGGGCCATCATGTCCGTCCCCGGCGTGGACACGATTTCCTCCACCTCCTCCGACGGCGTGAGCCAGATTCAGATCACCTATGTGGACGGCACGGACCTGGACATCGCCGCCACGAAGCTCCGGGAGCAGTTCGACATGGTGAGCCTCCCGGAGGACGCCATGGACCCGGTGATCATCAACATGAACCTCAGCGCCCTGATGCCCACGGCCATGATCGCCCTGGTGGGCGAGGACCTGAGCCAACTCCAGACCCTGGCGGAGGACCTGGTGGTCCCCGCCCTGGAGCGGATCAACGGCGTGGCCCAGGTGACGGTGAACGGCGGCGTGGAGCAGCAGATCGCCGTGGAGCTGGACCCCACCCGGGCGGCGGGCTACGGCCTTTCCGCCTCCTACGTGTCCCAGTTCCTGGCGGGGCAGAACCTGATCTACCCCGGCGGCAGCCTTGAAAACGGGTCCAAGAAGCTCACCGTCTCCACCGACGCCAAGTTCCAGACCGTGGACGACGTGCGCAATATGATCCTCTCCCTGCCCACCGGCGGCGCGGTGCGGCTTTCCGAAGTGGCTGACGTCACCCTGGAGGACAAGGACATGGACGCCATGGCCAAGTCCGGCGAGGCCGCCTGTGTGGTCCTCCAAGTCTCCAAGCAGTCCGCCGCCAACGAGGTCTACGTCTCCGAGCAGGTGGTAAAGCGGCTGGAAAACCTGAAGACGGAGAACCCCAGCCTCCGCTATTCCGCCCCCTACCTTGCCAGCGACTACATCAACCAGACGGTGGACGCCGCCTATCAGAACATCCTCCAGGGCGTGCTGCTGGCGGCCGTTGTGGTGCTGCTGTTCCTCCGCCGGGGCGGGGCCACGCTGACTATTGCCGTGTCCATGCCCATCTGCATTTTGACGGTCTTCGTCCTCATGCGGGCCTTCAACCTGACGCTGAACATGATGTCCCTGGGCGGCATCGCTATGGGCGTGGGCATGATTGTGGACAACTCCATCGTGGTGCTGGAAAACATCTACCGCTTTTCCGCCGAGGGCCGCAGCCGGGCGGACGCCTGCATTGAGGGCACCAAGGAGGTCACCAGCTCCGTCCTGGCCTCCACCCTCACCACCGAGGCGGTCTTTGTCCCCCTGGCCCTTACCGGCGGCATGGCGGGGATGATGTTCAAGGATTTCTGCCTGACCATCGCCTCCTTGATCTTTGCCTCCCTGGTCATCTCCCTGACCCTGGTGCCCCTCCTCTGCTACTTCACCCTGGACGAGGAGAAGGTCCGCCGCCGTCAGGAAAAACTGGCCGGGAAGCAGCCCGGCCCCTTGAAGCGGCTGATGGAGAAGATCGGCGCCTTCTACCTGAAAACCCTGGACTTCTTTGTCCATCATCTCTTCCTGGGCATGGCGGCCTCCTTTGCCCTGGTGGTCCTCTTCGGCATCACCCTGGTCAATACGAAGATGGTCCTCATCCCCGACATGGACCAGGGGCAGATCTCGGTCAACGTCAGCATGCCCATCGGCTCCCAGCTGAACGAGACGTCCGTCATTGCCGACCGGGTCACCGCCATTGTGGAGGCGGAGGTGCCGGAAGTTGAGGAGATGTTCTACATTGCCTACAACGAGTCCGTTACCATGATGCTGGATATCGGCTCCAAGTCCCAGCGGGCCCGGGGCAGCAACGACATTGCCATCGCCCTCCGGGCGGCGGTGCAGGACATTGCCGGCTGTGAAATCACCGTCTCCGCCTCCGACGCGGATATGATGATGGGCGGCGGCGGAGACATCGCGGTCAACATCGAGGGAGACGACTACGATACTCTGGCCTTCCTGGCGGACGACCTCATTTCCCAAATCGAGGCCCTGCCCGACGCGGTGAACGTGAAGAGCTCCCTGTCCGACGAGGTGCCCCAGGTGAAGGTTTCCGTAAACCGGGAGGCCGCCGCCCAGTACGGCCTCACCGCCGCCTCCATCGGCCAGGCGGTCCGGTCGGAGCTTACCGGCTCCACCGCCACAAAAGTGACCATCACAGGGCGTGAGCTGGACGTGGTGGTCCGGGGCGGCGGCGCGGCGGCGAAAAGCCTGGACGCGCTGAAATCCATGGGCGTGCCCTCCGCCATGGGCGGCACGGTGCCCCTGGGCTCCGTGGCGAACGTCGCCATCGAACAGGCGCCCCAGACCATCGTCCGGTCCAACCAGACCCGGCAGGTGACCATCTCCGGCGACTCCGTCAGCGGCGACACCGCCGCCATGACCGCCGCCGTCTGGGAAATTCTGAACAACTACACCTTCCCCCAGGGCTACGCCGTGGAGACCGACGGCTCCTATGAGACCATGATGGAGAGCTTCGGCGATCTGCTCATTGCCCTGGCGGCGGCGCTGCTGCTGGTGTATTTCGTCCTGGCGGTGCAGTTTGAGAGCTTCCTCATGCCCGTCATGGTCATGCTGATTCTCCCTGTGGCCTTTACCGGCTCCCTCTTCGGCCTCCCCGTCACGGGGCGGGACCTCTCCATGCTGTCCCTGGTTTCCATCATCATGCTGGCGGGCACGGTGGTCAACTCCTCCATCATTCTGGTGGAGTACATCAAGATCCGCCGGGCCCGGGGCGAGGACCGGGAAACCGCCATCCTCCACGCCTGCCCCCTGCGGGTGCGGCCCATCCTGATGACCACCCTGACCACCATCCTCGCCATGGTCCCCATGGCCATGGGAATCGGGGAGACCAACGAAATGATGTCGGACATGGGCATTACGATGATCGCGGGCATGGTGATCTCCACCATTGTAACCCTGGTGTTCACCCCGGTGTACTATTCCGTTATCGACAACCTGAGCCACATCTTCCGCCGGAAGCACAAGGGGGAGAAGCCCCCGAAAAAGCCCCGGAAGCCCCTCTTCGGGCGCAAGGCCAAAGAAGAGCTTCTTTCCGAGGCGGCTCCCGAGGCCCCGGCCCCCGAGGCGGAGGCCGTCCCTGCGGAAACCACTTAAATTCCATGAGAAAGCGGGCCGACCCGGAAAGGGCGGCCCGCTGTTCTTTTCCTTATTCGGCGGTTTCCCCGGCGGAGGCCGCTTCCAGCCCCAGCAGCGCCTTGCCGTGGGGTCCCAAATGGGGCGACAGCTCCTCATAGGTCAAATGGAACGTCTGGGGCCCGGCGGCATAGGCGGCCAGCTCATAGGGGGAGAAGCCCACGGTCATGCCCTCTTCATCAAAGCTGATGGCGTAATTGAGCCAGTCCGCCAGAATATCCTCGTAATCCTCCCAATAGAGGTCCTCCAGCTTTTCTCCCAGCACCTCGTCCGCCTCCCGGACCTGCCGCACCAGGGCTGACCGGACGTATTCCCGGAGGTCCCCTCCCTCGTCCAGAATCTCCGGCTCAAAAAACTCCCCAGCCTCCAGGTCGAAATTCCAGCTCATCAGGATGTGGTTGGGATGAGCCCCGCCGGTGTAGGTGCTGTAGGTTCCGGAAACGCTGACCAGGGTTTCCGTCTGATAGACGGCGCACCACAAATCGTCGGTATACGTCATGGGCTCCAGCCCCGACTCGTTCCGGAAGGCCCGGTCCTCCTTGGCGCTTTTCGCCAAAGTCTGAGCGTTGCCCTTCCAGGGGTCAAAGCGGGCATTGAAGGTCTCCGCCGCCGCCAGGGCCCGGGCCTGTCCCTCTGTGGCGGCGGTCTCCAGGACGCTTCCATCCGCCGCCAGGGCCTTCATCACCGGCAGCGCGTAGGAGCACTCCACCAGCGCCGCGCCATCCTCGTCCCGGACAGTTTCCTCGTACTCCTCCAGCTCCACCGAGAAGGAGAACGTCTCCGGGGGCAGGTCCGGCAGGGCGTTTTTCACGTTGGTCAGCGTCTCCCCGGCGCAGCCCACCAGGGAGCTCAGCACCAGCAGCAAAGCGATCATGGTACTCATGGGGTTTCCTCCTTTGTTCAGCCCACCCCCTCCCGGACAATCACCGGGCCGGTCCGCCACGCGTCCGGGACGGCGGCGGGGTCCGGGCAGGCCAGGGCGTACAGCCGGTCCGCCCTGGCCTCCAGGTCAAAGAGGCGCCGGGCCCCGGGCCCCAGGCGGCGGACGGCGGCGGGCTTGGTCAAAACCGGCAGGGCGGCGGTTTTCCGCATCCCGGCCAGCAGGGCCGTCCCCCGCTCGTTGGCCGCCAGGACCCGCAGATAGGCGGGCTCCTCCGGCGGCGCGGGGGGCAGTCCCAAATAGGCCCGGAACACCGTCCGGCGCAGCCGGGCCATGGGGTAGCGTTTTGTCTTTACAGTCTCCAAAAGCTCCGACAGGGAAGCGGCGGACCGGCTGGAGCGGAAAAAGCGGCGGTACAATCCCTCGTTCCCCAGCTCCAGGGCGGCCCAGTCCGCTTCCTCCAGGAAGCGCAGCCGGGCCAGGATGGCCCGCTCACAGCGTTCAAGGGACGCGGGGGCCCGCCCCGCCTCCCGTTCTATCCGGTAGGCCTCCGCCATGGCGGGGGCGCACAGGCCCAGGGCCGCTTCCTCCTCCCCCTTCCGGAGAAGGGCGCGGATGGCTGAGGCGGATGCAATGCCGCCCCCGACGTCCGCGCCGTCATGCGCCGCCCCCCGCCGGAGGACGGCGACGGGCTGAATCCCGCTGCCCCGGAGGGCCTTGCAGTACTCCACGCCCAGGGTGTCGTTGGGCCGGGACAGCGCCGCCGCGTCCTCCTTGGACAGCAGGGCCTCCAGGGCCCGCTGGCGGGCGGCGGGAAAGGAATCCCCTTTTTTCAGCTCTTCCCGGAGGGCTTCCGGGAAAGCGCCGGAGCACAGCGCCTCCGCGCAGCGGACCAGGGGCGCGGCGTCCCCGCCCTCGCTGCCGAAGACCAAATGGCTGACGGTCCCTGTGGCCTTCAATATTTTCACGGCCCCGGCGGCGAAGCCCTCCGCCGAGGAGAGGGCCCAGGGAACGGGCAGCTCCAACACCAAATCCGCCCCGCTCCTTACGGCGGCGGCGGCCCGGGCGTGCTTGCCCGCAGAGGCAAAGTCCCCCCGCTGGACGTAGTTCCCGCTCATGACGCAGAGGATCCCCGTCTCCGGCCCCAGGAGGCGGCGGGCCTCCGCCATCAGGTGGACGTGGCCCATATGAAGGGGATTGTATTCTGTAATGATACCAGCGGCGGCCATAAAATTCCCCCTTGAAGTGGTGACAAAAAAGTGACAGTTTGGTAAAAAAGCGGTTGTAACTCCTGGAAAGTCTGGTATAATGGAGTTGGCTGACAGGGAAACCGGGCCTTCCGCCCTTTCCCCGCCGCTCTATATTATATGAAATCTGGGAATCCCGCAAGGGCTTCCCCAAAAAGAGGAGACGGTCATCATGAACATTCTGGTCATCAACGCGGGGAGCTCTTCCCTGAAGTATCAGCTTCTGGACCCCGAAAGCGGCGTTCTGCTGGCCAAGGGTCTTTGCGAGCGCATCGGCATCGACGGCAAATTCACCTACAAGGCCGAGGGGAAGAAGACCCTGGACGCCATCGACATCCCCATGCCCACCCACTCCGAGGCCATCCAGGCCGTGCTGGACGCGGTGGCGGACAAGGAAAACGGCGTGATTTCCTCCATGGGCGAGATTGACGCCGTGGGCCACCGGGTGGTCCACGGCGGGGAGAAGTTTGCCGCCTCCGTCCTGATCACGGACGAGGTTATGGCCGCCATTGAGGAGTGCAATCCCCTGGCGCCCCTGCACAACCCCGCCAACATCATCGGAATCCAGGCCTGCCGGAAGCTCATGCCCAGCACCCCCATGGTGGCCGTGTTCGACACCGCCTTCCACCAGACCATGCCCGCCAGGGCCTATATGTACGCCCTGCCCTACGCCTGGTACGAGGAGGACAAGGTCCGGCGCTACGGCTTCCACGGCACCAGCCACAAGTACGTGGCGGGCCGGGCCGCCGCCATGCTTGGCAAGAAGCCCGAAGAAGTCAAGCTGATCTCCTGCCACCTGGGCAACGGCTCCTCCATCACCGCGGTGGACGGCGGCAAGAGCGTGGACACCTCCATGGGCTTCACCCCTCTGGCGGGCGTGCCCATGGGCACCCGGTCCGGCGACCTGGACGCGGGCATCCTCCAGTATGAGATGAACAAGCGGGGAATGGGCATCGACGAGATGCTCAACGCCCTGAACAAAAAGTCCGGCGTGGAGGGACTGAGCTGCGTCAGCTCCGACTTCCGGGATCTGGAGTCCGCCGCCGGGAAGGGCGACGCCAAGGCCGCCCTGGCCCGGGAGAAGTTCGCCTATGAGGTGAAAAAGTACGTGGGCGCCTACGCCGCCGCCATGGGCGGGGTGGACGCGGTGATCTTCACCGCCGGAGTCGGCGAAAACGACAAGGCCATCCGCTCCATGGTCTGCGAGGGCCTGGAGTACATGGGCGTGAAGCTGGACGCCGCCGCCAACGACGTCCGGGGCAAGGAGACCGTCCTCTCCACCCCCGACTCCAAGGTCAAGGTCCTGCTGATCCCCACCAACGAGGAACTGATGATCGCCATGGACACGGCGGGCATCGTGAAGAAGTAAAGCCGGCCAATCCCATTGAGGAGGTGACGCCCCATGAAGATCCGGGACGCCAAGCAGTCCTACGCGGCCCACCGGCACGAAATCTGGGAGAAGCGGGAGGCCCTGGCCAAGATTCTAAAGGAGCCGGGCGGGTCCCTGCCGTCCTCCTTCGACCGGGTGGAGATTTCCAAGGAGCTGTCCCTGCTGGACGCCCAGTATGACGCGGTGGACAAGGCCCTGATGGGCATCACCGCCATGGAGACCAAGGTCTTCGGGGACGAGTGCAACCGGCATCAGGCCGAGACTCAGGCCAAAATGGCGGAGGAAATGGGCAAGATCATGGAGGTCTTTCGCCGCGTCTCCTCCGGGGCCAAGGTCCCGGCCAAGGATCTGCAGAAGCTGATGGACTACGACATGAAGCTCTACATGGCCGCCAAGCAGGCGGCGCTGCTGGCCCGGCAGAACGAGAAGGAATACGACTCCCTGTGGGAAGACGAGGAAGAGCCCAGGGAGCAGAAAACCTGCGAGGAGGTGGCGGCGGAGACGGAAATTTCCGCGCCCCGCCCCTCCGCCGTCTCCGCCGCCGTGGAAGCCCCTCCTGTGGAGTCTCCCCCTGAGGAAATCCTGTAAAATCCGCGTCAGGCGGCTGTCCCCAGCCGGGGACAGCCGCCTGCTGTTTTACAGCACGTTCCGCAGGGAAAACTCCTCCATCTCCGCCAGCTGCCTGAGCTGGTCCCGGAGGTCCGCCAGCTCCGCCCGCAGCTCGCTGTCCTCCTCCCGCTCGGTGAAGGCCAGCGCCCGGTGGTACATGGCCTCGGCGTCGTCCACGGCATCGTGGCCCGTGACGCAGTGGAGATAGGTCTGGCACTCCGTCCAGCCGGCATAAGCCGCCCGGATGGCGGCGGCGGCCCCCTGCCAGTCCTCCAGCAGGACCAGCCGGTCCGCCTCTTCCAGCTGTGCCCGCCAGCGGGCCGTATGCGCGGACATGGCGGCGCCGTTCCAGAGGCAGAAGGCCAGAATGGCCCCCAGCAGGGCGGCGGGAATCAGCAGCCCCTTTTTCACGGCTCCCCCTCCTTCCTTACGCAGACCACCCGGCCCGTCTCGTCCACGGTCAGCAAAAACGCCTCCCGGTGAGAGGACAGCCCCTCTTTCCGGAGAACCTCTCGGAGCCAAACCTCATCCAGTCCCCGGGCCTCCAGATTCCGCCGGAGGAGCCTCCCGTCGTTCACCAGAACCACCGGCAAAGTCACGTCCTCTCCGGTCTTCACCCCCAGCTGCTCCGCCGTGGGGGGCTGGCTCTTGGCCCAGGGGAGGACGGAGAGGTGTCCGGAGTTTTCCAGCACGGCGTACTTGACCTCCTCCACCCCGGTGATCCCCTGGCCCCGCAGCTCCTCCAAAAGCTCGTCCAGGGTATAGCGGTTTTTCCGCATAGCCTCCTGCTGGAGCACCCCCTCCCGAATGAGAATCGAGGGCGTGCCGCAGGCCAGCGCCCGGAAGCGGAGGCTGGTGAGGGACAGCTGGCTCAGCAGCATGGACAGGGCCAGCAGGGTCAAAATAGGGATGACCCCCGCCAGCAGGGGGATGCCGAAGTCCTGCATAGGCACGGTGGCCAGGTCCGAGATCATCATGGTCAGCACCAGCTCGCCGGGCTCCAGCTCGCCGATCTGCCGCTTGCCCATGAGGCGGAGGCCGGTCATGATAAGAAAATAGAGGATGACGGTGCGGGCAAAGGCGGTCATCATAGGCGCTTCCTCCTGAGAGAACGGTTTCTTCCCAGTATCTGCGGTTTGCGCGGCGGATATTCCCAGGAACTTTCTCAAAATAATTTCAGGAAACCGGAAACCCTTTGACCGGCTGAAACGCTGTATAAATAAAGGAACGAACGGAGGGGGCGCCCTGCGCCGGGAGGGCTGGGAAACAGAGCTGGAGGCCCAGGCCCGGGAACCCGCTTTCCGGCGGGGCCCGGTCTGTCGAAATGCCCGAATTTCCAGGCGGCAGGGCAGGGAACGGTTGTTCCCTTTACAGCTTGTGTTTTCCCTCCGGGCGTGCTAGAATGGGCATATTCTGACAAAACGCGCCCAGGGCGCGGGGAGGTCCATATGCTGCCCACCACACGTTTAAAAAATCTCTACGCCGGTCCCCTGCCGCCCATGGCCCTGACGGACTATGAGGCCATGAGCAAATTCCTGAATCAGGCGGCCCAGCGGTGCAAGGTCTCCGGGCGGAATTTCGATTTGTTCCTGGACTGGATCATCCACGCCCTGTCCATGAGCCTCACCTCCGACAGCGCCTCCCGTATCTTTCTGCCCAAGACGAAGACGGGGCCCTTTGTCCTGGACGATCTGATCCCCATCTCCGGCCTCCCCCCGGCGGGAGAAAAACGGGTGAAGCTCAGCGAGTGCGGCCTCATCGCCCCGGTGTGGAATAACGGAAGCCTGGAAGCCGCCCTGGAGTCCCTGTATGACAGCGGCTTCGCCGGGCTGGACGTGGAACAGCCCTTCGGCGGGGCCTATTTCCCGGAGCTCCGCCTGGCAATCATCGACTCCCCGGCGGACGTGGACATCCCCAATGTCCTCCGGGTCTGGAGCCGGGGCAGCGTGGTCCTGCCCGTCTACCTTTTGAAGGACCTGGAACCCCTCCTCAACACCGATGGAGAAACCTGGTACATCCAGCATGAGGGGCTCGAGCGGGAGGAAATCGTCCTGGAGCCCCGGATGGCGGCGCTGTATAACTGCGGCCTCCGCCGCTACGGCGGCAGAAGCTAACGTCTCCCGGAAAGGAGCTGTTCAATCCGGCCGGCGACCTCTTCCAATTCCCGCCGCAGCGCCTCCTGCGCCTCCAAATCCCGCAGCTGAAGGGCCAGCAGCATCCGCATATTCAACGCCTCCCGCTCCTCCAGGAGGCTGTTCAGCGTAATGCCCCGGCCCTCGAAATGTTCGTTTTTCATCGGTCTTCTCCCTATACGCGCGGCTTTTTATAAAAGTCCCAATTCGACTTCGTGTTCCCGGTGAATCACAATGGGAAAATATGCATAGGCTGGTATAAGAATGAATGATTTAATTAAAAACATTGATAAACTTCATACAACAGAAATGGGTATAGAGCGGATAAAAAGGAACTGCCAAATTGAAACAGACGATGTTGTCCAATGGAGCAGGGTGCAGATTCTGGACAAAAATGCTAAAATTGAAAGGATCGGAAAGAACTGGTATATTTTCACAGGTCACTACAAAATAACTGTGAACGCATATAGCTATACAATCATTACTGCGCACAGAGTTGAAGCATAATCTGTATAATTCGGATGAATGAATTATTATACACTAAAGTCTAGAATCAAGGCGTTAGGAACACAGAAGCGAATTGGGAGTTATAAAAAACAGCGTACAGCAAAAATCTGAAAACATTCTGAAACCGGCGAAAGCGGCCTCATCCGCCGCGAAATGAGGAAAAACACGCCGGGAAGTGCGTCAAAAAACCGCATAAAAAGGGCCGGGGAACAGTCCCCGGCCCCTTCTTTATTTCTTGGACGCTCTGAGCGTCATGACGGCGGCCTGAGCGCGGGTAGCAAACGCGCATGGGCCGGTTCCGTCGGTAATGCCCCTTTTTTTCGCCTCCTGAAACTCCGCCGCCAGGGCGGGGCTGACGGGCTGCCTGCCCAGGACCTCCTGAATGCGCTTCCCCAGCGCCAGAATCTCCGCGTCGGTCAGTTTCGAGATATCCATGCCGTCCTCCTTCTCAAACTCCGGGCGCACCGCGCCCACTATCCATTTTACGGGCCGGGTCTTGCGGCAGACCATGCCGCCGTCGGACTGGCTTCCGGTTTGGCTGGTGTTGCCCTCAATCGCCACGACTCCGCCCGGCGTCACCTTCTCAATAATGCCCGTGTGGTCCGTGGCCGCGCCGCCGGGGAAGTCATAGATCGCCACGTCCCCGGAACGGTAGTCCCCCGTCACCCATCTGCCCGCCCTCTTGGCGGCGTTCATCAGCGCCCCGCAGGACGCGGTTTTGACCGGCAGCTTGACGCCCGCCTGGGCAAACACCCACTGCACAAACACCATGCACCAGGGATAGGCAGAGCCGGAGACCTCCCGGCCATAGTACCAGGCGTTGTATTTCACCCGGTTTGAGTTTGCCGGGGACTCCTTGGTCCCCAGCTCCCTCCGGGCGATGCTCAGAACCCGCTCAGCCGCCGCCATTGTTTCCGCCCTCCACCGCGTCCTGCACCTTTTGGCTCTGCGTCCCAAAGTAAAACGCGATAACCACGGTATACACGGTCATAAAGTCCTGAGAAATGCTCCCGGCCGCCGCCATACAGGCGAACACGGCGGTGAGCGTCAGCGTCACCAGGGCTTTCACGCTGAGAAGATTTCCCAGCCGCTTGATGATGGTCTTATTCACCGTTGTCCTCACTTTCTCCGGGGCTCTTCCCGGTTCCCGCTTTTGAAATTTGACTCCCCGCCGGCAGAATGCCCGGAGCGCCCGGCCTTTTTACGCCGCCTTCCTCTCACGCCTCCGCTCTCCTTTCCAGCCCCTCAATCCGGCGGTTCGCCGCCTTGATTTTTTCCTCCTGGAGCTCTGTGCGCTCTTCCAGCTTGTATACCCGGTCGATGACCTTGTTGTGGACCTCCACCTTTTTCTCCAGCTGTTCCAGCCGGTACTGGGTCAGCTTGCTGCTCACCAAAATGCCCAGCACGGACCCCAGGCCGGACCCTGCCAGGCCAATCAACGCTACCAGCACCTCTTCGCTCATATCATATTCCTCCTTGTTTCGTTTGAAAACCGCGGTTCAAAGAAAGCGCTCCAAGGCCGGAAAGTTGCACGAAGCCGTCGCCGGAAAGCGGCGCGCTTTTTCGGTCTTCGCCGGGTCCGGCCTTGCCAGGGGCCCGCGCTGCTGAACGCCGGAGCACAAAAAAGCCTCCGCTTTACAGCCATTCGAAAAAACGCATCCATTATATTCTCATCAATCCACTTATCAAACAGAGAAAATCTCCGATATATTCTTATAGCTGCCAACTGCGGATAACGAAGTATAAGAGGAGATTGCAAAGATGATTCACTACATAAAAAATTTAAAAATCAGACTGAAGCTCTATATTCTCATAGGGGTTGCGCTGCTCGGAATGCTCATTATCAGCGGGATGTCATTTTTTCTCATGGGCCGGATGAATGACATGACAAGCGACATTGCAACAAGCTGGCTTCCCAGTGTCGATACGGCGAGGGAGCTGAGCGCCACCATTTCCAACATCCGGCTGAATGAGCTGGGGTACCTTACCGCAGACTCTGATAGCAAAGAGGAGGCCAGCCTTCAGTCCCTCCAGGATGGAATCAAAACCATGGACGCACTCTTAGCCGCGTATGGGGATATGATCGATGAGGAAGAAGGAAATTTCTATAACAACGCAAACAATCTCTGGACACAGTATCAGGCGGCGGAAGAAGAAATGTTGGCTCTCGCCAAACAGGGACGCTCTGAAAGTGCCCGTGCGATTCTGGACGGAGAATGTGAGGCGCTTTTCAACTCTTTGAACAGCGCTTTTGATGAAATTATCGACTACAATACAAAAGGAAGCGACGATGCGGCGGCGGAAAGCGCTTCCCTTTACAGAACCGCCACCTTGACCATGGCGGCAGTTGTCATTGCCATCATCCTAGTGGGCGTCTTCTTTTCATTTGTGATTATACGCCTGATCAAAATCCCTATTTCTGAAATCCAGAATGCCGCCATAAAAATGGCGGAAGGGGATTTGGATGTAAAGATTTCCTATACCTCGAAGGATGAACTGGGTGTTCTCGCCGTTCAGGTAGGCAGGTTGATCCATAAGCTTCAGCTTATTATTGAGGATGAGAATCAATTCCTTGCTAAAATGGCCGAGGGAGATTTTACGGTGGATTCGACCTGCGAGGAATCGTATACAGGCGGCTTTTATCCGTTGCTTGTCTCGTTCCGGGGCATTGCAGACAAGCTCAATGACACCATGCTGCAAATCAGCCAAAGTTCCGCTCAGGTCGCGGGCGGAGCGGATCAAGTATCGAATGGCGCCCAGGCGCTTGCCCAGGGGGCGACTGAGCAGGCCAGCTCTGTGCAGGAACTCGCCGCCACGATTGACGAAATCTCCAACAAGGTAAATCAGAACGCAGACAGTGCGCGGCAAGCCAGTAAAGCGGCAGACAGTGTCAGCGTAAAGATGAATGTGAGCAAAGAAAAAATGCAGCAGATGACCCATGCAATGGGAGATATCAGCAGCTGCTCCAGTGAGATCAGCAAAATCATGAAGATCATTGAAGATATTGCGTTCCAAACCAATATTCTCGCCCTGAACGCCGCCGTAGAAGCCGCCCGCGCAGGCGCCGCCGGAAAAGGGTTTGCCGTAGTAGCCGATGAAGTCCGCAATCTGGCAAACAAAAGCACAGAGGCCTCCGAAAATATCGCTGCTTTGATTGAAAATTCTTTGCAGGCAATCGAAAACGGAACGCAGATTGCGGACGATACGGCGCAGTCTTTGATTCAAGCGGTCAATGACGTGAACGAAATGGCCGGCATCATCGAACAGATTTCAGAGGCCAGCAGCGACCAGGCGGATTCCATCGCTCAGCTCACGGTGGGAATTGACCAGATCTCCAATGTTGTACAGACAAACTCGGCAACCGCGGAGGAAAGCGCGGCGGCAAGCGAAGAACTGTCCAGTCAGTCACAGCTTATGAAAAGCCTGGTAGGAAGGTTTCAGCTAAAGCGCGGCCCTTCAAAATGAACCCGGCATCATGGCCGTTATCTGACCTGAAGAAACCGTACAGACGCGAAGCGGGTGCACGGTTTCTTCGGGCGCCGCAAGAGGGCCTGCGGCCCTCTTGCGTGACAGCACAGTTTACAGTTCATCAAAAGCCAGGACGGGAGCGCCGGGGTGCCGGCCTCCTGTCCTGGCTTGTTGTGTCCTTTTGTATGCCGTTAGAAGCCCGTTTTGGTGAGTGTAGGTCGAATTGTACTGCCTCCTGACTTCTGCAATTTTCTTGTTTCTGTGCTTTGGAACAGAATATATTGCCGTGGCTGTCATGCCTATGCGGGTGTTGCCTCCGTTCTGTATAAGGGTTTGGGACTATCCCATCAAGCAATACAGACACGGCCCAGCAGGGGCCGGATTTGGCCGTTTTTCGGGAGTGCGGCCATACTCCCGATTTCTGCTTAGAGCAGTTCTCTGAAATAGCAAAAAGAGAACAGATATGGTAAGATAGCAGTGGGGTGAGGAAAATGCTGCATAACGAAGCGAGGAATTTCCTGGTAGAAGCATATGAGAAAACGCATGATGCAAAAGCCGTTGCGCTGGCCTGTGGGATATCTGTGCCAACGGTATACCGGCTGGCAGAGCAAAAAGTCAAAACCGGAAGTGTCGATCTGCGCGTAAGTAAACGGGGACGTAAGCAAGTGCTGGCGCCAGAGGATTCAGAAAAAATTGCGAAGGGGATAGATGGTCAGCCGGATATTACACTTTCAGAAATCGTAGAGAAATTGAGCCTGCCAGTTGGAATAGAAACGGTACGCCGTAGAATACAGGCAATGGGGTATCGGAGAAAAAAGAAGATGATCCACGCTTCAGAACAGAAACGTCCCCGATGTGCAGACCAAGAGAGACCAATGGAGTGGATTTGCGAAGACAACACAGGCTTCCCGTCTGGTTTTCCTGGATGAAAGTGGTAATGGACAGTCTCAGGACTCACCATGTCCAGGCGGTAGGCGAGCTGCTCCGTGATGCCGGTGTAGCGGCCCTTTATCTGCCTGCGTACAGCCCGGACCTGAACCCTATTGAATGACTTTAGATAGCGTCTACACGTGTTAAGCCCCCTTTTGTCTTGGACATATCCTGATTGC
Organism: Oscillospiraceae bacterium; assembly: GCA_910574635.1. Classification (GTDB taxonomy): domain Bacteria; phylum Bacillota; class Clostridia; order Oscillospirales; family Oscillospiraceae; genus Oscillibacter. Next base: position 137,288 of record CAJTCG010000005.1, on the reverse strand, counting down.
CGCCTTTCGCTCCCGTTGCGTGGGGATGCACCTTGATATGGCTGGCGTCGATCATCAGCCATTCATATTACTTCCGAACTGAAAGGTCGGAAGTAATATGTGCCATGTTTTGCGGTTGCCGCTGTTTACAGCGGCAACCGCAAAACGGCTTGAATCAAATTCATTATTTCCGAGCTTTAAGCTCGGAAATAATAATCCGGCTCATCGATCAGAATTTCCAAGAGCTTTTCCCAAACACCTTTTCTACGCCAACGGATGAACCTCTGATGAACACTGCCCCACTTCCCGTAATCGGGAAGCAGGTCACGCCAGGGCGCTCCGGTTCGCAATACCCAAAACACTGCGTTGACAAAACAGCGGTTATCCTGCGCAATCCCTCCCCACTGGCCTCGTTGTCCCGGCAAATGTGGTCCAAGCAACACCCATACTTTATCGTTTATGTCGTGTCTACGATAGGATACATCCATCTTTCTGTCTCCAGTCTTTTAAGATAGTTCCATTCTATTACAATCCCCGCCTCTTGTGTAGACGCTATCTAAGGCAAAGGCCACTTCGAGAAAGCTTCGGGTCCGTTCTCCCAATGCGCTTGATACTGCTATTCAATTTGCCTTTCATTGTGTCTCCCAGCATGATTGTCTTGCCTGGTTTCGCCACGCTGGTTATTGTTTGTTTTGAGAATTGCTCTAGGTTCGAGATTTTTGACTGCATGTTTTTGAAAAAATATTTAAATGTTTTTGAGAAACATCCTGTCTTCCTCTTGACATTTTAAACTTTTTGAGTATAATGAAAACGTAATATGTTTTCAAAAACAAGGGGTGTGTTTTATGGCGACACTGGGGTGCATTCAAGCCAAGATGGGTAGGACGCCCTACTATATCTGTAAGATGGCCGCTGGGGAGTTTATTGACAAGGTGGGCATCGCCAAAGAGCTCCCCGAATGGCCAGACATGAGCGCAGAAGAAAAGATGCAACGAGAATGCGATATCAAACGCATTGTGGAAGAGATCGTTCCATATATCACCGAAGACCCCGATCGCTTCTTCTCAAGCCTCATTGTAGACATCTACTCCGGTTTTGAAAAAATTCGGTTTGAGCCGCTCTCCAAGGTCATAGGCGACATTCCAGATGCCTACGCCATTCCTATGGCAGACATGGGCTTCTTAACTCTCCCTGGAAAAGAGCGGCTCATAGCCCTGGACGGTCAACACCGCCTTCTGAGTTTGAAGATCGCCATCAGAGGTATCGCGGGTATTCCGGGCGGCACAAAGACATTTGCCGCAATGAATAAGCTCCAGCCGCACCCGGAGCTTGCGAATGAAGAACTGTGCATCATCCTCGTGGAGCATACTGACACAGCAAAGATCCGGAAAATTTTCAACAAGATCAATAAATATGCCAAACAGACCAGCCGCAGCGACAATATCATCACAAGCGATGACGACACCTTTGCCGTGATTGCTCGTCGCCTTTTCAAAGTGGGAAGCCCGCTGGCACCAATTAACGGCATCGACCTGGTCAACTGGAAAAGTAACACGCTTTCCCAGCGCAGCAAAAATCTCACAACTTTAAGCGCTCTATATACGATTGCAGAAACGATTCTGAAGGACAAACGATTCTCGTCCAAGAAGTTGCCAGACAACGCGGCGCTGGAAGAAGCATATCAGACGATCGCGTCTTTCTGGCGAGCGACCCTTGATGGTGTACAAGCATACCAGCAGTACCTTGAACTGACCCGCAACAATAAACCGATCTCCAACCTGCGTGAGGAAAACCTCCTATTGAAGCCGGTGACCCAAATGGCGCTTGCACATGTCGCTCTTATGGCCCAACGCAAAGGGATTAACTGGGAGTCTGCCGTAGGAAAGCTCAATCAAATTGACTGGTCGTTCAACAATGATTTGTGGTTCAACATCCTTGTGATAGGAAGTGCCAACAAGAAGATGATCACTGGAAAGGACTCCATCCGCAGCGCTGGTATGGTGATTGCATACATGGTAATGGGCAATCAGATGACACGGAGCGAGGTAGATGACGTCCGTCAAATTATCCGTAATGCGCGGAACGATGAGAGTGCCCCTCTCCCGAGCATGATCCCCTAATTGCCAGAGGTGGTGATGACAAATATGACGACGCCCCCAAAGTCCGTTGAGTATAAATGCCCGCATGAAGGTTCCCGCTGCAAACTGGGAAAACACTGTCACGTCCTTGAAACCGCAGACAGGCTCCCCTGTAGGATCACCGTGTTTGTCAAGTGCCCAATCTACAAAAAGAAGATTCCTGTTGAAATTGGCGCATAATCAAATTAAATAGGAGTTACTCGCAGGAAGGCCGCTTAGACGCGCTAAGCTGTAGGACTTGATCGATCCCGACCGATTTCCTATGGCAAAGTGTATATAAGCGGCTTTTTCATTGAAAGGAGGTGAGACCCGGCACCATTTACAGAGACATTCGCAACAGCAAGGGCCGCCTGCTGTGCAAAGCGAATGACCAAAGCGGCATGGTTGAAACGGAAGGCCCACACAAGTCGAGCTGCAAGTTCAATGTCCCGATTGGCTGCTCATTCACAGTTGCCCGCGAAAATATCATCTCGCGTGTAACACGTACCAGGACCACATTTATTGTGGAAGACACCATTACTTCCTGACGCAGTGACAATTATACCGAATATGCCGAATCCGCAGAGCTGCATTGACGGCCATGGATTTTAGTTGCTCCCCTATGGGAGAACTATATCCACGGCCGCCTTTTCTGTTCTACGGAAAAACCGGCTCCTGCGGATTCCGCATCCAAAGGAGACGATTTTATGAAGATCAATGACAAGAATCAGCCGTTCATCTACATACGCACCACCGGTGAAAAAATCCCGGTTTCTCGGGAAGTCCGCGATGCCTGCTATGGCGAAGCAGCCCGCATCCGTATGCGGGAGCAGGCCGACGGACACTGCCTCTGCCCTCAAAGTGAGGTCTGGGTCTGTGACGGCGACTGCCTCATTTGCGAGCATCGGCGTTTTGGAGACCTGATTTCTCTGGATGTCCCCGTCAGTGAGGACGGAGAGGACACTCTTCTGAACGTGGTTCCGTCTGACGCTCCATCCATTGAGAGCGTCATTGCAGACCGCGACCTGCTTGATCGCCTTTTTGCCCGCTTGCGGGAGCTTGACCCCGATGCAGATACCATGATCGCCATGTGGCAGGACGATTACAAGGTCTCTGACCGTGCCATCGCCAAGGCCCTCGGCCGGCCCCAACGCGCCTTCGCCGACCAGATGAAAAGGTATCGCACGGAGCTCCGGCGCATCCGGGACTTCTAAGGAAACGCTGATTTAATTCCCCGAGAGGAATGGGTATCGCTGGTCGTCCCCCACTATCCAACCGGGAAACGCGGGCGTCCGCCGATGGAGATAGAAACCATGCTGCGGATGTATCTGCTGCAATGCTGGTTCAGCTTATCCGATGAAGGAGTAGAGGACGCAATTTATGACAGCTATGCCATGCGCAAATTTATGGGGATCAACTTTTTCGAGCAGGATGTCCCGGACGCCACGACCCTGCTGCACTTTCGGCATCTGTTGGAGGAGAAGGGCATCGGCAAGCTGTTTTTTGACGCAATCAACCGCTGCCTGGAGCGGGCTGGACGGATGATGCGGGGCGGCAGCATCGTAGACGCCACGCTGATCAGCGCACCCAGCTCTAATGCTGATCCGATCTTGTTCGTTTATTGTACCCGATGGCGGCGTATTTCCAGACATCACCAAGCCTTCCTCCGGCATAAGCCGGGAAAAACAGCGGATACTAGCTTTTGCCAGAGTGACATACAACCATCACTTTATCAAAGGAGTTTTTCAATATGAAGGCAACTGGAATTGTGCGCCGGATTGACGACCTTGGCCGGGTGGTCATCCCCAAGGAAATTCGCCGCACCATGCGTATCCGGGAGGGCGACCCCCTGGAGATTTACACCAGCCGGGACGGCGAGGTGATTTTCAAGAAGTATTCCCTGCTGGGCGGCGTGGAGGATTTCGCCGGGCAGCTCTGCGAGACCATGAGCCGCTCCACCGGCTGCATCTGCGCCGTGACGGACCGGGACACGGTCATCTCCGTGGCCGGAGGCGGCAAGCGGGAGCTGCTGGGCAAGCGCATCACCTCCGAGCTGGAGCAGATCATGGAAAGCCGCCGCATCTACCAGTATGACGGCGGGGGAAACCCCATCCCCGTCTGCGACGGCAGCGACAAGCTGGTCACCAACGTGGCCGCCCCCATCCTCTCCGAGGGGGATCTGCTGGGCATGGTGCTGTTCATCGGCACGACGCCGGGCATCGCCACCGGGGACACGGAATACAAGCTGGCCCAGACCATCGCCGCCTTTTTGGGGCGGCATATGGAGGCGTAAGCCCTCGATGCGCATGGGAAATGGCCCGGTCGAAAGACCGGGCCCCGCAAAGCGGGATCGCCTTTTACGGAATCCGACGCGTAATTGCGGGGCCCGCAACCCGGTGCAGGCCATTTTCCATTTTTCCAGGAGGTCATACAACCTTCACTTATCTGCCGGCCAAAAGACATCATATAACTATGTAGAAATATGACCACATGCACCCCGGGTATTTTGTCACATCCTCCATTGACAGCGGGACCTTTCCAGGTGTAAGCTTTAACACAACAAAGCGATACGGAAAACGGCGTTGATGGAGAAAAGTACCGGAGGGCGTTCCGCCCCAGTGAGCGGGGGACAGTGAGAACCCCGCGCAAAGAGCCTCCGGGAAGAACACTCCGTAGCTCCAAGCTGAACCCGGGGGGTCTCTCCCTTCCCCGGCAGTAAGCGCGGCGAGTTGTGATCGTTACCTCACACGGGCTTGTTGGAGCCTTGAAGGTGACCGCCCCCGGTCAGACGGGGAGGTAAATCAGGTGGCACCGCGGATAGCAGCTATTCGTCCTGAATGTTCAGGAGATAGCTGCGTTTTTATTTTCCCAGGCGGGAAAGCCATATCAATTCGGAGGTGCTTGTTATGTGTTCGATTATGGGTTTTGAGAAAAAGGACGTCACGCGGGAGGAGCTTCAGCCCTTCTTTGCGCGCACGAAATCCCGGGGGCCGGATATGTCCCGCGTTGTGGAAACCCCAACAGGGTGGCTCTGCTTCCACCGGCTGGCCATCATGGGCCTGACCCCGGAGGGGATGCAGCCCTTCCGGCTGGGCGGGGACTATCTGGTGTGCAACGGGGAAATCTACGGTTTCCGGCCTTTGAAGCGGCAGCTTCAGGAGCGGGGCTACTCGTTTCAAAGCGGCAGCGACTGCGAAATTCTGCTGCCCCTCTACCGGGAGTACGGCCTGGAGATGTTCGCCCGGCTGGACGCGGAATTCGCCCTGGTCCTCTACGACGGGAGGACGGATTCCCTCATCGCCGCCCGGGACCCCATCGGCATCCGGCCCCTGTTTTACGGGTATGACCGGGCGGGAGGCATCGTCTTCGCCAGCGAGGCCAAGAACCTGGTGGGGCTGTGCCGGGAAATCCGCCCCTTCCCGCCGGGGCACTACTACGCCGGGGGAACCTTCGTCCGCTACGCCGATTTTACCACGGTAAGCGAATACTGCCGGGACGACCGGGAGACTGCCTGCAAGCATATTCGCGATAAGCTCATCGCCGGGGTCGACAAGCGGCTGGACGCCGACGCGCCTTTGGGCTTCCTCCTCTCCGGCGGGCTGGACTCCAGCCTGGTCTGCGCCATTTCCTCCGTCGTGCTGGGGAAGAAGATCCGAACCTTCGCCATCGGCATGGACAAGGATGCCATCGACCTCAAATACGCCCGGGAGGCGGCGGACTACATCGGGGCCGACCACACCGAGGTCTATATGACCCGGGAGGAGGTCCTGGCGACCCTGGATGAGCTGATTGCCCTGCTGGGCACCTGGGACATCACCACCATCCGGGCCAGCATGGGGATGTACCTTTGCTGCAAGGCCATCCACGAGAAAACGGACATTCGGGTGCTGCTGACCGGGGAGATTTCCGACGAGCTCTTTGGCTATAAGTACACGGACTTCGCCCCCAGCGGCGAGGAGTTCCAGAAGGAGGCAAAAAAGCGGGTGGATGAGCTTTACATGTACGACGTGCTCCGGGCGGACCGCTGCATCTCCGTCAACTCCCTGGAGGCCCGGGTGCCCTTCGGCGACCTGGATTTCGTGAAATACGTCATGTCCCTGGACCCCGAGATGAAGCGGAACACCTACGGCATGGGGAAATACCTGCTCCGCCACGCCTTTGAGAAGGACCGCCTCCTGCCCGAGGGCATCCTCTGGCGGCAGAAAGCTGCCTTCTCCGACGCCGTGGGCCACTCCATGGTGGACGACCTGAAAGCCTACGCCCAGGAGAAATACACGGACGGGGCATTCGAGGCCCTGCGGCACAAGTACGATTACCACTGCCCGCCCTTCACCAAGGAGAGTCTGCTGTACCGGGAGATCTTCGAGAAGCACTACCCGGGACAGGCGGCGATGATCCGGGATTTCTGGATGCCCAACAAGTCCTGGGAGGGATGCGACGTGGACGACCCTTCCGCCCGGGCCCTGAGCAACTACGGCGCCAGCGGACAATGAACGGCCCTCTTCCGGGCCGGAAGTTTAGAAGTATTACCAATTGTGTTTGCATCGTTTTATGTTACGATTTAACATAAAGGTATCATGAAGCGGTACACTTCCCGATATCGGGAAGGAAGATAGTTGGAAAGAAACCCAGGAAGGGTGTCTTTCCTTTCAATCAAACGTTTTTCAACGAGTTGAAAAACGTCCAGCCTGCCGAACGCTTTCGGCAGGCATGAAATTGAGGAGGAAACGATTATGAGTACTACCTTGCATCTCCCCGAGCTCTTCGGCAGCCAGGTCTTCAACGAGGAGACCATGAAGGACCGCCTCTCCCCCGCGTCCTACGGCGCTTGGAAAACCTGCGTCACCGAGGGCACGGCCCTGGACATCTCCACCGCCAACGAAATCGCCGAGGCCATGAAGCAGTGGGCCGTGGAGCGGGGCGCCACCCACTTTACCCACTGGTTCCAGCCCATGACCGGCGTCACCGCCGAAAAGCACGACAGCTTCATCAGCCCCACCGGCGGCGGCCGGATCATGATGGAGTTCTCCGGCAAGGAGCTGGTCCGGGGCGAGCCGGACGCCTCCTCCTTCCCCTCCGGCGGCCTCCGGGCTACCTTCGAGGCCCGGGGCTACACCGCCTGGGACCCCACCTCCTTCGCCTTTTTGAAGGAGGGCTCCCTCTGCATCCCCACCATCTTCTGCTCTTACTCCGGCCAGGCCCTGGACAAGAAAATGCCCCTCCTCCGCTCCATTGAGGAGGTCAGCCGCCAGGCCATCCGCATCCTCCGCCTCTTCGGGGACACCGAGAGCCGGAAGGTCATGGCCCAGGTGGGCCCGGAGCAGGAGTATTTCCTCATTGACAAGCAGCTCTTCGGCAAGCGGAAGGACCTGCGGATGACGGGCCGGACCTTATTCGGCGCCAAGCCCCCCCGGGGCCAGGAGCTGGACGACCACTACTTCGGCGCTATCAAGCCCCGGGTGGCCGCCTACATGAAGGACCTGGACGAGACCCTGTGGGCCCTGGGCATCCCCTCCAAGACCAAGCACAACGAGGTGGCCCCCTCCCAGCACGAAATGGCCCCCATCTATACCGACGCCAACACCGCCTGCGACCAGAACCAGCTGGTGATGGAGGTGATGAAAAAGGTGGCGGACCGCCACGGCCTGGTGTGCCTCCTCCATGAAAAGCCCTTCGCCGGGGTAAACGGCTCCGGCAAGCACGACAACTGGTCCCTCTCCACCGACACGGGGAAGAACCTCTTCAAGCCCGGCTCCACCCCCAGCCAGAACGCCCGCTTCCTCCTCTTCCTGGCGGCCTTTGTCAAGGGCGTGGACGAGTACCAGGACTTCCTCCGCACCACCGTGGCCACCGCCGGAAACGACCACCGCCTGGGGGCCCAGGAGGCTCCCCCCGCCGTCCTCTCCATCTTCCTGGGGGACGAGCTGAACGCCGTGGTGGATTCCATCATCCAGGGCACCGAGTACACCGACGCCAGCAAGAAAACCCTGGAGATCGGCGTGGACGTGCTCCCCGCCATCCGCCAGGACACCACGGACCGGAACCGGACCTCCCCCATGGCCTTCACCGGCAACAAGTTCGAGTTCCGCATGCTGGGCTCCTCCCAGTCCATCTCCGGGCCCAACATCGCCCTGAACACCATCATGGCCGAGGAGCTCAAGCAGTTCGCCGACGAGCTGGAGTCCTCCGCCGACTTCCAGGCCGACCTCCAGAAGCTGATCCGCCGGACCTTCACCGAGCACCAGCGCATCATCTTCAACGGAAACGGCTACGACGGCAACTGGATTGCCGAGGCGGAACGCCGGGGCCTGGCCAACCTCAAATCCACCGCCGACGCCCTGCCCGCCTATGTCCAGCAGAAGAACATCGACCTCTTTGTCAAGCACGGCATCTACACGGAGGAGGAGGTCCGGGCCCGGTATGAGATTCATGTGGAGAACTACCGGACGGTCCTCTCCATCGAGGCCGGCACCATGATCGACATGATCCGCCACGAGATTCTCCCCGCCGTTTCCGGCTGCGCCGCGGAGCTGTGCGAGCGGGCCTTTAAAAAGAAGGAGATGGGCTCCAGCTGCCGCTACGAGACTTCCACGTCCCAGAAGCTCTCCGCCCTGACGGACACGCTGATGGACGGCTGCGCAAAGCTGGAGGCGGACCTGGCCGCCATTCCCTCCGGGGCGGAAACCGCCATGCGGTACTGCCACGACGTGCTGATCCCCGACATGACCGCCGCCCGGGAGACCGCCGACCAGCTGGAAGCTCTCACCGACGCCAAGGCGTGGCCCTTCCCGGTGTACTCGGAGCTGCTGTTCTCCGTTTAAACGGTCTCCCCAAATCCCAGAAAAACGCTCAACGGCAAAGCCGTTGAGCGTTTTTTCAAGTCTTGGGCGCGTCCCCGTTCTTATTCCACCGGCGTCCCCCGCGGTAGGGCGGGCGGCGGCGCTTGTTCTCCCCGGCGGGGCAGTCCTCCCGCTGGTCCCGCTGACCCTCCGGGCGGCTCTGCTGCTTGGGGGGGCGGGGGCTTCCCTGCTTCTTGGGGGGCTGCGGCTGAAAGGCCGGTCCCTCGGGACGGGGAGCGCTCCGGCGGCGTCCGCCCCGGTGGCGGTGGCGGGGTTTTCCGGTGTCGCTTCCCTCGATGCTCATCTTCTCCCGGCGGGGGGCCTCCGCCAGGTGGTCGTCGGTGTAATAGGAGGTGGAGAACACGGGCTGAATCAGCTCCTCCTCCTCCCGCTCCTCCACAAAGCGGGCGGTGCGCTCGGGAATCTCAATGCCCTCCCGGCTGCCCTTGCCGTTGCGGAGGACCTGGATCTCACAGGCCCGGTAGGTCTTCAAATTCTCCGGCCCGCTGTCCAGGCTGACCTTCACCCGCTCCCGCAGCAGCTCCACGCCCTTCACATTGCCCGGCCCGTCGGGGGTCTGGACGAAGGACTCCAGCTTGGGCATCCGCTTGGCGGCGTCCTCATAGGCGTTCTGCTCGTACTTGAGGCAGCACATCAGCCGCCCGCAGGTGCCGGAGATCTTGGTGGGGTTCAGGCTCAAATTCTGGGTCTTGGCCATCTTGATGGAGACCGGCATAAACCCGTCCAAAAACTGGGAGCAGCAGAAGGGCCGCCCGCAGATGCCAAGGCCCCCGATCATCTTCGCCTCGTCCCGGACGCCGATCTGCCTGAGCTCAATCCGCGCCCGGAAGACAGAAGCCAAATCCCGGACCAGCTCCCGGAAGTCCACCCGCCCGTCGGCGGTAAAGTAAAACACGATCTTGTTGCTGTCAAAGCCCACGGAGACGTTGACCAGCTTCATCTCCAGGCCGTGGTCGGCGATTTTGCCCTCGCAGATGTCGAAGGCGTCCCGCTCCCGCTTCCGGTTGTACTCCACCACCCGGAAGTCGTTTTCCGTGGCCCGGCGGACAATGGCGCTGAGGGGCTTGACGATGGCCTCGTCCGCCACCTCGTGATTCCCCTGGGTACAGGTGGCAAACTCCAGGCCCTGGGCGGTCTGGACGATGACATTCTCCCCCATGCGGACCTGGATGCCCTTGGGGTCGAAGAAATAGGTCTTGCTGCCGCCCCGAAAGCGGACGCTGATGACTTCAGTCAAAATAACTCCTCCAATTCAGCGGCCAGGGCCCCCAGCACATGGCCGGGACCCACGTTGTAGCCGCACTCTCGCCGGTATTGTTTCATGAGCTCTATTGTGCGCACAAGCTGCGTTTTTGTCAAGCGTTTCCCCAGTTCCTCCGCAAGCGCCCGGTCCCCGTCCCCCGCCGTCCCGCCGTAGGTCAGGACCAGGGCCTGGGAGAGCAGGGCCTCGCTCCGCTCCAGCAGGGCGCTCAAATTCTCCCGGCTCAGCTTCTTTTTCTCCAGCCGGACCGCCAGCTCTGCGGCGCTTCCCCGCTTGCGCCTCAGCAGGCAGCGGCAGAGGGCCTCGCCCTCCCCGTCCTCCTCCCGGCCCTGCGGGGCCTTGGGCTGGAGCTTCAGCTCCACGCAGCGGGATCGCAGGGTCTGGAGCACCGCCGCCGGATTCTCCGCGCAAAAGACAAAAGCGGCATAGGGCGGCCCCTCCTCCACCAGCTTGAGAAGGACGTTCTGGTCCTGCTCCGTCAAGAGGGCGCAGTCCGGGAAAAGGTAGACCTTCCGCTCCCCCTCGTTGGGGCGGATGTAGGCGTCCCTGCGGACCTCCCGGACCACGTCCACGGCGATGAATTTGTGCTCCTCGTCCCGGACGGTAATCACGTCGGGGTGGATATCCTCCCGGACCTTCCGGCAGGCGGGGCACACGCCGCAGGGGCGGTCCCGTTCCGGCCCCACGCACTGAAAGGCGGAGGCGGCGAACCGGGCCGCGGCCAGCCGGTCCCCCGGCCCGGTGAAGAGCAGGGCGTGGGAGAGGGCTCCCCGGGCCGCGGCGGCGCGAATGCGGGAGAAAACGGGGTCGGGGTTTGCTGGGGCCATGGCGGGACTCCTTTCTCCCCGGCGGGGCTGTGCGTTTTAATAAGAAGATTGTATCACAGGCCGTCCAAAAAGGAAAGCGGGGATTTTTTCGTTTCCAGGAAGCTCCTCACTCCACCGGCCAGAGGATGTCCCGGGCCACCGGCGTGTAGAAGAGGCGCTCCACCTCTCTGCGCTCCCGGGTCTGGCCCAGAATCCACATCAGCTTGGCCGCCACGGCCTCGGTGGTCATGTCATAGGCCTCCAGCACCCCCAGCTTGTTTTTCAGGGCATGTCCCACATGGTAGACTCCCACGTCGCTGCCCTCGTTCTCCACCTGGGTGGTGATGACCAGGGTCTTCCCCGCCGCCAGAGCTTCGTCCACACAGTGGTAGAATCCCCCGGACTCGGGCAGGCCCCCCACGCCGAAGCTCTCGATGATCAGTCCGTCGTTTCGCTCCAGGAGGAAGTCCGCCGCCCCCCGGTCCATGCCGGGAAGGAGCTTTAACAGGGCCACCCGGGTGTTCAGCGTGTCATAGAACACGGGATAGGCTCCGCAGTCCTGGCGGATATAGCGCAGGAGCACCCCGTCCCGGAGGATGCCGAGATAGGGGTAGTTGATGCTGGAAAAGGCCTGGAAACTCTTGGACCGGGTCTTCCTGGCCCGGGTGCCGGGAATGACCTTGCCGTCGAAGACAATGGAGATCCCGGGAAGGTCCTCCGACGCGCAGCGGACCGCGTCCGTCAGGTTGGTCTTGGAGTCCGTGGAGTCGAAGCCGATGGGCCTCTGCGCGCCGGTGAGGACGATGGGCTTGGGGCTTCCCTGGATCAAATAGCTCAGGGCCGCCGCCGTGTAGGCCATGGTGTCCGTACCGTGGGTGAGGACAAAGCCGTCGTAACGGCCGTAGTGTTCCCGGAGGCACCGGGCCATTTGGAGCCAGTGGCCGGGGCCGATGTTGGTGCTGTCCAGGTTTAAAAGCTGGAGGCAGTCCACGGCGCAGATATCCGAAATGCCGGGAACGTGGCGCAGAAGCTGCTCCGTGGTCAGCTCCGGGGCCAGGCCTCCCTCCGTCACCTCCGAGGCGATGGTGCCGCCGGTTCCGATGAGGAGGACGCGCTTTTTGTCTTTCGTGTAAGGCATGGAGGGGACCTCCTTAAAAATTGGAACGCGAGGCGCGTTGCCAGATGAGATCGCCGCAGCGGGGACGGAACCAGGAGGCGCACGCCAGTCAGACAGGCAATCCACAGCAGGGCATAGCTCTTCTTGCAGCCCATTTCCCCGCCCCCGATATGGTTTTACATTTTTATTATACCGCTTTTGATGCGCCCCCGTCAAGCGAGAAAGGCGGCGCCCCGCCGGGCGCCGCCTTCTCCGCTATTTGCTCAGAATCAGCTTGAAATCCGTCCCCTGGGGCTCCGCCGTCACCTGGTAGCCCAGGGAACGGGCGCAGCGGGTGACGTTCTCCACCGCCACCTGGGCGTCCACCAGGACCTCCAGCCGGGCGGGCTTTTCCTTTTCCAGGGCCTTCCGGGTCATGACCACCGGAATGGGGCAGGACTGCCCTCTCGCGTCGACCATCACGCTTCCTCCTTTCCGGGAAGATGAAGCAGGCTTACCGCCAGCAGCACGGCGAAACCGATGACGACGGCGACCATGCCCGCCGTCCCAATGCCGCCTACCTGGTACACGCCGTCCGCCGCGCTGTCGGGGTTTCCAGCCAGGCCGAAGTTGTGGGCGGCCGCCGCTCCCGCCACCATGCCCAGCACCGTCACGGCGGCGTCGCCGCTGCCCTCGCCCGCCAAAATCAGCTGCCGCAGAGGGCAGCCCCCCAGCAGGATGGAGCCCCAGCCCGCCAGGGCCATGCCCAGGAAGGACCAGAGGTGCTGGCTGTGGGCCACGGGCTGAGAGAGCACGGAGAGGTTATAATTCCCAAGAATGAGATTTCCCACGGTGACGGTGGCCCAAATCGCCAGGAAACCCGCCAGAAGGGTGAAATCCCGGAGCAAAAAGACATCCCGGAGCCCTCCCGCCATGCACAGGCGGCTCCTCTGGGCGAAAAAGCCCACCGCCAGCCCGGTGGCCAGGGAAATCAGCCAGAAGGCCCGCATGGACCCCGGCCCCTCCTCAGAGAACTTCAAAAGCCCCGGGGCCAGGAGAAGCAGGGCCAGCAGGCCCGCCATCACGGCGGGCAGAATCAGCCCCTCTCCCCGCTTCACCGGATAGGCCCGGCCCAGGGAAAAGCCCTTTTTCAAAAAGGCCACGCCCACCAAAATGCCCGCCAGAAAGCCCAGCAGGCCCGCCACGGCGGTCAGGTCCCCGCCGCCCAGGCGGATGACCATCCGCAGGGGGCAGCCCAGGAAGGCCAGCGCGCCAATCATCACAAACAGCCCCAGCACAAATCGGCTGGCGGGGCAGGACCCCGCCCGGGCCTTGAACTCCCGGAAGGACAGGGCCGAGAGCATGGCCCCCAGGACGATGCCGGGAATCTCCGGGCGGAGATACTGAACCTTCCCCGCGCCGTGGAGGCCCAGGGCGCCGGCGATGTCCCGCTCAAAACAGGCGATGCAAAAGCCCATGTTCTTGGGGTTCCCGGCGGCGGTCAAGATCAGCGCCGCCGCGCCCACCACGACCCCAGCCAGGATCATCAGGCCATAGCGGCGGGCAAAGGTGTTTTCTTTCATAAAGTTCCTCCTCAATCTGCTATTCTTTCTTTAGAATAACGCTTTTCGGAAAAAGGACCCATCAAAGGGTCAGCGCATGGAAGCCCGCTGCTTCGATGCCCGCCTCCCGGAAGCGGCGTTCCAGAATCTCCCGCAGCTCCGGCGGGGCGGACCAGGCCAGCCCGCAGTCGGAGGTAACGCTCCGGGGAACGGAGATCAGCTTTCCCTCCAGCCCCTCCCGGCGGCAGAGGCGCTCCGCGGCCATGGCTCCAGCAGTGGTGTGGAAGGACACTACACAGCGCGGAATCCGCCGTCGCATAAAAGGCCCTCCTCCTCGTTATTCTTTTATAAGAATAACATATCTTTCCTCCGGCGGCAAGTCTTTTTTCGAAAAGGTCAACCTATTTTTGTTTTTTCACACTTCAGCCAAACGCAGCCCTCTTTTTCGGTCGGAATCACCAAGTATTTTGCGCCTCTTCCCATCCGCGCCGCATAATCCCCGCTCCTTTGGGAATCCTTTTCCAGGGAAGCAATGCCAGTCGTTTCAAGCGGTTTGGAAAAGAGATGCTTTATTATCAAAAATTCACAACGGCCCTTTCAAATTGTTGTTTGAAATGATGATTGCCAAAAACTTCACGCTGTGATACTATTACTTCTGGAAAACACCCAAACAAATCGTTTACGCAATCGTTTATATGGCATTCCGGTACAATTTGTACCCAAAATTCGAAAGGAGTTCCTGTATTATGAAAGCGAAAATCGGCATCAATGGTTTTGGCCGCATCGGCCGCATCGTGTTCCGCGCCGCCCTGAAGCGCGACGACGTCGAGGTCGTCGGCCTGAACGACCCCTTCATGAACCCCGAGTATATGGCCTACATGCTGAAGTATGACAGCGTGCACGGCAAGTTCCCCGGCGAGGTCTCCTACACCGCCGACGCCCTGGTGGTGGACGGCAAGGAGTTCAAGGTCTTCACCGCCAAGGAAGTCGGCGACATCCCCTGGGCTTCCGTGGGCGCCGAGTATATCTGCGAGTGCACCGGCCAGCACCTGGAAAAGAGCAAGTGCGAAGGCCACATCAAGGCCGGAGCCAAGCATGTCATCATGGGCGCCCCCTCCAAAGACGACACCCCGATGTTTGTCATGGGCGTGAACAATAAAAAGTACACCTCCGACATGACCTATGTCTCCAACGCCTCCTGCACCACCAACTGCCTGGCCCCCATCGCCAAGGTTCTGAATGAGAAGTTCGGCATCGTCGAGGGCCTGATGACCACCGTCCACTCCGTCACCCCCACCCAGAAGCTGCTGGACGGCGCTTCCATGAAGGACTGGCGGGGCGGCCGCGCGGCCACCGGCAACATCATCCCCTCCTCCACCGGCGCGGCCAAGGCCGTGGGCAAGGTCATCCCCGAGCTGAACGGCAAGCTGACCGGCATCTCCATGCGCGTTCCCACCCTGGACGTGTCCGTGGTGGACCTGACCGCCCGTCTGGAAAAGCCCGCCAGCTATGAGGACATCTGCAAGGCCATGAAGGAAGCCAGCGAGGGCGAGCTGAAGGGCATCCTCGGCTACACCGACGAGGACGTGGTCTCCAGCGACTTCCTGGGCTGCCCCCTCACCTCCATCTTCGACAAGAAGGCCGGCCTCAGCCTGAC
Source organism: Oscillospiraceae bacterium (assembly GCA_910574635.1). Lineage (GTDB taxonomy): Bacteria > Bacillota > Clostridia > Oscillospirales > Oscillospiraceae > Oscillibacter. Next base: position 121,950 of record CAJTCG010000005.1, on the reverse strand, counting down.
CGACAACTTTGTCAAGGTCGTCTCCTGGTACGACAACGAAACCGGCTACGCCAACAAGATGGTGGAGCTGATCGCCTATATGTTCTCCGTGGACAACAAGTAAGGATTTCCATGAACCAGGTCCCGCCGTTTTCAGAACGGCGGGACCTTTTTTGAAGATTGGAAAATTTTTTGTTGCCATTTGGGAAAGAATATAGTAGAATACAAAGGCAGTCCTCCGCAGGCAGCTGCGGAGCCGGTCTCGCGCAATGAAGCTCTGCGAACCATGTCAGGCGGGGAACCGAGCAGCATTAAGCGGAATGTTTCATGTGCCGCGAGGCAACCGGCTCCGCAGCTGCGTGTGGAGGATTTCCTTTTCTTTAGCCTTATACCAAGGCTTAGCGGTTTGAAGAACCGGCGGGCGGCTTGAGCGCTCCCGCTGGGAGGAAGGAGGGGACCAGGCCCGTGTATCAGGCCCTCTATCGAAAGTGGCGGCCCAAGGCCTTTGCCGACGTCATCGGCCAGGAACACATTACCGAGACTCTCCGCCGCCAGGTGGCCGAGGGGCGAACCTCCCATGCCTACCTCTTCACCGGCACCCGGGGCACCGGAAAGACCACCTGCGCCAAAATCCTGGCCAAGGCCGTGAACTGCGAGTCCCCCGTGGACGGGGACCCCTGCGGGAAGTGTCCCTCCTGCCTCGGCATCGACAGCGGCAGCTTCCTGGACGTGCTGGAGCTGGACGCCGCCTCCAACAACGGCGTGGACCAGGTCCGGGCTCTCCGGGACGAAGCGGTCTACTCCCCCGCCAACGTGAAAAAGCGGGTCTACATCGTGGACGAGGTCCACATGCTCTCCACCGCCGCCTTTAACGCGCTGCTGAAAATTCTGGAGGAGCCGCCGGAGCACCTGATGTTCATCCTGGCCACCACGGAGCTTCACAAGGTCCCCGCCACCATCCTCTCCCGCTGCCAGCGGTTCTCCTTCCGGCGCATCCGGCCGGAGGACGCGGCCCGGCGGCTGAGCTATGTGGCGGAACAGGAGTCCATTGACCTCCGGCCCGACGGGGCGGAGCTTTTAAGCCGCCTGGCGGACGGAGCCCTGCGGGACGGGCTGAGCCTTTTGGACCAGTGCGCCGCCGCCGGAGGGACCATTGACGCCGCCGCGGTGCTGGACGTGCTGGGGCTGGCGGGAAACCTCCAGACCGCCCGGCTGATGGAATTGATTTTGAGCCGGGACGCCCAGGGGGCCCTCCTCCTGCTGGACGAGCTCTACAAGGGCGGCAAGGACATGGGGGCGGTGCTCTCGGAGCTGTCCACCCTCACAAGGGACCTGCTCCTCCAAAAGACCGCCCCCAAGGGCGGCGCGGCCCTGCTCTCCGGCGGCTACGACGCCGCCGCCCTGGACCGCCTGGGAAAGGGCGTGCCCGCCGGGCGCTTCCTGCACCTGGCTTCCACCCTGCAAAAGGCCTCGGCGGAGCTGTACGCCAGCGCCAACCGCCGCTTGGATGCGGAGCTGTGCCTTCTGCGCCTGTGCGACGAAAGCCTTTCCGGGGACCTGACGGCCCTGGAAGCCCGGATCGCCCGGCTGGAGGACAATCAAGCCGCCCGGGCGGCGCTGGCCCAGCGGCCCGGGGCCGCGCCGCCGGAGCAGGCCCCGCCGCCTCATAAGGAGCCGCCCGCCCCGCCCAAATTTCCGGACCCGCCTCCCTGGGACGAGCCTCCCCTGCCGGAGGAACCGCCCATGACGGACGGGCCGGGACAGCGAGTCTATGACATCCCCGAGGCTCCGCTGCTCCCGCCTGAGCCTCCGAAGCCCTTCTCAGCGCCCCAGGCCCCGGCGGCCCCCGCCGCCGGAAACGCCCCCGCCAGAGCGGTGGACGGCGGCTGGTGGCGGACCCTGGCGGAGAACTGCAAGAACCGCCTCTCCCCCATGTACCGGCCCTTCCTGGGCATGTGCTCCGGCTTTTTGGAGGGAGACCTGCTGACGGTCTGCGCCCCGGACGACCTGACCCTGGGCCGCCTGGACAACGACCGTGTCCGGGAGATCCTGGAACAGGAGGCGGAAGCCCTCACCGGCAGCCCGGTGCGGCTCATACTCCGCACCGGGGAGGCCCCGAAGTCCTCCCCGGAGGAGAACCTGAAAAATCTGGTGGCCTTTGGCCGGCAGTTTGACAACATTGAAATCACAGAATAAAGGAGAAGATCACCATGGGATACAGCGCCCGCCGCGGATTCACCAGCGGCAATATGAAAGCCACCGGCGCCCAGCGCCAGGCTGCCGTCCAGCAGCAGATCGCCCAGATGCAGGAGGCCATGAACGCCGCCCAGACGGAGGTGGAAAACCGCTCCTTCACCGCCAGCGTGGGCGGCGGGGCTGTGGAGGCCGTGGCCAGCGGCAAGAAGGAATTGACCTCCCTCACCATCAAGCCCGAGGCGGTGGACCCGGAGGACGTGGAGATGCTTCAGGACCTGGTGGTCTCCGCCGTCAACGAGGCCCTGCGCCAGGCCGGGGACGCCATGGACAAGGCCATGGACAGCATCACCGGCGGGCTGAACCTGGGGGGCCTGGGACTTTGAGCGGGAAGGACGGGGCCGTGACGGCTCCGTCCTTTTTTAAGGAGGTTTTATGAAACGAGTGAAACGCCTTTGGGCGGCGGTCCTGGCCCTGGTCCTGCTGGCGGGCTGCGCTCCCGGACGGACGGAGCCCCTGCCCTATCCGGAGCCCGCCGTCCCCGAGCCGGGGAAAACCATCGCCTATGTCCCCCTGGACGACCGGCCCGACAACGTGGAGCGGGTGGTGTATCTGGCGGAGTCCCTGGGCTATGCCCTGGCCATGCCGGAGAAGGTCCTGTACCGCACGGCCCTGGACGGCCAGCCGAAAAACTTCGACAGCCTCCAACGGGGGGAGCCCTGGTCCCTGTTCACCTGGGTGCTGGAGCAGGAGGCGGCGGGGTGCGACCGCTATATTCTCTCCCTGGACCAGCTGCACTCCGGAGGGCTGGTAGCTTCCCGGTCTATGACAGGGTACGACATCGAGCTTCCCGGCGGCGGGACCGTTCAGGTGCACTCCATGCTGAAGAAGCTTTTGACGGCCCTCTCCGCCGATGAAAACAATGTCGTCTGGCTGCTGGATTCTGTCATGCGGCTGGCCCCCACCGTGGGCTATGAGGGCGGGACCCTGGAGGACTACAATGCCATCCGGGCCTTCGGAGCCCTGCCCCGGCGGACACTGGAGGGGGACGCGCTGAATCTGGAGGACATTGGCGAGAGTTACTGGTGGGGGCCCAATGGGGAAAACCTCCGCTCCCAGACGAAGGAGGCGGGCGCCTATGAGGCCGCCCTCCGGCACGTACGCTCCCGGGACCGGAAAATGACGCTCTCTTATGTGGTGCAGGATACGCTGAGCAAACCCGGCTATGAGAACTTCCGGCTGTTAACCGGCATTGACGACTCCTCCTTGGAGGACTGCATCCAGAAAAACGAGATTGCCTATCTCCGCCAGGGGCTTCGAACGGACAGCGAGGGGAAGCAGCTGGACTGGCTCCTCTCCGGGGTGGACGATCTGGCCTTCAAGGCCGTGGCCCGGCTGTACCTGGACGAGACGGGCTGGACGGGGGCGCGGGCGGCAGTCACTTACCTCGGCGGAACGGAGGACCAGCCCGCCTGTGAGTACGACTTCCAGCCCCTGACGGAAATCATGGAAGAACACCTGGCCTTCTTCGATTTGCGGGAGGCCGACACTGCGGAGCTGCAAATTCTGGTACTGACCCAGCCGGAGGACCCGGACCAAATGAACGCTTACCGCAAACATCTCATAGAGGCCCTGCGGGACTACAGGAAGGCCCAGCGGCCCGCCATCCTCATCGACGCCAGCAACGGGACCTACGGCACGGCGGTCTATGAGGCGCTGACCAGGGACACGGAACTGGGATACCTCACCGCCTACTCCGGCATGCTGGACATGGCCATCGTCACCGGCACCGCCCTGAGCCACGGCGTTGCCCGGTACGCCGTTTTAAAAAACGGGGGCGGCACCGACGCCTGTGACCGGGCCTGGGCCCGTACTTTGGCGGACAGCATCCTGAAGGACTTCTGCTACAAGGGCGTGGTGCGGAACGACCTGCTCGGCTATATCCGAAACGACCTGGGCGGGGACCCCAACAACTTCTGGGCCCCGGACCTGGACCGGGAGGACCTGCTCCAGCGCCTGGAAGAAGGTATGAAAAAAGAGACTTCCTCCGCAATCAAAAACCTGGAGCGGAGCCGTCTTATCACGTCGCTGGAACCCTATGCGGAAAAAAACTGGGGCGGCATCGCCCTGGAGAACTACCGCTTCCCCTGGGACCGGGCCTTTGAGATCGGCATGGACATCCGGCTGGGGGAATTCCAGTGAAGGCCCCAAAGAGCGCAAAAAGCCCGCCGTCCGCAGACGGCGGGCTTTTTATAATCCCGCAGGAAACCGTACTTTACAGCTGCTTCACCGTGTAATACACCGCCAGGGCAAAGACCACAATGCCCAAGGCCCACATGGCGTAGTACGCCACGGCGGCGCTGAACAGCCCCAGCACCACCGCCGCGGCGGACAGCCCGGCAGCGGCGTAAATGGGCAGCAGGTCCGCCTCCGGGGGAAGCAGATTCCCAAGCTTCTTGTTCTTCGCCAGATAGCACAGTCCCGCCAGCAGCAGCACATACGCCACGGCCAGCGCCTTCACAGGCAGGCCCAGCGTCAGGTGATTGAACAGGCGGCGGCACATCCACAAAAGGATCAGGGTCACGCTCAGGGCCGTCATGGCCACGGAGCACTCCCGGTCGTAGAAGGCCCAAATGACCGTCAGAACCATGGTCACCGGCACCACCACGCTGAGAAGCGTCACGGCGGACTCGAAATACAGGCGGATGAGCATACTGCCGCCGCCGAAGAACACACCCAGGCCGATCAGGCACCAGCCGATGAGGCGCTTGCGCTGGTCGGCCTTCCAAAGTACGCTTAAAGCCACGCCCAGGACCAGCGCCGCCGCCCCCAGGCCCGCGAAAATCAGCAGCCGGTTATGCCAGGGCAAGGCCTCGGTCACCACGTCGCCGTGGATGTAATACCTGCGCAGAACCAAAAGGTATACCTCCGCCAGACAGGCCGCAAGAAAGAAGATGGTCGCGCCATACAGGGCATTATCCCGCTTCTGGGGCTTTCCGTTCGGATTCTTTGCCATTTATCAAGACCTCCAAGGTGTTTTTTCTTTCAAAAATACCCGGCGGAAACGCTCTCCGCCGACACGCTTAAATAGTATAGCAGACTTTTCTTCCTTTTGCAAGGCCCTTCCCGCCAGGTTTTTTATTTTTTCGCCTAACTTTCCCTTTTTCGTTGAGAAGCGGCCCGGGGCGTGCTATACTATCCATATTGAAATTACAATCAGACGGACAAAGAGGTTTACTATGAAACGACTCACCGCATATGTTTTACTGACGGTCCTGTTCCTCTCGGGCTGCGGCGCGCAGATGAGCCCGGACGAGGCCCAGGAGAGCATCCAGGTCATCGCCATGGACACCGCCATGCTCATCACCACCTACGGGGAGCGCTCCTCCGCCGCCGCCTACGCCTGCGAGGACGTCATACGGGACCTGGAGGCCAAGCTCTCCCGGACCGTGGAGGACAGCGAAGTCTCCCGGCTCAACGCCGCCGGGGGAGGTGCTGTGGAGATTGGCTGGGATGCCTATTCCCTTTTGGAGCGGGCCGCCGCTTACAGCTCCTCCACCGGTGGGGCCTTTGATATCACGGTGGCCCCGGTGGTCTCCGCCTGGGGCTTCACGGAGGACAGCTTCCGCGTCCCCTCTCAAGCGGAGCTGGACCGGCTTCTCCCCCTGGTAGACAGTTCCCAGGTCTCCGTTACGCCCTCCCTTGATTCCAACGGGGACGGACCCAAGGCCACGGTCACCCTGGGTCCCGGCCAGGCCATCGACCTGGGGGGCCTGGCCAAGGGCTACGCCGCCGACAAAATCGTGGGGGTCCTTCGGGAACACGACGTGCCCCGGGCCAACATCAACCTGGGCGGCAACGTGCTGGCCTATGGCGGCCGGCCCGACGGCACCCCTTGGCGGGTGGCCATTCAGGACCCGGCCCGGGTGGGCGAGCAGGACGCCTTCGCCGGAGTGCTGGCGCTGACGGATTCCTTTGCCGTCACCTCCGGAGGCTACCAGCGGTATTTCGAACAGGATGGGAAAACCTATCATCATATTATCGACCCCGCCACGGGATACCCGGCGGACAGCGGCCTGACCTCCGTCACCGTTGTCGCCGCCCTTGGAGAGGGGGACGGCAGCGGCTTCCCCGGCACCATGTGCGACGCCTATTCTACCGCCCTCTTTATCATGGGGGAGGAACGGGCTCTGGCCTTCTGGCGGGACGAAATGATGTGGGGCGAAGAGGGCTGTCCTTTTGACCTGGTGCTGGTAACAGAGGACGGCCGGGTTGTCGTCACGGAGGGGCTGGCGGACCGCTTCACCCTGGAGGAAAGCAGCGGGTATACCCTTGAGGTCGTCTCCCCATGAGGCCGTCCCCCAAGCTCCACCCCACGGCCTGGGACGCACTGGTAGTCCTCTGCGTGGCGGCGCTGGCCATTGCCCTGGCCCTGTTCCAATGGCGGGGCGGAACCTCCCAAGGGCTGACAGCGGTGGTTTCCGTGGACGGTACGGAAATCGACCGGGTTTCTCTGGAGGACGCCGCCGGAGAGAAAACCTATCAGGCCGGGGCTTACACCCTGACGGTGGAATACGCCGCCGGAAGCGCCCGGGTGCGGACCTCTAACTGCCCTACCCAGGACTGCGTTCACACCGGGGTTGTGTCTCGGGGCGGGCAGAGCATTGTCTGCCTCCCCGCCCGGATCGTCATCCGCCTGGAGGGCGGCGCGCCGGACCCGGACGCGGTGGACGCGGTCTTAGGTTAGGAGGCGCGGGATGAAGCTGACAACAAAACAACTGACCCTCTGCGCCCTGCTGACGGCTATGGCCCTGGCGCTGAGCTATCTGGAAAATCTCTTTCCCCTCTCCCTGGCCATCCCCGTTCCCGGCGTGAAGCTGGGCCTTGCCAACATTGTGACGGTCTTCGCCCTCTATGCCCTGGGACCGGGGGAGGCGCTTTTGATTCTGCTGGCCCGGTGCTTTCTGGGCGCCCTTTTTGCCGGAAACATGAACGCTCTTGTCTTCTCCCTGCTGGGGGCCTTAAGCGCCCTGGGGACCATGGTCCTCCTCTCCCGGCGGCGGGCGCTTTCCATTTACGGCGTATCCGTAGGCGGCGCGGCGGCCCACAACTGCGGGCAAATTGCCGCCGCCCTGCTGACCCTGGGCAGTACCGCCCCCCTCTATTATCTGCCCGTTTTGCTGGCGGTATCCCTGCTTACCGGCGGACTGACCGGGCTGGCCTCCGCCTGCCTGTTCCGGAGACTCCGGCACACCGACTTGATGAAAGGCTGACGCGTATGGACAAGAAGGACAAAAAGGACGAAATCATCCTCCAGCAGCTGGAGGTCATCCAGACCCTGACGGAGCACAACCTCCGCCGGATGGGAACGGATTTCTGGGGCTCCCCCCTGACCCCAGAGGTCAAAACACCGGAGGCCCCATCCCAGGATGCCCCCACCCCCCCGGCCTCCTCCCAAGGCAAGCCCGGCGCCCCGGAGGCCCCCCAGACCGCAGGCGCGCGTACCGAGCCCCAGGAGGAGGCTCCTCCGCCGGAGAAGCTGGAGGATCTGCAAAAGGAGCTGGACGGCTACATCGGCCTTGCCGCCGTAAAAAAGGAGGTCCGAAACCTCATTGATTTGGTAAAGGTCCACCAGCTCCGGGAGAAAAACGGCCTGCCGGTGACGGAGCTGTCCCTCCACATGGTCTTCTCCGGCAGTCCCGGCACCGGAAAGACCACCATCGCCCGGCTGATGGCCCGGATCTTCCACTCCCTGGGCATCCTCTCCAAGGGGCAGCTGGTGGAGGTGGACCGGGCCGGGCTGGTGGCGGGCTACGTGGGCCAGACGGCGCTGAAGACCAGAAAGGCCGTGGAAAAGGCCCTGGGGGGCGTGCTGTTCATCGACGAGGCCTATGCCCTGAACGGCTCCTCGGGGAACGACTTCGGCCAGGAGGCCATCGACACCATCCTCAAGGCCATGGAGGACCACCGGGACGACCTGGTGGTCATCGCCGCCGGATACGACGATTTAATGGATCGCTTCATTCACTCCAACCCCGGCCTGGAATCCCGCTTCAACCGCTTTTTGCACTTCGAGGACTACACGCCGGAGGAGCTGCTGGCCATCTTCAAGATGCGCTGTGAGAGGGGCTGCTATGAGCTGGAGGAGGACGCCGAGGGATTTGTCCGGGACTTCCTCCGGGAGGAGAACCGGGACCCGGAGTCCTTCGGCAACGCCCGGGGGGTGCGGAACGTCTTTGAGCGGATCTTAGTCTGCCAGGCCAGCCGCCTGGCGGGACAGGAAACCGTTACCCGGGAGGACCTTATGCGTCTGACGGCGGCGGACGTGGAGGCCGCGCGGGACGGAGAACACCTTGACCCCCTTGGAGGCCTGTGATGAAAAATCTTCTCTGCCTGCTGCTGGCCCTGGCCCTGTGCTCCGGGCCGGCGGCCTCGGCGGTAAAGTGGGCGTCTCCCGCTTCCGCCCATCCAGCAGTGCATTATGACGACATGCTCCCCGTCACCGCCTTCGACGAGACGGCCCTGCTCTCCGCCCTGAAGGAATTGGAAAGCACCTGTTCCCGCCACAGCCGGGACCGGGGAAGCCGGGAGACCCGCCGCCGGGTCCAAGCCCTCTATGAACAGATCATGGAGGAGACGGACCTGCTGGCCACCCTGGCCAACCTCAGCGCCATCCAGTACGACGCCAGCGGCGGAGCTCCAGAGGAGGCGGCGCTGTACCTGGAGCTCTCCGCCCAGCAGACCCGGCTTACCAGCCGCTGCTATCAGGCCCTGGCCGTAATGGCCGCCTCTCCCTACGGCGATATTCTGGACGCGGACGCCGGGGAGGGCGCGGCGGACAGCCTCATGGGCTACCGGGGACTGACGGAGGAGGAAGCCGCCCTCTACGAGGAGGAGGACCGGCTGATCCAGACCTACGACCAGATTATGGAACAGGGCGTTCCCGTCCTGGCGGAGGACCGTATCTGGACGGCGGAGTCTCTGGAGTCCGCCGGGGTGGACGGGGAGACCTATGAGGCCGTCAGCCAGGCCCTGGCGGAAGAGCGGTACCAGGCCGCCGGGGAGGTTTACCTCCAACTGGTCCGCCTGCGGGCGGAGCAGGCCCAGTGGGCGGGCTATGACGATTACGCCGAATACGCCTACGAGGCCCTCTACACCCGGGACTACGGTCTGGAGGACGCCGCGGACCTCCACCGGCTGGCAAAGCGGTACATCCTCCCCCTCCAGCTGCGCCTGCTGGAGGAGACCAGCGAGCAGGAGCTCCGGGCCCTCAGCGTGCGGAGCCGCATGGACGGCGAGGAGGTGCTGGATGCCATTCAGCCCTTCGCGGAGGGCTTTGACCGGGAGATGGGAGAGACCTTCCGCTTCCTGCGGGACCACCACCTCTACGACATCGAGTACGGCGAGGCCAAGCTGCCCACCGGCTACACCGTGGCCCTGCCCGCCTACGGCAGCGCGTTTATTTTCAACAGCCCTTACGGCGACTATCAGGATCTCAGCGACACGGTGCATGAGTTCGGCCACTTCTTCGAGACCTTCCACTGTGCCCAGCACGACCTTTGGACGGACTTCAACATCGACGTGGGAGAAATTCACTCTCAGGCTTTGGAGCTGATCTTTGCCGGACAGGCGGAGGAGCTCTTCGGAGAGCGGTACGGAGAAGCCTACCGGAACGCGGTGCTCTACAACATTCTGGATTCCATTTTGGACGGCTGTCTTTACGATGAGTTTCAAACGGCGGCCTACCAAAACCCGGAGATGACCGCGGAGGAGCTGAACCGGCTTTTCAAGGCTTTGTCGGAGGACTACGGCTATTCCTACGGCCCAGGCGTGGACGCGGACCCCGCCTGGGTGGAGAACGCCCACAACTTCCAAAATCCCCTGTACTTCATCAGCTACGCCACCTCCGCCCTCTCCGCCTTGGACCTGTGGTTTCTCTACCTGGACCGTCCCCGGGAGGCCAAGGAAACCTACCTGGAGCTCTCCGCCCTGTCCCTCTCCATGCCCTACATGGCAGCGGTGGAGGAAACGGGCCTCCGGGACATCTTCGAGCCGGAGACCGTCCCCGCCCTGTCGGAGACGCTGGAGGAGTATCTGGACGGCAGGCCCATCTCTTACGGCGAACAGCGGGGCGGCTCGGCGGGGCGCTTTGAGGAAATTCTCCTGATTCTCTGCTTTGTTCTTGTAGCCCTGGGGGCTGTGCTCCGCCTCCGGCGCGCCCAGCGGCAGCGGGCAGAGCGCCGCCGCCGGGACGCCAACGACCCCTGGCCTTCCCAAGAGAGGCGGGAGACCTTCCGCCGGAGCGGGCCGGACCCCTGGTCCGGTCAGGATAGAAAGCCCCCTTGGGAGCTGTAGCTTTATGGGACCGCCTGTTTCAGGCGGTCCCTTTTTTTGAAGAATTTTCCCCGCCTGTTTCGTTTTAACATTTGGGACTTGACTTTGGCTGGCCTTTGGTGTATCGTTGTATTATTGAACTAGTGAAATGGAGGGCGATTTTTATGAAACTTTGGAGCAATCTTCTTTGGCGGGCCGCAGGGCTGTGCCTCGCGGCGCTGCTGGTGGTCCCGGCCCTGGCGGCGGAGCCGCTGAGCGCCGGGCAGCGGCAGGAGGACCTGGACTTTCTCTATGAGACGGTCCTGGTGGAGCACCACCCGGACGCCTTCGCCAACACGCCGGAGGCGGAATTTTTAGAGGTGAAGGCAGAGATCGAGGGTCGGCTGGCGACGGAGACGGATACGGAGTTTCTGCTGGACCTGATGCGCCTGACGGCCCTGGTGGGGGATTCCCACACCAGCGTGTCCTTGGGAGGCTTGGCGGATTTCCGGGGCTATCCCTTCTCCCTGGTCCGGCGGGGAGAGAGCTGGTATCTCTCCGCCGCGGCCCCGGAGGACAAGGACCTGCTGTGCCAGGAGGTCACGCTTCTGACGGGAAAGCCGGTGGAGGAGGTCATCAAGGCTTACGGAACCCTGTTTGCCTCCGACAACCCGGTGCACCTCCGCCGGTCCTTCCGGCAGGCCTGCAACGTGGCGGACATTTATGAATACCTGGGCCTTGTAGAGGCCGGGAAGCCCCTGACCGTCACGCTGAAAGGCGGGAAGGACCTCAGCCTGGCGCCCGTGGGCATGGAGGAGATGAACAAGCTGGAGATCGTGCGCATCTCCGACAAAATCAAGGGCCAGCCGGAGACGGCGGCGGCGGACGCCTACTACTTCGCCAAGCCCTTGACGGAAGACGCGTACTACATTCAGTACAACACCTGCCAGGAGGCGGAGGACCTTCCCATGGAGGACTTCGCCGCCCTGGTGGCAAAGGATTTGAAAGCGGGGGACTACAGCCGGGTCCTGCTGGACCTGCGGAACAACGGCGGCGGGTCCGACGGGGTGATCTGGCCCCTGTTTGAGGTCCTGCGGGAGGCCATGGACGGCGGGACGAAGCTGGTGGGCCTCATCGGGGAGGCCACTTTCTCCTCCGCCCTCATCAACGCCGTGGAAATTCAGGAGATGGGCGGCGTGCTGGCCGGAGAGCCCGCCGGGGGCAGCGTCTGCCACTTCGGCGCGGTACAGACCTTCTCCCTGCCGAATTCCAAGGTCCGGGGCCAGCTCTCCAGCAAGTACCTGGATTTGAACACCCTGCTGGACGCGGCGGCGGGACGGGGCGTGGTGGCCCTGGAGCCGGACGTTTTGGTGTACCAAACCCTGGAGGACACGCTGAAGGGCAAGGACACCCTGGCGGACTGGTGCCTTGCCGCCCCGGATCAGAAGCTGGTCCCCGCCGTCCACGACAACGCGCCCCTGACCCGGGGACGGTTCATCGGCCAGCTTTATGAGGCGGCAGGAAGCCCGGACGTGGAAATCGGGGAGGAGCTTCCTTTCAAAGACAGCTTCGGCATTGAATGGTACCTCCCTGCCATGGCCTGGGCCAAGGAGCAGGGCATCGCCAAGGGCGGCGCGGAGGGAACCTTCTCCTCCTCCAGGCCCCTGACCTGGAAAGAAGCCGCCGTATTCCTGGGCCGGACGGCGGAGGCGCTGGACCTGAAACCGGACCCGGCGGCAAAGCGGATGGGCCCCGTCCCGGCGGCGCTGGGCGGAAGCCAGGACGCGGTGACCCGGGCCTGGGACCTGGGGCTGCTTCCGGCGGAAGCGGACTTCACCGGAGGGCTCACCCGGAGCCAGGGAGAGAAGCTGGCGGAGGCTCTGAAAGCCCTGACCGCTTGAGAACAGAGGCGGAAAACGGCCCAACCTGGACAGCCCCCAAAGAAAGAGGACCACGGGCAAAGCCCGTGGTCCTCTCTTGTTGAAAATTCTACCGACGCCCGTCCCCCGTCCCCCCGCAGGGGGTGGGGGTTGCTCAAGGGGGAGCCTGCTCCCCCTTGAAAAGAGGCGGAGCAAGGGAGCGGGCGCAGTTCTCGCCAGAGGCCGCAGGCCGGCGGCGGGAACGGAGCTTAGCGGACTTTGCGACGCCTCAGGCGTACATTTCCTTCAGCTTCAGCAGGTGCTGATAGCGGTCCATGGCCGCCTTCTCGTTGCGCTGGAACAGCTCGCTGGCCCGGTCGGGGAACTCGCGGGTCAGGCGGCTGTAACGGGCCTCGTTCATCAGGAACTCCTGATACCCGCCGGCGGGCTCCTTGGAATCCAGGGTGAACTTGGCGCCCTCGGCGGCGGGGTTGAAGCGGAACAGGTTCCAGTAGCCGCACTCCACGGCCTTCTTCATTTCCGCCTGGCAGTTCATCATGCCGCCCTTGATGCTGTGCATCTCGCAGGGGGAGTAGGCGATGATCAGGGACGGGCCGGGATAGGCCTCGGCCTCCTGGATGGCCTTGAGGGTCTGGGCGGGGTTGGCGCCCATGGCCACCTGGGCCACGTAGATATAGCCGTAGCTCATGGCGATTTCCGCCAGGGACTTTTTCTTGATCTCCTTACCGGCGGCGGCAAACTGAGCCACCTGGCCGATGTTGGAGGCCTTGGAGGCCTGGCCGCCGGTGTTGGAATAGACCTCGGTGTCGAAGACGAAGATGTTCACATCGTTGCCGGAGGCCAGGACGTGGTCCACGCCGCCGAAGCCGATGTCGTAGGCCCAGCCGTCGCCGCCGAAGATCCACAGGGACTTCTTGGAGAGATACTCCTTGTCCTTGAGGATTTCCGCCACCAGCTTGCACGCGTCGCAGTCGCAGAACTTCGCGCCGCTGTCCTTGAGCTCCTTGGCGTGGGCCTGGAACTGGGGCAGCTGGTCGCCGAAGACCTTGGCGGCCTCGGGGCTTCCGGTGAAGGCCACGATGTCGTCCACGGTCATGACGCTCTCTTCCAGCAGCTTCACATATTCCTTGGTGGCTTCCGCGTTGGCCTTGCCGTCTTCCATGGTATCCAGCCACTTCTGGGCAGCATCCTTCAGGCCCTGGTAGGTGTGAGGCACCGCGATCAGCTGCTTGGTCAGGTCCGCCAGACGGTCGCGGATGGCCTTCTGACCCAGATACATGCCCAGGCCGTGCTCGGCGTTGTCCTCGAACAGGGAGTTGGACCAGGCGGGGCCGTGGCCGTCCGCGTTGGTGCAGTAGGGAGAGGTAGCCGCGGGACCGCCCCAGATGGAGGAGCAGCCGGTGGCGTTGGAGATATACATCCGGTCACCGAAGAGCTGGGTGACGAGACGGGCATAGCTGGTCTCGGCGCAGCCGGCGCAGGAGCCGGAGAACTCGAGGAGGGGCTTGTGGAACTGGCTGCCGGGCACCGTGTTGTCCTGGAGATCCTTCTTCTCGGTGACCTCGGCCACGCAGTAGTTGAAGACCTCCTGCTGCTTGGCCTCCTGCTCCTGGGCCACCATCTTCAGGGCCTTCTCGCCCTTGCGGCCCGGGCAGACGCCCACGCACACGCCGCAGCCCATGCAGTCCAGCGGAGACACGGCGATGGTAAACTTGTAGCCCTTGCCCTTTCCGGTTTTGTCGATGACCTTGGCGGCGGCGGGAAGCTTGGCGGCTTCCTCCTCCGTCATGGCGAAGGGACGGATGGTGGCATGGGGGCAGACATAGGCGCACTGGTTGCACTGGATGCAGTTCTCGGGCATCCAGGTGGGAACGGAGACGGCCACGCCGCGCTTTTCATAGGCGGCGGCGCCCAGCTCGAACTGACCGTCGGCGTGCTTGACGAAGGCGGAGACGGGGAGGCTGTCGCCGTCCATCTTGCCCACGGGGTTCAGGATGGTCTTGACCTGCTCCACCAGCTCCGGCTTGCCGGTCAGCGTGGTGGCGTCGGGGGTATCCTGAGCGTCGGCCCAGTCGGCGGGAACCTCGAACTTCTTATAGGCCGTGGCTCCGGCGTCGATGGCCTTGTGGTTCATATCCACCACGTCCTGGCCCTTTTTCAGGTAGGAGTGGGTGGCGGCGTCCTTCATATACTGGATGGCCTCGGCCTCGGGCATGACTTTCGCCAGGGAGAAGAAGGCGGACTGAAGGATGGTGTTGGTCCGCTTGCCCATGCCGATTTCTTTCGCCAGGTCGATGGCGTTGATGGTGTAGACCTGGATGTTATTTTGGGCGATATACCGTTTCGCCACGGCGGGCATGTGCTTGTTGACTTCCTCGTCGCTCCACTGGCAGTTGATCAGGAAGGTGCCGCCGGGCTTCACGTCCCGGACCATGGGGAAGGCCTTGACAATATAGGCGGGCACATGGCAGGCCACGAAGTCGGCCTTGTTGATATAATAAGGAGCACGGATGGGCTGATCGCCGAAGCGCAGGTGGCTGACGGTGACGCCGCCGGTTTTCTTGGAGTCGTACTGGAAGTAGGCCTGGACGTATTTGTCCGTGTGGTCGCCGATGATCTTGATGGAGTTTTTGTTGGCGCCCACGGTTCCGTCGCCGCCGAGACCCCAGAATTTGCACTCGATGGTGCCCTCCGCCGCGGTGTTGGGGGCGGGCTTCTCCTCCAGGCTCAGGTGGGTCACGTCGTCCACGATGCCGATGGTGAACTGACGCTTGGGCTCGGCCTTAGTCAGCTCCTCATAGACGGCGAAGACGCTGCGGGGCGGGGTGTCCTTGCTGCCCAGGCCGTAGCGGCCGCCGATGACGGTGATGTCCGTCCGGCCGGCGTTGGCCAGGGACGCCACCACGTCCACGTACAGGGGCTCGCCCAGGGAGCCGGGCTCCTTGGTGCGGTCCAGCACGGCGATCTTCTTGCAGGTGGCGGGGATGGCGGAAATCAGCTTGTCGGCGCGCCAGGGGCGGTACAGACGGACCTTGATAAGGCCCACCTTTTCGCCGTGGGCGTTCATATAGTCGATGACTTCCTCGGCCACGTCGCAGATGGAGCCCATGGCGATGATGACCCGATCCGCGTCGGGAGCGCCGTAGTAGTTGAAGAGCTGGTAGTCAGTGCCCAGCTTCTCGTTGACCTTGCCCATATACTTCTCCACCACGTCGGGCAGCGCGTCGTAATAGGGGTTGCAGGCCTCGCGGTGCTGGAAGAAGATGTCGCCGTTTTCATGAGAGCCCCGCATGTTGGGCCGCTCGGGGTTCAGCGCGTGCTTGCGGAAGGCGTCCACGGCGTCCATGTTGCACATTTCCTTCAGGTCGTCGTAATCCCACACGGCGACCTTCTGAATCTCGTGGGAGGTGCGGAAGCCGTCGAAGAAGTTCACGAAGGGAACCCGGCCCTCAATGGAGGCCAGATGGGCCACGGGGCCCAGGTCCATGACCTCCTGGACGTTGCCCTCGCAGAGCATGGCGAAGCCCGTCTGGCGGCAGGCCATGACGTCGGAGTGGTCGCCGAAAATGTTCAGCGCGTGGCTGGACACGGTACGGGCGGACACATGGAACACGCAGGGCAACAGCTCGCCGGCGATCTTGTACATGTTGGGGATCATCAGCAGCAGGCCCTGAGAGGCGGTGTAGGTGGTGGTCATCGCGCCGGTGGCCAGGGAGCCGTGGACGGTGCCGGAGGCGCCGGCCTCGGACTGCATCTCGCAGACCTTCACGGTGGTGCCGAAGATGTTTTTCTGACCGGCGGCTGCCCACTGGTCGACCAAGTCTGCCATGGGCGAAGACGGGGTGATGGGGTAAATGCCCGCCACCTCGGTAAACGCGTAGCTGACATATGCCGCCGCGTTGTTTCCGTCCATGGACTTGAACTTTCTTGCCATAAACTTACCTCCTGTAAATTTGCCGCCCGGGGACGGCAATCTCTCCAAGACAGGGGACCGAAGCATTCTCTTGCCGGACCCCATGCGGTTCCATTATAACACGGCTGTTTCCCGGTGTAAACCGCCGCTTTGTTATTTTTTGCACAAATTTTCCCAGGGATTCTTGGCGGGCAAACGATTCCGCTTACCAGACGAATACCGCGTGGAGAAAGAAATTCACCAGCAGGGTCAGTACAATCCCCGCCGCCGTCCCCGCGCCAATCAGCCACCACTTAAAAATCCGCTTCGCCTTGCTCACGTCCTGGTAAATGGAGTCCAGCTTTTCGCTGTTCCAATTCTTTTCCCGGACCTCCTGCACATCCACATCCCGAACCAGCGCGTCCAGCGTCAAGCCGAAGTAATCACTCAGGAGCACTAATCGCTGGAAGTCGGGATAAGACTGGGCGGACTCCCATTTGGATACCGTCTGCCGGGATACATGCAGCTCTGCTCCCAGTTCCTCTTGGGACAAGCCCCTGCTTTTCCGCAGGTCAATCAGTTTTTCGTTGAAATTCATGTTGCAGTCCTCCTTATATTGACGGGCCGTTCAGGCCGGGACCAGCATCTCGCGTTTCAAAACGTTCCGCAACCAACTTCTGTTGGAATTTTGTCAACTTCACTTAACATCAACACAATTTCTCCCGTTCTCCCAGCGGAAAATTCCCGTCCTCCTCATTCTCCGCTTTCCATTTCCCCCAATCTGTGGTATCATGATCCCACAGAAACACAGCGGCGCTCCGCCGCTCCGCTTGCGGGAGGTAAGTCTTATGGTGGTCACGGTGCGTTCCCTTGGCTTAAACGGCGTCTCCGGCTACGAGGTCAGCGCCGAGTGCTTTCTCTCCGGCGGGCTCCCCGCCTTCGACGTGGTGGGCCTGCCGGACGCCGCCGTGCGGGAGGCCCGGGAGCGGGTCCGGGCGGCGGTGAAGAACTGCGGGGCCAAGTTCCCCGTCAGCCGCATCACCGTAAACCTGGCCCCGGCGGGGCAGAAGAAGGCGGGGACCCTCTACGACCTGCCCATCTTCGTGGGCCTCCTGGCGGCAAACGGCGACTTGCCGGAGCCCCCGGCGGACGCGGCGTTTGTGGGGGAGCTGTCCCTGTCCGGGACCCTGCGGAGCGTGGCGGGGGTTCTCCCCATGGCCCTGGCGGCGGAGCGGGCGGGGGTGCGGCAGCTCTTCGTCCCGGCGGGCAACGCCGCCGAGGCGACGCTTGCCGGGGGGCTGACGGTCTACGGCGTGGAGGATGTGGCGTCCCTGACGGCCCACCTCCGGGGGGAGAAGCCCCTCTCCCCCGCCCCGGCCTGGACGCCGGGAGAGGACGAGGCGGGCCTTTTGGACCTCCGGGATGTGATGGGCCAGGAGAACGTGAAGCGGGCCCTGGAAATCGCCGCCGCCGGGGGGCACAACCTTTTGATGATCGGCTCTCCCGGGGCGGGGAAATCCATGCTGGCAAAACGCCTGCCCTCCATCCTGCCGGACATGAGCCGGGAGGAGGCCCTGGCGGCCTCCGGCGTGTGGTCCGTGGCGGGGCTGGCGGACCCGGCGCACCCCCTGCTGACCCGCCGTCCCTTCCGCAGCCCCCATCACACCGTCTCCGCCTCCGCCCTCACCGGCGGCGGGCCCGCCATGCGGCCCGGGGAAATCTCCCTGGCCCACAACGGGGTCCTCTTCCTGGACGAGCTGCCGGAGTTCCGCCGGGACGCCCTGGAGATTCTCCGCCAGCCCCTGGAGGACGGGGAGGTCACCATCTCCCGGGCCGGGGGCACCCTGCGCCTCCCTGCCCGGTTCCAGCTCATCTGCGCCATGAACCCCTGCCGCTGCGGCTGGCGGGGGCACCCGGACCGGCGGTGCACCTGCTCCCAGCGGGACCGGGAGCGGTATGTGGAAAAGATCTCCGGCCCCCTGCTGGACCGGATCGACCTCCACGTAACGGTGCCCTCGGTGGAGTACGAGGCCATGCGCCGCCGGGAGACCCCGGAGTCCTCGGCGGAGGTGAAGGCCAGGGTGGACGCGGCCCGGGCCATTCAGGCGGAGCGCCTGGCAGGGTCCGGCGCGGCCTGCAACGCCCAGATCGCCCCGGCGCAGCTGGGGGCCTTCTGCCGCCTGGACGAGACCGGGGAGAAGCTGATGAAAAACGCCTTTCAGCGCATGGGCCTGACGGCCCGGTCCCACGACCGGATTCTCCGGGTGGCCCGGACCATCGCGGATTTGGACGGAGAGGCGGACATTGGCGCCGCCCACCTGGCGGAGGCCATTCAGTACCGGAACACGGATATCTTGAAGGGCTGAGCCTTTCCATATAGAAACGCCGGGACCCCGCAGGGTCCCGGCGCTTTTTCGTCTACATAACTTCTCAGCTCATAGACAGGGGGGCGGTTTCCGCCGCCTGGCTGACGGCGTTCCCCAGGATGATGGGCTCGGAAGCGGGCTCCTCCTTGGGAAGCGGCTCCTCCGCCTCGGGAAGAATCTCCTCGGCGGCGTTGTGATAGGCCGTCAGGCCCGTGCCGGCGGGGATGAGCTTGCCGATGATGACGTTTTCCTTCAAGCCCGCCAGGCGGTCGCTCTTGCCCTTGATGGCGGCCTCCGTCAGCACCTTCGTGGTCTCCTGGAAGGAGGCGGCGGAGAGGAAGGAGTCCGTAGCGAGAGACGCCTTGGTGATGCCCATGAGGAGCTGGGTGCCCACGGCGGGGCGCAGGGGCTCGCCGTTTTCCTGGGTCTCCCCGGCGGCGTTCCGGCGCTGGATGTCCTCGTTGGCGTTCTCCAGCTCCAGAACGTCCACCATGGAGCCGTCCAGCAGGTTCGTGTCCCCCGCGTCCTCCAGGCGGACCTTCCGCATCATCTGGCGGACAATGACCTCAATGTGTTTATCATTGATGTCCACGCCCTGCTGGCGGTACACCCGCAGGACCTCCTGAATGAGATAGTTGTATACCGCGTCCGCGCCCCGGATACGGAGCACGTCGTGGGGGTTCAGGGCGCCGTAGGTCAGCTGGCGGCCCACCTCGATGACGTCCCCGTCCCTCACCTGGAGGCCTGTGTGGGGCACGGCGTAGGTCCGGGTGTCCCCGTCGGGGGCGGTGATGATGATGTTCAAGAGGCTGCCCTTGGTGGCCTCCTCGAACTTGACCGTGCCGCCGATTTCCGCCAGGGTGGCCATCCGCTTGGGCTTCCGGGCCTCGAAAAGCTCCTCGACACGGGGAAGGCCCTGGGTGATGTCCCCGCCGGCCAGGCCGCCGGTGTGGAAGGTACGCATGGTCAGCTGGGTGCCCGGCTCGCCGATGGACTGGGCGGCGATGATGCCGACGGCCTCGCCGGGGCCCACGGGCTTGGAGGTGGCCAGGTTCATGCCGTAGCACTTGGCGCACACGCCGCTGGGGGCCTTGCAGGTCAGGACGGTGCGGATCATGACGGTGGGCTTCTTGTCCGGGTCGCCGCTGGGGTCGAACTCGCAGCGGTCCCCGGGGCGGACATTCTCCTGGACCCACTTCCGGGACTCCAGCAGCTTATCCTCGCTTCCGTCCATCATTTTGTCGTTGCTCAGCAGCACCTCGCCGGTGTCCGCGTCCACCACGTCGCCCACCAGGAAGCGGCCCCGGAGGCGGTCGGACAGCTTCTCAATCACCTGCCCGTTCTCGCTGATTTCGGAGACCTTGATGCCGTGGGTCACATGGCAGTCCTCCTCCCGGATGATAACCTCCTGGGAGACGTCCACCATGCGGCGGGTCAGGTAGCCGGAGTCGGCGGTCCGCAGGGCGGTGTCCGCCAGGCCCTTCCGGGCGCCGCGGCTGGAGATGAAGTACTCCAGGGCCGTCAGGCCCTCCCGGTAGTTGGCCTTGATGGGGATTTCGATGGTCCGTCCGGCGGTGTTGGCAATCAGGCCCCGCATGCCCGCCAGCTGGCGGATCTGCTTCATGGAGCCTCGGGCGCCGGAGTCCGCCATCATGAAGATGGGGTTGTAGCGGTCCAGGTTCTTCTGAAGGGCGTCGGACACGTCCTCGGTGGTCTTCTCCCACTCCTGAACCACGTTGCGGTAGCGCTCCTGGTCCGTCATGAAGCCCATCTTGTACTGGGTTTCGATGTCCAGGACCTTCTGCTCCGTATCCCGGACCATCTCGTACTTCTTGGGCGGGATGGTCATGTCGGCAATGGAGACGGTAATGGCGGCCTGGGTGGAGTATTTGTAGCCCGTGGCCTTAATCGCGTCCAGCACCTCGGCGGCCATGGTGAAGCCATGCTTGTTGATGGTTTTATCTACGATTTTTCCCAGCTGCTTTTTGCCGCAGGTCTCGGTGACCTCATAGTCGCAGACATGGGCGGGATCGCTCCGGTCCACCATCCCCAGGTCTTGGGGGATGTTGTGGTTGAAGATGATGCGGCCCGGGGTAATCTCCACGACCCGGGTATACTCCGTGCCGTCCACGGTACAGGTCCGGCGGACCAGGATGGGGCAGTGGGGGCCGATAACACCCTCGTTATAGGCCATGAGGGCCTCGTTTTCGTTGGCGTAAATCCGCAGGGGCTTATAGGAGGCCTTCCGCTTCTCCGGCGCGCCGGCCTTCCGGGCGGCTTTGTTTTCCGCGTCGATGGCCTCGTTGGCGGCCAGGAACTCGTCGGCGTTCACCGGGCCCCCGGCGGTGAGGTTCGTGTCTCCCGCGTCCACGCACCAGACCTCCGCCGCGCCCTTCTCGGCGCTGCCCATCCGGTCCATGGTCAGGTAGTAGCTGCCCAGCACCATGTCCTGGGTGGGCACGGTGACGGGGCCGCCGTCCTGGGGACGCAGGAGGTTGTTGGCGGAGAGCATCAGGATGCGGGCCTCGGCCTGGGCCTCGGCGGAGAGGGGCACGTGAATGGCCATCTGGTCGCCGTCAAAGTCGGCGTTGAAGGCCGTGCAGTTCAGGGGGTGGAGCTTGAGGGCCCGGCCGTCCACCAGCACCGGCTCGAAGGCCTGGATGCCCAGGCGGTGGAGGGTAGGCGCCCGGTTCAGCATGACGGGGTGGTCCTTGATGATAACGTCCAGGGCGTCCCAGACCTCGGTGACCCCTTTATCCACCATCTTTTTGGCGGATTTGATGTTGTTGGCGGTGCCGTCCTCCACCAGCTTTTTCATGATGAAGGGCCTAAACAGCTCCACAGCCATCTCCTTGGGCACGCCGCACTGGTAGATTTTCAGCTCGGGGCCGACGACGATGACCGACCGCCCGGAGTAGTCCACCCGCTTGCCCAGCAGGTTCTGGCGGAAGCGGCCCTGCTTGCCCTTCAAGAGATCGCTGAGGGACTTGAGGGCCCGGTTGTTGGCGCCGGTGACGGCCCGGCCCCGGCGGCCGTTGTCGATGAGGGCGTCCACCGCCTCCTGGAGCATCCGCTTCTCGTTGCGGACGATGATGTCCGGGGCGTTGAGCTGGATGAGCCGCTTGAGGCGGTTGTTCCGGTTAATGACCCGGCGGTACAGGTCGTTGAGGTCGCTGGTTGCGAACCGTCCGCCGTCCAGCTGGACCATGGGCCGGATCTCCGGGGGGATGACGGGCAGCACGTCGATGATCATCCACTCCGGCTTGTTCCCGGAGAGGCGGAAGGCATCCACCACCTCCAGGCGCTTGACGATGCGGGCCTTCTTCTGGCCGGAGGAACCCTTAAGCTCCGCGTGGAGCTGCTGGGAGAGCTGATCCAGGTCCACGTCCTGGAGCAGCTGCTTCACGGCCTCCGCGCCCATGCCGGCCTGGAAGTCGTCCTCGTACTTCTCCCGGTAGTCCCGGTACTCCTTCTCGGAGAGGATCTGGTTGCGGCTCAGGGGCGTCTCGCCGGGGTCGGTGACGATATAGTTGGCGAAATACAGCACCTTCTCCAGAATCCGGGGGCTGATGTCCAGCAGCAATCCCATCCGGGAGGGGATGCCCTTGAAATACCAGATATGGCTGACAGGGGTGGCCAGCTCGATGTGGCCCATCCGCTCCCGGCGGACCTTGGCCCGGGTGACCTCCACGCCGCAGCGGTCACAGATTTTGCCCTTGTAGCGGATCTTTTTATACTTGCCGCAGTGGCATTCCCAGTCCTTGGTGGGCCCGAAAATGCGCTCGCAGAAGAGGCCGTCCCGCTCGGGCTTCAAGGTGCGGTAGTTGATGGTCTCGGGTTTTTTCACCTCGCCGTAGGACCAGGCGCGAATCTGCTCCGGAGAGGCCATGCCGATTTTTATGGTATCGAAGGCGATATTGCCGCCGGTTTTGTTGTCGGTCATCTTGCGCGTTCCTCCTTCATTGCTCCGGTACTGCCGGAATATTCAACGAACGCATCATTCGTCGTCCTCGCCGTCGTCAAAATCGGCGTCGATGTCCGCCCCGGCGTCCTCGGGGGCGTCCTCGATATCAAAGCCGGAATCCTGGAACTCCGCCGCCATGTCCTCGGTATAGGCGCTGCGGCTGCGCTCGTCGTCGGCGTCCATCCGGGCCAGGTTGAAGGTGTCCATGGCGTCCTCGTCCTCCCGCAGCTCGATGGGATTCCCCTGGGCGTCCAGGACCTGGATGTCCAGGCACAGGGACTGGAGCTCCTTGACCAGGACCTTGAAGGACTCGGGCACGCCGGGCTGGGGCACGTTGTGGCCCTTGACGATGGCCTCGTAGGTGCGGACACGGCCCGTCACGTCGTCGGACTTGACCGTCAGAATCTCCTGGAGGGTGTAGGCCGCGCCGTAGGCCTCCAGGGCCCAGACCTCCATCTCGCCGAAGCGCTGGCCGCCGAACTGGGCCTTGCCGCCCAGGGGCTGCTGGGTGACCAGGGAGTAGGGGCCGGTGGAACGGGCGTGAATCTTATCGTCCACCAGGTGGTGGAGCTTGAGGAAGTAGACGTAGCCCACCGTGACGGGGTTGTCAAACCGCTCGCCGGTGCGCCCGTCATAGAGGACGCTCTTGCCGTCGGCCACCAGGAGGCGGCCCTCCGTCTTCCAGGCGGCCAGGGCCCCGGCGTCCGCCAGCTCCTCCGCCGTCACGGGGCGGCGGCCGTCTTCCTCAGACAGGTAATACTGCTTGCTTCCGTCGGTGGACAGCATTTCGCTGGTCTCCACCGTGCGGAACAGTCCCGCCTCGGCCAGCATGGCCCGGATATCCTCCTCCCGGGCGCCGTCGAAAATGGGGGTTGCCACCTTGCAGCCCAAGGCGTGGGCGGCGTAGCCCAGGTGAACCTCCAGCACCTGGCCGATGTTCATACGGCTGGGCACGCCCAGGGGGTTCAGCACGATGTCCAGAGGCGTTCCGTCGGGCAGGAAGGGCATATCCTCCTGGGGCAGGACCCGGGAGACCACGCCCTTGTTGCCGTGGCGTCCGGCCATCTTGTCGCCCACCTGGATCTTCCGGCGCTGGGCGATATAGACCCGGACCACCATGTTCACACCGGGCCCCAGCTCGTCGCCGCCCTCCCGGGTGAAGACCTTGGTGTCCAGCACAATGCCGCTCTCGCCGTGGGGGACTTTCAAGGAGGTATCCCGGACTTCCCGGGCCTTCTCGCCGAAAATGGCCCGGAGGAGGCGCTCCTCGGCGGTGAGGTCCGTCTCGCCCTTGGGGGTGACCTTGCCCACCAGGATGTCCCCGGCCTTGACCTCCGCGCCCACGCGGATGATGCCGTTTTCGTCCAGGTCCTTCATGGCGTCCTCGCCCACGTTGGGGATGTCCCGGGTGATCTCCTCGGGGCCCAGCTTGGTGTCCCGGGCGTCGATCTCGAACTCCTCAATGTGGATGGAGGTATAGAGGTCCTCCCGGACCAGGCGCTCGTTCAGCAGGACGGCGTCCTCGTAGTTGTAGCCCTCCCAGGTCATGAAGCCCACCAGGATGTTCTGGCCCAGGGCGATCTCGCCCTGCTCGGTGGCGGGGCCGTCCGCCAGGACGGTGGGGTCCATCATCTGGCCGTCGGGGCCAATCCCCCGGCCATGGACCCGCTCGCCAACCTCCACAATGGGGCGCTGGTTGATGCAGGTCGTGTGGTTGGAACGGAGGAACTTAATGAGCTTATAGGTTTTCTTCTCTCCCCGGATGGGGGCGGGGTTGCTCTCGGTGCTGTCGTACTGCACGGTGACATGGCGGGCGTCCAGGTCCGTGACCACGCCGTCGCCCTCCGCCAGGACCACGATTTCGGAGTCAATGCAGATTTTGTGCTCCATGCCAGTGCCCACGATGGGGGCATGGGGCCGCAGCAGGGGCACCGCCTGACGCTGCATGTTGGCGCCCATCAGGGCCCGGTTGGCGTCGTCGTTGGGGAGGAAGGGAATCATGGCGGTGGCGATGGAGACCATCATCCGGGGGCTGACGTCAATGTAGTCCACCATCTCCCGGTCCACGTCCACGATCTCGTCCCGGTGCCGCCCGGTGATACGGGCGTTGACCAGGCAGCCGTTTTCATCCACCGGCTCCGCGGCCTGGCCGACGATGAAGTTGTCCTCCTCGTCGGCGGTCATATAGGTGATTTCCTCGGAGACTTTGCCGCTCTCCTTATCCACCGCCCGGTAGGGGGCCTCTATGAAGCCGTACTCGTTGATGCGGGCGTAGGTGGCCAGATACGAGATCAGGCCGATGTTGGGACCTTCGGGCGTCTCGATGGGGCACATGCGGCCATAGTGGCTGTAGTGCACGTCCCGGACCTCCATGTTGGCCCGCTCACGGGAGAGGCCGCCGGGGCCCAGGGCGGAGAGGCGGCGCTTGTGGGTCAGCTCCGCCAGGGGGTTCGTCTGGTCCATGAACTGGCTTAAGGGGCTGGAGCCGAAGAACTCCTTGATGGCCGCCGTGACAGGGCGGATGTTGATAAGGCTCTGGGGCGTGACGATATCCATGTCCTGGATGGTCATGCGCTCCCGAATGACCCGCTCCATCCGGCTGAAGCCGATGCGGAACTGGTTTTGAAGCAGCTCGCCCACGCAGCGCAGGCGGCGGTTGCCCAGGTGGTCGATGTCGTCCTTGACGGAGACGCCCCGGGCCAGGCCGTTCATATAGTTGATGGAGGTCAGGATGTCGTCCACAATGATGTGCTTGGGTACCAGCTGATCCTTGTGGAGAATGATCTGGTCAATGAGCTCCTCCCCGCTGTACTGGCTCAGCAGATCCTGGAGGACGCCGAAGCGGACCCGCTCTTTGATCTTGCACGTCTCCCAGGGGTCGAAATCCACGTAGCGGCTCATGTCGCACATGCCGTTGGAGATTACCCGGAGGGGCGTGCCGTCCACGTCGATCGTCACGTCGCAGACGCCCGCGGCGTCCAGCAGGCGGGCGTCCTCCTTGGACAGGAGGCAGCCCTCGTCAAAGAGAATCTCGCCGGTGGCGGGGTCCGCCACGGGGTAAACCAGCTTCCGCCCGGTGACCCGCTGCCACAGCGAAAGCTTCTTGTTGAACTTATACCGGCCCACCACAGAAAGGTCGTAGCGCCGGGGGTCAAAGAACAGCCCCGTGACCAAGGTCTCGCTGGCCTCCACCGTGGGGGGCTCTCCGGGACGCAGGCGGCGGTAGATGTCCAGCATGGCGTCCTCGTAGCTCTTGCAGGGGTCCTTCTCTAAGGTGGCCACGATGCGGGGATCGTCTCCGAAGCGGTCCAAAATGCCCTGGTCGGTTTTCAGGTTCTCATAGCCCGCCTCATGGCCCAGGGCCCGGATGAGGCAGGTGACGGGGATCTTCCGGTTCTTGTCGATGCGGACCCAGAAGAGCTCGTTGGCGTCGGTCTCATACTCCAGCCAGGCGCCCCGCTGGGGGATGACCTGGGAGGTGAGGATGGGCAGGTCGGTCTTGATGTCCACCTCGTGTCCGTAGTACACGCCGGGGGACCGGACAATCTGGGAGACCACGACCCGCTCCGCGCCGTTGACGATGAACGTGCCGGACTGGGTCATCAGGGGGAAGTCCCCCATGAAAATCTCCTGTTCTTTGATCTCCTCGGTCTCCTTGTTCCGCAGGCGGACCTTGACCTTGAGGGGGGCGGCATAGTTGGCGTCCCGGGCTTTGCACTCCTCCACATCGTACTTGGGCTTTTCATCCATCTTGTAGTCGATGAAGGTCAGCTCCAGGTTGCCCTGGTAGTCGCTGATCGCGCCCACGTCGGCGAAGACCTCCCGGAGGCCGGTATCCAGGAACTCCTGATAGGAGGTCTTCTGAATCTCCAGGAGGTTCGGCATGGAGACGACTTCCTCATACCGGGCGAAGTTTTTGCGAAGGGTCTTTCCGTAATACTTGTCTTTGGCCATCTTCACATTCACCTTTCTGCCGCCACCGGCGGCGGGGATAGGGACACGCCGGGCTCCGTTGTTAAAAACCTTTCGCCCCGCTCTTGCATTCTTCTGGGAAATGTGCTATACTCCGATTAAGGTATGAAGCGGGGGATTTTCCACCCGCTGTCGATAAGTGCTTTATTTTACCACGTCCATTTTTCTCTGTCAAGGGGAAAGTGGACATTTCGTATCCTTTTTTCAATAAAACGGCCCATGGAACCAGCTCCATGGGCCGTTTTTCATATTCTCAGGTGCCGGAGGGGATATCCAGCTCTCCACCGCTATGGATTTACACGCACGTTTGTGAGGATGTTATTTCGGCAGCCGCCAAGAAAATGGAGGCGGGTTTTTAACTATACCTGAACTGTGTTTTGTATTTGAAAAATGATAATATTTACGCATGAACGGACAATGCAAAACTGCAATGAAACCCTTGGCATGACAGGCTTTGACCTGACAACAAGGGTTTCATTGCTTGGCGCGGAAGGAGGGATTTGAACCCTCGCGCCGGTTTTATCCAGCCTACTCCCTTAGCAGGGGAGCCCCTTCGGCCACTTGGGTACTTCCGCAGATCCGGATTCACTTTTGAAAAGTTGGCGGAGAGAGTGGGATTCGAACCCACGGGCACTTGCGCGCCGCCGGTTTTCAAGACCGGTTCCTTCAACCACTCGGACATCTCTCCACAAGAAGGCGCCGTCTCTTGAACACGCATAACATCATAGCATACCCTCTCCCTCTTGTCAACAAAATTTTCCGCCGGGACGGGGAAATTTACCCCTTCCCCGTCCGGTACATCCGCCCCGCCTCCGGGGTCACGCCGTTCAGCCACAGCAGCTCCTCCACTGTCACGAACCAATAGCCCTCCTCTTGAAGCCGATCCACCACCCGCAGGGCCGCGTCCACCGACGTGGAATAGATATCGTGGAGCAGAATGATGCTGTTGGGCTCTACGCAGTCCAAAATCGCCCGGGTTACTTTTTCCGCGTCCCGGCTCTCCCAGTCCCGGGGGTCCACGCACCACTTCACCATGGGCACGCCAAGCTCCACCCCCTCCGCCACTTGGCCGTAGGGGGGCCGCAGCCAGTATTCCCCGCCCCCCAGCAGCGCCTCCAGCGCCGCTTCCGTCCGGGCCACCTCCTGGGCCGCCTCATCCGGGAGGATGCCGTCCAGCCGCTGGTGGCTCCAGGTGTGGTTTCCTATCTGGTGCCCCTCCTCCGCCATGCGGGCCACCAGCGCGGCGTTGTCTTCAATCTGCTGGCCGATGAGGAAAAAGGTGGCCTTGGCCCCCCGTTCCTTCAAACCGTCCAGCAGACGCTCCGTGGTGCCCCGCCGGGGGCCGTCGTCAAAGGTCAGGGCCACGTACTTCTCCCCCGCCGGAATCTCGGCCCCTCCGTCCGCGGGCATTGCCTCGCCGCCCGGCAGGCACAGGGCGGTCAGAAGGGCCAGTATGAAAATTGGGACAATCTTCTTCACCATCGCGCAGTTCCCCCTTATTTATCCGGGGTTAGTATGCGCAGCTCTCCGGGGAATTTTATTGGAAAAATCACGAAAAGAAAGAGCGCTTTGTCATGAGCCTAGGTTCTCATGACAAAGCGCTCTTATACGTGCTCTTACACCAGCTCAATCACCGCGGTCTCTGCGGCGTCGCCACGGCGGATGCCGGTGCGGATGATGCGGGTATAGCCGCCGTTGCGCTCCGCGTAGGTGGGCGCGATTTCCTTGAACAGCTTCTTGCAGACATCCTCCCGGGTGATGAAGCTCATGGCCTGCCGGTAGGCGGCCAGGTCGCTCTTCTTGCCCAGGGTAATCATTTTCTCAGCCAGGGGCTTGATCTCCTTGGCCCGGGTGACGGTGGTCTCCATCTTCCCGTGATCCAGGAAATCCGTGACCTGCTGACGCAGCATGGCTCTGCGCTGGTCAGAGGTCTTGCCGAGCTTACGAGGCATTTCGGTTTCCTCCTTACTTGTTATGGTTTCTCCTTCGCTCTCCGGCGGGGACGGTCAATTATTCTCCTCGTCGGCCAGGTGCAGGCCCATCATGGCCAGCTTGTTGATGACCTCCTCCAGGGACTTGCGTCCCAGGTTGCGGACCTTCATCATCTCGTCCTCGGTCTTGGAAATCAAGTCCTCCACCGTGTTGATGTTGGCCCGCTTCAGGCAGTTGAAGCTCCGGACGCTGAGGTCCAGCTCCTCGATGGTCATCTCCAGCACCTTGTCCCGCTGGGCTTCCGCCTTCTCCACCACGGTGGGGCGGCTGCCGACGTTCTCACTCAGGTCGGTGAACAGCGTGAAATGGTCGCAGAGGATCTTTGCTCCCAGAGAGACGGCGTCCCGGGCGGAGATGGTGCCGTCCGTCCAGACCTCCAGCGTCAGCTTGTCAAAGTCGCTGGAAGCGCCCACGCGGGTGGGCTCCACGGTATAATTCACCTTGTACACCGGCGTGTAGATGGAATCTACCCCAATGGTCCCGATCACATTCTGCTGGGGCTTGTTGCGGTCGGCGGGGACATAGCCCCGGCCATGGGACAGGGTAATCTCCATGTTCAGAGACGCCCCGTTGTCCAGTGTGGCGATGTGCAGGTCCGGGTTCAGAACCTCCACCTCGCCGTCGGCCTTGATGTCACCGGCGGTCACCACGCAGGGGCCCACCGCCTCGATATAGACCGTCTTCACCGAGTCGCTGTGGAGCTTGGTCAGGAGGCTCTTGATATTCAAGACGATCTCCGTCACGTCTTCCTTCACGCCGGGAATGGTGGAAAACTCGTGCTGAACACCGGCGATTTTGATGGTAGTCGGCGCGGTGCCGGGCAGCGAGGAGAGCATGATCCGCCGCAGGGCGTTGCCCAGCGTCGTACCGTATCCCCGCTCCAGGGGTTCCACCACGTATTTGCCATAGGTTACATCACCAGGCGCTTCGCTGCATTCAATCTGGGGCTTTTCGATTTCGATCACGCAGTACCCTCCTTCATCTTCTCAACGGGCGGCGCAAGACGCCGCCTCTGGTTCGGCTCATTATCGAGGGTATCCTCCGCTTACTTGGAGTAGAGCTCGACGATCAGGTGCTCCTCCACGGGGATGTCGATATCCTCACGAGCGGGGAGGCGGGTCACGGTGCCCTTCAGGCCGTTCTTCTCCCGCTCCAGCCACGCGGGCAGGAGGAAGATGGGGGCGTCCTGGCCGGTGAGGCGCTTGAAGACCTCGGAGGAGCGGCTGCTTTCCGCCACTTCCACCACGTCGCCGCCCTTCACCTGGTAGGAGGGGATGTCGACCTTTTTGCCGTTGACGGTGAAATGCCCATGGTTCACCAGCTGACGGGCCTGACGGCGGGTCATGGCGAAGCCCATGCGGTACACCACGTTGTCCAGGCGGCGCTCCACATTGATAAGCAGGTTGTCGCCGGTCTTGCCGGGGGCGGCGGCGGCGGCCTCATAGTAGCTGTGGAACTGCTTTTCCAGGATGCCGTAGATGAACTTGACCTTCTGCTTTTCGTTCAGCTGAATGCCATATTCGCTTTTCTTCTTCCGCATCTGGCCGCCGGGATTCCGGTTGGTCTCCTTTTTGGCGTACCCCATGACGGCGGGAGAGATGCCCAAAGCCTTGCAGCGCTTGGCGATGGGCTGCATATTCCTTGCCATATTGCTTCTTACCTCCTCTTTCGATCAGACGCGGCGGCGCTTCGGGGGGCGGCAGCCGTTGTGGGGGATGGGGGTGACGTCCTTGATCATCGTCACTTCCAGGCCCACGGCCTGCAGCGCCCGGATGGCGGCCTCACGGCCCTGGCCGGGTCCCTTGACGAACACTTCCACGGTCTTGAGCCCATGCTCCATGGCGGCGCGGGCGGCGGTCTCCGCCGCGGTCTGGGCCGCGAAGGGGGTGGACTTCTTGCTGCCCCGGAAGCCGAGGCCGCCGGAGGAGGCCCAGGAAATGGCGTTGCCCTGGGCGTCGGTGACGGTTACCATGGTATTGTTGAAGGAAGAACGGATATGGACCTGGCCACGCTCAATGTTCTTCCGCTCACGGCGGCGGCGGATGACTTTCTTACCGCCGGATTTCTGTGCTGCCATACTCTTTCTCCCTCCTTACTTCTTCTTGTTGGCGATGGTCTTCTTGGGTCCCTTCCGGGTACGGGCGTTGGTTTTGCTGCGCTGGCCCCGAACGGGCAGGCCCTTGCGGTGCCTGAGGCCCCGGTAGCAGCCGATTTCGCTGAGCCGCTTGATGTCCAGGGCGGTCTGCCGCCGGAGGTCGCCCTCGACGGTGTAGTCGTCAATGGCGTCACGGAGCTTTTGCTCGTCGGCGTCGGTCAGGTCCTTCACCCGGGTGTCGGGGTTCACGCCGGACTTCGCCAGGATGTCCTTGGCGCTCTTGCGTCCAATGCCGTAGATATAGGTGAGGCCGATTTCGATACGTTTATCCTTCGGCAGGTCAATACCGGCAATACGTGCCATACTTTTAAAGCACCTCCAATTTCAATTCTCAGCCCTGTCTCTGCTTGTGCTTCGGGTTCTCGCAAATGACCATAACACGGCCTTTGCGGCGGATAACCTTGCACTTTTCGCACATGGGCTTCACGGACGGTCTTACTTTCATAGTCTGCAACCATTCCTTTCAGCGGTTTACGTCGTTTGATGTCATTTGCTGCGCCAGGTGATCCGGCCCCGGGTCAGATCGTACGGGGACATCTCCACCGTGACCTTGTCGCCGGGCAGAATCCTGATGAAATTCATCCTCAGTTTCCCGGAAATATGCGCCAGAATCATGTGACCATTTCCAATGTCAACCTGGAACGTCGTGTTGGGCAGGGCCTCCACCACAACACCTTCCACTTCAATCATGTCGGATTTTGCCAAACGTTATCCCTCCTGGTCCGGCTGGATCGCCTCGCGGCAGGCCGCGAGCGTCCTGCGAAGCTCACTGTTGGTGATCTTCTCCTCGCTCTTGATCTTTTCGGCGAGGCGGGTCTCCTCCGCCGAGACGAAGAGCACATGCCTGCGCTTCTTCCGCTTCGGGGATTCCACCTTTCTCGATTTTCCGTCCGCCAGCAGGAGGTACTCTCCCTCCACCGCCAGGACGACAAAGAGCTTACCCTTGTCCCGCCCCGCGTTGGAGCGGACGATGTTTGATTTCGCAATCTCCATGCGTTCTCTCTCACCTGTTGTCAAATAGCGGGGGCCGTCAAAATTTCCGGCGCGCCATCGGTAATCAGGATCGTGTTTTCATAGTGGGCCGCCCACTTTCCGTCGGCGGTCTTCACCGTCCAGCCGTCGCTCAATTGAGTGATGGCGGCGGAACCGGCGTTGACCATGGGCTCGATGGCCAGGGTCATTCCCCGGAGAAGCCGGGGGCCGTGGCCTGGGCGGCCGTAATTTGGGATCTCCGGCGATTCGTGCATCTTGGCTCCCACGCCGTGGCCCACGTATTCCCGGACCACGGAAAAGCCGTTTTGCTCCACATAGGCCTGAACCGCCGCGGAGACGTCCTGAAGGCGCTGTCCCTCCCGGGCGAAGCGGATGCCCTCGAAGAAGCTCTGCCTGGTCACGTCGATCAGGCGCTGGGCCTCCGGGGAAATCCTTCCGCAGGGGAATGTCGCCGCGCAGTCTCCATGAAAGCCCCCGATGTACGCGCCCACGTCCACGCTGACGATATCGCCTTCCTGCAGGACCCGTTTTCCGGGGATGCCGTGGATGATTTCGTCGTTGACGCTGATGCAGGCGCTGGCTGGGTAGCCGTTGTAATGGAGAAAGGACGGGACCGCCCCCTGCTGGCGGATAAACCGCTCCACCGCGTCGTTGATCTCCTGGGTTGTCACGCCGGGCTTTACCATTTCCCCTGCCAAGGCACGGGCAGCCGCGGTAATTTTTCCACTCCGGCGCATCAAGTCGATCTCGTGGGAGGATTTCAGGGTGATCATCCCGTCATCTCCCCAAAACGCGGAGGATCGCCTGGGTATTGGTTTCCACAGTCGGCTGGTTCTCCACCGTCTTCAGCAGGCCCCGCTCCGCGTAAAACGCCTTGAGGGGCTCCGTCTCCTTATGATAGACCTCGAGGCGGGACTTCACCGTCTCGGGGGCATCATCCTTGCGCTGAATCAATTTCCCGCCGCACTTGTCGCACACGCCCTCCGCCTTGGGGGGCACCGCCGCGACGTGGTAGCTGGCGCCGCAGTCCGGGCAGACCCGGCGGCCGCTCATGCGCTCCATAATCGTCTCGTCGCTGACCTCCAGGGAGACCACGGCGTCGAAGACGATTCCGGCTTTCTCCAGGGCCTCGGCCTGGGCGATGGTACGGGGCACCCCGTCCAGGATGTAGCCCCCGGCGCAGTCCGGCTCCTCCAGCCGCTCGGAGATGATGCCGATGATTACCTCATCGGGCACCAGCTGCCCCGCGTCCATAAAAGCCTTGGCCTTCAAGCCCGTGGGGGTGCCGTTCTTCACGGCGGCGCGGAGGATGTTGCCGGTGGAGATGGTGGGAATGTTCAGCTTTTCACACAGGATGTCGGCCTGTGTTCCCTTTCCGGCGCCCGGGGCGCCCAACAGGATCAATTTCATGGTTAACCCCTCCTGTATTCCGGGCGCGGGCGGAGCTCCACGGCCCCGCCCGGCGCCGGCATCCAATATTGTCTCTCGATTACTCCAGGAAGCCCTTGTACTGACGCATCAGCATCTGGGATTCCAGAGCCTTGACCGTCTCCAGCGCCACGCCCACCACGATGATGACGGAGGTGCCGCCGATGGCCACGGAGTTGTTGCCCAGGATGCGGCCGATGATCAGGGGGCAGATGGCCACGATGCCCAGGTAGATGGCGCCGAACAGGGTAATCTTATTCAGCACCTTGCGGATGAAGTCCACCGTGGGCTTGCCGGGACGGAAACCGGGGATAAAGCCGCCCTGCTTTTTCATGTTGTTGGCAATTTCCACGGGGTTGAACTGGATGCTGGAGTAGAAATAGGCAAAGCCGATAATCAAGATGAAATAGACCACCATATACATCACCGACTTCGTGTCGATGGCGTCATAGATGCTCCGGGACACGGTACCCTCGGCGGGGATGCCCACGAAGCTCCAGATGGTGATGGGCAAAGAGGCGATGCTCTGGGCGAAGATGACGGGCAGGACGCCGGCCATGCTCACCTTCATGGGCAGGTTGCTGCTCTGGCCGCCGTACATTTTCCGGCCCACCTGACGCTTGGCGTACTGCACGGGGATGCGGCGCTCGGCGTCGTTGATGAACACGATGAAGGCGATGAGGGCCAGGCCGCCCACTAAAAGCAGGATCACGCCCCAGGGAGGCATGGCGCTGTCCAGGAGCTGCTGGGCCTGGTCGGCGGTGTAGCCGGCCTCGGTCAGGCTCGCTGCGGTCATGGCGCCGCTGTTGATGGCGGACCACCGGCTCACGCCCTGGGCCATGCTGGAAATCATGCTGGGGACCCGGGAGACGATGCCCGCGAAGAGGATGATGGAAATGCCGTTGCCCACACCGAACTCGGTGACCTGCTCGCCCATCCACATGACAAAGGAGGAACCGGCGATGAAGGACACGATGATGACCAAAGCGGGCCAGATGCCCTCGGCCCCGGGGGCCAGGATGCCGTAGCGGTCCATCATGAAGTAATAGCCCACGGCCTGGAGAATGGCGATGGCCACGGTGGTGTAGCGGGTGATGGACTGGATTTTCTTCCGGCCCTCTTCGCCGCCGTCCTTGGCCAGATTTTCAAGGTAGGGGATGGCCACGGTGAGCAGCTGAATGATGATGGAGCTGTTGATATAGGGCTGAATGCTCAGGGCAAAGACCGTGGCGGTGGCGAAAGCGCCGCCGCTCATCACGTTGTACAGTCCCAGAATCGTGGCGCCCATGCCCCTGAGCTGGGCTTCCAGCTGGGCCACGTCGATATAGGGGACGGTGATGGCGTTGCCGATGCGGAAGATCAGCAGAATCAGCAACGTGAAGACGATCTTCTTTTTCAGCTCGGGGATGGCCCAGGCTTTGCGAACGGTTTGGATCACGTTACTTCACCTCCGCCTTTCCGCCGGCTGCCTCGATGGCCTCCTTGGCAGACGCGGAAAAAGCGTTGGCCTTGACAGTGACCTTTTTGGTGAGCTTCCCGTTGCCCAGGACCTTGAAGCCGTACTCGCACTTGCTGAGGACGCCCTTTTCCAGCAGCGCCTCGGCAGTGACGGTGTCCCCGTCGCTGAA
Organism: Oscillospiraceae bacterium; assembly: GCA_910574635.1. Taxonomy (GTDB): domain Bacteria; phylum Bacillota; class Clostridia; order Oscillospirales; family Oscillospiraceae; genus Oscillibacter. The sequence continues at coordinate 87,195 of CAJTCG010000005.1, read as the reverse complement.
CGCGTTCAGGGCGCTGAGGTTCACAACCTCCAGGGGTTTGGCGAAGATGTTGTTGAAGCCGCGCTTGGGGACCCGGCGGGCCAGAGGCATCTGGCCGCCTTCAAAGCCCACGCGGACCTTGCCGCCGGAGCGGGCCTTCTGACCCTTGTGGCCCCGGCCGCCGGTCTTTCCGTTGCCGCTGCCGGCGCCCCGGCCCTTGCGGTATGCCTGCCGGACGGAACCTTCGGCGGGAGACAGTTCGCTTAATTTCATGTTTGGCGCCTCCTTACTTCTCTTCGGTAACTTGCAGCAGATAGCCGATCTTCGCCACTTTTCCGCGGGTGGGATCGTTGTCGGGCTGCACGGTGACGTCACCGATTTTGCGCAGACCCAGGGAATGCGCGGTGGCAACCTGCTTTTCCAGGCGGCCGTTCAGGCTCTTGACGAGCTCAATCCTTAAGTTTGCCACGTTTGTTGCCTCCTTAACCCACGATGTCTTCGACGCTCTTCCCGCGGATGCGGGCAACCTCCTCGGGACCGCGCATGCTCTTGAGTCCCTGGAAGGCGGCGGCGACAACGTTGTTGGGGTTGTTGGACCGGAGGCTCTTGGCACGGATGTCCTTGATGCCCGCGGCCTCCACGACGGCGCGGACCGCGCCGCCGGCGATAACGCCGGTACCGGGGGCGGCGGGCTTCATCAGCACCCGGCCCGCGCCGGCTTCCCCGATGGTCTCATGGGGCAGAGTGGTGCCCGCCAGAGTCACGGTAATCATATTTTTCTTGGCGGCCTCGATGCCCTTGCGGATGGCCTCGGGAACTTCGGCGGCCTTGCCCAGGCCATAGCCGACCTTGCCCTTGCCGTCGCCCACGACCACCAGGGCGGAGAACTTCATGACCCGGCCGCCCTTCACGGTCTTGGAAACGCGGTTCAGGTACACGACTTTTTCGATATACTCGCTCTGCTCTCTTTCAAATCTAGGCATTGAACGTTCCTCCCTCCTTAGAACTGCAGGCCGCCCTCGCGGGCACCCTCGGCCAGGGCCTTCACACGGCCGTGATACAGGTAGCCGCCGCGGTCAAACACCACGGTCTCGATACCCTTGGCCTTGGCACGCTCGGCCACGAGCTTGCCCACGGCCTCCGCTGCGGCGACATTCCCGCCGTAGCCTTCGACGGCCTTATCCAGGGAGGAAGCGGAGACCAGGGTCACGCCGGCGACATCGTCGATGATTTGGGCGTAGATGTTGGCCTCACTGCGGAACACGTTCAGGCGCGGCATCTCGGGAGTGCCGGAGATCTTGGCGCGCACCCTCTTGTGGCGCTTCATGCGCTGGGCGTTGGTATTGGGTCTTTTAATCATTTCGGCACACCTCCTTACTTCTTGGCGCCGGTCTTACCGACCTTGCGGCGGATGGTTTCATTGGTATACTTGATTCCCTTGCCCTTATACGGCTCGGGCGGGCGCTTCTCGCGGACCTCGGCGGCAAACTGGCCCACGGCCTCCTTGTCGCAGCCGCGAATGATGATTTTATTGGGGGAGGGAACCTCGATGGTGATGCCCTCCACCTCCGAAACGATCACCTGATGGGAATAGCCCAGGTTCATGACCAGGTTGCTTCCCTCCTTGGCCACACGGTAGCCCACGCCGTTGACATCCAGCTCCTTGGCATAGCCGTCGGTCACGCCGACCACCATGTTGTGCAGGAGCGTGCGGGTCAGGCCGTGGAGGCTGCGGTGCAGCTTATCCTCGGAAGGACGCTTCACGGTGATCGTGGTGCCTTCCTGTTCAATGATCATCTCCGGGCGCAGCGCGCGGGTCAGCTGGCCCTTGGGTCCCTTCACAGTGACCACATTACCCTCGGCGATGTTCACGGTCACGCCGGCGGGGACGGTAATGGGCATTCTGCCGATTCTAGACATTGTTCAATACCCTCCTTACCAGACGAACGCCAGGACTTCGCCGCCGACATGGAGCTCGCGGGCCTTCTTGTCGGTCATGACGCCCTTGGACGTGGAGATGATAGCGATGCCCAGGCCGCGGAGCACGCGAGGCAGCTCGTCGGCGCCCACGTAGACCCGAAGGCCCGGCTTGGAGACGCGGCGCAGGCCGGTGATGACCTTTTCCTTGCCCGCGTTGTACTTCAGGGTGATGTGAATCTTTCCCTGGGTGCCGTCGTCCACGATCTGGAAATTTTTGATATAGCCCTCGTCCAGCAGAATCTGAGCGATGCTCTTTTTCATGTTGGAAGCGGGGACATCCACGGTGTCGTGTTTCGCGCTGACGGCGTTGCGGATGCGGGTGAGCATATCCGCAACCGGATCGGTGATATGCATGGTGTAGTTCCTCCTATTTTAGAGTTGCGGTTTTAAAACCGCTGCGGTAGCGAGGTATCATGACCAATTGGGTTCCATCCCGATTGGCCATGACCTTTCGCTATCCGTTATCCCAAAGGCCCCATATCTAAGGCCCCTGTTCACAAAACAAGTCCGGGGTTCTTAGAAAGAAGCCTTGCGGACGCCGGGAATCTCGCCCTTATAGGCCAGCTCCCTAAAGCAGATACGGCACACGCCGTAGTCCCGGAGATACGCGTGGGGACGGCCGCAGAGCTTGCAGCGGTTGTACTTCCGGCTGGAGTACTTGGCGGGGCGCTGCTGCTTCAGAATCATGGATTTCTTAGCCATTCTTCTCTCCCTCCTTAGCGGGCGAAGGGCGCGCCGACCTGGGTGAGCAGGGCGCGGGCCTCTTCGTCGGTGTGCGCGGTGGTGCAGATGACCACGTCCATGCCCCGGATCTTGTCGATTTTATCATACTCGATCTCGGGGAAGATCAGCTGCTCCCGGATGCCCAGGGCGTAGTTGCCCCGGCCGTCAAAGGCGTTGGGGCTGATGCCCTGGAAGTCACGGACGCGGGGCAGGGCCACGTTAAAGAGGCGGTCCAGGAACTCCCACATCTTCTCGCCGCGGAGGGTGACCTTCGCGCCGATGGGCATATTTTCACGGAGCTTGAAGTTGGCGATGTTCTTCCGGGAACGGGTGATGATGGGCTTCTGGCCGGTGATCTGGGCCAGGTCCCGGACCACGTTGTCCAGAATCTTGACGTTTTCCTTGGCCTCGCCGCAGCCCACATTTACGACCACCTTGTCGATTTTGGGAATCTGCATAACGCTCTTATAGCCAAACTGCTTCATCAGGGCGGGAGCGACCTCGGAGGCGTACTTCGCCTTGAGGTTGGGCACTTTCTTATCAGCCATGTTTCACTCCTCCTCCCTTACAGCTCGGCGCCGCACTTCTTGCAGATGCGGACGCTGACGTTTTTCTCTTTGCCGGCCACGGTTTTCTTCTCTACCTTGTGGCCCACCCGGGTGGGCTTGCCGCACTTGGGGCAGACCACCTGGACCTTGCAGGCGTATATAGCGGCTTCCCGCTTGACGATGCCGCCCTCCTCGCCCTGACGGCGGGGCTTGATGTGGCAGGTGACCAGGTTCATGCCCTCCACCACGACTTTGTTCTCCTTCGGCAGGGTGGCAATGACCTTGCCCTGGTGGGTGCTCAGGTCCTTGTCCTTACCGCCGTCGCCGGAGAGCCGGACGACTGTATCGCCCTTTTTGATATTCATAGACATGTCTTTGCCCTCCTCAAATCACTTCGGGAGCCAGGGACAGGATTTTCATGTAGTCCTTGTCCCGCAGCTCGCGGGCCACGGGCCCAAAGATGCGGGTGCCGCGGGGGTTCTTGTCGTCCTTAATGAGGACGGCGGCGTTGTCGTCAAACCGGACATAGGTTCCGTCGTTCCGGCGGATGCCCTTGGCGGAGCGGACGATGACGGCCTTGACCACTTCGCCCTTTTTCACGGTGCCGCCGGGGGCGGACTTGCGGACGGAGGCCACGATCACATCCCCGATGTTCCCGTATTTGCGCTTGGAACCGCCCAGGACGCGGATGCACTTGATTTCCTTGGCGCCGGTGTTGTCGGCGACCTTCAGGAAGGTTTCCTGCTGAATCATAACTCGACGCCTCCTTACTTCGCTTTCTCGATGATCTCAACCACGCGCCAGCGCTTGTCCTTGGACAGGGGGCGGGTTTCCATCACCTTTACCTTGTCGCCGATTCCGCAGCTGTTCTGCTCGTCGTGAGCTTTCAGCTTGTAGGTGCGGCCGACGATCTTCTTATACAGGGGGTGGGCCACCCGGTCCTCGATGGCGACCACGACGGTCTTGTCCATCTTGTCGGAGACCACCTTGCCAACCCGGGTCTTACGGGAGGAAGTTCTCTTCTCGTCCATGTTTCCTTACCTCCTTCTCACTGCTTGCCGGAAGCGGAGAGCTCCCGGAGCACGGTCTTGACTCGGGCAATGTCATGCTTGGTCTCCCGGATTTTCACGGGATTGTCCAGCTGGTTGGTGGCGTGCTGCATACGAAGGAAAAACAGGTCCTTCTTCAGCCCCGTCAGCTTCTCGTTCAGCTGCTCCGGGGTCATTTTGCGAATCTCACGAATTTCACTTGCCTTCATCTTACTCACCTGCTTCCTCGGCGCGGGCGATGACCTTGGTCTTGATGGGCAGCTTGTGGCTGGCCAGACGCAGGGCCTCGCGGGCAACTTCTTCCGACACGCCGGCGATCTCGAACATGACGCGGCCGGGCTTCACAACGGCAACCCAGAACTCGGGGGAACCCTTACCGGAACCCATGCGGGTCTCGGCGGGCTTCTTGGTCACGGGCTTGTCAGGGAAAATCTTGATCCAGACCTGGCCGCCGCGCTTGGTGTAACGGGTCATGGCGATACGGGCCGCCTCAATCTGGTTGCTGGTGATCCAGGCGGGCTCGGTGGCCACCAGGCCATACTCGCCGTACGCCAGGGTGTTGCCACGGGTGGCCTTGCCGGTCATACGGCCGCGGTGCACACGGCGGTATTTGACTCTCTTCGGCATCAGCATTAGTTGCTTCCTCCTTCCTTGGGGGCCGCGGGAGCGGCGGGCGCTGCGGGAGCGGGACGGGCGGGGGCGCGGTTGAAGCCGCCCTGGGGACGGGGGCCGCCGCCGGCGCGGTTGAAGCCGCCGCCCTGGCCGGGCCGTCCGCCGCCGCGGTTAAAGCCGCCGCCGCCCTGACGGTCCCGATTGAAGCCGCCCCGACGGTCGCCGTCGCGGCGGGGACGACGCTCCCGGCGCTCCTGATAGGGCTTGGAGGTGTCCATGGTGCGGGGAGTGGTGCGCAGGGTCTGGCTCAGCACCTCGCCCTTGTAGATCCACACCTTCACGCCGATGCGGCCAAAGGTGGTGGCGGCCTCCGCGAAGCCGTACTCAATGTCGGCGCGGATGGTCTGCAGGGGGATGGTCCCCTCGTGATAGTGCTCAACGCCCGCGATTTCGCGGCCGCCCAGGCGGCCGGAGCAGCAGGTCTTGATGCCCTTGGCGCCGGCCCGCATGGCCCGGGCCATGGCGTTCTTCATGGCGCGGCGGTGGGAGATGCGCTTTTCCAGCTGCTGGGCGATGTTCTCCGCCACCAGCTGGGCGTTCATGTCGGGGTTGCGGACCTCGACGATGTTCAGGCGGACCTTCTTGCCCACCAGCTTCTCCACAGCCAGGCGGTACTGCTCGATCTGCTCGCCGCCCTTGCCGATGACCATGCCGGGGCGGGCGCAGTGCAGGAAGACCGTCACCACGTCGCCGCTGCGCTCAATCTCAATCTTGGGCACGCCGGCGCCGTACAGGGTCTTTTTGAGGTATTTGCGGATCTTCTGGTCCTCCACAATCAGGTCGCCGACCTTCTCGTCACTGGCGTACCAGCGGGAATCCCAGTCTTTAATGACGCCCACGCGCAGGCCGTGGGGATTGACTTTCTGTCCCATAAACGGTTCTCCTCCCTCTTATGCCTTTTCCGCCACAGCCAGGGTGACGTGAGAAGTGCGCTTGTTGATACGGTAGGCGCGGCCCTGGGCCCGGGGCATCATCCGCTTGAGGATGGGGCCGGGCGTGGCGTAAACCTCGGACACCACCAGCTTGGCGGGGTCCATGCCGAAATTGTTTTCGGCGTTGGCAACGGCGCTCTTCAGCAGCTTCTGCAGGGGCTCGGAGGCAGCCTTGGGGGTCTGCATCAGGATGGCCATGGCGCTGCCTGCGTCCTTGCCGCGGATCAGGTCGCAGACAATCTGGACCTTCCGGGGGGCAATGCGGACGTAGCGCAGATAGGCCTTCGCAACTTTATTTTCCATGTTCTGCATCCTCCTTCAACTCAGTCCTTCCGGTGTCCGCGGAAGGTGCGGGTGGGGGCGAACTCACCCAGCTTGTGGCCGACCATGTCCTCCTGGACGTAGACGGGCACATGCTTCCGGCCATCGTGCACGGCGATGGTGTGGCCCACGAAGGAGGGGAAGATGGTAGAGCTGCGGCTCCAGGTCTTGAGGACCTTCTTCTCGTTCTTCGCGTTCATTTCCTCGACCCGCTTCAGAAGCTCGGGGGCAACGTACGGGCCTTTCTTAATGGATCTGCTCATGTTTCATCTGCCTCCCTTACTTCTCGTTGCGGCGCTTGACGATGAATTTGCTGGTGGGGTTCTTCTTCTTCCGGGTCTTGTAGCCCAGAGCCGGCTTGCCCCAGGGGGTCACGGGCCCGGAGCGGCCAACCGGGGCGCGGCCCTCGCCGCCGCCGTGGGGGTGGTCGCAGGGGTTCATGACGGAGCCCCGGACGGTGGGACGCCAGCCCATGTGGCGCTTGCGGCCCGCTTTGCCGATGTTGATGTTGGCGTGGTCAATGTTCCCCACCTGGCCGATGGTGGCCATGCAGTTGGTCCGAACAATGCGGACCTCGCCGGAGGGCATGCGGATCTGGGCGTCGCCGCCCTCTTTCGCCATGAGCTGGGCGGCGGTTCCGGCGGAGCGCACCAGCTGGGCGCCGTTGCCGGGGTGGAGCTCGATGTTGTGGATCATGGTGCCCACGGGAATGTTGGCCAGGGGGAGGGCGTTGCCCTCCTTGATGTCGGCGCTGGGGCCGGACTCCACCTTGTCGCCGGCCTTCAGGCCCACGGGGGCCAGAATGTAGCGGCGCTCGCCGTCCTCATACTCCAGGAGGGCGATGTTGGCGGAGCGGTTGGGGTCGTACTCCAGGCGGAGGACGGTGGCGAACATATCGTGTTTGTCACGCTTGAAGTCGATGACACGGTATTTCCGCTTGTTGCCGCCGCCCCGGTGGCGGACGGTGATGCGGCCGTAGCTGTTCCGGCCGGCGCTCTTTTTCAGGGTCTCGGTGAGCTTGGGCTCGGGCTTGGCCTTCTTGTCAATGCCGTCGAATCCGGAGACCGTCATCTGACGCCGGGAGGGAGTCGTCGGCTTAAAGGTTTTAATAGACATTTGTCGTTACACTCCTTCCGTAGAATCAGACCATGCCTTCAAAGAACTCGATGGTCTTGGAATCGGGGGTCAGCTGGACGTAGGCCTTTTTCCAGGTTTTCGTCATGCCGGGACGGCCCGCGCCCATGCGCTTTTCCTTGCCGGGCACCGTCAGGGTGTTGACGGCGGCCACCTTTACGCCGAAGATTTCCTCTACGGCCTTCTTGATTTCCACCTTGCCGGCGTCCTTGGCCACCTCGAAGACGTACTTCTTACCGGCGGCTCCGGCCATGGCCCGCTCGGTGATGACGGGGCGGATCACAATATCGTATGCGGTCATTACGCGTACACCTCCTCGATTTTAGCGAGGGCGGCCTGATCCACCACCAGGTACTTGGCGTTTACGATGTCATAGACATTCAGCTGCGCCGCGGGGGTGGTCAGCACGCCGGGAAGGTTCCGGGCGCTCTTGACGATCGTCTCGTCCATGGCGGGGGTCACCACCACGGCCTTGCCGTCGACCTTGACAGCGTTCAGGAACTTGCGGAACTCGGCGGTTTTGATTTCCGTCTGCTTGATGGAGTCGATGACCACCAGGCAGCCCTCGGCGGCCTTGGCGGAGAGGACGGACTTCAGAGCCAGGCGCCGGACCTTCTTGTTCAGCACGTAGCGGTAGCTCCGGGGCTTCGGCGCGAAGACGATGCCGCCGTGGGTCCACTGGGGAGCCCGGGTGCTGCCCTGGCGGGCGTGGCCCGTGCCCTTTTGGCGCCAGGGCTTCTTGCCGCCGCCGGAAACTTCCGCGCGGGTCAGGGCGCTCTGGGTGCCCTGACGGCAGTTGGCCAGGTGATTCTTTACCACCTCGTGGACGACGGACTCGTTGGGCTCAATGCCGAAGATCGCGTCGTTCAGTTCCACAGTGCCGACTTCCGCGCCGGCCATGTTCAAAACTTTCACAGTAGACATTTACTCAGCACCCCTTTCTTACTTGCTTCTGGCGGAGGCCTTCTGCGGGTTGCGGCCGGAAGCCTTCTGCGGGTTCTTGCTGATGTCCGCGCCGGCCTGCTTGACCTTGTGGACCTTGACCGTGGACTTGATGGTTACCAGCCCGCCCTTTGGGCCGGGCACCGCGCCGCAGACCACCAGCATGTTCAGCTCGGGGTCCACCTTGACCACGGAGAGGTTCTGCACGGTGACCTGGTCCACGCCCATGTGGCCCGCGCCGTCGCGGCCCTTCATGATGCGGCCCGGGGTTGTGCCCGCGCCCAGGGAGCCCTGGTGGCGGTGAACGGGGCCGCCGCCGTGGGTGTTGCGCTTCACGGCCGCGCCGTGGCGCTTGACAACGCCCTGGAAGCCGTGGCCCTTGCTGGTGCCGGTGACATCCACGAAGTCTCCCGCGGCGAAGGTGTCGGCCTTAACGATGTCGCCCACGTTCAGTTCGGCGGCGTTCTCCAGGTTGAACTCCTTCAGGTGCTTCTTGGGGGCTACGCCCGCCTTGTTCAGGTGGCCCAGCTCGGGCTTGGTGAGCTTGCGCTCCGCAATGTCCTCGAAGCCCAGCTGCACGGCCTCGTAGCCGTCCTTTTCAGCCGTCTTCTTCTGCACGACCACGCAGGGGCCCGCCTCGATGACCGTGACGGGGATCACATGGCCGTTCTCGTCAAAAATCTGGGACATGCCCACTTTTTTGCCGATGATCGCTTTCATGTAGGTTCCTCCTTAAATAAGGTTATTGGTTGACCGGCCGCGGCCATTGGGAACCGTTCCGGCCAACTTGACCCGTCTGCCTCGACAAGGCGGCAGACTGCGGTTCAACAGGGTAATGGGGGTCTTACAGCTTAATCTCAATCTCCACGCCGGCGGGGAGCTCCAGGGCCATCAGGGCCTCCACGGTCTTGGGGGAGGACTTGGTGATGTCGATGAGCCGCTTGTGGGTCCGGCGCTCGAACTGCTCCCGGCTGTCCTTGTGCTTGTGGACGGAGCGCAGGATGGTGATGATCTCCTTCTTGGTGGGCAGGGGGATGGGGCCGGAAACCTCGGCGCCGGTGCGCTTGGCGGTTTCCACAATCTTCTCCGCGCTCTGGTCAATTACCTGGTGGTCATACGCCTTCAGGCGGATGCGGATCTTTTCCTTCTGTGCCATGTTCGGGTTCCTCCTAATTCGTACGGTTTTTAATTCGCGTCGATTCCGTACGGCGAGAGAAATTTTTCTGTCCGCTTATCCGTGCGTATCATTCCCGCTCATGAAAAAACCCGGCGCAAAGCAAGCCGGTTCCGTCATGGCGCGGCGATCTACGCTCGCGTACAGACCTTTCTCAGCCGCCCGATTATCGGACATACTCCCCGGAAGTTACCTCTTTCGAGCAATCTCCCGGTTCATCGCGGTCGCGGGGCGCAGAGGATGTCCTCTCCGCCGCATGCCCATAAATAATACTTGAAAATTCTCCCCGTGTCAAGAGAAATTTTGCCGGATTTCCTCTTTTTTTCAGCCTGTTTCCAAATGGCGTGCCGTCGCTTTGACGGAGGACGGCTTCCGCCCTCCGCCCCAGCGGAACATCCGCCCGGAAAGAGGGCCTTGACAGCGGGGATGGGACGTGGTATACTCCCCCCTGAACAAATCGAAAGGGGTGGAAGCGTGAGACTGACTTCCTGCTGAATGCCAAGTGACTTGGTTTCCGGCGCCGCGCAGGCGGGGCCGGGGCGGCGTTGTGCCGTCAAGCGGGAAAGCGCAGCTCACCTCCAGCCCTCGCGTCATAACTGCCTGCCGCCCGGTTCCGGGGCGGCTTGCGCTGTGACGGGCCGCGGGAGGCTTTCCTGCGGTCCTTATCTTTTTTATTTCACAGCAAGGAGATGATGCGTATGTCTATGATTCAGGCGGATCGCCTGACCTTTTCCTATCCCGGCAGTCCTGACCCCGTGTTTCAGAATGCCTGTTTTCAAATCGACACCGATTGGCGGCTGGGCCTGGTAGGCCGGAACGGCCGGGGGAAGACCACCCTGCTGCGGCTTCTGATGGGGGAATATCCCTGCGAGGGGAGCCTGGTCTCCTCCGTGCCCTTCGACTACTTCCCCTGTCCTGTCCCAGACCAGGAGAGGCTGACGGCGGAGGTGCTGGAAGATCTCTGCCCGGAGGCGGAGAGCTGGCGGTTCCCAAAAGAGCTGTCCCTGCTGGGTGTGGAGGAAGAGGCTTTATGGCGGCCCTTCTCCACCCTCTCCAACGGGGAGCGGACGAAAGTCCTTCTGGCGGCCCTGTTCCTCCGGGAGGGGCGCTTCCCCCTCATCGACGAGCCCACCAACCACCTGGACGCCCACGGGCGGGAACTGGTTTCCGCCTACCTCCGGCGGCAGCGGGGCTTTATCCTGGTATCCCACGACCGCCGCTTCCTGGACGGCTGTGTGGACCACATCCTGGCCCTGAACCGCTCGGACATCCAGGTCCAGGCGGGGTCCTACAGCTCCTGGAGGGAGAACTTTGACCGGGTTCAGCAGTTTGAAGAGGCGAAAAACGAACGGCTCCAAAAAGACGTGCGGCGGCTTCAGAAAGCGGCCCGGCGGACCTCCGTCTGGTCCGACCGGGTGGAGTCCTCCAAAACCGGGGCCTATGACAAGGGCTTCGTGGGCCACAAATCCGCCAAGATGATGAAGCGGGCCAAATCCCTGGAGGCCCGGCAGGAGAAGGCCCTGGAGGAAAAGCGGGGGCTGCTCCAAAACCGGGAGACCGTGGAGGCTTTGAAGCTCTCCCCCCTGGCCCACCACGCCAAGCGGCTGGTCTCCTGCTCGGATCTGACGCTTTGGTACGGGGACCGGAGGGTTTGCGGACCCCTGGACTTTGCCGTGGAGCAGGGAGAGCGGATTGCCCTGGAGGGCCGGAACGGCAGCGGGAAAAGCAGCCTTTTCAAGCTGCTGCTGGGGCAGAACATCCGGCATGAGGGGGCTTTGTCTACGGCCCCGGGGCTGAACATCTCCTACGTGCCCCAGGATACGTCGTTTCTCCGGGGGGCTCTGGGAGACTTCATTCTGGAGCGGGGAATCGGCGAGAGCCTCTTCAAGGCCATTTTGCGGAAGCTGGGCTTCTCCCGGGAGCAGTTTGACCGCCTTCTGGAGGACTACTCCGGCGGCCAGAAGAAAAAGGTTCTCATCGCCGCCAGCCTCTGCGAACAGGCCCACCTGTATGTATGGGACGAGCCGCTGAACTTCCTTGACATCGACTCCCGCCTCCAAATTGAGGAGCTGCTGCGGGGCTTTGCTCCCACGATGATCTTTGTGGAGCATGACCGGGCTTTCCAGGAGGCCATCGCAACGAAGGTAATCGCTTTGTAGCGCAGCATAGGCGAGGACCCTGGAAGCCCCTCCGCGAAGAGGACTTCCAGGGTCCCTTTTAGATCAGCGCCACAATCAGCCACAAAAGTCCGATGGCCGCCGCGCCCATGAGGGTGTAGACCGCCGGGCTCAGGTCCCGCCAGGCCCGGCTGAATTTTCCGTGGTCCCCCCCGGCGTAGTTCCGGGCCACCCTCCGGGCCTCCTCCACCAGTTCCCGGGAGGTGACCCCCTCCCCGGCGGCGTCGTTCCGCACGATGAAAATCGCCTGCTCGAAAAACCGCTGGTCCGGGGAGTCCACCACGACCACCCGTCTGGAAATTCCTTTCACCATCTCGTGTGTATGCCTCCTGTCAGTGATGGTTTCATTTTTCCAGCCCCAGGGGAAAATTATACCTGAAACGGAAAAAGAGGAGGGGCGGTTTTCCGCCTCTCCTCTTTCCTTGTATTTATTTCATCAGCTCGTACATCACGGCCTTGATGGTATGCATCCGGTTCTCCGCCTCGTCGAAGACAATGGACTGGGGCGACTCGAAAACCTCGTCCGTCACCTCCATGGCCTCCCGGCCAAAGCGCTCGCCCATCTCCCTGCCCACCTTGGTCTTGTGGTCGTGGTAGGCGGGGAGGCAGTGCATGAAGCGGCACTGGGGGCCCGCCGCGTCCATCAGGGCCTTGGTCACCTGATAGGGGCCCAGGGCGGCGATGCGCTCTTCCCAAACCTCCACAGGCTCGCCCATGGAGACCCAGACGTCGGTGTAAAGGACACCGGCGTTTTGAACCGCTTTCATGGGGTCCTCAATGAATTCCAAAACCGCGCCGGTCTCCTTGGCGATGGCCTGGCAGGTATCGATCAGGGCCTGATCCGGCATATATGCCTTCGGGGCGCAGGCGGCAAAGTGCATGCCCATTTTGGCACAGCCCACCATGAGGGAGTTGCCCATGTTGAAGCGGGCGTCTCCTAGGTAGACCAGCTTCACGCCCCGGAGCTTTCCGAAGTGCTCCTGAATGGTCAGGAAATCCGCCAGAATCTGGGTGGGGTGGAACTCGTCGGTGAGGCCGTTGAACACGGGGACCCCGGCGTACTCCGCCAGCTCCTCCACGATGGCCTGGCCGAAGCCCCGGTACTCGATGCCGTCATACATCCGGCCCAGCACCCGGGCGGTGTCGGCAATGGACTCCTTCACGCCGATTTGAGAGCCGGTGGGGCCCAGGTAAGTACTGCCCATGCCCAGGTCCTGGGCGGCCACCTCGAAGGCGCAGCGGGTCCGGGTGGAGGTCTTTTCAAAAATCAGGGCCACGTTCTTCCCCTCCAGATACCTGTGGGGGGTTCCGGCCTTCTTCTTTGCTTTCAAATCCGCCGCCGTGTCCAGAAACTGCTGCATCTCCGCCGGGGTGAAGTCCAGAAGCTTTAAAAAGTGCTTTTCCATAGCGTCCTCTCTTTCTCTCAGCCCAAGGTCTTTTTCATGATGTCCAGGCCCTTGTCCATCTCGTCCTTCGTAATAACCAGGGGCGGCAGCAGCCGCATTCCCGGCCCGGCGGTGAGGATGAGAAGGCCGTTTTCAATCAGCTTGCCCGCAATGTCTTTGTTGGTCCATCCCTCCCGGACCTCGACGCCGATCATCAGGCCCAGGCCCCGGGTTTTTCCAAAGCAGGGCAGATTCAGGGCCTCGATGCCCTTGCGGAGATACTCGCCCTTCTCTTGGACCTCCTTCAGGAATCCGTCGCTGAGGGTCTCCTGGACCACCAAGCCCGCGGCGGCGCAGACGGGGTTCGCGCCGAAGGTGGTGGCGTGCATCCCGGGGCCCAGAACGTCCTTGCATTTCTCATTGGCCATGATGCCGCTCATGGGCAGGCCCCCGGCGATGCCCTTGGCAAAGCTCACCACGTCGGGGAGAACGTCATACTGCTGGAAGGCAAAGAGCGTCCCCGTCCGGCCCACGCCGGTTTGGACCTCGTCCACCAGGAGCAGCCAGTCCTTTTCCGCGCAGAGGGCTCCCACCGCCTTTACGTAGCCCTTATCCAGGGGCAGCACGCCGCCCTCGCCCTGGACCAGCTCCACCATGACGGCGCAGACGTCCCCCTGGTCCTGGGCGCGCAGCGCCTCCAAGTCGTTGGCGGGGGCGTAGCGGAAGCCCTCGGTGAAGGGGAAGAAGTAGTTGTGGAACACATCCTGCCCCGTGGCCTTCAAGGTGGTAATGGTCCGGCCGTGGAAGGAGTTTTTCAGGGTGACGATGGCGCTGCGGCCCTGGCCGTATTTGTCAAAGCTGTATTTCCGGGCCAGCTTGATCATGCCCTCGTTGGCCTCCCCGCCGCCGTTGGCGAAGAAGACGGCGCTTTCCCCGGTTCGGCGGCAGAGGATCTCCGCCAGCTTCGCCGGAGGCTCGGTGTAGAACAGGTTGGACGTGTGGCCCAACTTCTTCGCCTGGTCCGCAACGGCCTCTGCCCAGGGCTGGTTTCCATAGCCCAGGGCCGTGACGCCGATGCCGCTGGTGAAGTCGATGTATTCCCGGCCCTCCGGGTCGTAGAGGGTGGCCCCCTCCCCGTGGTCCAGGGCCACGGGGAACCGGCCGTAGGTGTTCATGATATGCTGATGGGTCAAGCTCTTAATGGCCTCGGATGTCATAGGGCCTCCTCCTTTTTCATCATGGTGCCGATGCCCTCGTCGGAGAGCAGCTCAATGAGGATGGAATGGGGGATGCGGCCGTCCAGGATGTGGACCCGCTCCACGCCGCCGTGGATGGCGTCCACGCAGCACTGCATCTTGGGGATCATGCCCCCGGAGATGACCCCCTCCTCCACCAGGGCCGGGACCTCCTGGGTGCGGACCACATGGATGAGGGTGCTCTCGTCCTTGGGGTCCCGGAGGAGCCCCCGGACATCGGTGAGCAAAATCAGCTTCTCCGCCCCCAGGGCTTCCGCCAGCTTGGCGGCGGCGGTGTCCGCGTTGATGTTATAGGCCGTGTCGGAATCCACCCCCTGAGCCACGGTGGAGACGATGGGGATATAGCCGTGCTCCAGGGCGCTTTTCACCGGCTCGGGGTTCACGCCGGTGATCCGGCCCACCAGGCCGTATTTTTCGTCCATCTGCTCCGCCTGGAAGAGCTGCCCGTCCATGCCGCACAGGCCCACGGCCCGGCCTCCCAGGCGGCCCAGCTGGGACACCAGGTCCTTGTTGACCTTGCCGCAGAGGACGGCCTGGACGATGTCCATGGTGGTGACGTCGGTATAGCGCAGGCCGTCCACAAATTTGGACTCGTGGCCGATCATTTTCAGCATGGCGGAAATCTCCGGTCCGCCGCCGTGAACGGCCACCACCCGGATGCCCACTAGATTTAAAAGAATGACATCGCTCATCACCGCCCGGCGCAGCTCGTCGGAGATCATGGCGTTGCCGCCGTATTTGACCACGATGGTCTTGCCGGTAAATTTCTGAATATAAGGCAGGGCCTCGATCAGGGTCTGGGCCTGCTGCTCATGGGAAGACATGCCGTCCGCCCCCTTTATGTTCTGTAGTCGCCGTTGATTTTGATATAGTCGTAGGTGATGTCACAGCCCCAGCAGGTGCAGGAGGCTTCTCCCTCTCCCATGGAGATGTTGATTTCCACGTCGTGCTCCGTCAGGACCTTCTTGGCGAGATCCTCGTCAAAATCCAGGCCCCGGCCCTTGGCGCAGACCTGGACATCCCCGGCGGCACTGGCGAAATGGACATTCACTTGATCCGGGTCAAAGTCCTCCCCGGAGTAGCCCATGGCGCAGAGGACCCGGCCCCAGTTGGCGTCCGCGCCAAAGATGGCCGCCTTGGTCAGGGTGGAGGACACTACGGACTTGGCGATGGTTTCGGCGCTTTTTTCGGATTTTGCGCCTTGGACAGTGCAGGTGATGAGATGCCGGGCCCCTTCGCCGTCGGAGGCCATTTTCTTGGCAAGCTCCGTGCACAGGGCCCGCAGGGCCGCCAGGAAGGCGTCGTAGTCCGGGCCCTTGGCCGTAATGGGCTCGTTTCCCGCCAGGCCGTTGGCCAGGACGCAGCAGGTGTCGTTGGTGGAGGTATCCCCGTCTACGCTGATGCGGTTGAAGCTGACGCTTACCGTTTCCAGCAGGGCGGTTTTGATCATCTCCGGGGAAATGGCGCAGTCCGTGGTGAGGAAGCAGAGCATGGTGCCCATGTTGGGGTGTATCATGCCGCTGCCCTTGGCCACGCCGCCCATGCGGACGGTTTTGCCCCCTACCGTGGTTTCCACCGCCGCCTCTTTTTTCACGGTGTCGGTGGTCATGATGGCGTGGCCCGCCGCGTCGCTGGCCTCCGCCGACCGCTCCAGGGCGGCGCAGAGGGCCGGAATCGCGGCCTCGACGGCCTCCACGTTGATCCGCTGGCCGATGACGCCGGTGGAGCTCACCAGCACGTCCTCCGGCTTGCAGCCCAGGGCTTGGGCCGCGGCGGCACACATGCGTTCCGCGTTTTCCTCCCCCTGGGGGGCGCAGGCGTTGGCGTTTCCGCTGTTGGCTATGACGGCCCGGGCTCTTCCATCCGCCAGGTGCTTGCGGTCCACATGGATGGGGGCGGCCTTGACGGCATTTTTCGTAAACACCGCCGCCGCCGCGCAGTCCACGTCGGAGACGATCAGCGCCACATCCTTCTTCCATTCCGCGTGAGTTTTGACCCCCGCGTGGACTCCCGCCGCCCGGAAGCCCTGGGCGGCGCAGACGCCGCCGCCGATGAAATTCAGCATATCCGTTCCTCGTACTTTCTCAAAGCGCCAGGCCCGCCGTTTCCTCGAAGCCCAGCATCAGGTTCATGTTCTGCACCGCCGCGCCGGAGGCGCCCTTGCCCAGGTTGTCCAGGCGGGCGGAGAGCATGAACTGCCCGCTGTTTCCGTTGACAAAAATTTGCAGCCCGTCCGCCCCGGAGAGATTGTTGGAGCCGATAAAGCCGCAGGAGGGCGCGCCGGCGGGACGGAGGGTCACCACGGGACTGCCGCCGTAATAGTCCTCATACAGTGCCCGGAGCTTCTCAATGGACCAGGGGCCCTCCAGCTCCTCCGCCCACAGCGGGACGGTGACTACCATTCCCTGGGGATAATCGCAGATCATGGGCATGAACAGGGGCGGGCGGTTCAGTCCCGCTATTGCCGCCATCTCCGGCAGATGCTTATGGGCCAGGGTAACCGCGTAGTGCCGGGGGCTTTCCAGCTCCTTGTCCCGGTCCGGATCGGTATATTGGGCGATGGCCTTTTTTCCCGCCCCCGTATAGCCCGACAGGGCGTGGCAGGCCAGCCGGGCCTTGGGGGACAGCGCCCCCTTCTCCACCAGGGGCCGGACCAGCGAGAGGAAGCCTGTGGCATAACACCCCGGGTTCGCCACCCGGGCCGCCGTTCGAATGGCCTCCCGCTGTCCGGACAGCTCCGGGAAGCCGTAGACCCAGCCCTCCGCCGTCCGGTGGGCGGTGGAGCAGTCAATCACCCGGGTTTGGCCGTTTTCTATCAGGCTCACCGCCTCCACGGCGGCGGCGTCCGGCAGACAGAGAAACACCAGGCCGGCGGCGTTGAGGAGCTTCCTCCGCTCCGCCGTGTCCTTGCGCTTGGACTCGTCGATGAGGAGGAGCTCAATGTCCTCCCGGACCGCCAGGCGGTCGTATATCTGGAGGCCGGTGGTGCCCTCCTTGCCGTCGATATAAACCTTTGGTCTCATGGGACCGCCTCCCTCTTATTCGCTCCGCGCCTGGATGAATGTCTCGATTTCCTCAATCTGCCGGGTGGTCTCCGCCGCCGCAGGGCCGCCGAAGCTCCGGCGAAGGGCCATGCAGTTTTCCAGCTTTAACGCCTCGTAAACGTCTTCCCCGAAGAGGGGGGAGACGGCTTGCAGTTCCTCCAGGGTCAGCTCCTCCAGGGTCTTCCCCTGAACGGCGCAGGAGGCCACCAACTGTCCCGCGGCGGTGTACGCGTCCCGGAAGGGCATGCCCTTCTTGGTCAGGTAGTCGGCGCAGTCCGTGGCGTTGATGAAGCCCCGGCCCGCCGCCTCGCGCATGTTGTCCGGCAGGACCGTCATGGTGTCGATCATCCCTGTGAACACCGGAAGGCACAGCTCCACGGTGTCCAGGGCGTCGAAGACCGGCTCCTTGTCCTCCTGCATGTCCTTGTTATAGGCCAGGGGCAGGCCCTTCATCACCGTGAGGAGGCCCATCAAATCGCCGTAGACCCGGCCTGTCTTGCCCCGGACCAGCTCCGCCATGTCCGGGTTCTTCTTCTGGGGCATGATGCTGGAGCCGGTGGAATAGGCCTCGTCCAGCTCTACGAACTTGAACTCCCAGCTGCACCAGAGGATGACCTCCTCGGCGAAGCGGCTGAGGTGCATCATTAAAATAGAAAGCGCGCTCAGAAGCTCCAGGGCGTAGTCCCGGTCGCTGACGCCGTCCAGGGAGTTGCCGCAGGGGCGGTCAAAGCCCAGGGCCTGGGCCGTCTGGAAGCGGTCGATGGGATAGGTGGTCCCCGCCAGGGCGCCGGAGCCCAAGGGGCACTCGTTCAGGCGCTTGCGGCAGTCCTCCAGCCGGGTCACGTCCCGGGAGAACTGGGCGGCGTAGGCCAACAGGTGCTGGGCGAAGGAAATGGGCTGGGCCCGCTGCAAGTGGGTATAGCCCGGCATCACCGTGTTCCGGTGCTGCTTGGCCTGGGCGCAGAGGACCTTCTCCAGGTCCAGGAGCCGGCCTATGACGGTTCCAATCTCCTTGCGCACGTACATGCGGAAATCCAGGGCCACCTGGTCGTTCCGGGACCGGGCGGTGTGGAGGCGCTTTCCCGCCTCGCCGATGCGCTGGGTCAGCAGGGCCTCCACGTTCATGTGGATATCCTCGTTGGCGGGGGAGAACTCCACCTTTCCCGCCTCGATATCCGCCAGGATTTCCGTCAGGCCCTTCTGGATCGCGTCCTTGTCCGCCTGGGAGATGACGCCCTGGGCCGCCAGCATCTCGGAATGGGCAAGGCTTCCCTGGATATCCTCCCGGTAAAGCCGCTGGTCAAAGTGGATGGAGGACTGGAAATCATTGGCCAGGGTATCCGTCTCCTTGCTGAACCGTCCGCCCCAAAGTTTCATGGATACTGCTCCTTTAAATTAAAGTTTCCCCTGCTCCCGCAGCGCCAGCACGGTGTCGGGCAGGCCCCACAGGTTGATGAAGCCCGTGGCGTTGGTCTGGTCATAGGCGCTCTCGTTGAAGGTCACCAGCTCCTCGGAGTACAGGCTCTCGGGGGAGGTGATGGAGGCCGTGATCATGTTGCCCTTGTAGAGCTTCAGCTTCACGGAGCCCGTCACATGCTCCTGGGTCTTGTCGGCGAAGGCGCTGAGGGCCTCCCGCAAGGGGGTGAACCACTTGCCGTTGTACACCAGGTCCGCGAAGTCCACCGCCAGCTTGCTCTTCATGTGGGCGGTGTCCTTGTCTACCGTAATCATTTCCAGGCACTCGTGTGCCTTATACAAAATCGTGCCGCCGGGAGTTTCATAGACGCCCCGGTCCTTCATGCCCACCAGCCGGTTCTCCACGATGTCCAGAAGGCCGATGCCGTTTTCCCCGCCCAGCTTGTTGAGCTTGCGGATAATGTCGCTGGCCTTCATTTTCTCTCCGTCCACTGCCACGGGGACGCCTTTTTCAAAGTCGATGGTCACATAGGTGGCCTTGTCCGGGGCCGCCACGGGGCTGACGCCCATCTCCAGGAAGCCCTCCTTCTCATACTGAGGCTCGTTGGCGGGGTCCTCCAGGTCCAGGCCCTCGTGGCTCAGGTGCCAGAGGTTTTTATCCTTGGAATAGTTCGTCTCCCGGCTGATTTTCAGGGGGACCTTGTGGGCCTCGGCATAGTCGATCTCCTCGTCCCGGCCCTTGATGTCCCACTCCCGCCAGGGGGCGATGATGGTCATCTCCGGGGCGAAGCGCTTGATGGCCAGCTCAAAGCGGACCTGATCGTTGCCCTTGCCGGTGCAGCCGTGGGCGATGGCGTCCGCCCCCTCGGCCTTGGCGATTTCCACCAGCTTCCGGGCGATGATGGGCCGGGCAAAGGCCGTGCCCAGCAGGTACTGCTCGTAGCTGGCCCCCATTTTCAAAGACGGGATGATCACCTCGTCCACCATCTCGTCGGTGAGGTCCGCGACGTACAGCTTGCTGGCTCCGGTCTTAATGGCCTTTTCCTCCAGGCCGTCCAGCTCCTGCTCCTGGCCCACGTCTCCGGCCACGGCGATGATCTCCACGTCGCCGTAGTTCTCCTTCAGCCAGGGGATGATGATGGATGTATCCAGTCCGCCGGAATAGGCAAGGACGACTTTCTTGATATTCTTTTTCATAACTGCGCCTCCATTGGTTTTAATGATGAATGAATTATACAACCTCTGTGAATATTTATGCAATTGGCGGAATGCACAAGATTCGCGCCGGGAGGGAGGGAAATTTTGCCGGAAGGGAGCGTACAAAAGAAGTCCCCCGGAGAGGCCCAACTCTCCGGGGGAGTCCTTCGCTGTGAACTTCTTCCATTATGTTAAATGGCTAGGCGAACACAACAAGGGCAGCTTGTAATTATTATACCAACCGCCGCAAGAAAAGGCAAGGGGTATTTTCCCGCCCTTGCGGTTTCTGTCGAAATGTGGTATCATCAGTCTGCCGCCCTTCTCCAAACTGGCAGCAGGGAGGAGGTGAATGCCGTGGACATTTTGATTAGCTTTTTCGTGTCGGTCGGAGCGAGCGTAGTCGGCAGCTGCGTAAGCAAGTGGCTTGACCGCCACCGCAGGGGCAGGTAAGCACGAATGAAAAACCGGAGGGATGGCAGCCCTCCGGTTTTTCTTTTGCGTGTCTGCCGTGGTTTTGATCAGCTTTTTGGCTGTGATGATTATACCACACCCCGCCCAGTATATGCAAGCCCTATTTTTTCATTCCGTTTTCCGCCTCAATTGCCCTCCCCCGTGCAACTCCTCCCCTCCCGGGCCCTTTCATAAGTCTGAACACAAGGAGGATTTGCAATATGAAACAAACCGAACACTGCAGCCTGAACCAGTGGGAGCTCTCCGACCAGATCCGCATGGAGGACTTCAACGCCGACAACGCCAAAATCGCCGCCGAGCTGGCGGAGCTGCGCCGCATCGTCACCGGGCTGTGCTACCATGTGGGACAGCTCAGCACCATCGACATGGTGAACCGGCACATTGCCTTCAACCCTCAGGCCGTCCTCTATGAGGCCTTTATCGGCCCGGAGTACCTGACCCTCTCCGAGGGCGTGACGCTTGGCGACCACCGCCTCATCCTCACCGGAAAAAACGCGGCGGGCACCGCGAAGGTACGATACCTGCTCCTTCACAAAAACCCAAACAGCACGAACATCCACTGCTGGCTCCACCATAAGGGCGGCAATGTCTCCATCACCATGAACGGTATTGAGATGACCCCAACCGACACTTACCGGGACTTGGCCGCGGGGCTTGGCATTACCTGCACATGCGAGGAGTTCCACTGGACCGGGCCGTCCGCCATTGTTCTCGATGTCACACTGGATTTGAACTGTGGGGACGACGCCTCCATGGAGGTCTATGATCTTTATATGGCTTTTCTGTAATAGAAGGACCCCGGCCATAAGGCCGGGGTCCTCCCACCGATACATTTCGTATCAAGCAGAAACCATCACTGCGGGTAACCGTTTAGGGAGCCACCTGAGTGAAGGTAACCGCCTTGGTGCCGAGCTTAACAGACGCAACCGCAGGGTTGGTGGCGTCAGCCGGCGTATTGTTAATAAATTCGGCATCAGTGTTAGCGTCAAGTTTAATCGTGGTAGTGGTAGCATCAGCCTTACCAGTAACAACGATCGTAGCAAACTTAGCCGGGTCAATGCCGATGGTGGAAGCCGCTTGCTGCGTGGTCAGGATCATTTCCTGGAACGACGCACCGGGAGTCTCAACGCTAATCTTCGCGTTGTTGTCGATGCTGTCAAGAGTGGCCTTCAGGTAAGCCTTGTAAATCGTGGTCTTGGCAGGAGAAGCATCACTCGTAGTTTCCACACCGTAACCATTCTCGCTGCCCACGGTCTCCTTGACAACGATCTTGTTCGTGTCAGCGCTGGCAAGAGTCAGAGTCTGACCGGAAACCACAAGTCCGCTGGCGTCAAGAGCGTCACCGCTGACAGTCACGGTCACGTCAGCATCCTTCTGGACAAGGACCGCGCCATAGACGTAAACGTCCTTGTTGTCGCTCATGGTGAAGGAAGTACCAGCGTCAGGACCAGTCTTCGTGGAGGCAGAGTCGCTCTTGATGAAGTTGTCGAAGCCAGTGCCGGAAATGGTCATCTCTTCGCCAACAGGCATCCAAATACCATTCGAGTCAGTGGACTCAACATCAACACCAGCGCCAGTAACCTTCACGCTGGTAGTCTTGGAGAAGACCTTGTTCACGGAATACAGGGTGATGCTAGAATTAAGCGTATCGGTGCTGAGAGTAGTGTTCGCAGCCGTTACGGCCTTGGTCGCCAGATCCGCGTGAGAAGCCGCACCAGTGGAGTTCGCGGCCACATCCAGCGCGCCGATGACAGCCGCGCCGTTGCCGAGGGTGTCGATGCGCAGGACACCGCCCTTGGTAACAGCCTTGCCGTCCACGACAGGCGTGAAGTCAGCAGCACCGGGAGCCTTGTAGCTGGCAGTTACACCGCCCTTGAGGCCGATGGTAACAACTTCATTACCGCCGACGGGATCGCCACTGCCCAGGTACACGAGGTCCAGAGCCTTCTCCAGCTTGTCAATGACCAGGGTATCCTTCCAATCGTGGGTGGTCGCGGTGTCGCCCACGCTCTTGGCAGTAACCACCACGCCGTTCAGCTCGTAGGACTTGGTCCTATCACCACCTGTGATCACGGTCGGATCCTTGACGAACACAGTGACCTTGGCGCCGGACTTGATGGGATAGGTGTCGGTGCCAGCAACGGGGTCCACATAGGAGGTCACGCCGTTAATGGTCTGCTGGACCAGAACCGTACCGGAACCAGACAGCACACCGCGCATGGTCAGGTTGACGGTATCGCTCTTCTCGGTGCCAGCCTCAATCCTGACATAGGCCTTAGCGGGAACCCGAGCAATATCCTTATCCTTGTCATAGAGGGTGACAGAGAACTCGGCAGAGGTCGCAGGCTTGTGGGTCTCAGCGTTGGTATCCTCGTCGGGAGCATAGGCGGTCACAACGTTGCCGTTCGTGATGCTGCCGTCCACATCCCACTTCGCATTCTCCGCAACCGCGCTGGAGTTGACCGTCGCGGTCAGCTCAATGGCAGCGCCGGGAGCGAGCGTGTACACATAGGGATCGCTCTGGGTACCATTGCCGGTGCGCTTAGTAATGGGCTTGCCGGTGCTGTCCTTCGCGGTGATGGTAACCGCACCGCTGGCCGCGCTCTTCTCGGGCGTAGCCTCGAGAATCATGATCACGTAAGCATGACGGAAGCCGTCGCTGCTGGAATTACCATTGAGCAGGATCTTCAGCTCGACAGTCTTGGCGTCGCACTTGTCGCTGTCAAGCAGATCGCCCAGGCTGTTGATGTTGCCGGGACGGCCGTCACGCAGATCGATGAACTGGGTGGTGCTGTCGACGGTGATCAGGCCCTTGTAATCCTTGGCATAGTCATGGTCGAAGCCCATGACATCCTTGTTCGTGAGGATCTCGGCGTTGGTAAGTGTGCCGCCGCCGTTCACGCCGGTGCCCAGGAACTCAATGGTGCCCTTGGTGCTGTTGGGACCAACGACGTTGTCGGGACCAACGTAGAACATGGTCTTGGACTTCGCGCCCTCCTGAGTCTTCAGGGCGCCGATGCCGCGGACATAGATGCCGTCGGGGTTGCGGTCCGTGTAAGACTTGGAATGGAAGTTCTTCGCACGGATGACGCCGTTGGACTGCAGGCTGCCGGTAACAACGTCACCAACAGACAGAGCTCTGTCGAAGTAGCCGGTCTTCTCTTCCTTGAAGCCGTCCTCACCGGAGACATACTGACGGGTGTAGTAGGTACCGGAAGTGGGAGCCTCAGCGCCGCCCTTGGTGGAGGTGTTGGCGCCCTTGTTGTCGGTGATGATCATCAGATCCTTCAGGTTCGCCTCGGCGGAGTCGGACTTGATGACCACGGCCTTGACCTTGCCGTCCTTGTCGACATAGGCCTCAGCGGGGCTGGCTACGAAGCTGTCGTCGTTGGTGCCGACGTTCTTCCACCAGCGGTTGATCTGGGTGAGCTCCTTGTAGTCAACATTCTGAGCGCCGCTCAGGACATTGATAACCTCAACCTCGCCGTTGGCGGTGTCGAAGCCCACAAAGATGAACTTCACATCGTCATAGGGAGCGGCACGATACCGCCACATGTTGTGGTTGCCATTGTTGTCATAGAAGTTGTTGGAGCCGAGGCTGCCGTCGCCGGGCACAACACCGCACTCACCACTGCCCGATCCAACAGCGACATCCGGGGTCGCGGTGGCGTTCTTGTAGTTGAAGTGCACCACATCGCTGCCAGTGGCCTGCATCTCCGAAGTCGGGTCAACCTGAGTGTTGTAGAACTCCAGAGGCAGCAGGGAATTCTTGCTCTGGATCTCGAATTTCTCAGCAACACCGTTCTTACGGGCAAACTGAGAAATGTTGTAAATGCCCTCGCCGGTTTGCTTCTTCACACTGTCAACCGTCTTCGTGTCGCCCTGAGGCTCAGTCCAGGAAGACAGAACGCCGTTCTTCAGAACGCGGCGGCCTTCGGTGTAGTTGACGCCGGACTCCCGGAACATGGGCTTCACCAGCTCATACTCACCGTTGCCGGTCTCGGCAACCTGGTACTTCACCAGTTCGCCGGGAG
Source organism: Oscillospiraceae bacterium (assembly GCA_910574635.1). Taxonomy (GTDB): domain Bacteria; phylum Bacillota; class Clostridia; order Oscillospirales; family Oscillospiraceae; genus Oscillibacter. Next base: position 62,761 of record CAJTCG010000005.1, on the reverse strand, counting down.
CGTACTTCTCAGCCGCGCCGCGGATGGTGCCCAGCTCCAGGTCGACTTCGTCGCCCTTGATGGTCCAGCCGTGGACGAACCAGCCCACACGGCCAGAAGACAGGGTGGCCTGATAGTAATCGCCGACGACGATCCAAGCGTTGGAGTTGCCCACGTCCTTGGCCAGCATGGCGTTGCCCATCTCGTCCAGGAGCAGGGTGACGTCCTTCTTGGTGGCCCGGATCTTGGTGCCGTCGATCTCGCGCATATCCTTGTTCCACTGCGCGATGGGGTAGGTGGTTCCACCAACAGTGATGGCGATGGCATTGCCGTCGGCCTTGCTCTTGGTGTTGTAGATGTCGACGTTGGTCAGAGCGCCGGAAACGGTCTCAGGCACATAAGCCCGGCCAACTTCCCAGGTCTTGCCGTCGTCGGCGGTGTAAGGCACAACCGCGACCTCGTCGCCGGCCTTCAGGTCCTTCAGGACATTGTAAGCGTCATAGTTGTTGTCCTTGACGCTGACGGCCTCTTCAAACAGGGAGAAGTCGTTGTAGCCGGCAATCTCAGCCAGGTCGCCGTCATCGCGGGGATCCTTGCTGTCGGAGTCGATGGTGTCCAGCTCGACATAGTCGGAGGCGACGCGGTCAACTTCCATCAGCTGCGTCCGGGTAACGACGACGTCAGTGATGAAGTCGGCGTCAACGGGGCAGACATAAACCTCAACGGTCACGCCGTTGTCGGTCAGGTCGCACAGCTCAGACAGGGAAGGAGCCAGCTCCTTGTTGGCGGAGTTGATGTCGCGGGCGTCGTAGGTGTACCACTGGCCCTGCTTGGCAGACTCGCCCTTGATAACGGCAGTCTGCTTGTAAGCGTCGTTCCGCACGCGGGCGTTCCAGCCGTTGATGTGGATCTGGGTGGCATCCGCGAAGGGGCTGGAATAGGTCTCAAGGCCGGTGCTGGGAGAGCTCCAGTTCACATAGCCGCCGCGGTGGTCGGTGCTGTAGGTATCATAGCCGCGCAGGCCCAGAGCCTTCTCCTTGGTGGCCACGGTGTCTTCCAGGTGGGCCATCTGCTTGGTGAAGGTGAAGTCAGCAGGCAGCTTGAAGGTGCCGATGGTGACCTTCTTGTAGGACCACTCGTTGGAGGGATGACCGTAGATATCGTAAGCGGGATCATAACGGTCGTGCTCCAGGCGCAGATCCTTGAAGTGCTCCTCGCCGAACTCGAGAGTCATCTCGTTGTTGGCGGCGTTGATCACACGGCGGTTGATGTTGGCGTTGATGTCACGGTTGTTGCTGGTGACATACTGAGCCTTGCTGCCCTGAACGGTCAGGACCTCGCCGGTAGAGCTGACAACGGTGTTGGCGCTGCCGTAGTCCACCATGGTGGCCTTCAGGGTGTTCAGAGCCAGCTGGCAGGCCTCGTCACGGGTCACGGACTTCGCACCGTCGAAGCTGATACGGTCGAACAGGCCGGCCACGTTGCCGATCCGGGCCACGTTCATGGTCCAGCCGGTGTCCACGAAGCCCTCGATGTTGCTCTTATAGCCGATGGCGCCGAGCAGCATCTTCGCAAAGGCGTAACCGGTCAGGGGGTTGGCGGGCTTGAAGGTGCCGTCGCCATAGCCGCTGATGTAGCCGGCCGTCTTGCAGTAGCCGATGACGCCCGCGAAGGTGTGGCCCGCGGGAACGTCGGGGTAGGGACTCGCGTTGTTGGGCAGAGCGGAGGCAGCGTCGGGGCCGATCATCAGGGAGACGATGATCTTGGCGGCCGCGCCGCGGGTCAGCTCCGTCTCGGGACGGAAGCTGCCGTCCTCGTAACCGGTGATGACACCGATACGGTTCAGAACGGCAACTGCTTCCTCGTACTGGATCTCGTCCTTGTCGGTGAGATCCCGGTACTCGGTGGCTCCCGCGCTGATGGTGACCAGAGACATGGTCATAATCAATGCGAGAACCAGGGACAGGAATTTCTTCATTGAACATTCCTCCTTTAAAGATTACGGTCCGCTCGAACTTCCAACGCCCCCTCCAGGATTCGTGTCGGGGCTAGCCTCTTCCCACATCAAGCCTGGAATTGGCCTCTTCCGTCCGTCGTCCGCACGCTCAATGTACCAGTCTCCCGTCCGTTTGTCTATAGATTTGCCCTAGTTGTAATTTGTTTGATAATTGCCGTGATTTTATCTTGTTTATGTGAAAAATGTTTGTAACAAAATTTGGATACCGCCGTCAGACGCCGTTCTTTTCGCTTCCGCCTCCGGCGGGAATGGCCAGGCCGGTCTCCGGCTCCGGCGGGGCCTTTTCATTATTTAATATGTACCGCTGCCGGTCCTGGAGAATGCTTCCCCGCGCCAGCATCCGCTGGAGCAGCGGGCGGCACTGGCTCACGCCGATGCCCAGCAGCCGGGCTACGTCCTGGCGGTAAGCGAAGCCCTCCCGCTCCAGGTATTCCAGGACGGCGGCCTCCTGCCGCTCCGGCGGAACCACGCTTTCAGGCAGGTAGTACCGGGCCCCCACCTGAGTCAGCCGTCCCCGGCTCACCAGCTGCTTGAGCCGGTTGTAAGCGGTGGTCCGGGAGACGTTCAGCAAGGCGCACACATCATTCCGGGTGATCCAGCCCTCCCGGCGGACCTGGGAGAGTATCTGCCCCTCCCCGCCGGAGCGCAGGGCGCAGTCCACCCGCAGATCCCGGAGCGTAAGGTTGTCCAGCCCCGCCCGGATCAGCGCAGCCCGGACCAGCTTGGAAAGCCGGGTCCGGTCATAGGGCTGGCGGCTTCTGGGAGCGGTGAGAACAGGGCCCTCCCGTCCCTCCCGCCGGGCCAGCTCCTCCAAGGCCTTTTTGGCCCCGCCGCTGAGAGGGACCTCCCGCTGGGGAAGGCAGAGACGGTCTCCCCGCACCTGGTCCCACGTCAGGGAGATGAGCTCTTCCAGCCGCAGCCCCGCCTGCCAGGTCAGCCACAGGGCAATTCCGGCGGGGCTGGTCCCCTCGGCCCGCAGGAGCTTCCACAGGGCGAACTCGTCAATCTGGGCGGAGTCCTCCCGGCGAATGCGGGTGGAAATTTTTTTCTCCTCCAAATGCTCCGCGAAATGGACGTTGAGTCCCGCCGCCTCCACGCCGGTAATCCGGGAGACATACTGCCAGTCATGCTCCTGCAGCTGCCGGAGGATGAAGTCATGACGCAAATCGATGAGCCGGACCGACGTTTGTCCCTGCTTGTCCAGGGCTGCCCGGGCCAGCCGGGAAATGGACTGGGGCGTCAGGGGCTTCCGGTCCCGGTCCGAGAGGACCACCGCCTCCTGGCTCCGGTCCCGCCCGTCCCGAAGCGCCTGGAGCCAGTCCGACAGCTCCCGCCCGATGGGGACCTTTCGATCCGGCAGGACGAGGCACCCGTCCAGAAAGTCCACCTGTTCCCAGGTAAGGTGCTGGATTTCATCCCGCAGCAGCCCGGCCTGCCAGGCCAGGCGCAGCACGGCCCCCGCGGCGTTTCCCGGATTTTCCCGCAGCGCCTGCTCCATTGCCCCCTCGTCAGGGCGGTTGACGACGTAGTCCTGCATAGCGGCCCCTTCCCTCTATGTTACGTTTATTTAACAAATAAAAAGACCATCTGGAAATCCCAGGAATGGCGGCCCATGTCTGTGCCAAGGAAAGCATTTCCGTTTCCCGTCCCTATTTGTTACGTTCGTGTATCTCAAATACAGTTCTATTTAAAAGCTCCGAAATGCCTGTGCCGCAATGAATGCGCGCGTTTGTCCTTCTGCATCATACGCCAAAAGATAACAAAAATCAATATCTTTCAGCATATTTTGCGCGCCAGTTCCCAAGGTTAGACTGAACAAAACAGATTGGAAGGAGTGACATTCTATGACAAAACAGGAACGCATCGCCATGGGCCAGCGCCTGCGGCAGCAGCGGAACCGCCTGGGTCTGACCCGGGAGCAGTTTGCGGAGCTGGCGGACATCGGCACCGGGTATTACGGCCAGATTGAGGTGGGCACCTCTCAGATGTCCATTGACACCCTCATGAAGGTAGCCCGGACCTCCCGGCTTTCCATGGAATACATACTCTTCGGGGAGGAGGGCGGAGAGACGGACCTGGGCTCTCTGGAAACGCTTCTGCGGGGCTGTACGCCCCGGGAACTGCGCCTGGCGGAAAAAGTACTCCAGCTCTTCCTCCTCCGGGGGGACTGAGCGCGCAAAAAAAGAGAGAGGCCCCGAGGGGCCTCTCTCCCTTTGCCGGACATTCCGGCAGTTGTCAGCGTATAAAGTTCATCATGGGCCTCTGCGCCGCCTCCGGGGCGGGGAGCTTTGTCTCGCGAAGCACCTTCACCATCCAGGCCATGTCCCGTCCCAGCCGGGCGGCCACGGCCATGCCCTCCTCATCCCGGGCGGCCTCGCCGGGGTCCGCCCCGTGAACCACGCCCCAGTAATCGGAGGTCATCAAAATCATCTCCATGGCGTCCATGGTCCCCAGCAGCTGCTGATAGGTCTCCATGCCGCCGCTGCGGCGCAGGGTGCACAGGGCCCCGCCCACCTTGTGGCGGAGCTGGTTCACCCCGCAGCCCGCCGCCAGCATCAGACGGTCCAGCACGCACTTCATCCCTCCGGCAATGCCCCCATGGTATACCGGAGAAGCCAGGAGAATTCCGTCCGCCTCAATACAGGCGGCGATGATTTCATTCACCCCGTCCCCGTCCTGGACACAGCGGAGGCTCCCGGTGTTCAGGCAGTGATAACAGGCCATGCAGGGCCGCACCTTGGCCCCGGGCTGAAAGACCTGGAACTCCACACCGGCGGCCTGGATTTCCCTGCCCGCGGCCTCCAGCACCAGGGCGGTGTTCCCGTTTTTGCGGGGGCTTCCGTTGATGGCGGCAATTTTCATGGGGCTCCCTCCTTATGTTTTATTTGAACGCTCTTTCCGAACGACGAAAACCCAAAGCAAAATTCCCTGGGCCAGCAATACGAGGGCCGAGACCGCCTTCAAAAAACCAGGCGGGCTGAACGGCTTGAAAATCCAGCCCCAGTTCTCCAGCCGGCAGTGTGCGGTGAACCAATAAGATGACAAAAAGCTGACCAGATTTCCCACCGGCAGCGCCGGGATGTCCCGGGTCCTGACGGTCAGCCAGTATAGCGCGGCCGCCCAAACCAGCAACGGAAGGTATCCCTTCATGCTCCTATCAGCGGCGTCGGCGTACATCCCCCAAAAGACGTAGGGGCACACACTGACCAGCAGGATTCCCAGCCGGACGGTCCATTTTTTCACCATGGCGGCCCCTCCTTTTATCAGGTAATTTCATTATATCGGACCGGGAACAAAATTGCAAGAATTTCGGGAAACCCCCTTTTTCTTCCGCCCAAAGTGCGCTATAATAGCACCCGTAAATTTAAACCTACGGAGGATACTCTCATGCGGCAAAATGAAATGTTCCTGCTCAAGCTGGGCGAAGTGGTCCTCAAGGGCCAGAACCGCCGTTCCTTTGAGGACCGGCTGGTGGCCAACACGGCCCGCCGTCTGAAATCCTGCGGCAGCTTCCAGGTCTACATCCGTCAGAGCACCATCTACGCCGAGCCCACCACGGACACCTGCGATATGGAGGCGGCCTATGCCGCCGCCCGGCAGGTGTTCGGCGTAGTCAGCGTGGCCCGTGCGGTCCCCTGCGAGAAGACGGTGGAAGCCATCGTGGAAACCGCCAAGGACTACCTGGCGGATGCCTTCGCCTCCGCCAGGAGCTTCAAGGTGGAGAGCAAGCGGGCGGACAAGAACTACCCGATGAACTCCATCCAGCTCTCCCAGGCCGTAGGCGGCGAGCTGGCGGAGGCGTTTCCCCAGGTGACAGTGGACGTCCACAACCCGGATCTGACGGTCCATGTGGAAATCCGGGAGAAGCACGCCTACGTCCACGCCCCCGCCGTTCCCGGAGCGGGGGGGCTCCCCGTGGGCATGGGGGGCCACGCCGTCAGCCTTCTCTCCGGCGGCCTGGACAGCCCCGTGTCCTCCTGGATGATGGCCCGCCGGGGGGTGGAGCTGGAGATGGTGCACTTTGTCTCCCCGCCCTACACCTCCCAGCAGGCCCAGGACAAGGTCCTGGAGCTGGCCCATTTGCTGACGGCCTACTGCGGCCGTCTCCGGGTGCATATCGTGCCCTTTACGGAGATTCAGGAAGAAATCCGAAAGAACTGCCCCGAGGAGTATTTCACCCTCATCATGCGCCGCTTCATGATGCGCCTGGCCCAGGCCATTGCCAAGCGGGCGGGGGCCAAAGCCCTCATCACCGGCGAGTCCCTGGGCCAGGTGGCCAGCCAGACCATGATGGCCCTGGCCGTCACGGACGACGTGACGGAGATGCCGGTGCTCCGGCCCCTCATCGGCATGGACAAGGTGGAGATTATCCGCATGTCACGGGAGATCGGCACCTATGATACGTCCATTCTGCCTTACGAGGACTGCTGTACGGTGTTCACCCCCCGGCATCCGGCCACCCGGCCCAAGGTGGAGGATGTCCGCGCGGCGGAAGCGAAGCTGGATGTTGAGGGCCTGACGGCCCGGTCCCTAGAGGGGGAGGAATGGATCTGGGTCAAGCCTTGACCCGGTGCTCGCCCTTACGGGCGGGGGAGGATTCAGCCATGAAGATGGCTGGTCCTTTGCACCCCCCATTTTCTCTTTTTCTTGCCAGAAGAAAAAGAGAAAACGGGCCGTGCACGGTCCAAAAGAGAAAAAGAAGTAACGGGGGACGCGGCGGGGGCGCGGCTGAATGAACGGCGGAGCCGGAATGACTTCCCACGCGCAATTAGATTGAGCGGGGGTTTGTCCCGTGACGAATGGACCAGTTCCTCTTTTTGCTGCCGCACCCCGGTGGTTGCAGGAGAATCGCGTCTACCGGACTTCTTTTTCGGTGCGTGCCAGATGAGCGGCGACGCTCCGCTGGCCGCCATCTTTTGGAGGCTTCCCCCCTGCGCCAGGTAAGCGGCAGCGAAAAGAGAAGAATGTCCATTCGGCAACCACCAAACCCCCGCCCGCACCACGCCGCGGGCGATAGACATGCGTACCCGGAGGAAGCACCTCCTGCGCGCCCCCCCGTCCCACGTCCCCCGCAGGGCGATACTTCCTTTTCTCTTTTGGACCGTGCACGGCCCGTTTTCTCTTTTCCTTCTGGAAGGAAAAGAGAAAATGGGGGGTGCAATGAACCAGCTATCATCATGGCTGAATCCCCCCCCGCCCGCAAGGGCGAGTACAACCCTCCCCCTCCGGGGAAGAAAGGACCTCCCATGTCTCATACCGCGGAGCTCATCGCCGTAGGCACTGAATTACTCCTTGGCAACATCGCCAACACCAACGCCCAGGTCCTGAGCCAAAGTCTCTCCGCCCTGGGCGTCAACGTCTTCTGGCACACCGTCGTAGGCGACAACCCCCAACGCCTCCGGGAGGCGTTGGACATCGCCCGCCGCCGTGCGGACATCCTCATCACCACCGGCGGCCTGGGCCCCACCTACGACGACCTCACCAAACAGACCATCTGCGAAGCCTACGGAAAACCCCTCATCCTCCACCCCGACATTCTCGAGGACATCCGCGCCTTCTACGAATCCGCCCTCCACGTCCCCATGCCGGAGAACAACACCCAGCAGGCGGAGCTGCCCGAGGGCTGCACGGTCTTCGACAACCCTGTGGGCACCGCCCCCGGCTGCGCCTTCGAATCGGAGGGCGTCCACGTCCTTATGCTCCCGGGTCCCCCCCACGAAATGGAAACCATGCTTCGCCGCCACGTGGAGCCTTACCTGCGGAAGCTCTCCCACGAGGTCATCGTCTCCCAGGACATCATGACCTTCGGCATGGGGGAGAGCTCCATCGACCAGCTTCTCCACGAAAAAATGGCCCATATGACCAACCCCACCCTGGCCACCTACGCCAAGCCCTGTGAGGTCCGCCTCCGGGCCACCGCCAAGGCCGCCACGGAGGACGAGGCATATTCCATGCTGGCCCCCGTGGGGCAAATGGTCCTGGAAACCCTGGGCGGCATCGTCTACGGCGTGGACGGCGGCGACCTGGCGGACTGCTGCCACGGCCATCTGATCCGCCGAGGGCTCACCCTCGCCACCGCCGAGAGCTGCACCGGCGGATTGGTTGCCCAGCGGCTCACCGCCATCCCCGGAATCTCCGCCGTTTACCGGGGCGGCGTGGTCAGCTACTGGACCAGTGTCAAGGCGGAGGTGCTCCACGTCCCCCAGGACGTCCTGGATACATACGGCCCCGTTTCAGAGGAGTGCGCCCGGGCCATGGCGGAGGGGGTCCGCCGGATCACCGGAGCGGACCTTGGTGTCTCCGTCACCGGGGCGGCAGGGCCGGACCCGGACGAGCGGGGCGTCCCCGTGGGGATCGTGTACATCGGCCTGGCCACGCCAGAGGGAACTTTCTGCCGCCGCCTGGACCTGGGCCGCCGGAGGCGGGACCGCATCCAGGGCCTGGCGGCGAACCACGCCTTCGACGTGGTCCGGCGCTATTTACAGGGCCTGCCGGTAGAACAAATCTAATCCCTCACACCATTTCCCCCTTGCCTTTCCGCCGCAAACCTGTTATACTTGCCCCTTGTAACCTCACGCGCCGGACATGGCGCGAATATGATACAAAGGAACGGATTCATGAAAACCATTTTTCTCGTGGACGGCGACAACAACATCGGCACCGGGCTCACCGGCGTCGACATGCTCTCGGACCAGGACACCGTCCTCATCTTCTACCAGAAGGAAAAGGGCCTGGCCCTCAGCAAGCTTCAAAAGCTCTGCGCCGGAACGGCGGCGGACGTGCAGTATATCGAGAGCGTCCGGGGCGGCAAGAACTCCATCGACTTCCAGATCATCACCGAGCTTGGCGTCCTGGTGGGCAAGCGGGAAGCGGACTACGCCTACGTCATCAGCCAGGACAAGGGCTACGCCGCTTCCATCGACGCTCTTCAGGCCCGGTACGCCAACGCCTTTCAGGAGGTGGCCCTCCGCCCCTCCATTGAAAGCTGCCTCCACCTGCCCTTCGTCCTCCGCGCGGCGGACCGCCAGGAGCTTTGCAACGCCCTGGTGAAGGAGTACGGCTCCGCCCAGGGCTGCGCCCTTTATAACCACCTCAAGCGCATCTTCCAGTCCCCGGAGCCCGAGCCGGAAAAGCCCGTGAAGGTGACCCGCCCCCGCCGGGGCGGACGCCGGAAAAAGCCCGCCGCCCAAGAGGCGGAGGAATAAGCCCCGCCCTGGAATGCCGCCCATCCGGGCGGTATTTTTTTTGGCTTCTTCCGCCCAGTTCGACATCATTCGACAAAATTCGATAAATTTCTTGTGTTTTCCCCCGCCTTTTGCTATGATATTTCCGGGGGAGGCAGTCTTTTCCTGGGCTTAGACCGCTGTCCCCGGCACATGCTAACCCAGACGCTTCCAGAGGGCGAGACCGCTCCGGGAGTTTCGCCGGAAAGGAGACCGCCCCATGGATTTGGACCTCTCACTGCTGCCCCAGGCCGCCGCGCAGATGCGCGGAGCCCTGAGCAGCCTGTATTTTGCCGCCGCCCGGCTGGCCCCCTCCGCCGCCCGGGAGCAGGACCCGGAGCTGGACGCCAAGGCCGCCCTGGTGGACCAGAGCTACTACCGCCTTATCCGCCTGGTAAACAACCTCACCGCCGCCCGCTACCTGAGCGAGGAGCCCCTGCCCCTCCAGGACCGGGACATCGTGGAGTTCGTGGCGGACATCTTTGCCAAGGCCGCCTCCCTGGCCCCCCTCCGGGGGCTGGAGACCCGCCTTGTCTGCGCGGCGGACAGCCACATCTGCGCCTTCTGCCCCGACGCGCTGGAGCAGCTTCTCTACCAGCTGCTGTCCAACGCCTTTAAATTCACCCCCGCCGGGGGCCTCATCACCGTGGAGCTGCGTCTGTCCGGCGGGCGGATCTTCCTCTCCGTGGAGGATACCGGCCCCGGCATCGACCCGGAACGGCAGGAGACTCTCTTCGACAGCTACCACCAGGCGGAGCAGCCCGCCCCGCAGCCCCAGGGCCTGGGGCTGGGCCTGGCCCTCTGCCGGGGCATCGCCCAGGGCCACGGCGGCGTTATCACGGCGGAGTCCCACCAGGGGAAAGGAACCCGCGTCACCTTCTCCATGCCGGACCGCGTCAGCGGAACCGCCCTCTCCGACCTTCGCTTTGACTACGGCGGGGGCTTCAACCACGCCCTCATGGCCCTGTCGGAGTCCATGCCCCCGGAAGCGTTTAAAATCCGCAATCACTAACTAATCAGGACCGGCCCTCACGCGGCCGGTCCTGTTCCGCTTCACGCAAATTTTACGCAAACCCCGGCAAAATTCACAAACGCCTTCTTGCGTCCCCCGGTTTTTTCCAGTATACTAATCTTGAAACCATTTCAAACAGGGGAGGAACCGCCTTGCAGGACCGTTATAAAAACCTATTCCCGGCCACGCTGGTATTCTCCATCGGGCTGATGCTCCTGGGCCTGACCCTGGAGGCCCCCATGGACATCCTGAAGGGGCTGTACCACATCGTCACCATGCAGGACCTGCTGATTACGGATTATGTATCCATCGGCGGGCCCGGCGCGGCCCTGGTAAACGCGGGGCTGGTGACCATCATCTCCATCTGCATCATCAAATTCTCCGGGGACCCCTACAACGGCTTCACCATCGTGGAGATGGGGCTGATGGCGGGCTTTTCCCTCTTCGGGAAGAACTTCGTCAACATCTGGCCCATCATCCTGGGCACCTGGCTCTACGCCAAGTACCAGCGGGAGCCCTTTTCCAAACACGCCGCCGTCTCCCTGCTGGCCACCTCCCTGGCCCCGCTGGTGAGCTATATGTCCTTGGGCAGCATCCACGCCAGCCTCCCCCTGGGGGCGGTGACCGGCGTCCTCATCGGCTTCATCCTCCCCTCCCTCTCCGCCTACACCTATAAGGTCCAAAACGGCATGAATCTCTACAACATGGGCTTTGCCTGCGGCCTTTTCGCCATGATGATCGTGCCGGTCCTCACCGCCTTCGGCGACAGCCCGGACTCCGTTCTCTACTGGGCCAAGGGCTATAACACCGGCTTCATCGCCGTGCTGAGCCTGCTGTGCTCCGTCCTGATTCTCCTGGGCTTCTTTGCTACCGGCGTCCCCGCCTGGAGTGTCTGGGCGGGCTACCGCCGCCTCCTCTCCACCACCGGCCGGGCCCCCAGCGACTACCTCCGCATGTTCGGCTACGGCCCCGTGCTGGTGAACATCGGCGTCAACGGCTTTCTGGGCATGGCCTACGTCCTCCTGGTGGGGGGCGACCTCAACGGCCCCACCATCGGGGGCATTTTCACCATCATGGGCTTTTCCGCCTTCGGCAAGCACGCCCGGAACATCCTCCCTGTCATGCTGGGGGTCTTCATCGGGGCCTACGGCATGCACCACACCCCGGACTATCCTTCCCTCCAACTGGCGGGCCTCTTCGGCACCACCCTGGCCCCCATCTCCGGCCACTTCGGCTGGCCCTACGGGGTGCTGGCGGGGTTTATCCACGCCTCCCTGGTCCTCCAGACCGGCGGGCCCGTGGCGGGGCTGAACCTCTATAACAACGGCTTTTCCGGCGGCCTCATCGCCATCGTGCTCTATCCCACCATCACCGCCATCGCCCGGAAGCGCCGCCCCACCCTCCAAAACGAGGACTACTACGATCTGTTTGAGGAGAACGCCCCCATCGACACCTCGGACCTGTCCACCACCCACGGCGAGACGGCCCCGGAGGAGCCGCCGGAAAACGAGGCGCTGGAGGCCTGGGCCAGGAAAAATTTTCTGGGACCGGAATAAAATTTGAAAAAGCCGTCCATGCTTCCCTCAAAGGCCCGCAAGGGGGAAGGGAATGGACGACATATGAAAACCGAACAGGCCGGACGGCTGAAGCTTGTGGAAATTGTGCTGCTGCTGTTTTTGGCGGCGTTTCTCGCCACCGGGGCTATGGCCCTGCAAACCGGGCAGGAGCTGTCCGACAAGGTGGTCCGCCTCCATGTGCTGGCGAACTCCGATTCGGAGGAGGACCAGGCCCTGAAATTGAAGGTCCGGGACCGGATTCTCGCTTACGCGGAGCCCCTGCTGGCGGGAGCGGCGGACCGCAGGGAGGCGGAGGCCCTCCTCCGGGGCCAGGTGCTGGAGCTGGAGCGCGTCGCCGCCGGGGAAATCCGGGCAAACGGCTATGACTACGCCGTCACCATCGAATTGGAGGACACCGTGTTCCCCACCCGGGAGTACGAGGGCTTCTCCCTCCCCGCCGGGAAGTACCTGGCCCTCCGGGCCGTCATCGGCGCGGGGGAGGGGCAGAACTGGTGGTGCGTGGTGTTCCCGCCCCTGTGCGCCGCCGCCTCGGCGGAGGTGCCGGAAGCGGCCCTGGCCGCCGGGCTGTCCCCCTCTCAGGTGGGCCTCATTACGGAGGAGGACCAGGGCTATGTGCTGAAAAGCAAGCTGGTGGAGTTCTGGAAAACCCTGGAGAACACCCTGGAATAACGAAAAGAGGAGCGTCCCCCTAGGACGCTCCTCTTTTTTATGTCTCCCGGGCCCGCTCCTCCATCCGCTTCCGGTCCACGCAGAAATAGCTGAACGCCCCCGTGGCAAGCAAGGCCCCGCTCTCGTCCGTAATCTCCACGTCCACCAGCACCGTGGACCGCCCCCGGTGCCGGACCCGCCCCGCGGCCCGGATGATCCCGTGGGCCCGGTTGTCCAAAAAATGCAGGTCCCCGTGCTGGGTGACGTAGTGCCGCCCGTCGCTGTGGGCCGCGCCGCCGGCGGCGTCGTCCGCCAGGGTGTACAGCGCCCCGCCGTGGACCATGCCGAAGGGATTCCGGCTCTCCGGCCGGATATCCAGGCGGTAGACCGCGCAGTCCGCCTCCGCGGATTCCAGCCGGATGAAATTGTGGTCCGTAAAGGCGTTGGCCCCCAGTTTCAGCGTCTCCAGCCGGAGCGTTTTCATATTCTCCATAAAGAAGCCTCCCGATCAAGTGGTGAAAAACAGCGTCAGTATACCACAGCGCCGTCCCCATTTCAACTTTTTTGAAAAAGGGGGTTGACAAACGTAGGTCGCCGCGTATAATGAACATATGAACACTCGTTCAATTGTTCATTTGAAAGGAGGCGGACTCATGGAGGACCGCTACAACGTGGAGTGCTGTGATTTCATCCACGCCCACGAGGACGTGGTGGAAAAGGTCCGGCGGGAGCTGCCGGGGGAGGACACCCTCTACGACCTGACGGAGCTGTTCCGCATCTTCGGGGACTCCACCCGGGTCCGCATCCTCTACGTGCTCTTCGAGTCGGAGATGTGCGTCTGCGACATCGCGGCGCTGCTGGGGCTCACCCAGTCCGCCGTCTCCCACCAGCTCCGGGCGCTGAAAAACGTCCGGCTGGTGAAGTCCCGGCGGGAGGGCAAGACCGTATTCTACTCCCTGGCGGACGACCACGTCAAGACCATCATCGACCAGGGGCTGGAGCATGTCCGCGAATGATTCCGTTTTCCCTATGCAGCAACATATGAACATATCAGGAGGAAGATCATTATGAAAAAGCGTTTCAAGCTCACCGACCTGGACTGCGCCAACTGCGCCGCGAAAATGGAAGAGGCCATCAAAAAAATTGACGGGGTGCACGACGCCACCGTCAGCTTCATGGCCCAGAAAATGACCGTGGACGCCGATGACGCCCGGTTTGACGACATCATGAAGGAAATTGTGGCCGTATGCAAAAAGGTGGAGCCGGACTGCGTCATCAACCTTTGAGCACCTTCTGGGACCGCTGGGCCCGGCTCTATGATCTTACCCAGTGGACCAACCGGCGGGCCAACGCCGCCGCCGCGGCCCGGACGGCGGAGCGGATTCCCGCCGGGGCCAGGGTGCTGGACTGCGCCGCCGGAACGGGGCTGTTTTCCCTGGCGGCGGCGGAGCGGGCGGGCTTTGTTCTCTGCACGGACCTGTCGGAGGCCATGCTGGAACGGGCAAAACGAAAGGCCCGCCGCCGGGGGCTGACCAACCTGGACTTTGCCCGCCGGGACCTGACCGCCCTGCCGGACCCGGACGGCAGCTTTGACGCGGTTATCGCCGCCAACGTGCTCCACCTGCTCCCGGCGCCGGACGAGGCGGTCCGGGAGCTTTGGCGGGTGACCGCCCCGGGCGGGCGGCTCCTTCTGCCCACCTATCTTCAAGGAAAGGTAGGAGCGGCCTATGGCGCGGTCATTAAAATCTACCACGGCGTGGGCTTTCACTACGAGCACGCCTTCACCCCCGAGACTTACCGGACCTTTTTAGAGCGCCTGGGTCTTGGCCGGGCGACGGTGGAGATAATCCCCGGGCGTCTCCCCGTGGGTCTGGCGGTGCTGCAAAAGCCGGAGCCTTCCGGCGGTCCCTTTTGAACGCAAAAAAGTAAGCTCCCCGCCCTAACGAAGCACAGGGAGCCTACCGGCACAGCACGGGCGGCATGGCCACCCTCCATGTTGCCTCCAGTATAGCAGACTCAAACGAGAAAATCAAGCGGAAAACCCGCGTCTTTAAGGAGGCGTTTCCCATGAACAACCTCACCCGCAAACAGCGGAAAATGCTGTATCGAATTTTGGCCGCGGCGGTGCTGCTGATCGCCGTCAAGCTGCTGCCCAATCTGTTCCCGGTCCCCCGTTGGATGGAAATCCCTCTGTACCTGGCCCCCTATCTCATCATCGGCTGGGACGTCCTTTGGAAGGCCGTCCGCAACATTTTAAACGGCCAGGTCTTTGACGAAAACTTCCTCATGGCCCTGGCCACCGTGGGGGCCTTCGCCACCGGGGAGTACGCCGAGGCGGTCTTTGTCATGCTCTTCTACCAGACCGGCGAGCTCTTCCAGGACTACGCCGTGGGCAAGTCCCGCCAGTCCATCGCCGCCCTCATGGATATCCGCCCCGACACCGCCAACCTGGAGCTGGAGGACGGCTCTTTAGAGGAGGTGGACCCGGAGGATGTGGAGGTGGGCGCCGTGGTGGTGGTCCGCCCCGGCGAGCGGGTCCCCCTGGACGGCGAAGTGCTGGAGGGCGCTTCCGCCCTGGACACCGCCGCCCTCACCGGCGAGTCCGCGCCCCGGGACGTGGGCGCAGGCGACGCGGTGATCAGCGGCTGCGTGAACCAGTCCGGGCTGCTGCGGGTCAAGGTCACCAAGCCCTGCGAGGAGTCCACCGTGTCCAAAATCCTGGACCTGGTGGAAAACGCCGGGGAGAAAAAAGCCGCCAGCGAGAACTTTATCACCCGCTTCGCCCGGTACTATACCCCCTGCGTGGTCATTGCGGCCACGGCCCTGTTCCTTCTGCCCACCATCGCCCTGGCGCTGCTTCCGGCCTCTGCCCAGCCCGCCTTCCTGGCGGGGACGGACTGGACCGGCTGGCTCCACCGGGCCCTCATCTTCCTGGTCATCTCCTGCCCCTGCGCCCTGGTGATCTCCGTGCCTTTGAGCTTCTTCGGCGGCATCGGCGGGGCCAGCAAGTGCGGCATCCTGGTGAAGGGCAGCAACTACCTGGAAACCCTGGCCCGGACGGAGACGGTGGTTTTCGACAAGACGGGCACCCTGACCCAGGGCAGCTTCACCGTCACCGCCCTGCACCCCGCCGAAGGCGTCACAAAAGACGCGCTGCTGGAGGCCGCCGCCCTGGCGGAAAGCTGGTCCAGCCATCCCATTTCCGTCTCCCTCCGCAGGGCCTGCGGGAAGGACCTGGACCCCAGCCGGGTGACGGACGTGGAGGAAATCGCGGGCCATGGCGTAACGGCCAAGGTGGACGGCAAGGCCGTCTCCGCCGGAAACAGCCGCCTGATGGAAAAAGAGGGCGTCCAATGGGAGCCCTGCGACCTGCCGGGGACCATCGTCCACGTAACCGTGGAAGGGCGCTACGCCGGGCACATCCTGATTTCCGACCTGCCCAAGCCGGAGGCCAAGACCCTGGTGGAGGGCCTGAGGGCGGCGGGGGTGAAAAAGACCGTCATGCTCACCGGCGACACGGAGGCCGCCGCCAAGGCCGTGGCCCGGGACCTGGGAATCGACGAGGTCCACGCCCAGCTTCTCCCGGCGGACAAGGTGGAGCGGGTGGAGGGCCTCCTGGCGAAGAAATCCCCCAGCGCCGCCCTGGCCTTTGTGGGGGACGGCATCAACGACGCGCCGGTCCTCACCCGTGCGGACGTGGGCATCGCCATGGGAGCCCTGGGCTCCGACGCCGCCATCGAGGCCGCCGACGTGGTGCTGATGGACGACAACCCGGCGAAAATCGCCGCCGCCATGCGCATCTCCCGGAAGACCCTGCGGATTGTCAAGCAGAACATCTGGTTTGCCCTGGGGGTCAAGGGCGCGGTGCTGCTGCTGGGCGCCTTCGGCGTGGCCACCATGTGGGAGGCGGTGTTCGCCGACGTGGGCGTGGCCTTTCTCGCCATTCTGAACGCCATGCGCTGCCTCCAGGTGGAGGAGTTCAAGAAGTAAAGCCAAAGCCGGACGGGAATTCCCGTCCGGCTTTTTTATGCCTCTGATGGAGAAAGCTCCTCTTGAAAATACCGCCTGGTGGTCTCCGCGTCGGCGGCAATCTGGGCCCGGAGGGCGTCCAGGGAGTCAAAGCGAATCTCATCCCGGAGGTGCTTGTAAAACTCCAGCCGCAGGGTTTGCCCGTACAAATCCCCCTGGAAGTCCAAAAGGCACGCCTCCACCGTCACGTCGCTCCCGCGGTTCACCGTGGGCCGGGTCCCCACGTTGGTGACGGCGGGGAAGCTGGTCCCGTCCTCAAAATAGACCCTCGTCACATAGACCCCGTGGCTGGGGACCAGCACATGGGGGGGCACCGGCAGGTTCGCCGTGGGAAAGAGCCGGGAGGAGCCCAGGCCCCGCCCGTGACGGACGGTCCCCGTCAGGGTGTGGGGGTGGCCCAGAAAGCGGTTCGCCCGCTCCACCTGGCCCATCTCCACCAGGCGGCGGATATAGGTGGAGCTGACGGTAACCCCGCCGATCTCCACCTTAGGGATGATGTCACAGCCGATCCCCAGGGCGGCGCATTTCTCCTTTAACAGCTCCGGCGTGCCCGCGTTTTTGTGGCCGAAGCGGTGGTCGTGGCCCGCCACCAGGTGGACGGCGTGCCAGCGGCCCACCAGCAGCGTTTCCACAAAGTCCTCCCACGAGGTGGTCATCATCTCCCGGTCAAAGGGGGCCAGAATGACCTCCTTGATGCCGTACAGCCGCCGGACCAGCTCCCTTCGGTCCCCGGCGGAGTTGATGAGGGGACAGGGAACGCCGGTAACCACCTCCTTTGGGGGCCGGTCAAAGGTAAAGACGGCGGGGGCGCAGCCCCGGCGGGCGGCCTCCTCCGCCGTCCGGCGGAGCAAAGCGCCGTGGCCCAGGTGGACCCCGTCGAAGAAGCCCAGGGCAATGACACGTTCTTTCATACTACGCTCCAAAGAAATTCTTGATGGACGTCAGGGTTCCCCCCGTCCCCTGGGAGAGGCAGAGAAACTCCCCGTCTTGTCCGTAGATCCGGTAAGTACCGTCCGCCGTTCCCGGCAGGGAAATGGGGTTCCCGCAGCGGACCCGCTTCTCCTGCCCCGGGGACCGGACGGTCAGGGCGGGATACCCGGCAAACAGGCTGTCCAGCGGGCGGAGCAGGGACTCCCCCTTCTCCTGCACCTCCTCCAGGGTCACGGCCTCCGCCAGGGTAAAGCCCGCCGCCATGGTCCGGCGGAGGCTGTACAGCGTTCCGCCGCAGCCAAGAGCCTGTCCGATATCGTGGCAAAGGGTCCGAATATAGGTCCCCTTGGAGCAGAGGCACCGGAGGCGGAAATCCGTTTCGCTCTCCGCCTCCAGCAGCTCCAGCCCATAGATGGTGACGGGCCGGGGCTTCCGCTCCACCTCTTTCCCCCGCCGGGCCAGCTCATAGAGCTTCTTCCCCTGGATTTTCACGGCGGAGTACATGGGAGGAACCTGCTGAATCTCCCCCCGGAAGGCCGCCAGGGCGGCCTCCACGTCCTCACGGCCCGCCGTCACGGGGCGGGTTTCCAAAACCGTGCCCGTCACGTCCTGGGTGTCGGTGGTCAGCCCCAGGCGAAGGCCCGCGTCGTACTCCTTCCGCCCGTTCTCGGCGAACTCCACCGCCCGGGTGGCCCGGCCCACAAAGACCGGAAGCACCCCCGTGGCCATGGGGTCCAGGGTGCCGCCGTGGCCCACCCGCTTTTCCCGGAGGATGCCCCGGATTTTCGCGCACACGTCCATGGAGGTCCACCCGGCGGGCTTGTCAATGATCACGATACCGTTGGGCATTGGAATCCTCCCGATTTACAAAGTGAAGTCCGGGACCACCTGGGCGATGGCCTCCAGCATCCGCCCCTTGGCCTCGGCAAAGGGGGCCTCCACGGTGCACCCGGCGGCGGCGGCGTGGCCCCCGCCCCCCAGCAGGGCGCAGGCGTTTGTCGCGTTGACCCGGGGCCCGGTGCGGAGGGAGAATTTCCACACGTCCGGGCGGAGCTCCCGCATGGTGACGGCGCAGTCCACCCCCTCGATCTGCCCCCCCAGGGCGGAGAGGTCCTCCGCGTCGGTCTCCGCGGCCTGAACCTTGGCAATGAGGGACAGGGGAACCGCCAGCACCGCCACCCGGCCGTGGTCATGGTACTCGATTTCGCTGAGCATGGCGGCCTCCAGGGCCAGCCGCTTCTTCGTCTTGGTGCGGAAGAAGGTCTTGTTCACCGCCTGGAAATCAATGCCGGTCCGCAGCAATGCCGCCGCCACGGCGTGGGTATGGGCCGTGGTGTTGTTATAGGCAAAGCAGCCGCAGTCCGTGGAAACCGCCACGTAGAGCGGCAAGGCCATCTCCGCCGTAATGGGCCCCAGCTCCGCCAGGATGTCATAGATGATCTCCCCCGTGGCAGCGGCGGAGGGGCGGACATAGTTCTCCCGCCCGAAGCCCTCGAAGGAGGGGTGGTGGTCAATGGCCAAATCCACCCGCTCCGCGTAAGGCTTGGCGTTCTCCGGGAACAGCGCCGCCGCGGCAATGTCCGTGGAGACCACCCGCTCCGGCTGAAAATCCGCCGGGGCGGCGTAGGGCCGGAAGTAGGGGGCCGCCGTGTCCGTCAGCTCCGGGTTGGGCAGCAGGTACGCCGTCTTTCCCCGGGCCCGCAGACCCGCGCACAGCGCGGCGGCGGAGCCCACGGTGTCCCCGTCGGGCCGGACGTGGGTGAGAATCAGCACGTTGTCAAAGGACCGCAGCCGCCCGGCGGCTTCCTGTATGGTGAGCATGGTCATTCCTCCTCCGGCCCGGGGCCCCGGGCCGCGTCCTTCTCCTCTTCCTTACGCAGAAGCTCCAAAATATGGGCCCCGTGCTGGATGGAGTCGTCGCCGATAAACTGGAGCTCCGGCGTATAGCGAAGCTGGAGGGCATGGCCCAGCTCCCGCCGAAGGAAGCCGGAGGCGGATTTCAGCCCCTTCAGCACGTCCTTTTCCTGGTCCTTGTTCAGCACGCTGACATAGACCCGGGCATAGCGCAGATCGTTGGTGGTGTCCACCCGGGTGATGGACACCATGCCGGTGCCGGAGACCCGGGGGTCCTTCAAATTGCGGAGCTGGTCCGCCAGCTCCCGCTGGATTTCGTCGTTGATGCGGTGGATTCGGTTGGATGCCATAGGCGTTCTCCTTTTTTAATAAAGGCGGCGGTGACACCGCCGCCTTTATCATGTCCTTACTGAGGAATTTCCTCCATGGTATAGCCTTCCACGATATCGCCTTCCTTGATATCGTTGAATTTCTCAATGGTCAAGCCGCACTCATAGCCGCTGGCCACTTCCTTGGCGGCGTCCTTGAACCGCTGGAGGGAGGCCAGCACGCCCTCGTGAATGACGATGCCGTCCCGGACCAGGCGGATGGAGCAGTTGCGGACGATCTTGCCGTCCTGAACATAGCAGCCCGCCACGGTGCCCACGCCGGAGACCTTGTAGGTCTGGCGGACCTCCGCGTGGCCAAGCAGCGCCTCCCGGTACTTGGGGGCCAGCATGCCCTTCATGGCGGCGGTGATCTCGTCGATGCAGTCGTAGATGACCCGGTACATCCGCATATCCACGTTCTGCCGGGCCGCGCCGTCCCGCGCCGCCGCGTCGGGGCGGACGTTGAAGCCCACAATGATGGCGCCCGAGGACGAGGCCAGCATGACGTCGGACTCGTTCACCGCGCCCACGCCGCCATGGATCACCCGGACGTTCACTTCCTCGTTGGAGAGCTTTTCCAGGGACGCCTTGACGGCTTCCACGCTGCCCTGAACGTCGGCCTTGACGATGAGGGCCAGCTCCTTCCGCTCGCCGGCCTGGATCTGGTCGAAGAGGTTCTCCAGGCTGACCTTCTGCACCGGGGCGGCGGCCTTCGCCCGCTCCTCGGCCTTGCGCTGCTCCACCAGCTCCCGGGCCATCCGCTCGTCGCTGACGGCGAAGAAGGGGCTTCCGGCGGTGGGGGCCTCGCTGAGGCCCGCGATTTCCACGGGCACGGAGGGGCCCGCCTCGGCGAGGCGGCTGCCCTTATAGTCCAGCATGGTGCGGACCCGGCCCACGGCGGTGCCCGCGATGATGATATCCCCCTGCTTCAAGGTGCCGTTCTGGACCAGCAGGGTCGCCACGGGGCCCCGGCCCTTGTCCAGCCTCGCTTCGATGACAGTGCCCTGGCCCGCCCGGTTGGGGTTGGCCTTCAGCTCCTGAATCTCCGCCAGAAGCACCAGGTTTTCCAGAAGGTTCTCAATGCCGATGTTCTTCTTGGCGGAGACCTTGCAGCAGATGGTCTCGCCGCCCCAGTCCTCGGGGACCAGGCCGTGCTCCGTCAGCTGCTGCATGACCTTATCCGGGTTGGCGTTTTCCTTGTCGATTTTATTGACCGCCACCAGAATGGGGATGTTGGCCGCTTTCGCGTGGGAGATGGACTCGATGGTCTGGGGCATGATGCCGTCGTCCGCCGCCACCATCAAGATGGCGATGTCCGTCACCATGGCGCCCCGGGCCCGCATGGAGGTAAAGGCCTCATGGCCGGGGGTGTCCAGGAAGGTGATGGGCTTTCCATTCACCTGGACCTGGTAGGCACCGATGTGCTGGGTGATGCCTCCGGCCTCGCCGGAGGCCACGGAGGTGTTCCGAATCGTATCCAGGAGGGAGGTCTTGCCGTGGTCCACATGGCCCATGACCACCACCACCGGGGCCCGGGGAACCAGGTCCTCCGCCTTGTCCTCGGACACGTCGATGAGCTTTTCCTCAATGGTGACCACGACTTCCTTTTCCACCTTGCAGCCCATTTCCTCGGCGATGAAGGAAGCGGTGTCGAAGTCGATCATCTGGGGCAGGGAGGCCATGATGCCGTTTTTCATCAGGGCCTTGACCACCTCCGCGCCGGTTTTCTTCATCCGGCTGGCCAGCTCGCCCACGGAAATCTCGTCGGGAATCTGGACCTTGACGGGGGCTTTCTTGGCGATCTCCAGCTGGAGGCGGCGCATTTTCTCCGCCTCGTCCTGGCGGCGCTTGTTGGAAAAGGCGGGTCCGCCCCGGCGCTGATTCCGGCCCTGGACCTTCTCCCGGCCGGAGCGCTGCTGGCGCTGCATCCGCTCGCCCTGCTGGCCGCCCAGGGTCTCCAGGCGCTCGTCGTACTTGGCCAGGTTCACGTCGCCGCCCTTCCGGGTGTCCACGATCTTCTTCTGGGGCACCCGGCTGGCGGGCCGCTGAACGGGCTGCTGATTCTGCTGGGGCTGCTGCTGGGGCGCGGGCTTGTTCTGTCCGCCCTTCTGGCCCTGGGCGCCCTGTGCCGCCGGGGCGGGCCTGCCCCCCTGCTGGGCGGCGGCTTTGCCCTGCTGGCCCTGGGCGGGCTTTTTCTCCTCCGCCTGGGCGGGGGGCTGGGCGGAAGCCGCCTGCTGGGCGGGCACCGCCTGCTGGGCGGACACCGCCGCCGGGGCGGACACCGCCGCCGGGGCGGGCTTCGCCTCCTGATAGGTCTCCTGGAAAATCACCTGGATATCGGAGACAGGATGGTCCTGGGTCAGCCGGTCGAAGATAACGGACAGCTCCCGGTCCGTCAGCACCTGCATGTGGTTCTTCGGGGCCGCGCCGTACTTGGTCAGGATCTCCGTGATGGTCTTGGTGGGCAGGCCGAAGTCCTTCGCCACCTCGTGGACTCTGTATTTTTCAATAGCCAAATAAAACACCTCGTTCTGTTCCTCTCCAGAAGCCCGTTTGAAAACCGGCGCACCCGCCGCCGGCTTTCAGACGGACTCGGGATCGGAGAAATTTTATGGAAATGGATAGGCCCCCGGGGCCCTTTCGTCCGGGGCGGCACCTCAGCGCCCCCCACCCTTGTCCCGGCCCCCGCCGCGGGGGGGCTTGGGCCCGGCCCTGCCTCCGTACCGGGGCGGGCGGCCCGGCCTTTCGCCGCGGCCTCCGGCGGGCCGCGGCCCTCCGGGATGGTCCCCCCTCCGGGGACGGCCCTCTCCCGGCTTGCCGCCGTAAGGGCGTCCGGTTCGCTCACCGCCCCAGGGGCGGGGCTTTCCGGTCCGGCGCTCCTCCGGCCTCCCCCCATCCCTGGGGGAACGGCCCTCCGCTCTTTTGGGCGGGCGGCGGTCCCTTCCCTGCGGCGGCTCTCGTTTCGGCGGGTCCCGGCGGGGGGCCTCCTTCCGTTCCTTGGCCCGGCGGCGCTTCAGCTCCATCCGGGCGGCGGCCTCGCCGTAGCGTTCCGGGTCCGCCTGGGCCAGCCGCTCCGCCACGGCGGCGGCAAGGCCCGTGTCGGTCAAAGCCGCGACGGCGGCGCTGCCCCGGCCCAGGGCCCCGCCCAGCTCCGCCTTGGAAAAGGGGAGCGTCAAATGGAGGCAATGGCCCTCTTCCGCCAGGTGCTCCGCCCGGCGCAGGGTGTTCCCCGCCGCGTCGGAGCTGGTCAGCAGCAGCCGCGCCTGTCCGGCCTTGGCGGCCAGGGCCGCAGGCTCCTCGCCCACCGCCAGCCGCCCGCCCCGGAGGGCCAGCCCCAAAAGGGACAACACGTTGTTTCCGCTCATGTCCCGCCTCCCAGCTCCGCCTCCATGGCGTCGTAAACCTCGGGGGGGATGGCAGTCTCAAAGGCCCGCTCCAGCGCCCGGGACTTCCGGGCCTTTTTCAGGCACTCCGGGTCCGGGCACACATAGGCCCCCCGCCCCGGCTTCTTCCCGGTGAAGTCCAGGCTCACCGCCCCCTCCGGGGAGCGGACCACCCGCAAAAGGGCTTTCTTATCCTTCATCTCCCGGCAGCCGACACACTGGCGCTGGGGAATCTTTTTCACCTTGGGCACGCGGGTCCCCCCTTTCTCATCCAATCATCCGGCGGTACTCCGCCGGGCTTACTCCTCGACGGCCTCCGGGGCCTCTTCGTCCCCGGGTTCTTCCTGCAAAGCCGCCGGACGCTCCGCCGCGGCGGCGGCAAAGAGGTCGTCCTCATCCTCCCCGGGCTGGTAGCTCTGGGGCTTGATGTCGATCTTATATCCCGTCAGCCGGGCGGCCAGGCGGGCGTTCTGGCCCTCCTTGCCGATGGCCAGGGACAACTGGTCGTCGGGCACCACACAGCGGCAGGCCTTGACTCCCTCTTCCGCCATGCGCACCTCCACCACGTCGGCGGGGGCCAGGGCGGCGGCGATGAACTCGGCGGGGTCCTCGCTCCATTTGATGATGTCGATCTTCTCCCCCCTAAGCTCGTCGACGATGGAGGCCACCCGCTGGCCCCTGGGGCCCACGCAGGCGCCGATGGGGTCCACGTTCTCCTCCCGGGACCAGACGGCCATTTTCGTGCGGCTTCCCGCCTCCCGGGCAATGGAGCGCACCTCCACGGAGCCGTCGAAAATCTCCGGCACCTCCAATTCAAAGAGCCGCTTCACCAGGCCCGGATGGGTCCGGGAGATGAGCACCTGGGGCCCCCGTGTGGAGTGGCGCACATCCACCACGTAGACCTTGACGTGCATCCCCTCCTCCAGGGGCTCGCCGGGAACCTGCTCCCCGGCCAGCAGCAGCGCCTCGGTGGATTCCGCGCCGGTGCCGATGCGGAGGGAGGCCGCGCCGTTCCGGGGGTCGATGCGGCTGACCACGCCGGTGAGGATTTCGTGCTGCTTGGAGTTGAACTCGTCGTAGACCTTGCCCCGCTCGGCCTCCCGGAGGCCCTGGATAATGACCTGCTTGCCGTTTCCGGCGGCGATGCGGCCAAACTCCATCTTGTCCACCGGGATGTTCACCACGTCCCCGATCTCATACCGGGCGGAGATGGCCTTGGCTTCCTCCAGGGACATCTCGTTAAAGGGGTCCACATAGTCCTCCTCGTCCACCACGGTCTTGCGGATGAACATGCGCAGCTCCTTGTGGATCTCGTCCGCCTCCACGACGATGTTTTCTTCCTCCACGTCCTTGTGGTCCCGCTGGTAGGCGGTGGTGATGGCCTTGATGACCTTTTCCAGCATGGCCTCCTTGGGAATGCCCCGTTCCTGCTCCAGCAGCTCCAGGGCGGCGAAGATCTCCCCCGGGTTCATGCCGGCGGGTTCTTTCTGCTTCTTGCCTCTCATCTTTGCCGATTCTCCTTATTCCTGAAATACACTTAAATACACTTAAAAAAACAATCCGTTAAAATTCCACCCGCAGGCGGACCAGGGCCACGTCCTTCTTCTCGAAGGTCCGGACCGCTCCCCCCGCCTCCACGGTAACGGCCCCGCTCTCCGGGTCATAGGCCGTCAGGACGCCGGGAATCTCCTTCCGCCCCTCCATGGCGCGGTAAAGCTTCACCAGCACGGGACTGCCCATGAATTGGGCGAAATCCCCGGGCCGCTTCAAAGCCCGCTCCGCCCCGGCGGAGCCCACCTCCAGGGTATAGCTCCCCTCGATGGGGTCCGCCTCGTCCAGAAGGTCCGAGAGCTTCCGGGACACGGCCTCGCAGTCCAGGATGTCCACGCCGCCCTCCTTGTCCAGGAGGACCCGGAGGTACCACGTCCCGCCCTCCTTGACATATTCCACATCCCAGAGGGTGCAGCCCGCCTCCTCGATAGCGGGAGCGGCCAGCTCCGCGGTCAGTTCGGTAATTTTCTTCATAAATGGACGGCCCTCCAAACCATTTTGAGGAAGGGAAAATTGCCAAAAGAAAGAGCGGACCGCCGGTCCACTCCTTACCTTAGCTTCCATCTTACTCTAATATATGCAATATACCACAGCTCATGAAAAAGCGCAAGCCTTTTTATAAATTTTCGTCTCCCTCCCGGCATCCCAGGACGAAATTTACACTTTTCACCGGTACCCCCTTGACATTCCCCCTGGTGGAAGGTGTATCCTAAGAGGGCATCCCACAAAGACGCCCCGGTTTCCCCCGGGGCGGGAAAGGAAACCAACATGAAACAAAACACCAAGACCCTCAGCGCCCTGCTGCTGGCCCTGGTCCTGAGCCTGAGCCTCATCCTCCCCGTTTCGGCGGCGGAGAGCGGGACGGCCCTGGACGAGGCCGCCCGGGCCACCGTCAACAGCGCCATGACCTACGGCCAGGCCACCCAGGCCAGCTGGGCCGTCTGGCAGGACGGAAAAATCATCTCCTCCGGCTCCCAGATTGCCAAGGGGGACGGCGGCGCCGAGCCGCTGAAGGGGGAAAGCCCCGTCTACGGCGCGGGCTCCGTCAGCAAGATCTACACCACCGTGGCCGTCATGCAGCTGGCGGAGGCGGGAAAGCTGGAGCTGGACACGCCGGTGGTGAAGTACCTGCCCGCCTTCAAGATGGCGGACCCCCGGTATAAGGACATCACCGTGCGGATGCTGCTGAACCACTCCTCCGGCCTGATGGGCTCCTCCTTCACCAGCGGCATGCTCTTCGACGACCCCAGCCCCATCGCTACCGACGAGCTTTTAAACTGCCTGGCCGGGCAGCGCCTCAAGGCGGACCCCGGCGCGTTCAGCGTCTACTGCAACGACGGCTTCACCCTGGCGGAACTGGTGGTGGAGGCCGTTTCCGGCGTGAGCTTTGAGGAATACCTCCGGGAGCACATCTTTGACCCCGCCGGCTTGAAGGAAACCTATTTCCCCTCCGACCAGTTTGAAAGCCGCCGGGCGGACATCTTCCAGGCCGGGGACACGCGCCCCCTGCCCAAGGACTGCCTGGGCGTGGTCGGCGCGGGCGGGCTCTACGCCACGGCGGAGGATGTGGCCGCCTTCGGCGGGTCCCTCACCAAGTCCACGCTGCTGAAAAAGGCCTCCCTGGACGCCATGGCCGCCCCGGAGTACGCCAACGGCCTCTGGCCCGAGGAGGGCCCCGACGCCCTGTCCTACGGCCTGGGCTGGGACTGCGTGGAGTGGTACCCCTTCTCGGAAAACGGCATCACCGCCCTGGTGAAGGGCGGCGACACCCAGTATTACCACGCCGGGCTGGTGGTGCTGCCGGAGTACAAGCTGGCGGCGGCGGTGCTCAGCTCCGGCGGCGTCTCCACCTACAACGAGATGGCCGCCTCTCAGATGCTGCTGTCGGTCCTCCGGGAGAAGGAAGAGGTGGTGGAGCTCCGCCTCCGGCTCCCCGCCGCCGAGAAGGCCCCCATGCCGAAGGAGCTTTTGGACCACGCGGGCTATTACGGCTCCCTGACGGTCTATCAGGTGGAGCTCAGCGAGGACGGGACCCTGACCATGCGCTACCCCGCCACGCCGGACTTCCCGCCCCGGACCTTCTACTATTACAGTGACGGCACCTTCCGGGACGGGGGAGGAACCTCCGCCCTCCGGCTGGTGGAGGAGGACAACGGCGAGACTTACCTCTACCAGTGGGCCTTCGCGGACCTCTCCGGCCTTGGGTATCTGCCCACGTCCAACTACGTTGCCATGAAGCTGCCGGAGAACAACATTGACCCGGCCCTCCAGGAGAAATGGGAGTCCATCATGGGCGGGGCCGTCCTGCCCATGAACGAGCGTTACAGCTCCCAGGTCTACGCGTCTTTGGGAGCCCTGCTCCAGGTGGATGGCGGCGCGGTGAAAAGCGCCCCCGGCTACATTGGCTCTTTGCGCATTGAGGACGAGACCCACGCCCGCTTCGCCACCCAGGTCCCCGGCACCGGCAGCCGGGACGGCTCCGACATCGAGCTCCGCCGGGACGCGAAGGGGAACCTCTGGTTCTATCAGTCCAGCGGCGGCGTCTACATGGACATGAACGCCGTCCCCACCCTCTCCACCGGAAGCGAGGGCAAGGCCGCCTCCACCATCCAGCCCGACGGATACGCCCGCTGGTACAAGGTGGGGGACAGCGCCGGCGGAAAGACCATGACCGTCCAGATGCCCAAGGATGCGGGCTTCTGGGTTTACGACGCCAAGGGCAAGCTTACGGCCTCCTCCGTTTTGTGGGACGACACGTCCGCCAAGCTGTCCAA
Organism: Oscillospiraceae bacterium; assembly: GCA_910574635.1. Lineage (GTDB taxonomy): Bacteria > Bacillota > Clostridia > Oscillospirales > Oscillospiraceae > Oscillibacter. The sequence continues at coordinate 35,416 of CAJTCG010000005.1, read as the reverse complement.
GGACGGCCTGATCGTCTTTGCCGGAGACCCCGGCGCGCGGTTTGAGCTTACTTTTTCTTGAAAGAAAAAGTAAGCAAAGAGAACTTTAACGCGTTACCAAGCTTGGATATTGCGAAAAAACTGCGCCGGCAACGAACCTTTCCGTTGCCGGCGCAGTTTCCCTTTTCATTCTGTTCAGAAAAGCCCTTATCCCCAGGAGCAGTACAGGTTCAGCCAATGGCACAGATCCTCCAGAGGCAGGTAGGTGGTGCCGCCCTCCTTAAGGCAGGGGGCGGAGAGATAGCCCTCCCCTTCGGGTGTCTGGACCGTCTCCGCGCCGGGCTGGACGGAGAAGACCGTCTCGCCGTCCCGGCTCACCACAACGCCCAGGGCCTTGTCCCAGCGGACCTCATACCCGGCGGCCTCGGCAACGCCCCGGATGGGGGCCATCACGCCCTTGTCCGTCCGCTGGCCGGAGAACTGGGGAACCCCCTGGTCCCGCTCCGCGTCAAAGCCGCCGTTGACCGCGATGCGCACGTCGTGCATGGTGGCGAAGGTGGAGACATAGCCCTGATACACGCTGGGGAGGAGCTGGACCTTCTCCGCCGCGCCGTTTTTGTCCTTCCAGACCAGCGCCCGGTCGCCGGGGTTCAGGTCCTCCATCCGCACCATCTGGCGGGTCAGCCAGGGGGTGTAGACGGTCTTGTCCGTCACCTCCAGCGTTTCGCCGCCGGTAAGCGCGAAGGTGGGGTTGCCCTTATCGCCGGGGGCGGGAGACACGGCCCGCCGGGCGATTTCACAAAACTCCGGCGCGGCGGCGCCGGCGGGAACATTGCCCACAATCACCAGGACGGACATCTGGGGCGGCAGGCTCAGCGCCATGGCGGGGCCTGTCCAGACATAGAGGGTGTCCCCCTCCTTCACCTTCTCCAAATCCAGGGGCAGGCCCGTGCCCCCGTCCACCGCCGGAGCGTCGCCGGGGTGGATGACCACTTCATTCAAATGGCTGTCCTTGTCGTCGTTCTTGAGGTAAATGCCCTCCCCCTCCCAGGGGGAGACCTTGCCCCAGACCTGGACGAAGGGGGGGAGCTTCTCGGGCTCTTCCGCCGCGGGGGCGGTCTCCGCCGCAGCGGCGGTGACGCACAGCGCGGCGGACAGGGCCGCCAGGGCCAGCAGTACAGACAGTAATTTTTTCATTGTAATTTCCTCCTTATATTTATGTTTCATCGGTTATCCAACAGGTTCTGGGTACGTTACCTCCGGCCTGGGGCAGCCCAGATCGGAGATGCTCACCTCCTCCAGGTGGCGATAGGGAATCTTCAGGGGCTCCGCCCCGCCGCCGTTCACATCGGCGATGGCGAAGCGGTTCCCCTCGGCGGGGCCCAGGTCCGCGGCGCGCTCCAGCTCCTCCCCATCGGGGCGGAGGCCCAGCAGGTACATGTCCCACAAGGCCTTGCCGTAAGCCAGCATCCGGGCCTGGTCCTCCTCGGCGGTGATGGAGGCCCCGGGTTTGGGGGCGTCCTCCGGCGCGGGTTGGTCCTCCGGCTGATCCGCCGGAGCGGGGGCCGCCTCCTGGGCGGGGGAGGCCTTCTCCGTGGTGATCACGCATGTGCTGAATTGGTCCGCCCCGCAGGCGCTGAGGGTCCCCAGCAGCAGCCCGGAGACAAAGATCCCGCAGAGCATCCAGATAAACTGCTTCATGCTTCTCTCTTCTTTCCTGTGCCGTCTTTGGTTTCCCCTATTATAGACGATGGAGCGATGGCGTTTGTTCCAAACTTTGCAGAAATTTTTTCAAAATTTTCTCTCTGTATGCCAGGCCCGCCCTTCACATATACTATACGAAGCAATCGCCATGAAAGGAGAACCCTATGGAAGCACATTACCCCTTCGCCCTGCCGCCTCTGCCCTACGGCTACGACGCCCTTCTGCCGGAGATCGGGGAGCGAACGCTGCATTTCCACCACGACAAGCACTTTCAAACCTATATCGACAACCTGAACAAGCTCCTGGAGACGCACCCGGAGGTCCAGGACTGGCCCCTGGAGCGCTTAGTACAGGAGTGGCCCCGCCTGCCGGAGGACATCCGCCAGGGCGTGCGGAACAACGCCGGGGGCGTTTACAACCACGACCTCTATTTCAAAACTCTGGCCCCCGGCCCCGCCTCCTCTCCCATGGGCCCCCTGGCGGACGCTGCGGCCCGGGACTTCGGGGACCTGGAGGGCCTAAAGGCCACCATGAAGAACGCCGCCCTAGGGCAGTTCGGCTCCGGCTGGGCCTGGCTGGTCAGCGACAGCGAGGGGCGGCTCTCCGTGGTCAAGACCCCCAACCAGGACGTGCCCCTCCCCCTGGTCCCCCTGCTTCTTTGCGACGTGTGGGAGCACGCCTATTACCTGGACTACCAGAACCGCCGCCCGGACTACTTCGAGGGCTGGTGGCGGAAGGTGGACTGGCCCGGCGTCTCCCGGTCCTACGACGCCCTGCTGGGGAACCGGCCCCGCCGGGCGGAGTGAAAATCCGCCCTTGACTTCCCGCCTCCGGGGCGCTATAATAAAAGCACCACGGAGACCGACCAAACCCAGGACGACTCCAGGCTCACCAAAGCGGAACCCCCGGAAGCGCACACTTCCGGGGGTTCCATTTTAGGCTGCCGCTGTCATTACTTTCTGTCCAGCCATTTGCAGACGACATAAGCGATGACGTCTGCCACAACAGGAGTGACCAAACCCAGCAAGGATTCCAACCGGCTCACCTCCTCTCACTGCGGAGGGCCGACAGCGGATTCATTGTACCACAGCTTTCGGCAAAAATCTACAAGGGAAAACCCTATATGCGGAAACGCACGGAATGTGTAACCCGGCCCCGCCGGGCAGAGTAAAAATCCGCCCTTGACTTCGCGTCTTCAGGGGGCTATAATGAAGTTACCTCGGAGAGCGATGAAAGCTAGGATGCGATTTAGGCTCACCAAAGCGGAACCCCCGGAAGCGTGCACTTCCGGGGGTTCCATTTTAGGCTGCCGCTGTCGTTACCTTCTGTCCAGCCATTTGCAGACGAAATAAGCGATGACGTCTGCCACAACAGAGGTGAAAAAAGCTAGGATCGCATCCAACCGGCTCACCCCCTCTCACTGCGGAGGGCCGACAGCGGATTCATTGTACCACAGCTTTCGGCAAAAATCTACAAGGAATCCCCGCTCCGGGAAGCCAAACTTGACGGCCCCCCTCTTGACAAAACCTCTCCGGGTGCGTATGATAAGCCTTACAGGTGTCTTGACACCTGTAAGGCTTATTTCGCGCGGCCATTTACCCGCCCGGCGACCGTGCCCAAACCCGAAATTTTACGAAAGAAACAGGTGCTTCCCATGGAAAACGTCAAAGCGTTTCTCAAACGCAAGAACATCGTCCTCTCCGTCCGCCGCTACGGCATCGACGCCCTGGGGGCGATGGCCCAGGGCCTCTTCTGCTCCCTGCTCATCGGCACCATTTTGAACACCGTGGGCGCCCAGTTCCACATCGGCTTCCTGACGGCCGAACTCATCACCATCAACAAGGTTGGTTACACCATCGGCGGCATGGCCTCCTTCATGAGCGGCGCGGCCATGGCCGTGGCCATCGGCTACGCCCTCCAGGCCCCGCCCATGGTCCTCTTCTCCCTGGCGACGGTGGGCTACGCCTGCAACGCCCTGGGCAAGGCCGGGGGGCCCCTGGCCGTCCTCCTTGTGGCCATCCTCGCCGCCGAGTGCGGCAAGGCCGTCAGCAAGGAGACGAAAATCGACATCTTGGTGACTCCCATCGTCACCACCCTGGTGGGCATCGGGGCGGCCTGGGCCGTCGCGCCCCCCATTGCCGCCGCCGCCAGCGCCTTCGGCCAGCTCATCATGCGCGCCACGGTGCTCCAGCCTTTCCTCATGGGCATCCTGGTTTCCGTGCTGGTGGGCGTGGCCCTGACCCTGCCCATCTCCTCCGCCGCCATCTGCTCCGTCCTGGGGCTGACGGGCCTGGCGGGAGGAGCCGCCGTGGCGGGGTGCTGCGCCCAGATGGTGGGCTTCGCCGTCATGAGCTTCCAGGAAAACGGCTGGGGGGGCCTGGTGAGCCAGGGCCTGGGCACCTCCATGCTGCAAATGCCCAACATTGTGCGGAATCCCAAAATATGGATCGCGCCCACCCTGACCTCCGCCATTACCGGCCCCATCGCCACATGCCTGTTCCGCCTGGAGATGAACGGCGCGGCTATCAACTCCGGCATGGGCACCTGCGGCCTCTGCGGCCAGCTGGGGGTCTGGACCGGCTGGCTGGCCCCCAGCGAGCAGGCCCTGGCCAACGGGGCGGCGGCCATCGTCCCCGGGGCCATGGACTGGGCGGGGCTGATTTTGGTTTCCTTCGTCCTCCCCGCCGTCATCTGCCCGCTTGTCAACCACTTCTGCCGGAAGGCGGGCTGGGTGAAGGACGGCGATTTGACCCTGGCGGGCTGAATGCGGCGAAACGGCAAATAAAACGGGAGGCTTCCTTATTTAAAGGAAGCCTCCCGCTTTTTCATTCCCCGCCCCGCTTCCAGGTGAAGCACACCGCCGCCGCCAGCAGAAAAAGCAGCGCGCTCATTCCGTTCCAGGCGTCCGGCGGCGGCGCGGCCTCCAAAAGATACAGCGCCCCGTTGATGGAAGCCGTCAGCCCCGCCAGCAGCAAGCACGCGGTCCCCAGGGCCTGGGAGGTCCTGCCCATGCGGCGGAAGGCGGCGTAAATCAGCCACAAAAACACAAGGGAAAGAACGGCCATCGCCGTCCCCACGGTAAACACCGCCCGGACCCGCAGCAGCCGGCTGAGACTGTATAGATAGGGAACCGTAAACACGCTGAGGCTCAAGAGGCTTCCCGCCGCTCCTCCCCATTTCAGAATGACCCAGGGGAGAAGCGCCGCCCAGGCGTACCCCGTGGAAACCGCCACGATCCGCGACCAGCTCAGTCCGCCGGTAAGGGCCGTGTCGCAGATGAAGCATACCAGCGTGCCGGTGAACAGCCACCCGGTCAGCAGGAGGGCCAGCCGCCACCGCCGCTCCCCCCGGCGGGGAACGCGCCCCGCGGTTTCTTTTGGAAGCGAAGGGGCGCTTTCCGCCGCCTTGGCCTCCCGCCCCCCGCTGAGAAGCTGGTCCGCCGTGATGTCCAGGATTTCGCACAGCGCCAGCATAATGGAGGAGTCCGGCAGGCTTTTGCCCGTCTCCCATTTCGACACCGCCCGGTCCGTGATATTCAGCCGTTCCGCCAGCTGGGCCTGGGTCAGCCCCCGCTCCTTCCGGCGCTCCATAATAAAGGTTCCGATTTTGCTCTGGTCCATATCCGCATCCCCTTTCCTCCCCGATTCTATCCCCGCCGCCCCGGCTTTTCCAGGAACCGCCGGTGGATTTCCCAGACTCAACCGCCGGTTGAGTGGCGTTATTCCCATTTTAACACAGCCCTCCGGCGGTTTCCATCCTGTTTTTCCTCCGGGAAAATCCCCCCGGCACCTTTCCCGACGGGTTTCTTCTCCCTCCGGCGCTACAATGGGAGAACAACATTTCGAGGAGGGACAAGCTGTGGCACACGGGCAGCTGATATTGGAACGGGAGCGGGCCGGACGGCTGGTGCATCTGGGCGTCCGCTTTTTTCTCTCGGCGGCGCTGACCGCCGGGCAGACCGCCGGAGGCTCCGCCCCCTTCGCCCTGGGCTGGGCGGCGGCGGCGGGGCCGGGTCTGGAGGGGGGCGCGGCCCTGGCGGGGGCCTTTGCCGGGGCGGCGCTGTTCCTCCCCTTTGCCAAGGCCCTGCCCTTTTTGGCGGTGGCGGTGCTGATTCTCGCCGCCTCCACGGCTTTGGGGGGCACCTGGATTCCCTCCCGGCCCCGGCCCATGGCGTTGACGGCGGCGGGGCTCTACGTCACTGTGGAGGGCATTTACATACTCCAGTCCCTCTCCCCCCTGGACCGTCTGGCGGACTGCCTGGCGGCGGCGGGGCTGCTGGGGGCCTCTGCGTGGCTGTTCTTCCCCCTCCTCCGGGGCGGGGAGGGCCGGGAAATCGTGGACGGCCTCCTCTTCCTGGCCGGGGCTCTGGTGACGGCGGTGGAGGAGCTGGAGATTCTGGGCTTCTCCCCCGCCCGGGCCCTGCTGTGCTTCCTGGCGGTCCTGGCGGCCTATGACCGGGGCCCCGCCGGCGGAGCGGCCTTCGGCCTGGGGCTGGGGCTGACGGCGGAGCTGTGCGGAAGCCGCCTGCCCCTCACCGCCGCCCTAGGACTGGCGGGCCTTGCCGCGGGGAGCTGCCAGGGGCGGCGGAGGACCTGGGCGGCGCTGGCCTTCCTGGCCTCCGCCGGAGCCGCGGCCCTGGCGGAGGGAAGCCCGCTGCCCCTGCTGCCGGAGGCGGCGGCGGGAACGGGGCTGTTTCTGGCCCTGCCGGGGCGGTTTGTGGCGGGGAAGCGGGTCCGGCCCGCCATCCCCCCCGCGCAGAAGGAAGCGGCGGAGGAATCCCCCGCCCCCTGGCGGCAGCGGCTGGACCGGGCGGCGGCGGCTCTCCGGGACCTGTACGACAGCATTGGCCGTTCCGCGCCCCCCGCGGCGGACGAAAACCCCGCCATCCTCTTCGACCGCTCCGCCGAGAAGGTCTGCCGGGGCTGCTCCCTGTGTGAGCTCTGCTGGCAGAAGGATTACACCGGCACCTTCAACGCCATGAACGACGCCACGCCTTACTTACTGGAGCGGGGCCGGGCCCTGGCCAAGGATTTCCCGGAGTACTTCACCGGCCGCTGCATCCACCTGCCGGACCTTTTAGCCGCCATCAACGCGGAGCTTTCCGCCTTTCTCCTCCGGCGGCAGTACCGGCGGCAATTGGAGGAAACCCGCCGCAGCGCCCGGGGGCAGTACGCCCAGCTCTCGGAGCTTTTGACCGCCACCGCCGCCGGGCTGGAGGCCGCCGCCCCCGCCATGGCGGCGGGAAGCCCCTGCCGGGTGGGGGCCGCCCTCCGGCCCAAGGAGGGGGAAACGGTCTGCGGGGACACCGTGGCCTCCTTCCGCACGGACCAGGGCCTCTGGTGCCTTTTGCTGGCGGACGGCATGGGCAGCGGCGAGCCCGCCCGGAAGGAGTCCGCCCTGGTCTGCCGCCTGCTCCAGCAGTTTTTGGAGGCGGGGGTAGCCCCGGAGGCGGCGCTGAAAACCCTGAACTCCGCCATGGGCCTCCGGGGGGCGGAGTCCGGGGCCTTCACCACCGTGGACCTGTGCGTCTACGACCCCAGGGCCCGGGAGGCGTCCTTCTATAAGTGCGGCGCGGCCCCCAGCTACCTAAAGCGGGGGGGCGTGGTCCGGCGGGTTACCGGGGCCAGCCTTCCCGTGGGGCTCCAGGGCCCGCCGCCGGACGTGACGAAGGCCCCCCTGGCCCCCGGCGGCTTCGCCGTCATGGTCAGCGACGGCGTGGCGGACCCGGCGGAGGACGAGTGGCTTTTAAACCTCCTGGCGGGCTGGATCGGAGACGATCCCCAGGACCTGGCGGGGCTGATTCTGGCGGAGAGCGTCCGCCGGGAGAAGCTCCGGGACGACTGCGGGGTGCAGGTGCTGTACTGCCCGGAAACGGAAGCGAGAGAGGTGTGACGAAAAGCGGGCCGCCCCCTTGGGCGGCCCGCTTTTGCGTTCACGCATCCTCTATGATTTGAATATCCATCAGGGTCCCGTACCCCTGGAAATCGGGACGGGTGAAATCCCGGACGGTCTCAATGCGGACCGCGCCTTCCGCGCTGGACAGGATCCGCATGGCTCCCCGGAACCCTCCGCCGGTCAGGCTCTTCCCGTTGGAGGTCAGCACGTCCCGGAAGAAGCAGACCTTCTCCCCATTGAAATACCACTGGTCCTCCCCGGCGTCATAGGTGACGCCGAAGGGCGCGTAGCCCGCCGCGATGGCGTTCAGCTCCTCTTCGGACCCTTCCCCGTCTCCGGCCACGGCGGTGACGGGGGCGGAATGCCGGAGGGCCTCCACGTCCCGGGCAGCAAACGCCTCCTCCGAAAACGCCTCCACCCCCACCAGCGTCCCGCTGGGGTCATAGGAGCCGTCGGCGCAGCGGGCAAGCCCGCTCCGGTCCCGGACGGCGTACACGTCCACCACGCCGTTTTCGTTGAAGAAGTCCAGCCCGGCCTGGGCGCCGTCCTCGGACAGGGGGTAGTAGTCCTCGAACCACCGCACCAGCTGGCCGTCAAACCGGAGCTCGTCTTTTTCGGCGTCGTAGCGCAGGCCGAAGGGGGCGTAGGGCCGGAACCGTTCCGCGGGACCGGCCTCCGCTTCGCTGTCCCCGGCCTGCGCCGCGAGAGACGTGCATTCGCCCGCCGCCGTCAGGGCGGGCCCGCCGCTCCGCGCCGCCGCCGAGGGGCCGCACCCCGTCAGGCACCCCGCCAGCACGCAGCCGCACAGGGCCGCCGCAAGATATTTTGCATTCATCCTGTTCCTGCCTTTCTCAGTCTCCCTCAACAGGGAACGTCACAACGGCTGTGAACAAATCCGCCACCGTCTCCACCCGGAAGCTCCCGCCGCAGGCCTCCGTAAAGCTCTTGGCGATGCTCAGCCCCAGGCCGCTGCCGCCGTCGGTGCGGCTGGCGTCCCCCCGGACGAACCGGGCGGTGAAGTCCACTCCCTCCGGAAGCTCCGTGCGGGAGGTGCTGCGGACGCTGGCCTCGGCGGTTCCCTCCGCCGTTTTCAATCTGAGATAGACCCGGCTGCCCTCCAGGGCGTAGCGCAGGGCGTTGTCGAGAAGATTCTGGAACACCCGGTAGAGCCGTCTGCCGTCGGCGGTAATCATCACCGGCTCCTCGGGAAGCTCCGCCTTGAACGTAAGGGCGCTTGCCTGAATGGGGCCGTCCATGTCCGCCAGGGTCTGGCGCAGGAGCTTGGCAAGGTCCAGCCGTTCCAGATGGACGGGAAGCTGGTCCGCCGCCGCCTTGCTGATGTCAAACACGTCCTCTACCATGGTTTTCAGCCGCTGGGCCTTTTGGTCGATGATCTTTGCGTAGTCCGCCGCCGCCGGGGGCAGGTCCTCCTGCCGGAGGAGCTCCGCGTAGGAGAGGATGGAGGTCAGGGGGGTCTTCAGGTCGTGGGAGACGTTGCTCACCAGCTCCACCTTCATCCGTTCGCTGCGGGTCTGCTCGGCCAGGGCGGCCCGCATCCCGGCCTGGATGTCGTTGAGGCTCTCCGCCGTCCGGCGCAGGTCCGCGTCCTCCGGGAGGACCAGGGGCCTCTCCAGGTCCCCGGCCCGGACGGCCTCCACCTGGTCCGCCAGGGCGGCGATATCACGGGCCAGCCCCCGGCTCCACCAGGCGCAGCAAAGGGCCCATACCAGCAGCACCTCCAAAAGGCAGGCCAGGAGAAGCAGGCACCATCCCCAGATGCCGGGGTGGGTCCGCACAAAATTGACCAGGACGGCCATTGGGAACAGGGAGAGGGCAAAGCCCGCCAGCAGCACCAGCAGCACCAGGCCGCCGCTCCGGCTCAGCCGCTTCTCAACAGGCCGCTTCAGGTCCCTTTCCCGGAGGGAGCGAAAAAGAGCGCGGAGGAGGGACCTCCGGACCTCCCCGGGATTGTGCTTATGGTCGTTGCGAAGCAGCCACCACAGCCAGTACAGGGCGATGAGGCCGGGGAAGTTCACCAGGGCTAGCCGGAGGACCGCCATGCCCCAGGAGGCGAAGGAATACCCGCCCTCCCAGTCATAGCTGTAAAGAAGCTCATAAACCACGTCCAGATTGCAAAGGCCCGGCAGGAAGGCCCACAGCAGGCACGCCGCTGCCAGCAGGAAGCGGACCTCCGTCCAGACATGGACCGTCCAAGAGGCGATTTTCCGGTTCACCGGCTCCACGGATTTGCGCAGCAGGGCCCAGAGAACCAGGCACCACATGGCGATGAACAGCAGCAGACCCTGGGTATAGTAGAAGGACTCGCTTTCCTCCACCTGCCGGGCGAGGCTGTAAAAGGCGGAGTAATAGCTGGTGCCGCCGGTTTTGTAGTCGGCGCTGTAGTACGGGATGGGCGTTTCCCGGACGGCCATGACCACCTTGACCCCCTCCAGCTGTTCGCTGACAGGGAAGTTGTCGTAGCCGGGGACAAACCACCGGGAATCGCCGTCGTAGTATCCGTCTCCGTATACGTCCCGGATTTGGCCGTCCTTGAAGATAGAAACCCTGCCGTTCACAAACTGAAGGTAGAAGTTGTACCCCTCCACGGACCGGGCCAGCAGCTTGTCCAGGCCGGCGTCCATATTGCTGTAGACCTTCCCGTTCTTTATTTCTCCGTTCCGGATGTAATAGAGGACGTTCTTGTCCGCCTGATAGGCCGCGTCCGGCTCCTTCTCCGTCTCCGGCTCCTTCTCCGGCTCCGGCTCCTTCTCCGGCTCCGCCGGGAGAACGGGCTCCAGCGTTCCCTGCTCCACCCTCGTGGCTTCCACAGCCTCGCCAAAGCCCCACCAGGTCCGAATGGCCTCCTGCTCCACCACCAACGCGCTGTTGTAGCCGCCGTCCCAGTAGTACGCCCCATCGTAGAAGTCCACCGCTCCCCCGGCTCCGATGGTCAAAAACTCCCGGAGATAGTGGGAAACCTCGTCCCGGAAGGCGTCCGTCTCCTGCCAGTCCCACTCCCACCGGGGAGAGGGGTCCCGCTCCCAGGCGATCCGGTTACCCAGCGCTCCCAGGGCGGAGAGGGCCAGCGTCATTCCCAGGAAGAAGGCCAGAAAGCCGGCCAGCGCCTTGACCCGCCCGCCGGGGCGGAGGACCTTCACGCCCTTCCCCGTCTCCACGGCCTCCCGGACCTCCTCCGCCACAAATTGCTCCAGGGCCCCGCCGGGGTCCTTATCCGTGCTGTTCCAATTTGTATCCAATGCCCCACACCACCTTAATATAATCTGGCTCCTTGGGATTCAGCTCGATCTTCTCCCGAATGCGGCGGATGTGAACCATCACCGTGTTCTCGCAGGAAAACGCGTCCTCGTTCCACACCCGGCGGTAGATTTCCTCGGCGGGGAAAATCTGCCCGGGGTGGCGGAAGAGCAGGTCCACGATTTTGCTCTCCGTGGGGGTGAGCTTCACCTCGTCCCCGTCGGCCCGGAGAATCCGCCCGGCGGGGTCGTAGCTGAGCCGCCCGTTCACCAGAAGGCCCTGCCGCCCCTCGGCGTTGATGTCGCCAAGAGACGTGTACCGCCGAAGCTGGCTCCGCACCCGGGCGATGAGCTCCTGGGGGTTGTAGGGCTTGGTGACGTAGTCGTCGGCCCCCATGGAAAGGCCCAGGATTTTGTCCGTGTCCTCGCTCTTGGCGGAGAGGACGATCACCGGCAGGTTCCGCCTCTCCCGGATGCGGAGCAGGGCGCTGAGGCCGTCCAGCCTGGGCATCATCACGTCGATGAGGATGAGCTTCACGGCGGGGTCCAGGCATTCATCCACGGCCTGGAGGCCGTCGTAGGCCCTGCGGACCGGATAGCCCTCCCGCTCCAGGGTGATGGCGATGGCGTTCACGATTTCCGGGTCGTCGTCCACGACTAAAATACATTCGTTCATATCGGGCTTCCTCCCTTGAGCTGTGTATAGGATAGCAGGCAAATCTTACGAACGGCTTGACAAAATTCTTAAGAATTTCTTACGATTAAAAAAGGCGGGGAAGCTCCCCGCCTTTCCACTATGTCAGTCCTCCAGGGCCTTTTGCAGGTTGTCAATGACCTTATTCAGCCTTTCCTCACGCGCCGCCGGGTCCTTTTCCTTTTTCACTTCCTGCAAGCTGTCCAGCACAAAACGGATAAAGGCCTTGAATTGGCTGTCTGTCATTCCCATGCTGAAACGCTCCTTTCCTGGCTTTCCTGGCTGGGATAATTCTATTTTACCGTAAAAGCGCCCAAAGGTCAAGGCACTAAAGCCCTATTTTCTCAGCGGCAGGGTAAACATAAACCGCGTCCCCTCCCCGCCGCTCTCGGCTTTCAGGGTCCCCTTGTGCTCCTGGGCAATGACCGCGGCGATGCTCAGCCCCAGGCCGAAGCCGCTCTTTTCCCCCCGGGAGGCGTCCGCCCGGTAGAACCGCTCAAAAAGCCGGCTGAGCTGCTCCGCCGGGATGGGCTCCCCGGGGTTGGATACCGTCAGCCTTGCCTGGCGCTCCGTCTTCTCCAGGGCCAGGGTGATGGTTCCCCCCTCCGCGCCGTACTTCACGGCGTTGTCCAGCAGGATGGAAACCAGCCGCCGGAGCTTATCCCCGTCCCCCGGCACCGTGACGCCCTCCGCCACATGGTACTCCAGGGGCTTCCCCGCCTCAAAGGCCACCGGCTCGAAGGCCAGGGCGCAGTCCTCCGCCACGTCGGACAAGGAGACCTCCGCCAGCACGGGAGGCAGGGCCAGGTTGTCCGCCCGGGCCAGGGTCAGCATCTCCTCCACCAGGCGCTTCATCTGGTGGGACTCGGAGAGGATGTTGTCCGTCCACCGGGCGGGCCGCTCCTCCAGGGGCAGGGCGGAGAGGAGCTCCGCGTTGGAGAGAATCACTGTCAGCGGTGTTTTCAGCTCGTGGGAGGCGTCGGAGAGGAACTGGCGCTGCTGCCGCCAGGCCCGCTCCACCGGCCCCGTCGCCCACCGGGCCAGGATCGCCGAGACTCCCAGCAGCAGCAGAAAGGCCGCCAGGGCGATGCGCAGATAAGACCCCATCATCTCCCGGAGCATGGCCCGCTCCATGGACATATCCACAAAGGCCATCCTCTGATAGAGCCCGTTGTCCCGCCGGAGATAGCGGAGGCTGTAGCTCTGAATCACGCCCTCCGGGGGCTCCTGGCCCAGGCAGTCCTCTAAAATGGCGGTGAGCTCCGCCGTGTCCTCCAGAGCGGCGTAGGTGCCGCCGGTGACGTAGGCGGTGTAGGCCCCCCCGCCGCCGGGCCAGACGCTGACGGTGAAATAGGGCAGCAGCACCTTGTCCCCGCCGATCTCCACGCCAATTTCCGGCCTTCGGCCTCCGGGCTCCTCCTGGATGACCCGGTGGAGCACCTCACGGCTCAAGTCCTCCACATTCCCCCGGAGGGCGGCGAAGATGGCGAAGCACACCACCGCCAGCACGGCGGTGACCATGGCCATGCAGACGGCCACAAATTTCAGCCGGAGCTTACGAATCATGCCTCCCATACCCCTTGTTGATAAGTTTGTGGAAATTGTGTAAAACCGCCAGAAGGCTGTGGATAAGATGGGCGGAACTCACAGTTGACGAAACAGGCGTTTCAGCCCCCTACTTCCAGGCAGTAGCCCACCATGCGGATGGTGCGGATGCGGACGTTCGCGCCGATGTGGGCCAGCTTTTTGCGCAGGAAGGAGATGTAAACCTCCACGTTGTTGTCCTCCGCGTCGGACTCATAGCCCCAGATTTTCAGCAGCAGCGACTCCTTGGTCAGCACCAGGTTCCGATTCAGCATCAAAAGCTCGCAGATGTCAAACTCCTTCCGGCTCAGCCGGACGGACTTCTCCCCGCAGGAGAGGGTAAAGCTGCCCTTATCCAGCCGCACGCCGCCGAACTCCAGGGCCTCCGGGTCCCGCAGCTCCGGCTGCCGCCGGGTCAGGGCCCGGACGCAGGCCAGCAGCTCCTTGGGGTCGAAGGGCTTGGTCAAATAGTAGTCCGCCCCCCGGTCCAGCCCCTCCACCTTGTCGGCCACCTCCGACCGGGCGGTGAGCATCAGCACCGGCGTAGAGGTCCCCGCCTCCCGGAGGCGGCGCAGCACGGTGAAGCCGTCCAGCTTGGGCAGCATCACGTCCAGTAAAATCACATCGTAAATGCCCGTCAGGGCGTCGTCCAGGCCGGACTCGCCGTCGTGGCGCACGTCGGCGGTGTAGCCGCTAAGCTCCAGCAGGTCCTGGAGCGTGGCGGCAAGCCTTACCTCATCCTCGATTACCAGCACCCGCATAGGCGTTCCTCCTTATTCCTGGGAGTTCTCCTGCCCCTCCGCCGGGGCGGGGTCCTGGGCCGCGCCCCGCATGCCCGCCACGGAAATGGTCATCACCGCGTCGATGCTGTCGGTTGCCAGGGCGTAAATGGCCCCGTCCTCCTCCAGCCGGACATAGCGGCCGGACTGGTCGGGCATCCGGGCCCCCACGGAGAGGGTGAAGGTCTGGTCCGTGCCGTTGGCGGCGTACTCCACCTTCAAAATGGCGTCGGCGCTGTGGAAGCCGCAGATCTCCGCCGCCTCCTCACTGGGGAAGTAGTCCACGCATTTCGCCACGGACATCGAGGCCAGGTCGTGGAGCAGGTCCTGCATCAGGGGGGCGGCGGTGACGTTGTCGCTTCCCTCAAACCAGAGGGCGGGCTGGTCCTCCCCGCCGGAGCGCCGGGCGTTGAGGCTGACTGCGGGCCGTTCCGGCTCCTCTCCGGGCGCTTCCGGCTCCCCGTCCTCCTCTCCGCCGCCCGCCTCCGCCGCCGGGACAGGGCCCTGGATGGTAATGGCCCGCAGATTCTTCTCGCTCAAATCCGGCAGCTCCGGCAGGGCGCACATGTCGTAGATGGGGGTCTGCATCAGCTTCACCAGGGTGTCCGCCACGATGTAGACCGTGGACTCGTCCCCGTTCATGCACATGTAGTAGCTGTCCCCGTCGGTGGTGGCCTTGCCAAAGGCCAGGGTCTGCTCCTTCTCCCCCGCCGAGGCGGTGAGGGTGGCCCCGGGCGTGTCCAGGCCGTGCTCCGACTTATCCTCCCCGGCGGGAAGAACCTGCTGGAACTTCAGGGAGGACAGGGCTTCCAGAATGGAGTTCACCGTGTCGTCCTTCAAGGGGAAGTCCGGCCCGTCGGCCCAGATCCACTTCCCCTCCTCGTCCAGGGCGAAGGAGAGGGTGGCCGACCCGTTGTACCAGCGCAGGGCGGTATACGCTCCGGGGTCCACCGCTTTCCCGTCGGCGGAAAGGCCCGCGGGCGCGGCCGTTCCCGCCAAGGCCTCCTCCCGTCCCTCCCGGTAAATCATGCCGAAGACAATGAGCAGGGCCAGGAACAGCGCTCCGACGATGCTCAGCAGTATGGTGACGGTCCGTCTTTCTTTCCAGGTCATGAAAGGTCCTCCTATATCCGGCCCGGCGGCGTGCCGCCGGGAAGTGTCCAACAGTCGTTTACAGGAAGCCATTATATCCCATCGGTCCCGTATTTGTCAATTTTACGGCCCCAGGCTGAAAGCTTTCTGAAAAATTTTGGTTCAAGATTCACAGTTTATTTATAAAAAATCCAGATTGATTTCAAATTTTACGGGTATGCTAAGACCATCCTCTGCGGAGGAGACACGATTTCCTCTCTTTCTGTTTCTTTTCCCTCTTTGCAGCCGGCGGCGGGTTCTCCCGTCCGCCGGATTTTTTTGCGCCGGTTCATCGGTTTCCTGCCACGAAGAACCTCTTGCATTATAACGGGACCTTCGCTATAATAGGCTTGAACCGGGATGGTTACTTGTTTCACAAAGAACGGGCGGGGCGCGCCGCCTGAAAAATAGGAGGAGACTGCTATGAGAGGTGTACACAGCGCGGTTGACGACATCCGCCGCACCGTATTCAAAGAGGTGGCCAAGCTGGCCTTTGAAGGCGGAGACCCCCGCCTTTTGGACCAGATCCCCCTGAAGATGATCCAGGGCGAGGTGGCGAAGCACCGCCACGACGTGTTCCTGGAGCGGGCCATCGTGGAGGAGCGGGTCCGCCTGGCCCTGGGCCTGAACATCCGCTTCGCCGGGGAGACCATCCCCGTCAGCGAGGACCTTTTGTCCGCGGAGAAGTCCCAGAAGCACTTCCAAAATCCCCTGGTGAACATCATTCCCTTCGCCTGCAACGCCTGCCCCCCCAAGCAGCTGCGCATCACGGACAACTGCCAGGGCTGCATCTCCCACCCCTGCATGAACGTCTGCCCCAAGGACGCCATCTACATGGACAAGGACAAGCACTGCCACATCGACCAGGAAAAATGCATCAAATGCGGCAAATGCTTCAACCAGTGCCCCTACCGGGCCATCAGCAAAATTGAGCGCCCCTGCGCCGCCGCCTGCGGCATGGACGCCATCAAGTCCGACGAGCTGGGCCGGGCCCAGATCGATTATGACAAGTGCGTCTCCTGCGGCATGTGCCTGGTGAACTGCCCCTTCGGCGCCATCGCCGACAAGAGCCAGATCTACCAGGTCTGCCAGGCCCTGCACAAGGGGGAGAAGGTCGTCGCCTGCGTGGCCCCGGCCTTTGCGGGCCAGTTCGGCAAGGAGGCCACCCCCGCCAAGCTCCACGCCGCCATGAAGGTGCTGGGCTTCTACGATGTGGTGGAGGTGGCCATCGGCGCGGACCTTTGCACCGTGGAGGAGGCCCACGACTTTTTGGAGGAGGTCCCCGCCAAGCAGCCCTGGATGGGCACCAGCTGCTGCCCCGCCTGGAGCGTCATGGCCAAGAAGCTCTACCCCGAGTTTACCGACTACATCTCCATGGCCCTGACGCCCATGGTCATCACCGCCCGGATGGTGAAGAAGGACCACCCGGACGCTAAAACGGTCTTCATCGGGCCCTGCTCGGCCAAGAAGCTGGAGGCCAACCGCCGGACCATCCGCTCCGACGTGGACTTCGTGCTGACGTTTGAGGAGATGCTGGGCATCTTTGACGCGGCGGACATCGACTTTTCCAAGCTCCAGGCCAACCCGGAGGACGAGATGGACGAGGGCACCGGCATGGGCCGGGGCTTCGCCGTGGGCGGAGGCGTGGCCGCCGCCGTGGTGGAGGCCGTGAAGCACATCGACCCGGACCGGAAAATCCAGATCGAGTACGGCGACGGACTGAAGAACTGCCGGAAGATGCTGGCCATGGCCAAGGCGGGCAAGCGGGACGGCTACCTGCTGGAGGGCATGGGCTGTCCCGGCGGCTGCGTGGCCGGCGCGGGCACCATCGCCCCCATCCGGGACAGCATGATGACCGTGGAGAAGTTCAAAAACGCCGCCCCCTCCATGAGCTGCACCGAGAGCCCCTATCTGGACCGGCTGGAGGAAGTGGAGCAGAAGTACGAGATCAACCACCACGACTGATCCGCCGGAGGGCATGGGAAAAATTGGCAAGCTTTGCCCGTCAATTTTTCCGCCGCCCTGAAATTTAAATAAACCGTAAATTTCAATCAAATTTTTGTTTTGTCGCATTTGCAACTAGCGGTTCGCCCCCGAACCTGTTATACTCAGAACACGAACTGAACAGGACCAGGAGGTCTTACATTTTAAGGAGGAATACAATTATGAAAAAGTGGGTTTGCCCTGTCTGCGGTTATGTGCATGAGGGAGAGACCGCCCCGGAGAAGTGCCCCCAGTGCGGCGTTCCCGGCGCGAAGTTCAAGGAGCAGGGCGCGGATATGACCTGGGCCGCCGAGCATGTGGTGGGCGTGGGCAAGACCTTCGGCGCGGACGTCCCCGCCGAGGTTCAGAAGGAAATTATTGACGGCCTGAACGCCAACTTCGCCGGCGAGTGCACCGAAGTGGGCATGTACCTGGCCATGGCCCGCGTGGCCCACCGGGAGGGCTATCCCGAGATCGGCCTGTACTGGGAGAAGGCCGCCTATGAGGAGGCCGAGCACGCCGCCAAGTTTGCCGAGCTCCTGGGCGACGTGGTGACCACCAGCACCAAGAAAAATTTGGAAATGCGGGTAGAGGCCGAGAACGGCGCCACCGCCGGCAAGTTCGCCCTGGCGAAGCTGGCCAAGCAGTACAACCTGGACGCCATCCACGACACCGTCCACGAGATGGCCCGCGACGAGGCCCGCCACGGCAAGGCGTTCAAGGGCCTGCTGGAGCGGTTTTTCAAGTAAGAGCGGGAGGACATACAGCTATGGATAAGTACGTATGCCCCTGCGGCTATGTCTACGACCCCGCCGTGGGCGATCCCGACAACGGCGTGGCCCCCGGCACCCCCTGGGAGCAGGTCCCCGAGAGCTGGGTCTGCCCCATCTGCGAGATGGGCAAGGACGTGTTCGAAAAGGAATAAGCGCCGCGTTTATCGCAGCCGTATAACCGGGGGGGAACGGGAACGCTCGTTCCCCTCTTTTTTGCGCGCTTTTTCCTTCTGTTTTTTATTTGACGATTTCCAAAAATCGAAGTATAATAAAGTGGACCGGAAAGGAGGTCCCGCTATGAAGACCATCATCACCATCGGAAGACAGTTCGGCAGCGGCGGCAAGGAAGTCGGCATCCGCGTGGCCAAGGAGCTGGGCATCCCCTTTTATGATAAGGAAATTCTTCAGGAGGCGGCCAAAAAGAGCGGCCTGTGCGAAAAAATCCTGGAAAATTTTGACGAGCGTCCCAAGAGCCTGCTCTACTCCATCGCCATGGATTCCTACATGTTCGCCCTGCCCGGCACCGGAGCGGGCGAGTCCCTGGAGCAGCAGGTGTATCTCGCCACCTTCAACACCATCCGCCACATCGCCGAGGAAGGCCCCTGCGTCATCATCGGCCGCTGCGCGGACTACGCCCTGGCCAGCAACCCCAACCATTTCAGCGTTTTCATCCACGCCCCCCTGGAGGACCGAATCCGCCGGGTGGCCCAGCGGCAGGACCTGTCCCCCGAAAAGGCCAGGACCCTGATCAGCAAAACGGACAAACGCCGGGCCTCCTATTATGAGTATTACTCCTCCCAGCGCTGGGGAGCCGTGGACAGCTATGACTTCTGCGTCAACAGCAGCTACCTGGGGCTCGGCGGCACGGTGGAGCTCATCCGCGCCATGGTGGACCACAAGGAACACCCCGTCCCCAGCCCCACGGAGGCCGATCCCACCCGGAAATAAAAAACCGCCCGGCGGTTCTCAAGGACCGCCGGGCGCTTTCCCGTTCCGGCAGGCGGGTTAGGCCTTCCGCCCTGGAAAAATATTTTCCAATTTTGTCAAGTTAGCCCTTCCTTCTTTTGAAAACATTTGATATAATTACCATCTAGTAAGGATATCCGGCTGTCTTCCACCGCGGCGAAACTTGTTCCGCGGAGCCGCATCCATGATGGGAGGAATCTGTTGTGGAGAAAATTTTGATTATTGACGACAGTCCTGTCCAGGCGAACTTCCTCAGCTCCATCCTGGAGCCAGATTACGAAATCACCGTTGTCAACTCTGCTGAGGAAGGCTTGGAGCAGGCAAAGGCCGGGGACTATTCCCTGATTCTCCTGGACGTGATTATGCCGGGCATCGACGGCTTTCAGCTTTTGAAAATGCTTCAGGAAGAGGTCATTCTCCGGCACACGCCGGTCATCCTCATCACCAGCCTCAACGACATCCAGCACGAGGAACAGGGCCTCACCCTGGGAGCCGTGGACTATATTACCAAGCCCTTCCACCCCGCCATTGTCCGGGCCAGGGTACATACCCATATCAACCTCTACCAATACCGCACTCAGATTGAGCGGGAGGCCACGGTGGACCAGCTCACCGGCGTGCCCAACCGGCGGCGCTACGACGCCGTCAGCGGCAAGCGCTGGCAGGACGCCGTCCGCCTGGGCGTCCCCTTCTCTATCTGCATGTTCGACATTGACAAGTTCAAGGTCTACAACGACACCTTCGGCCATCCCGCGGGGGACAAGGTCATCAAGGCCGTGGCTGAAACCGCCTCCTCCATGCTCCGCCGGGGAACGGACTTCTTCGCCCGCTACGGCGGGGAGGAGTTTGTGGCATTGATTCTGGGCGGCAGCGCGGAAAGCGACTTCACCCACTTGAAGGCCGTCCGCCAGGCGGTGGAGAATCTGCACATTCCCCACAACCCGGAGGTTTCCCAGTGGGTGACTGTCAGCATCGGCGGCATTACCGTTTTGCCCAAGCTGGGGACCTCTTACGACATGTACCTCAAAATGGCGGACGCCATGCTATACGACGCCAAGCGCTTCGGCCGGAACCAGGTGGTTTGGACCAACGAGCGCATGGAGCAGCAGAGAGAAAAATAAAAGCCCCAGGGGGGCGTTTCAAGGTAGAACCAGCGCCTCGAAGGTGGAGTTCCTGGCACTGTTTCTATAGGGGGACGGAGGACCGGCTTGCGCCGGTCCTCCGCCATTATTGGGAAAATTCGTTTGCCGGGCTTCCGGATTACTTGTAGAGCTCCGGCTTCTCCATGGTCTCCACCTTCAGGAACTGAGAGGTGCCCCGGGAGGCGTTCAGCGCGTCGCCGGCGACGCAGGCCACATAGCCGTCCCAGCTGGAGGGGCCGGTGAGCTTCCCGGCGTGGACGGACTCCACCCACTTGCAGAACTCGATGTCATAGGCCTCGATGAAGCGCTCCTTCCAGTCGGTCATGATGGGCATGGACTCGGCGGGGTTCAGGCTGTCCCAGCCGGCGGGGCGGGAGCGGCGGACCACGGCGTAGGGGTCGGGGAGCTTCACGGTGCCGTTTTCGCAGACCACCTCGCACTGGATGTCATAGCCGTAGCCGTCGGCCACCTGGACCTCCACGTCGATGAAGCAGCCCTTCTTGGTCCGCATCAGCATGACCTGGGGGTTGTCATAGCCCTTGTCGGAGTTGGCGGACTGGCGGACCTTGACGCACTGGACGTCCTCATACTCGTCGTCCAGAAGCCAGCGGCAGATATCCAGCTCGTGGATGGCCACGTTGGTGACGCCGTTTTCGGTCTTGAAGCCCGGGCCCTGGGCAACGTTCCGGTGGCAAGCCTTGATGACCAGGGGCGCGCCGATCTCGCCGGAGTCGATGATCCGCTTCATCTCCGCGTAGCCCCGGTCATAGTGGCGCATGAAGCCCACCTGGACCAGCCGCTTGCCGATCTCCAGCTCCCGGTTGATGATCTCCTCGCAGTCCTTGGCGTTCTGGCTCAGGGGCTTTTCGCAGAAGCACCACTTCTCCTCCGCCAGGGTCTTCATGACGTAGTCGTGGTGGGTGGGGTCGATGGAGGTAATGACCACGGCTTCCACATCCGGGTCCTTGATCATGCCGTCGCAGTCGTTTCCATAGGATTTGATGCCGTATTTGGCGGCGGTTTCATCGGCAGCGGCGGCTACGTAGTCGGACACGGCCACGACGGTGGCGCCGGGGACGGTCTCGATGATGCGGCGGCAGTGGTCCTTGCCGATGGCTCCGCAGCCGATGATGCCGATTTTCAGAACTTTGTCCATGATAATCAACCTTTCTTTTAATAGTCAAATAGGATTTTCCTACAGGAGACACATCGGGAAACTATGATGAAGGGGGGCTGAAACAGCCCGTTCGATTGCCCGAGCGCCTCGTTCCTGGCTTTGAAATGAAGCGGCACGCCGGTGAAGCAGGGTTCTTGATAGTAGTGGATTCCGTGCGTGCTTTGCAGCACGCCGTCCTCCATTTCCGCGCCGCAGAAGGGGCAGTCCATGAATCAGTATTTCCGCGCCTCGTCGCGGCCTTCCTTGACGCCCTTCCAGGCCTCCCGGACGCTCTCCTTCTCGGACACGTCGGCGAGCCCGACGTTCCACCAGGATTCATACCCGTCGGTCATGGTCTTGGGAATGACCTTCAGGTCGAAGAGGCACGCAACCGTCTGCTTCTTGGCGTCGGCCAGGGCGGCCTCCAGTTCGGCAATGGTCTTGCAGGTGTAGGTCTTCAGGCCGTAGCCCTCGCCGATTTTGGCGTAGTCCACGGGAATGAGATCACCGCAGGGCTTTTTGCCGTCGGTATAGCGGAACTCGGTGGCCAGGCTCCCGATGCCGTGGTTCATTTCCAGGTTGTTGATGCACCCAAAGCCGCAGTTGTCGAAGACCAGAATGTTGACCTTCTGCTTTTCCTGCTGGATGGTCATGATCTCGCTGTGGAGCATCTGGAAGCTGGAGTCGCCCACCACGCAGTAGACCTCGTTGTTAGGTTCCGCGAACTTCACGCCCAGAGTGGCGGCCACCTCGTAGCCCATGCAGGAATAGCCGTACTCGGCATGATAGCCGCCCCGCTTGTCGGTGGTCCACATCCGCTGCATGCAGCTGGGGAGGGAGCCTCCGGCGGTGATGATGGTCGCGTCCGCATCGATGCAGCGGCGGATGGCGGCCAGGGCGGCGGTCTGGGTGATCTTGCCGTCCGTCAGCTTCACAAACTCGGGGATGGTGCGGGGATCCCGGGCCTTGATGATGGGGTCGAAACCATCGCCGGTGTACTCGATGGCCCCCAGGCGCTTCATTTCCTCGTCCCACACGGCCTTGGCCTTGGTAATCTCGTCGGTGTAGGCGGAGACGTATTTCCGGGCCCGCAGCTTCTCCGCCAGGGCCTGGACCGTGACCTTCGCGTCGCCCACGGCCTTTACCGCGTCCATTTTATAGGCGTGGAAGCGGCAGTTGTTGATGGTGACGAATTTCACGTCCGGATTCTGATAGAGCCGCTTGGAGCTGGTGGTGAAGTCGCTGAGGCGGGAGCCGATGGCAATGACCACGTCGGCGTCCTTGGCAATGTGGTTGGAGGCGTAGGTCCCCGTCACGCCGATGCCGCCCAGGCAGCAGGGGTGGCTGGACTTGCAGGCACTCTTGCCGGCCTGGCTCTCGCCGAAGGGGATGTGGAACTCCTCGCAGAACTGCTCCACGGCCTCCCCCGCGTCGGAGTAGCGCACGCCGCCGCCCACGATGACCAGGGGCTTCTTGGCCTTGGAGATGATCTCCGCGATGTCCTCCAGCTCCTCCTCCACGGCCACGGGCCGGGTAATGCGGTGGACCCGCTTTTCAAAGAAGTAGCTGGGGAAGTCATAGCTCTCGCCCTCCACGTCCTGGGGCAGGGCGATGCAGCACGCGCCGGTCTCGGCGGGGTCGGTGAGAACCCGCATGGCGCTGATGAGGGCGGTCATGACCTGCTCGGGCCGGGTAATGCGGTCCCAGTACTTGCACACGGGCTTGAACGCGTCGTTGGTGGAGACGGCCAGGCTGCTGCTCTGCTCCAGCTGCTGGAGCACCGGGTCCGGCTGGCGGGAGGCGAAGGTGTCCGCCGGGAAGACCAGCAGGGGGATGTTGTTGACCGTGGCCGTTGCGCACGCCGTCACCATATTGGCCGCGCCGGGGCCCACGGAGGAAGCGCAGGCGATGATCCGCTTGCGGCAGTTCTGCTTGGCGAAGGCGATGGCCACATGGCACATGCCCTGCTCGTTCCGGCCCTGCATGACCTTGAGGCCGCCGGGGTTCGTGTCCAGGGCCTCGCCCAGGCCCACGGCGATGCCGTGGCCGAAGATGGTGAAGAAGCCCTCCACGAATTTGGTCTCCACGCCGTCCATGGAGACGTACTGGTTATCCAGGAATTTGACAATGGCCTGGGCCGTCGTTAAGCGAATCGTTTCCATTGGAAAAACCTCCTTTAAAGTTTATCCCTGATAGATGTGGTCGTTGGCGTCGGGCTTCCAGAGCCAGGCGTGCTCCTCGTCGTCGATGCGGGTTTTCAGCCAGGGGTCCCCCTCCAGGTGCCGGATGCCCCAGGCGTAGCACATGGCGTAGCCCGGCGCGGCGGTCTGGGAGTGGAAGCCGCTGGTGATGACGGCAAGGCCATTGTGGCCGGTTTGATAAATCTCCCCGTTGGCAAAGCCCGCGCCGAAGCCGTGGGGATAGTCAAAGCGGTAGAAATAGACCTCCGGCTGGGGGTGGTGATGGGGGGGATAGGAGGACCACTTGCCGGGGTGGTTCAGCACCTCGCCCAGGACCATGTTGGAAAAGGGCGCGTTGTCGTGGTCGAAGAAGGTTTTGATCTCCCGCTCCATGCAGCCCAAAAGCTCGCCATTGCACCCGGCGTGCTGGGTCTGGACGGTGTCGGGGGTGTACATGACCGCCTCAAAGGGCTTTTCGTTGAGGGTCTTTTGGATATACAGCTCGCTGTGGGCCTTGGCGGTGAGGACGATCTTCTCCCCCCGGCCCGCCAGGAGGCAGTAGGCCTCATGGTGGAAGCAGTCGGGACGCTCGGCCTCCACGGTCTTCCCGGCCCACTGATAGGTCACCGTTCCGGCGAAGAGGAGGATGGCGATTTCCTTTTCCGCCTCCTCGAAGGTGAAGGTGTCGCCGGGCTCCATGACCAGGAGGCCCACGTCCATCTGGGTGCCCATGTCGTCCGCGGACATATCGATGTAGGGATTGTACCCCTGCTTGAGTTCGGCGTTTTTGTTAAAATAGGTCATTGGAATCATCTCCCAAATTGTAATTCAAATCATTTTTGCGACGACACGCGCGTCACAAAAATTCCTTGACTCCAGCCGCCTGGGGCGGCGGCTCCAGTGACCAATGTCACTGGAGGGGGGAATCCAAAGGGGGGGGGGGGGACGAAGTCCCCTCTTTGAGCCTTAGAGCCCCGTATGCTCCCGAATGTACTTCCGCCCCTTCATGGCGTACTCCAGCGGATTCGCCTTGGCGGGGTCCTGCTCGGCCTCCACCAGGAGCCAGCCCTGATAGCCCGCGTCCGCCAGAACCTTAAACACAGGGTCAAAGTCCACATCGCCGTCGCCGGGCACGGTGAACGCGCCGCTGCGCACAGACTGGAGGAAGCTCCAATTGTTCTTCCGGGCCTCTTCCACAACCGGCAGCCGCATGTCCTTCAGATGCACATGGCCCACCCGGTCCACATACTTCTTCAGCATGGTCAGGGGGTCCTCCCCGGCAAAGGTGAAGTGGCCGGTGTCATAGCACAAAAACACATACCGGGGGTCGGTGTTGGCCATCATCCGGTCCGTCTCCTCGCTGGTCTGGACCACGGTGCCCATGTGGTGGTGGAAGCAGAGCTTGAAGCCCCGGTCGGCGGCGATCTTGCCCAGCTTGTTCAGCCCTTCGCAGAAAAGGGCCCACTCCCCGTCGTTCATCACATGCTTGTGCCCGCCGGTGAGGACCGGGGTGTCCATCTGGCCCTGGATGGAATAGCTCTGCTCGCTGACGTTGATCCGGTTCGCCCCCACGGCGGCCAGGAAGTCCAGGTTCGCCTTAAAGTCCTTCTCCTCCTCCTCAAAGGGGCGGGTCAGAAGAAACGAGGAATACCAGCGGCTGGCAATCCGCATGCCCCTGAGGTCCAGGGCCTTTTTCAGCTCGGCGGGGTCCGTTGGATACTTGTTGCCGATCTCACAGCCGGTAAAGCCCGCCAGGGCCATCTCGCTGACGATCTGCTGGAAGGTGTTCTCGCCGCCCAGCTCGGGCATATCATCGTTGCACCAGCCAATGGGCGCAATGCCCAGGGAAACGTTTTTGGAATCAAACATGGGAAACGACCTCCTTGAAAAATTGTCGTCCTGGGGCCCGGCAGGGGCCCTCCGGGGCAGAGGGGAAAACCGGCGGAAGCGAAGCGCTGCCGCAATCGTTTTCGCTATAAAGAAATTAGCATTTTCCCGCTGAAAAATCAACGGTTTTTCTCCGCGTTTTAGAAAATTTTCCGAATTCGCCAAAGGCTCTCCGGCTTTTTTTACGCTTTGACGGAAGGCTTGACGGAATTTACGCAAACGTTCACAATCTGCACGCGGACCTCACCAGAGGTCCGTCCAGCCCACGGCGTCCCCCTGGGCGGCGAAGGGCTCCGGGAAGGCATCCGAGGCCAGCATTTCCTCCCGGATGGCGGCGGAGAGGTCCGGGACCGTTTCGGGCCCGTAGGCAGCGAAGGCGGCGCTGTCCATCAGCAGCGCCCCGGCCCGCTCCATGTCCTCCAGGTTCACCCGCTGGATCTCCTCCGTCTGGGAGGAACAGCAGTCCGTCAGCACCACGGTGTTGTACTCCAGGGCAATGGCGTCGTAGCAGGTAGTACGGACGCAGTTGGGGGTGGTGGTCCCCGCCAGAATCACCGTCCGCACGTCCAGGCGGCGGAGGATCAGGTCCAGCTCCGTCTGGAAAAAGGCGCTCCACCGGGGCTTGATGATGGTGTAATCCCCCGGCTGGGGGCGGAGGGCCTCCGGGGCCTGGGCGCTGTTGGGCCCGGCGGAGGCGGGGCGGCAGGCGTGGCCCCCGGCCTTCCAGGCGGCGTACCGGGTCAGCTCCACGTCGCTGCCGTCGGCGCGGTAGATGCGCTTGACAAAGAAAACGGGGATGCCCTTGCTCCGGGCCAAATCGCACGCATGGGCACAGGCGGGGACGGTGGCCTGGGCCCCCTTGATGCAGTGGCCGCCCCGGCGGTCCACAAAGCCGTTTTCCATGTCGATGAGGATGAGGGCGGAACGGGTGGGATTGGGTTTCATGGCAATGCTCCTTTCACAGCTTTTCAAACACATGCACCCGGAAGGAGGTCCGCACCTCCAGCCGGTCCAAGGCCGCCAGGCGCTCCGCCCCGGCCCTGGGGGTTTTCCAAAAATAAGGGGTCATGCGGAAGAGGTTTTGAAGGTCCTCCCGCCGCTCCAGCAAAACCGTCCCGTCCACCGGGACAATCTCCCGATAGGCGAAGCCCTCGTAGGGGGTCTCCTTCTCCTCGTTGGGGTAGGGCTTATCGTAGAGAATTTCCTTCATCTCCCAGAGGTGCTCCGCCCCGGGGACCACATAGAGGAACCACCCGCCGGGCCGCAGCACCCGCCGGAACTCCTCCAGCGCCAGGGGGGAAAAGCAGTTCAAAAGCACGTCCACGCCGCCGTCCGCCAGGGGCAGGCGGTAGGAAGAAGCCACGGCGAACTCCGCCCCCTTCTCCCGCCTGGCCGCCGTGCGGAGGGCGAATTTCGAGATGTCCGTCCCCGCTATTTGGGGCCGTCTCCCGGCGGCCCGCAGGGCCTGGGCCACCCCGGCGGTGTACCAGCCCTCGCCGCAGCCCGCGTCCAGAAGGGCGGGCGTTTCGCCGGAAAGGGCCAAAATTCGACTACAAAGCGTATTTAGAAGCAGCCGGTAATACCCTCCGGACAGAAATTCCCGCCGGGCCAGCACCATCTCCCGGTCGTCTCCGGGGAGGGCGGAGTGCTTTTGGTTGGGGGGCAGCAGGTGGACGTAGCCCTCCTTGGCGATGTCAAAGCTGTGGCCCCCAGGGCAGCGGTACGCCCCCGCCGCCCGCTCCAGGGGGGCGGCGCAGAGGGGACAGCAAAAGAGGCTCATTCCGTTCCGCCTCCCGTCACGTCGTTGATCCACTTCCCGCCCCGGACCCGCCAGAGGCAGAGGGGGAATTTCACGATGCTTTCCAGCTGGATGGCGAAGGCAATGGGCCAGCATCCCAGTTTCAGAACCAGGGCCACCAGGGCCGTGGCGGGAAGGCACACCACCCACTGGGGGGCGATGTCCAGGACCGTGGACCACATTACGTCGCCCCCGGCCCGGAGGACCCCGGTGATGGCGGAGATGGCACAGGCGTGGAGGGGGATGGAGGCGAAGCCCATGACCGCCAGGGCCGTGGCGATTTCGGCGGAGAGGCCGAAGAGCTTGAACATGGGGAAAATAACGGGCACGAACAGCAAAGGCACCAGGGCGATGGAGAACACCGCCAGCGCCGTCCCCACCAGCACGGCGAACCAGAGGAGGGCCCGGCTCAGGTCCATGACCTTCTCCCGGCCCTGGCCCTCGCCGATGGCCTTGCCCACTATCACCGCCGTGGCGGCTCCCAGGCCGAAGCAGACCACCAGGAACAGGCGGTTCAAATTGCCCATGACGGCGTTGGCCGCCAGCATCTCCACGGAGTTGTCCGTGTAGCCCAGGATAACGGTCAAAAGGGAGTTCCCCAGGCCCCAGACGGTTTCGTTCAGCACCACCGGGGAGGCGTACTTGACAAAGCGGCGCATCATGTCCAGGCCCGGGCGGAAGAACAGCCCCAGGTGCAGGGGGATGAGCCTGCTCCGCAGGGCGCAGACAACGCAGATGACAAACTCGCTGATCCGGGCCAGCAGCGTCGCGATGGCGGCCCCGGCCACCCCCAGGGCGGGGAAGCCGAAATTGCCGAAAATCAGCAGGTAGTTCAGGCCCGTGTTCAGGATGGTGGAAAAGCCGAAGAGCTTCATGCCGAAGGCCGGGTCCTCCACACTCCGCCGGGCGCTGACGTAGATGGAGGAGAGCATGTTGAACACATAGGCAAAGCCGATGACCTGGAGGTAGGGCGCGCCCAGCAGGGAAAGCTCGTGCTTGTTGGACAGGAGGTCCATCACGGGCACCGGGAAGGCCCAGAAGGCCAGGGCCAGGGGCAGCGTGACGGCTGTTCCCAGCAGGGAGGCAACGCCCATGGCGCGGCTGACGCTCTTCTCGTCCCCCTTGCCCCAGTACTGGCTCACCAGAATGCCCAGGCCGCTCTGGAAGCCGAAGACAATGCTGGTGAGGAGGAACACCGGGACGTTGGCGGTGGTCACCGCCGCCATCTCCGCGTTTCCCAGGCGGGAAACCATGAAGGTGTCGATGAGCCCCAGGGAAAAGGTGATGAGGTTTTGCAGAATCATGGGCAGGGAGAGCTTAAAAAGCCGCTTGTAAAAGCCGGGTTCCCGGCGGAGGAAATTGAACATAAGTCACCTTTATCAAACGATTATTATAAAATTTACAGCATGGGCATCCGGGTGTCCCGGTGCCGCCGGAGGGCCTGGGCACAGGCGTCGATGTCCGCCTCGGTGGTGCCGGGGCCAAAGCTGAGGCGGATCACCCCGGCGGCCACCCGCTTGGGGAGCTTCAGGGCGGCAACGACATGGCTGGGCTTGCCCTGGTGGCAGGCGGACCCGGCGGAGACGCAGATTCCCTGGCTTCCCAGGTCGTTGACGATGTTTCCGGCGGGCCAGCCCGCCAGGGACAGCGGCAGAATGTGAGGGGCCGTCCCCGCCCCCACGCAAACCATGTCCGGTATGGCAAGCATCTTCTCCAGGGCTACGGCGTGAAGGGCCTCCAAATGGGCCCGGTTCCGCTCCCGGTCCTCCAGGCGCAGCTCCGCCGCCCTGGCAAAGCCCGCGATCTGGGCCGTGGCCTCGGTGCCGGAGCGGAGGCCCCGCTCCTGCCCCCCGCCCGCCAGAAGGGGCCGGGGATTCCGCACCCGGGGGCCGATGTACAGGGCCCCGACGCCCTTGGGCCCGCCGATCTTGTGGGCGGAAACCGTTACAAAATCCGCCCCCAGGGCCCTGGCGGAGAAGGCCCCCAGGCCCTGCACCGCGTCGGTGTGGAGGAGGGTCTTGGGATTTCGGGCGGCAAGGCCCCTGGCGATGTCCGCAACGGGGTACACGGTCCCCAGCTCGTTGTTCACCAGCATGACGGAGACGGCGGCGGTGTCGGGCCGGACGGCCTCTAAAACCTGCTCCGCCGTAAGACTGCCGTTTTGGTCCGGGGCGAGGTACGTGACCTCGCACCCCTCCCGCTCCAGCCACTTGCAGCACTCCAGCACGGCGCTGTGCTCCACCGCCGTGGTGACGATGTGGTTTCCAACGTGCCGGTTCTGCCACACGGCGGCCCGGAGGGCCCAGTTGTCCCCCTCGGTGCCGCAGGAGGTGAAATGCAGCCCCTCCGCCGGGCAGTCCAGCAGAGCGGCCACGGCCCTCCGCCAGTCCTCGACCCGCTTTTTCATTTCCGCGCCGAAGGGATACTGGGAGCTGGGATTTCCGTACCGCTCCGTCAGGACTTCTATCATGGCGTCCGCCACGGCCCGGGGGACGGGGGCGGTGGCGGCGTAATCCAGGTAAATCATCTGGTAAAAAACTCCTTTCCAGGGGGCTTGCCCAAACCGGGAGATTCCAGTATAATAGGGCATGCCAAGCCATTATAGCGAACAATCTTACAAAGCGCAAGGAGAATCTGATCCACTATGAAAGTCGCCATCTACACCCTTGGCTGCAAGGTGAACCAGTACGAGACCCAGGCCATGGAGCGGGAGCTCCGGGCCCGGGGCCATGAGACGGTCCCCTTCGGCCAGGAGGCAGACGCCTACGTTATCAATACCTGCTCCGTCACCGCCGCCGGGGACCAGAAGTCCCGCCAGGCCGTCCACCGGGCCCGCCGGGAGCACCCGGGGGCCGTGGTGGCCGTTTGCGGCTGCTGGTCCCAGACCCACGCCGCCGAGGCCCGGGCCCTGGGGGCCGACGTGCTGACGGGCACCGGGGACCGCATGGGCTTTTTAAGCCTTCTGGAACAGGCCGTCCAAGAGCGGGAGCGCAAGACCCCCCTGGAGGCCGTGGACCCGCCCTTTGAGCGGCGGCATTTTGAATGGCTCCCCGCCGGGGGGCTGGAGGGCCGGACCCGGGCCCTTTTGAAGGTGGAGGACGGCTGCGCCAACTTCTGCTCCTACTGCATCATCCCCTATGCCCGGGGCCCGGTGCGCTCTTTGCCCATGGGGGAGGCGGCGGTCCAGGCCCTGGAGCTGAAAAACCAGGGCTATCAGGAGATTGTGCTGACGGGCATTGAGATTTCCTCCTGGGGCCGGGACCTCTGCCAGGGGACCACCCTCATCGATCTGCTGGAGGCCGTCAGCGCCGCCGTGCCGGGCGTGCGCCTCCGGCTGGGGAGCCTGGAGCCCCGGACCGTCACGGAGGAGTTCTGCCAGAGGGCGGCAATCCTGCCGGACCTGTGCCCCCAGTTCCACCTCTCCCTCCAAAGCGGCTGCGACGCCACCTTGCGGCGGATGCGGCGGAAGTACGACACAAAGCGGTATCTCCAGGCCGTGGAGCTTTTGAAAAAAACCTTCCGCCACCCCGCAATCACCACGGACCTCATCACCGGCTTCCCCGGGGAGACGGAGGAGGAGTTTCAGGAAACCCTGGAGTTTATTCAAAGCTGCGGCTTTGCCCGGATGCACATTTTCCCCTACTCCCAGCGCCCCGGCACCCCGGCGGCGGAGATGGAGCAGCTTCCCAAGGCCCTCCGGGCCGAGCGGGCCCGCCGGGCGGCGGAGGCCGCCGCCGCCATGCGCCGGACCTACTTGGAGGAGTGCGTGGGCCGGACGGAAGAGGTGCTCTTTGAGCAGCCCGCCGGAAAGGAGGGCCTCTTCCTGGGCCACGCCCCCAACTACGCGGAGGTGCTGGTGAAGGGGGAGGGCCTGCACAACCAGATCCGCCCCGTGGCCATCACCCAAACCGACGGGGAAACCCTCTTCGGGGAACTGAAGGAGTGAGGATATGAAGAGCCACTTTTTCGCCTACCTCTCCCGGATGCGGTTCATCCAGCGCTGGGCGCTGATGCGGAACACCGCGCCGGAGAACGTCCAGGAGCACAGCCACCAGGCCGCCGTCCTGGCCCACGCCCTGGCGGTGATCCGCAACGAGAAATTCGGCGGGACCGCCGACCCCGGAGCGGTGGCGGCGGCGGCGCTGTACCACGACGCCAGCGAGATTTTAACCGGGGACATGCCCACCCCCATCAAATACGGCAACCCCGCCATCCAGCACGCCTATAAGGAGGTGGAGGCGGTGGCGGAGCGGAAGCTGCTGGCCATGCTGCCCCAGGAGCTGCGGGAGGCCTACGCCCCGGTGCTCACGGAGGTGGACCCGGAGGTGGAGCGGCTGGTGAAGGCGGCGGACAAGCTCTCAGCGTACATCAAATGCGTGGAGGAGCTGAAGGCCGGAAACACCGAATTCCGGGACGCCGCCGCCCAGACGCGAAAGGTTCTGGAGGGCTACGGCCTGCCGGAGGTGGAATATTTTCTGGAGACCTTCATGGACAGCTTTTCCCTGACCCTGGACCAGCTGAAATAAGACGTTTCAATCGCGGCGGGGGCGGGAACCTTTTTCCCGCCCCCGCCGTCTAAAGGAACACAACAAGATTTGGAGGGATGACCATGAAACGCCTGCTTTCCCTGACCCTGGCCGCCGCCCTGCTGGCGGCGCTGACCCTGCCCGCCGCCGCGGCGGAGGAATCCCAGGACGTTCGCCTTGCCAAGGTCACCGCCCTGGTGAAGGAGGCCCTGGCCCTGGACACGGAAGCCTATGAGACCTTCCGGGGCAGCCTGTCCGAGGAATTGGCTCCTGTCTGGGACCTGAGCTGGGAGGGGGAACGGCGCTCCCTCTCCGTCTCCGCCCTGGAGGACGGCACCGTCGTCAGCCTCTCCCGCTGGGAATCCCGGGCCTCCGCCCCCGCTTCCAACGAAGGAGGCTTCCCCTCCTTCCCGGAAAACGGCGGCGCGGAGGACCGGGCAGCGGCGGAGGCCTTCCTGGCCCGGGTCCTACGGACGGGAGAAGCCGCGGAGCTGAGCGGCCCGGAGGGCGCGTCCTCCCTGGGGGGCTCCGGCAGCGCCTGGTCCGGGACCCTCGTCCTCAACAGCCTGCCCTCTCCCCTCCACTACTCCATCCGGGTGGAGGACGGGCTGGTGGAGCATTTCAGCCGGGACGTGCCGGAAACCGCCGCCATCGGCGGCGTGCCCGGGCCGGAGGCCGCCGCCTCCGCCGGTGAGGCGGAAGAGGCCCTGGCCGGAACCCTGAAGCTCCGGCTGGAGTATGTCCGGGACCCCGGCAGCGCCAAGGCCGTCCTCCGCTATGTGCCGGAGGCGGGGGCCCACACCTTCCTGGCGGACGCCAAAACCGGGGAGCTGATAGACCTGACGGAGCTGGAGGAGCAGCTGCGCCTGGGCTACCGCTCCGCCGCCGGAGGGGCCAACGCCGCTCCCTCCGCCAAGGCGGCGGACACGGCCGCCGAGGAAGCGGGCCTCACCAAGGCGGAGCAGGAGGGCATAGAGCAAATGGAGGGCGTGCTGCCCAAGGAGGAGCTGGACAAGGCCCTCCGGGCGGAGGGCGCCTACGGCCTCCGGGGCTATGCCCTGACGGGTACGTCCTATGAGAGCGAGGCCGGAACGGACGGCCAGGCGGGCCGGGTCCTCTGCACCCTGCGCTACGCCCGGACCGACGGCGGGGAGCGCCTCACCCGGAACATCACCGTGGACGCCAAGACCGGGGCCGTGGACAGCGTCTGGTCCTCCGCCCCCTATGGGCGGGCGGAGAAGGTCACGGAGGAGGAGGCGCTGAAACAGGCGGAGGCCTTTCTGAAAACGCGCTTCCCGGACCGGAGCCTGGTGCTGTACCAGACGGACCTGGAGATCATGCCCTGGCGGACGGAGACGCAGCCGTACTGGCACTTCACCTTTGCCCAGGGGGTGAACGGCCTGCCCTTCCGGGGCAACGCCGTCCATGTGGGCATTGACAACGCGGACGGGTCCGTCTATTCCCTCTCCTCTTCCTGGGACGGCGGCGTGGCCTTTGACGACGCCAACGGCATGGTCTCCATGGAGACGGCCCTCTCCGCCTGGGCGGGGACCTATGAGGCCGTGCTGGCCTACCGGAACGTCCCCCAGAAGCTCAGCAAGGCGGACCCGGCTCAGGCGAAGCTGCTGGAGCAGGGCACGGAATACGGCTATGCCCTCCGCCTGGCCTACGGCCTGGAGCGGGCGGAGAACTACGCGGGCGTGGACGCCAAGACCGGCGCGCCGGTCCGGGAGGAACGGGACGGCGCCCGGCAGCCCCTCTCCTATGACGACCTGACCGGGAGCTCCGCCAGGGCGGACGCGGAGAAGCTGGCGCGGTATGGCGCGGGCTATGCCGGAGGGAAGTTCCGGCCCGCCAAAAATGCGACCCAGTGGGATCTGGTGGCGCTGGTCTACAGCCTCCAGGGGGCGGCCCTGGAGCCGGAGGCCGTGGAGAAGGATGAGCGGGAGAGCGCGTATTATACCGCCTACCGCCTCGGGCTCCTCCGCCCTGCGGAGCGGGACGACAACGCCGTCCTGAGCCGGGCGGACGTGGTGCGGATGCTGCTGGACGCCGCGGGCTACGGCCCCGCCGCCCGGCTGGGGGGAATCTACACCTGCGCGTACAGCGACAAGGGGAGCATTCCCGCGGAAGGGCTGGGCTACGCCGCCCTTGCCCAGGCCCTGGGGCTGGCCTCCGGGACCTACGCCGGAAGCCGGACCGCCACCCGGGGGGAGGCGACCTCCATGCTCTGCCGGGTGCTGGAGCGGGCGGCCTGAGCATAAGAAGCGGGGACTGCCGGAAGGCAGTCCCCTTTTTGCCCTTATTTCGCTTCCAGGATGCCGGCCAGCCGGTCCAGCGCCTCCCCCGCGTCGGGGCCCTCGGCGGTCAGCGCCACCTCGCCCTGGTCCCGCATCAAGGAGAGGAAGCCAAGGAAGCTCTTGGCGTTGACGCAGTGCCCGCCCCGGGCGATGGTAATCTGGCTGGAAAAGCCGCTGGCCGCCTTGATAAAGCTGGTGGCGACCTGGTCCAGCTGTTCCTCCGGGATCTGTACGACTGCCGTACGATTCATGTGCCCACTCCGTTCCGTCAAATAATTGGGGATAGTATAACACGGTTTTGAGCGGATGCCAATTTTTATTAAAGAAGTTTTCGGGCCTTGGTACATTTTCGTCGTCTCCCCAAAAAGGCGGCGGGAGACCGCTGTGGAAATTGTTAAAAACCCTTAAGGTTTTTGCCGCTTGAGAAAAATGAAAAAAAGGCTTGCATTTCTAGGAAGAGTGTGCTATTATAATAAAGCTGTCCGGAAGGATGGCATATGCGCCCTTAGCTCAGCTGGATAGAGCGTCTGGCTACGGACCAGAAGGCCGGGGGTTCGAATCCCTCAGGGCGTACCAAAACCGCTGAAATTCTTTGAATTTCAGCGGTTTTGCTTTTGCTCTCTGCACTTTTTCTGGTGGTTTGATTTTGTGACTCCGGTTTGACCCAAGCCGTGACCCATACGGGAGTTCGGAGCGGTTAGGGCTGGAGAGTACCGGAGAGGAAATTCCCCACTGCGTTCGCCGCCTGCTTCTGCATGGAGGTGGTGACGTGGGCGTATGTGTCTAGCGTGAATCCGGCGGAGTAGTGGCCCAGCATAGCAGAGAGGGTTTTGACATCTACTCCGTTTTGCAGGGCCAGCACCGAAAATGTGTGACGGAGGTCGTGGAAGCGTATCCGCTCCAGCCCTGCTCGTTTCAGCACCCGTTGCAGCATATGGAGAACACTGTCCGGGGACATAGGCCTCCAAAGGGCGAGGGGAACACATACCCGTCTTTCTGCTCCATACTCTTGAGAACCTTAATCGTGTCCGCTCCTATCGCAATGTTGCGGTATGAGTTTTTCGTTTTCAAGGGTGCTTCAACTACCCTGCCATTCTGCCGGAGGATTTGTCGTCGAACGTGGATGATACCCCTGGCCAGATCAATGTCGCTCCATTTTAAGCCCAGCAGTTCTCCACGCCGGAGGCCAGTTGCGAGGTCGATGTAGTACAACTCGAACACACCGCTGCGTCGTGCCTCCTCGAAAAAGGCACCCAAGCTCTCCGGCGGCAGGATTTTCATTTCCTTCCGCTCCAGCTTTGGCAGGACACAGCCCTTCGTGGGATTGGCGGGGATCAGCCGTTGCTCTACCGCACAGTTCAGGGCGGAGGAAATCATCTGGTTGATGTTCCGTACTGTTTTGACGCTAAGGCCCCTGGGCTTGTTCCTGGCTTCCGCACACTCCACCCTGCCGTTCTCCAGCAGATGCTTGTACAGCCGCTGGAGGTCCATCGCCGTCAGTTTTTCTAAGGAAACGCTGATTTAATCCCCCCAAATGATAAAAGATGTGATAAAATAAGGAAAAGGGGGCGCGGAGTATGAAACAGGAAAGTTTTAGCGATATGGAATACAGATGCCGGAAAAAGAAAACAAAACGGGAAGAATTTCTGGAAATCATGGACGAGATTATCCCATGGGAAGAATGG
>CAJTCG010000004.1 GCA_910574635.1 Oscillospiraceae bacterium | reverse complement strand
TTACTATCACGTTTACTCTATGGATTGCAGCCCCGGCATTGAAAACCACGCCATGTTCCTGGTACAGTCCCCGGAGGATTTGATGATCCGGGAGATTGACGAGGCCGCTGAAGAACTGCTGTTGGAGCATTTGGCGGAGGCTGTCACCCACCTGTCCCCCACCCAGGCGCGGCGGCTCTATGCCCGGTATGCCTTGAAGAAAAAGTTTCGGGAGATTGCGGCGGACGAGGGCATCAGCGGGAGCTGTGCCTGTGACAGCGTGACCGGCGCGCTCAAAAAGTTACAGAAGATTTTCGCCAAAAATGGCTGGCTGGAAAAGGAGGATTGACAACTATGGACAAAACCCAAGAGGAACAGGAAATCGAAAAGAAAATTAGCCAATATCAGAACCGCCAAAAGATTTTGCTGAACAAAAAGCGCACTGAGGAACACCGGGCCAGAACGCACCGGCTGATTGGCCGAGGGGCCATTTGGGAGGCTGTTTTCCCTGCCGTTGTCGGCATGGAGGGCGAGGAAGTCAAGGCATTCCTGATTGCCCTCTCCCGCCTGCCAGGGGCGGCGGAGCTGGCGGAAAAAGCACCCAAAAACGAGATTGCGGAGTAATCCCCAGTCCGAATGGCGCACTTATACACCGTCCCGGTGTCGTGCGCCCTGCCGGGGGCTGTTGCGTCCTACGGACGCGATGGGGGTTGACACCCCCAAACCCCCGCACCCCCGCCAGAAAGTGACACCCGTTGCGCGTCTGTCACTTTCCGGCGGGGCCAATATCCAGCACTGATAGGAGGTGCATTTTTACGGCAATTTTTCACTGTCCCATCCAAATCATTCAGCGGAGCCAGGGCAAGTCCGCCGTGGCCGCTGCCGCATATCGGAGCGGCGAAAAACTGGTGAACGAGTGGGACGGCCTGACCCATGACTACACACGCAAAGGTGGTGTTGTCCATACAGAAATCATGTTGCCCTCTCACGCCCCGCCAGAGTTTGCAGACCGCTCCACCCTCTGGAACAGCGTGGAGGAAATCGAGAAGTCCAGCACCGCCCAGCTTGCCAGAGAAATTGAAGTGGCCTTGCCCGTTGAACTGTCCAGAGCGGAGCAGCTTGCCCTTGTCCGTTCTTTCGTGCAAGGCAATTTTGTTTCGGCTGGAATGTGCGCTGACTTCGCCATCCATGACAAGGGAACTGGCAACCCCCATGCCCACATTCTACTGACAATTCGGCCTATAAAAGAAAATGGAGAATGGGGGGCGAAGTGCCGCAAGGTGTACGACCTGGACGGCCAGGGCCAGCGCATCCCTGACGGCAAAGGCGGCTGGAAAAGCCATCGGGAGGACACCACCGACTGGAACCAGCGGGGCAACGCCGAGAAGTGGCGGGCGGCGTGGGCCGCTTATACCAACCGGGCGCTGGAGGCCGCTGGCAGGCCGGAGCGCATCGACCACCGCAGCTACAAGCGCCAAGGCGTTGATGAAATCCCCACCGTCCACATGGGGCCTGCCGCCAGCCAAATGGAGCGCCGGGGCATCCAGACGGAGAAAGGCAACATCAACCGGGAGATTGCCGCCGACAACAAGCTGCTAAAAGAAATTAAAGCCCGTATTACCCGGCTGTATAACTGGAGCAAGGAGCAATCCACCCAGCCCCAGGGCCGGGAAAGCATCATGGATTTTCTTTTCCAGGCAAGGCAGGACACCGCCCCGACTTCCCAATATGCCAGGGTCACGGCCCTCAAGGAGAATGTTGCGCTTTTCAATTTTTTGCAGGCAAACGGTATTTCGTCCATGCCGGAACTTTACGAAAAGGTTTCGGCCATGAACAGCGGCTATTATGATTTGCGCGGCAAGATTGTCAAGACCGAACGCCGGTTGTCTGTTTTGAATGAGCGGCTGGAAATGTGGGAGCAGTATCAAAAATACAAGCCTGTCCGCCAAAAGCTGGACAAGGTTTCGCCGGGAAAGCGAGAGCAATTCGAGCAGCGGCACAGCGCCGACCTTGCCCTGTTCGATGCTGCTGTTCGCTATCTGGACACGCTGAAAGCATCCGGCGAGAGCATCACCCCCAAGGCATGGAGGGCGGAGGCCGCAAAGCTGATCGCAGAAAAGGACGCTGATTATCTGAAAATGCGGGATATGCGGGAGGACATCAAGGCGGTGGAGACATTGAAAAAGACCGCCGAGCGTCTTGCCAGGGAGGGCCAGACCCAGCGCAGGGAGGAACAGGAGCGATGACCTATCAGCAATATCGGGCTGTCCGGCGGCTGGTGCATGAGTGCTGCAACTACCAGGACGGCAACTGCCTCCTGCTGGATGACGGGGAGGAATGTGTCTGTATTCAAAGCATTTCCTACTCGCTGATCTGCCGCTGGTTCCGGGCCGCTGTGCTGCCGCTGGATGAAAGCCTGTGCGCCGCTCTGCTCTACCGGGAGGACATGAAGAAATGCGTCCTGTGCGGAGGCCGGTACATTCCCAAGTCGAACCGGGCCAAATACTGCCCTGATTGCGCCGAACAGGAGCGGCGGCGAAAGACCCGTGAACGGGTGCGCCGTCATAGGGCTGGTATGTAACGCTTTAGGCCCCAAACGGCCCTGATTTTTCAAGGCTTTCCGGGCGTGGTCGATAGGGGGGCTGTATGTTATCATTCCGAACCCCTAAAACGGCCCTCTAACGGTCCACAAATCGGGAGGTGAACACGATTGCTGACTACATGACCGCCGACACCAAAATGCCGCCCTATTTGCCCTACCCCCGTTTTCTGATGGAGGCGGATTTGGCGCTGGCTACCAAGCTGGTCTATGCCGTTCTGCTGGACAGGGCGCAGCTCTCCCAGGCCAACGGCTGGGCGGATGACAACGGCCAGATTTACATTGTCTTTCCCATTGTTGAGATTGCCAACGCCATTGACCGCAGCCCCATGACCGTCAAGAACGCATTGAACAAACTGGAAACTGCTGGTTTGATTGAGCGCAAACGTCGGGGCCAGTCCCAGCCAAACCGCATTTTTGTAAAGATACCTGATGGACAGGATATTGTCCGTTTGATGGACAAAAAATTATCCTCCAGACGGACAGAAAATTATCCTCCTGATGGACAGAAAACTATCCCTTTGATGGACAGAAAATTGTCTACTAATAACCTTACAAGTAACCTGAGTGAATTACCTTACAGGAGAGAGGGCGCGTGCGCCCGCGCGCGAGGCCGCTATGAGAACGTCTTTCTGACGGAGGCCGAGGTTGCCGAGCTGCAAGCCGACTTCCCCACCGTCTGGCAGGAGTACATCGAGCGATTATCCGAGTACATGGCTTCTACCGGCAAGACCTACAAGAGCCATGCCGCCACCATTCGCCGCTGGGTAGCTGATGATTGGCGCAAAGGCAAGGGCGGCATATCTGACTATTCGTGCAAGGAGGGCGAGAGCCTATGAATGATTTTGACAGCATCATCAAGCGCATCACCGTGACCCGGCTGGAACCGGGAGACTACACCGGCGAGGACGGTCTTTTGTACTGCGGCAAGTGCCGCACCCCGAAACAGTTTCGCATGGAGGCCCCGCCGTTGGAGGGCCGCTTGCTCCCCCACCCCTGCCGCTGTGAGCAGGAGCGCATCGACCGGAAGGCAGCGGAGCAGGAGGCCCGCCGTCACCGTCAGGCCGTGGCCGAATTGAAGCGCTGGGGCTTTACTGACCCCGCCATGAAAGATTGGATATTTGCCAACGACAACGGGAAATGTCCGCAGATGAAACACGCCCGGTTCTATGTCGAGAATTGGTCGGCCATGCAGGAGGAAAACATCGGCTATCTGCTGTGGGGCGGCGTGGGGACTGGCAAAAGCTATTTTGCGGGCTGTATCGCCAATGCCCTGATGGAACAGGAAGTGGCCGTCCGCATGACGAACTTTGCCCTGATACTCAACGACCTGACCGCCAGCTTTGAGGGCCGCAACGAGTACATAGCCCGCCTCTGCCGCGCCCCGCTGCTGATACTGGACGATTTTGGAATGGAGCGTGGGACGGAGTACGGTTTGGAACAGGTCTACAACGTGATCGACAGCTGCTACCGCAGCCGCAGGCCGCTGATCGTCACCACGAACCTCCCCCTTCAAGACTTGCAGCACCCCCAGGACACCGCCCATGCCCGCATCTATGACCGGCTGTTGGAAATGTGCGCCCCCATCCGCTTTTCGGGAGATAACTTCCGCAAGGCCACGGCGCAGGACAAACTGGCACGTCTGAAAAATCTGATGGACTGAAAGGAGCCGCCTATGGCAAAAGCAAAGGAGCCTGTTATCACTGTCAGCACCGTGTTCGCCGGGAGGCAGACCGACAGGCAAGCCTTTATTGACTTAATCATACAGAAAAATGAGATTGTGAAATCACAACTTTCCCTTGATGCCGGACGTGCGGCAGGGTATAATGAAATTACTCCAAAACGCGGCATACACAGCGGGATGGAGGTCAAAAATGAGGACTAACACTGTGTATGCTGAACCCTATCCCCAGGAGGTGAGAGCAGCTATCTATTGCCGCTTGTCCAAGGACGATGATTTGAGCGGCCCCAGCGCAAGCATCCAGAACCAGCGGGAATTGTTGTGCCGGTACTGTGAGGAACAGGGCTGGCGCGTGGCAGGGATTTTCCAGGACGGGCCTGTTAAAATAGGACTAAATCAGAAACACCCCACAGCAAGGGGCGCACTGGTTTAGTCCTGTTTTTATTCTATGAACATAGAAGGAGGCCAAAATGAGCAAAACAGCCAAAATTACGGCAATCTGTAACCAGAAAGGCGGAGTTGGCAAGACTGTAACAACGGTCAATTTGGGAATCGGGCTGGCACGGGAAGGCAAGAAGGTCCTCCTGGTGGACGTAGACCCCCAAGGTTCGCTTACCGCCAGCCTGGGCTATCAGCACCCGGACCAGCTTGAAGGGACCCTTGCCGATGTGCTGGGGTTTATCATTACGGATAAGCCTGTACTTCCCGGAATGGGTATCATCCATCAGGCGGAGGGCGTTGATCTTCTTCCCGCCAACATTGAGTTGTCCGGTCTGGAGGTTACGCTGGTGAACACCATGAGCCGTGAGACAATCCTGCGCGAATACCTGAACAGCGTCCGGGAACAGTACGATGTGATTCTGCTGGACTGCTGCCCATCACTCGGTATGCTGACCATCAACGCCCTGGCCGCTGCGGACGAAGTAATCATTCCTATGCAGGCGCATTACCTTTCCATCAAGGGATTGGAACAGCTCATCCGCACTATATCAAAGGTGAAGCTGAAAATCAACCCTCGTTTGGACATTGCGGGTATTCTCATAACCATGGCGGATATGAGGACCAACTACTCCCGTGAGATTGTAGATTTGCTGAGAAACGCCTATGGAAACGGTGTACGCATATTTGAAAGCATTATCCCCCTATCCATCCGAGCGGCAGAAACCAGTGCGGAGGGACGGAGTATC
Source organism: Oscillospiraceae bacterium (assembly GCA_910574635.1). Classification (GTDB taxonomy): domain Bacteria; phylum Bacillota; class Clostridia; order Oscillospirales; family Oscillospiraceae; genus Oscillibacter. The sequence continues at coordinate 220,684 of CAJTCG010000004.1, read as the reverse complement.
TATCTCCATGACCCTGCCGGTAAAGTCTCAGCCGCCTACACCGCTTTGACGCGGGAGGTCCTGGCATGAAAAGCAGTGCCGGGAAGATCGCATTGACCGGCTTAAACGATCTGTTTCAGACGGGCGGCGAGACAGTACAGGAGGTTCCGCTGTCAGAACTGTTTCCTTTCAAGGATCATCCATTTCAGGTGCGGGACGATGATGCGATGAGGAAAACGGTGGAGAGTATTGCACGGAGCGGCGTTCTGTCCCCCGCTATTGTCCGGCCCCGGCAAGAGGGCGGCTATGAGATCATCGCGGGCCACCGACGCAAGCGTGGAAGCGAACTGGCAGGCAGGGAGACAATGCCGGTACTTATTCGGGCATTGGATGATGATGAAGCCACCATAATCATGGTCGATTCTAACCTTCAACGCGAGAAAATCCTGCCCAGCGAAAAAGCCTTTGCCTACAAAATGAAGCTGGACGCCTTGAAACATCAGGGCAAACGGCATGATCTAACTTTAGAACGCGGCGTTCCAAAGTTACCCGCACGGGATAGGATTGCCCAAGATGCCGGGGAAAGTTGTGGCTTGACCGTGACTCGGTACATAGCTTTAACCAAACTGATTCCCCCTCTGCTGGCACTGGTGGATGAGGGTAAACTGTCGTTCAGCACTGCTGCCGACTATATTTCCGCTCTAACTAAACAGGAGCAGACAGACCTCGTGTTAGAGATGGAAAAATTGAATGTAATTCCGGTCAAAAATCAGCTTGTAAAAATCAAACAGCACAGCAAAGACGGCGATCTGACCGTCACGGTTATCAAAGATATTCTATCCAAAGGAAGCCCTGCCACTTTGCAGGTAGTTCTCAATAAAACGAGACTTCATCAATACTTCCCAACGTCTTACACTAGTCAGCAGATGGAAGAAGTTATTGTGTCTCTACTGGAAGCATGGAGTGTTCAACATTCAAAGAGTATAAAGGAGTAATAGGAAGGAGGCCCAACATGGCGGATTTACAGGCGGCGCTTTCGGAGGCTGTCAAGCTGAGCCGGAGCATTGCGCAGTTTCTCAAATTCTCCACCTACACGGACTACGACGATCTGAGCGGCCTCGACATAGATCGTTCCGATGGCGAACAGCTTCTTCTTTGGGAAGAACTGCGGCGTATCACGGACCTGCTGGCATATGCGCAGGAGTATATTTCCTATCTGACCCAGCCTATCTCGGAGGTCAGCCGTCTGCGACTGGGAACCGCTGGGAAGTACCGGACGGCGAAGGGCCACTACTATGATTGCCGTAGCAGCATAGAGGCCCTGGTAACGGACGAATACCACGATGTTCCCTACTGGACCCGGACCACCGTGGAACACAACGGAGCGGATTATTACCTCGTTGGCTACAAGGACCTTCCCATGGAGGGGCTGCGTGTCCGTGTAAGATCGGTAACATGATCCATCAGGCAAGCCCACCCGCAACTGACTAACAATCAGTGGCGGGTGGGCTTTTTTTTATTTACAAGCAAACGACAAGCGGACAGAGCACGAACGTCCCGGTGACTATTGCAGTCGCCGGGACGCCTTTTTATTTCTCCGCACATTTCAAAGGAGGCAATGACTATGCCGTCAAACTTGAACCTGGACTACTACTACGGCACCGAAGCGGACCAGTACAGCTTTTACCGTATCCCCAAGACCCTGCTGACCGACCCCCGTTATAAGAGTGTTTCCATTGAGGCAAAGGTCCTCTACGGCCTGTTGCTGGACCGTATGGGGCTGTCGGTGAAAAACGGCTGGATGGACAGCGATAAGCGCGTCTACATCTATTTTACCCAGGAGGACGCCATGACCCTTATGAGCTGCGGGAAGGACAAGGCCACGAAGCTGTTCCGGGAGCTGGACAAGGACGGCATCGGCCTGATCGAGCGGAAGAAGCAGGGCCAGGGACGGCCCACGCGGATTTACGTCAAAAACTTCATCCTGCCCCCGGAATCGGGCCAGCCCCAGCAGCCGGAACAGGCACCGCCGCCCCCGGCTTCTCAGACTGCGGAAAATCAGCAGTCAAGACCGCTGGACCGTGCCGCACTCTTGACTGCGGAAAAACCGCAGTCTGCACCGCTGGAAACGCGCGGTCTTGACGGCGGCTTTTCCGCCCCTAATAAGACTGAAAAGAAAAATACTGAACTGAACGATACTGACCCATCCATCTTTCCCCCTACCCCCACGCCTCCTGCTTCTCCCCCTGCTGGTCGGCCCAAGAGCCGGATGAGGATGGATGAGATGGATAGATACCGAGAACTGATAAAAGAAAATATCGACTTTGACCTCCTGCTCCAAGAGCATCCCTACGATGAGGAAACGCTGGCGGGCTATGTGGAACTTATGGTGGAGGTCTGCTGTTCCCGGCGAGACTTCATCCGCATTGCAGGGGAGGAAATGCCCACCGGCGTGGTCAAGAGCCGGTTCCTGAAGCTCACCCATGAGCATATCGCCTATGTTCTGGACAGCCTGAGCCAGAACACCACACTGGTGAAGAACATCAAGGCGTACACCCTGGCGGCGCTCTACAACGCGCCCACGACCATCAGCCAGTATTACGCATCCCTGGTCAGCCACGATCTGGCCCAGGAAGCGGCTGGAATATAAACCGGACAGACGAAGGAGGATTTCTGTATGGCAAACAAAATCGACATTCTGGTGGTAGAACCCGGCGTGGCCCCCCGCCCCACCCAGGTGGAGGACACGCTGGAAGCCTTTCAGCAGATCGTGGGCGGACCCATCGAGGCGGGGTGCTACCTGCCCCAGCGGGTCATGCTGGTCTGCAACAGCGAGGGCAAGAACATGGGCCTGATGCCCAACCGGGAGAATCCCACGGACAGCGGGGACTTTATCGCCGGGACGTTCCTGCTGTGCGGCTTTGAGGGGGAACACTTCACCTCCCTGACCCCCGCCCAGCAGCGGGAATTTGAAGCCTACTTCGCCACGTCCGGCCCGGAGGGAGGCGATAAGGATTGACCCACCGTCATCTGCTCCGCCGCCTGCTGGTCCCGCCCTAGTACATAGCACCCCCCGGAAAATCCAAAATCTGAAAGGAGGAAGCATGAGCATCAAATTTCCCAATCTAAAGCGATTCTTTTCTCTGTTCCTGGCAGCGGTCATGATGGTTAGCCTTTTAGCGGTCAACGCCCACGCCGCCAATACCAACAAGATCACCGACTACGGGGACGCCTACGGCCATTGGGCCTATGAAGCCCTGACCTGGGCGGTGGACAACGGCGTACTGGTGGGCACATCCGGGGATAAGCTGAACCCGGACGGCTATCTCACCCGCGCACAGATGGCCGCTATGATAGACCGGCTTTTCGGCACCTACAAAAGCGCCGACATCTCCCGGTACACGGACGTTCCCCGTGGCATATGGCACCATGACTACATCGCCCAGGCGGTCCACATGGGGACCTTCGCCGGGTATTCCAGCAGCCGCATGGGACCGGATGAAAATATCACTCGCGAACAGGCCATGGTGGTGCTGGCCCGGACAGTCTGCCTCCCCGCCGCCAGCCAGTCCGAGCTGGCCCGGTTCTCGGACCGGGGCCAAGTGGGCGCGTGGGCGGCGGACAGTGTTGCCGCCATGGCAGAGCGGGGCTATGTCAACGGCTACCGTGACGGGCTGCTGAGCCCCAAGGGCAAGATCACCCGTGCAGAGATGGCACAGATCATGTGCAACATCTTCCAGAGCGTCCATGATTCCGGCGAGATCGCCGGGACCTACCGGGATGCGGTTCTGGTGCGGGGCGCTGTGAACATCAAGGACGCTGTGTTTGAAAGTGACCTGATCCTCGCCAACGGCTTGGGGGAGAAAGCCCTGGGCCTCAACAACATCACCGTCAAGGGGCGGCTGGTGGTGTGGGGCGGCTCCGCCGTCAACATCAGCGGCAAATCCACCGTGGCGAGTGTGGTAACGCCCCGGAATGACGGCCCGGTGCAGGTGGTCTTTGACGCCGCCGCTGCGGAGCTGTCCGAAAAGGACTGCGCCATCGTCTACCCCAGCGGCATGGACAAAGGCAACAAGGTCCTGTTCACCGACAAGGCAGATAAGCCCACCATCGCCTTTGATCTCCCGGCGTATCGGTATGTGGGGGATTCCATCACTGTGAAAACTACCCTCACCGGCGTGGATGCCGTCACATGGGAGCTGACCCGTGACGGGAAATCTGTTGCCATACCGGAGGGCTTCACCAAAGACGGCGGTATCTGCTACTTCATGGAGGCTGGGCGGTATGTGCTGCGCGGCACCGTGGAGAACAGCGGCGGCAAAGCCTTCTGCGAGAAAACTGTGGAGGTCCTGCCTGTCGGGGACATTGCCTTTTCCCTGCCGGAGTATGGCTACACCGACCGGGCGGAGGATGTGAAGCTGCTGCTGAAAAATGATCTGGACGGCTCCGTGGTCTGGACGCTGACAAAGGACGGCGCGAACCAGCCCCTCGCCAGCTTCACCAAGGACGGCGGCACTCTGGCCCTGACCGAGACAGGCAAATATATCCTGACGGCTACCCTCACGGACGCTGCCGGGAAGCAGTACACCGCCAGCCAGTCCATCACCATCCTGCCGGTGATCGTCCCCACCGTGGCCGCCAGCGTGGACAAGGTGCATGAGGACGATACGGTAGAGATTGGTCTGACAGTGGAGGGCGGAAAGCCCGATTCCGTCCGCTGGACACTGACCTGTGACGGCAAGGAGGCTGCTGTGTCTCTCTCCAATCAGGGCGGAACACTCACCTTCGAGACTGCCGGGGACTATGTTCTCACCGCTATCGCTAAAGACACCCAGGGCCGGGAATTTTCTTCCGAGCCTGTGGCAATCACGGTGATTCCGAATCTGCCCCTGTCCCTGACCGCAAACACCGATAAACTCCATGAGGATGAAGCGGCGGCAATCAGCCTGACCGTGGAGCATGGCGCACCCTCGACTGTTGCATGGGCCTTGACCCGTGACGGCGAGGGTGTTCCCGTTTCTTTGGAGGATAACGGCGGTACGCTCACCTTTGACGGGGCCGGGGCATACGTCCTCACCGCCACCATCACGGATGAGCTGGGGAGGGAATACACCGCCACCCTGCCGTTGGAGGTCTGGCCGGTGATTGTCCTGACCCTGGACGCGCCGGAGACAGCCCACATAGACCAGACCGCCGCCGTCAGCCTCTCCGGGACTGACCTGGATGTAGTGTGGGAAGTTGCTTCCGAAGATGGGGCGGCTATCGACAATGCTCTGACCAACAGCGGCGGCGAGATCACCTTCCCCGCTGCCGGTAACTACACCGTGTCTGCCAGCGTGACGGACTACCTGGGCCGGACGTTCATCGCCAGCGCCGCCATCAGCGTATGGGACACTATGGGTCTTTCTTTCAAGCTCCCGGAGTTCTCTCACCCGGATGAGACGGTGAAGGTGAAAATGACCTCCGAGAATGTGGGAGACAGCAAAATTGCGTGGTCCCTGTCCGTGGACGGTCAGTCCGTTTCCCTCTCTGCTGGTATCAACGGAACCCTCGACAACGCTGGGGGAAATGTGAAATTCATTCAGACTGGCACCAACATCCTGACCGCCTCCGTGACGGACGGCCTTGGCCGTGCGTTCACCTATGAACAGACGATTAAAGTCTATCCCGTCCTCTCCTTGGGCCTGTCGGCGGATGCCGCCGCCCATACAGACGAACCAATCAGCATCAGTCTGAACAAAGACACGGGTTTGCCCGTGGCCTGGAGCGTCACCCCCTCTAATGACCCCAGCACTCCCACCGCTTACTCCGGCGAATTGTCCGAGAACGGCGGCACCATCCAGATCACCAGCGCCGGGGCCTATGACATTTCCGCCAGCGTGACGGACCCCACCGGGCGGGTATTCGCCGCTCCCGCCGTCACGGTCATGGTCTACCCCGTGGCGGGCCTGGACTTCACCCTCCCTGCCGCTGCGTGGACGGACAGCAGCACTCCCGTGGACCTCCTGACCAGCGATTTGCAGGGGCAGGACGTAACCTGGACGCTGACGAAGGACGGTGCGGCGGTTTCCCTGACGGACAATATGCTGGGTGATCTCGGCAACCTGGGCGGCAAGGCCCGATTCCCCGCAGTTGGGACCTACACCCTGACCGCCTCCGCTGTGGACGCGCTGGGCCGGTCGTATTCCTGTGAGCAGACTATCCGCATTTATCCTGTTGTCGGCCTGACAATTTCCCTCAGCGATATGAGCCACACCGATACTGCGGAGGATGTGCGGCTGACCACCGAGAACCTGGGCAGCAACGAAGTGGTCTGGACAGTCCTGCGGGATGGCAAAGAGATCATGCCGCCCTTTGACCTGACCGCCAAGGGCGGACACGGCTTCTTCCCCGAAGCGGGCCGTTACACCTTCACCGCCAGCGTGACGGATGAGCTGGGCCGTGTGACTACCGCCAGCGATTCTATCCAGATTTACCCCGTGGGCGTGTCTGGCTTCTATCTGCCGAAAATGTTCCACACGGATTCTCTGGTCACGCTGGTGACTGGCTTTGAGGAATTGGGCGAAAATCCCCTGCGCTGGTCCCTGACCCGGAACGGCGAGAATGTCCCTGTCTCCGACTATGTGACCGGGGAACTGACGGCTGACGGCGGGAAAATCCAGTTCAAGCAGGCGGGCGAGTACAAGCTGAAAGCCAGCTTCAAGGACGCCGGGGGCCGTTCCTACTCCTATGAACAGTCCTTCACCGTCTATCCCATTCCCGTGATCGCCTGGACCATGCCCAGCTACGCCCACACGGACAGTACCTTTACCGTGGCCGTGGAATCCAAGAATGTGATTGCGGATGCCTCCGTCCAGTGGCACATCGACGACACCTACGGCCTCCGTCAGAATTGGGGGACCTACGTTGCTGGAACCCTGGGCGCTTTTCCCGGCGATATCCGTATCAAACACGCGGGCGTGTTCACCCTCACCTGCGAGATCACCGACCTCACCGGGCGGGTGTTCTCCTTTGACGGCCCCAGCATTGAGGTCCTGGCCGACCAGGAGTTGCAGGTGGACATTATCGAGAAACAAGTCTACACCGGCGAGACGGTGCAGGTGCGGACCCTGGGCAATAACATTGAGCTGCCTGTGGAGTGGTCTTTGGAGAAGGACGGCAAACCTGCCGACATTTCCACCTACGTCACCGGGGACCTCAACAACCTGGGCGGGGCGATTCAGTTCACCCAGGGCGGAGAGTTCCGGCTGATCGGCACTCTGCGGGACGGCCTGGGCCGGACCTTCACTGCCAGCGACACCATTACTGTCCTGCCCGTTGGCTCCCTGCAATTCTCCATGGCGGATATGGAGTATGTGGGCAACCGGGTTCCCGTGGTCATGGATAAGCTCTTTAACCCGGACGGGGCCACCATCACATGGTCCGCGCAGAAGGACGGAGCGGCCTGTATCATTGATCTCTCCACCCTGGACAATGGCGGCGGCACTGTGATCTTCCCGGAACCCGGCGAGTACACCTTGACCGCCACCCTCCGGGACTTAGGCGGCAAGACCGCCACCGCCAGCCAGTCCATCACTATCATTTTCAAGGCCGCACTGACCGTCACCGCGCCTGATTCCATTCATATCGGCACCAAGTTCCCCGTGGGCATCAGCGGAGCGGGCAGTCTGGATGTGAGCTGGGGTGTGAAGCTGGGGGGCAGACCTGTCACCCTGGACAGCAACACCGGCTTCCTCTCCAATGACGGCGGCAATCTGGCCCTCTACGCCGAAGGAACCTATACCATCACCGCCACTGTGCGGGATGACGCGGGAAACCTGACCAGCGGTTTTGTCCATATTATCGTGACCAATACCGCTCCGGTCATTGAGCGCTTTACTGCCAACGCCACCCGGAACATGAAGGATGGCCGCTTCTACGCAGACCTCAACGCCGTGGCCTCCGACCCGGACGGGGATGCTGTGCATCTGGAATGGAGCAGCGAGTATCAGCAGGACGGCTATTATGAAGTTGGCACACACACCATCCGCGTCCGAGCGGTGGATGAATGGGGCGCGGTTTCCGCCTGGGAGAGCCGGACAATTGAGTTTATCAACAACGCTCCGGTTATTACCAGCTTCACCGCCAGCGTAACCCGGCAGACCAGCGGCAATACCTTCCGCGCCAATGTTTCCGCCACCGCCAGCGACCCAGACGGCGATACGGTCCGGCTGGAATGGGGCGGAGATTACAATTCCTCCGGCTGGTATTCCCGGAACGGTTCCCATACCATCCGTGTCCGGGCGGTGGATTCCTACGGTGCGGCTTCCCCCTGGCAGGAAAAAACCATCGAATTTGTCAATCAGGCCCCCAGCAAGCCCGTGATCTCCCGGAACCCCGCCAACGGTGTGGTGCGGCCCAGCCAAGCGGTGACGATCACCGCCCGCTCTACCGACCCGGAGGGCGACGCCATTACTTACGAATGGGAGGGCAGGGACAAGGAAACCACCACCTACGGTTACGGCAAACATCTGGTAAAATGCCGCGCGGTGGATGCTTTCGGTGCGGCCTCTCCTTGGTCCGCTATTATGTTCTTTGTTGCCGACAACGCGGGCGGCGGCATGACCCTGAACTCCGCCAACTCCTTCATCGAGGAAACCGGCGTCAGCTTCCAGGACGATGGGGAGACAATCTATGGCTACATCACCGAGTACACCTTTGATGTACCGCCCGTCAGCGGCCATAGCGGCAGCGACTATGGCAAAATTGAAGCCTATAACATTCGTACCCGCCGATGGGACCAGATCGCCTACAAGGAAACCATCAACGGCGTGACCCTCTCCGGCAAGCTGCCCACGGGGACCTATACACAGATGCGTTTCTATTACTACACCAACCACGACTGTATGTATAACAAGAGCAACATTACCTATTCCATCGTATTTGACTTTTAAGAAAAGGAGATTTGCCTATGCGAAAAATAAAAACCACCCGTTTCCTGGGCTGGCTGCTGGCCCTCTGCATGACCGTGGCCCTGCTGCCCATCCAGGCGTTCGCCTCCTCCATGGACGACGACCCCACCACATGGATTGCGCCTGATTCACAATATACCGCCCCAGGCAAGTACCCGGTCTATATCCTCTTGGATTATACAAACGATGATGTCTGCCTTGGCGCGGCCCACACATGCAAAACCGGCTCAACGGTTTCCACCGATCTCAAAAAGGCCACCGCAACCTCGGACGGCTATGTCAAATATACCTGCGATAACTGTGGAAGTTGGGCGAGGAATGAGATTCCGAAGCTGACTCTCAGCGCCTTTACGCTGGACCCCGCCTATGTATCCGTCACCACCACCGGCGTGGAGTACAGCGGGAACGCCTACACCGTGGTTTACAACGTGGCTCCGGCCTTCCGCCGCTATGTGGGCGATTCGCTGGAAAACCGCGTTTCCGTTACCGCTCCCGGCTCCTACAGTATCATTGTCAGTGTGGACAGCGGCATCTATGACCATGTTGAACTGCAAATGCCGGAGCGGCTGCTGGTGCTGCCCAAGGCCGTTCCCTGGACCGCCAGCTTTAACGACAAAATCTACGACGGAAACAGCCTTCTGGACGGGAAAACCGTCACCTATCGGGACGTGAATGGTGTTTCTATTCCCGCCGCCCTCTCCGCCTGTCAGGCAAAGGTGGAGAATGGGGAGCTGACGGTGGACGCTTCCGCCCCCGTCTCCCGGCCTGTGGCCGCTGGTATCTATGCCATTGGCGCAACCATCACGAACGATAATTACATCTGGCAGACCGGGCAAGGTAAAGCCAACACGGTCTATTCCCTGGTCTGGATTTTACCAGCCACTAATCGGATTTATGTGGGCGATACCATCCAAGCGGTAAATTTGACTACCGGCAACAGCACCTACACCTCTCCTTATACCTGGACCATTGACCCCAGCTATGCCGGGTTCAATTCCAGTAGGCCGGGGACAACGGAAGTTCAAGCGGCGGTGAAAAAGGGCGGTGTCTCCTTTGGACGTGTGACCATCCCTGTGACCGTTATTTCCAGGCCCATTCTCAGCATTGAGGAAGTGGTGCGGACGGCCCCCATGGGGACGGCATTTAATAAGCTGGGCCTGCCCGCTTCCGTCTCCGTTGTGGCCGAGGGCGGCACCGGCAACGCCCAGACCGTCACTGGCGTTCCCGTCACCTGGAGCAGCAGCCACTATGACCCCTATGTCCTGACCCAGACCGTCCAGGGAACGCTGAATCTCTCCGGGTTTCCTCAACTTTCCAGCGACAACATCCCCGCTGTCACCGCCACGGTCAATCTGACCTATGGCTCGGTGGAGGCCCCCACCGTCAATGACTACGCCAAGACCTATGATGGGCAGTCCACCGATCTGCCCATGCCCAGACTGCCGGAGGGCATCCAATCCGTTGCTGTGGCCTACAAGGGGACCGCCAACAGCGGACGGCCTTACAGCAGCGCCACCGCCCCGGTGAACGCGGGCAGCTACACCGCCGCCGTCGCCTTTGTCATGGAGCAGGGCTATCCCCAGCTCTCCGGCGTGACAGCGCAGTATGTGATTGAAAAGGCAGAGCAGACCTGCCCCGCCCCCACGCTGGCGGCGGCAGCTACCAACTCCCTGACGCTGAACACGGTAGAGAACGCCGAGTACAGCGTGGACGGGAAGATGTGGCAGGACAGTCCTGTGTTCAAAAACCTGGACGCTGGCACGATCTATACCCTCTATCAGCGACTCAAGGCCACCGAGGACGGCAACTATGAGGTTTCTCCCGCCGCCTCCGCTCAGTTCTCTACCGAGTACACCACCGTGGACCCTGGCGATCTGTCCGATGTGCTTCAGCCGCAGACCCGCCCATATACCGGCAGTCCTGTGGCCTATCAGGTCCCGTCCATTTCTCACGTCACCAAGTCCACCGTGACCTACTCCGTGGACGGCCAGACCACTACCGCCGCCCCCACCAACGCGGGGACCTACCCCGTGACCGTCAGCTTTACCATGCAGACGGGTACGGCACAGTTGGAGCCTGTCACTTCCACGCTGACCATCACAAAGGTGGAGCAGAGCGCCCCCTCCGCTCCCCGCGCCAGCAATACCGCCACCAACTCCATCACCGTCACCGACATTCCGGGGGCGGTGTTTTCCATTGACGGCGGAAAAACGTGGCAGGTCAGCACCATCTTTGAGGGACTGACTCCAGACACGGCCTATACCATTCAGGCCAAGTACCCTGCTGATCGTAACCATGAGGAAAGCCCTACATCCTCCGCCATCATTCGCACCACCCGGCAGGATACCTCCGCTGGTACGGTCCAGTCCGCCGTCTACACCTATGACGGGACGCCGAAGTCCCTGACGGTGGATGTTCCCACGGGATGTACGCAGGTAGTCCAGACATTCACTGGAACCAATGGGACCTCCTACGGCCCCACCACCGAGCTGCCGACGAACCCTGGCGTTTACAATGTGAAGGTCAGCTACACCATGCAGAGTGGATACGAGGAATTACAGCCGCAGTACGCCACCCTGACCATCAACAAGGCCACCCCCGCCACACCCCTGGCCCCGGTGGTCACTGGCGTTACCGATTCCTCCATCACCATTGAAGTGGTGGACGGTATGGCCTACTCCATTGACGGCGGTGTGACGTGGCAAACCACGGACACCTTCACCGGCCTGAACCGGGACACCGCCTATGAGATCAAGGTCAAGGCGGTGGAGACCGCCTGTTACAAGGAATTAGAGGGCCCCTCCACCATGCAGGCCACCGAGAAAACCGTTGTCACCTTTGAGCGGTTTGCCGATCAGACGGTGGAGTACACCGGACACGCGCAGACCTATACCCTCCCCAAGTCCAACCCCGGCATCGCCTCCATGACCATCGTCGGCTATGACGGCATTGCCACCCCGCCCGTTACCGTGGGCGATTATGTGGTCAACATCGACTTTGTGGCGGCGGAGGGCTATAAACTGCCCGAAGCCCTGCCCGCACCGGTGCTGCATATCACCCGTGCCTCCGGCGAGGCCGGGACTGTTCGGCCCGTGCTGAAGGATGAGACTGTCACCTACACCGGCGCGCCCCAGCGTTACCACGGGGCGGACGGCATTGAGGGCATGGCCTCCGTTGCCCTGACCTACACCGGCGCGGACGGCGTGGAGAGTACCACCGCTCCCACCAACGCCGGAACCTATGCCGTAACAGCTATTTTCTCCCCGGACGCCAACCACACCCTGGCTCCCGGTGACTACACCGCCACCCTGACCATCCGCAAGGCGGGGCAGGATACCCCCATGGCTACGCTGGAGAGCAGTTCTTCCCACTCACTGACCGTCTCCGCTATCCCTGGTGCGGAGTACAGCATTGATGGCGGGACCACTTGGCAGAGCGGCAACACCTTCAGCGGGCTGGAAGCGGATAAGGATTACACGATTCTGGTCCGCATGGCCGAGGACGAAAATCACACCGCCTCCGGTGTCCGCCCTGTCTCCGGCAGGACCACCGACAAGCCTTTGGACATTCTGGACACGGATATGCCCGCTTACAGTACCGTCTACAACAGCAACCGTCAGCCCTACCCCTATACCAATCTTCTGACGGAGATGGAGGGTGTAAAGTCTGTCAGCGTCATGTATGTCGGCACCCTGGCCAGCGGCAAGCCCTATGAGACTTCCGAGGCCCCCGTGGACGCTGGTACTTACAAGGTTCGCTTCTACTTGGTTGCCGAGGACGGCTACGATCTGACCGCCGAGCAGGTCTACGCGGATATGACCATCTCCAAGGCTCCGCAGACCATGACTACCGCCCCCACCATCGCCCGCCGCACAACGACCACCATTGCGCTGAACCCCGTTCCCGGCGCGGAGTACAGCATGGACGGCGGCGAGACTTGGCAGGACAGCCCCAAGTTTACCGGCCTGACCCCGGATACCGTTTACACCTTCACCCAGCGGATGAAGGAGACGGACAATCTCACCGTCTCTGAAAGCCAGAGCGTGGAGGGCCGGACCGTGGCCGACACGGGGCTGGACTATGAGATCGACTACCGGAAGGAGATCGTCACCTTCGACCCCGATGTGGTGGAGGCCGGGAAGGACTACACCCTGACCGATAGTCTGCCCAACGGCGGCGAAATCATCCCCGGCACGACCATCTATGTCCGTCTGGTGGATGATGGCACTGGAAGTCCCGGCCCCGTGGTCATGGAGGTTTTACCGGAGCGCCCCGCCGCCCCGGATGTGAAGGTGAATCCCTTCGACCTCACCATGAACACCACCGAGGATATGGAGTATTCCGACGATGGCGGCAAAACCTGGAAGCCTTGCGGGGACAGCCAGAATGTGGAGGACCGGCAGGGCGAGACGCTGCTGGTGCGGATCGCCGCTACGGACGATTCCTTTAAGAGCGAGGCCACAACCGTGACCGTCCCCGTCCGGGGCGAGGCTCCCGCGCTGACCGTTGACAACGCCACGGAGCGCATGGACAGCACCGCCGCTATGGAGTATTCCAAGGACGGCGGTAAGACCTGGATTCCCTGCCTGGACAACATGGACCTCTCCGAGCTGACCAACGCCACGTTGCTGGTGCGCTATGCCTGTGACGGCACCAAGCACGCCAGCAACAGCGCCACCCTGACCGTCCCCAGCCGGAACGCCGCCCCCACCGCCGACATTGACCGTGTGGCAGAGCTGCTGACCGTCTCCGGCACCGCGCCGGAGTATCGGACGGAAAATGGCTGGGCTGCTGTGCCTGTTGATGGGCTGGATGCGTCCAGCTTCTACGGCAAGGAGCTGGCAGTCCGGGAGAGGTACGATGCCGAACATTTTGCCAGCCTGCCCGTGCTGGTGAAGGTCCCCAACAAGGGTGCGAAGCCCGACCTCACTATTGACCGGGATAAGCAGACGGTAAATACTACCACCAGTATGGAGTATTCCACGGACGGTGGCAAAACCTGGACCAAGTGTGACCCGGATATGGATGTGTCCAACCTGACGGGCCAGACCATTCTCGTCCGGGAAGCGGCGACCGAGGACCAGTTTGCCAGCGATATTACGGAAGTCCATATCCCCAGCCGGACGGAGAATCCCACCGTTACCCTGGACACGATCACCGAGACGGTGGACACCACCGAGGATATGGACTACTCCACCGATGGCGGTTTGACCTGGAACCCCTGCACCAAGCCCCTGGACGTTTCCGGCCTGACCGGGCAGACCATCATTATCCGCAACCATGGCAATGAGGATTCTTTCCCCAGCAGCGGTTTGAGCATTACCATTCCCGTTCGCCGGGAAGCCCCCAAGGTGGAGGTGGACAGCAGAGCGCAGACCGTCAGCTCCGACAAGGGTACGGAGTTCTCCATGGACGGCGGCAAGACCTGGACCGCCCTCTCCAAGCTCTTGAACACAGCCGATTACCTGGGCAAGACGGTTCTGTTCCGCTATCCCGCCACCAAGGAGGACTTTGCCAGCCGGACCGTTACCGTGGTGATCTCCAAGAACCCCGGCGCTCCCATTCTGGTCTTTGACCCTAAAAATGAGACGCTGAACACCACCCCGGATATGGAGTACAGCACGGACGGCGGCAAGACTTGGAAGCCCTGCCCGAACCCTCTGGACGTATCCGATCTGGCTGGGAAGGATGTTCTCATTCGTTACCCCGGCAAGGGTGACGGCCTGCCCGGTGAGACGGTCACGGTGAAGATTCCCGACCGCCGCAAGGCTCCCAGCGTGGGCCATACCGATGAAACCCGGCAGGGGCGGAATGACGGCGCTCTCACCAAGACGGATAAGACCATGGAATACCGGCTCCTGCCTGACGGCAAGTGGACCGCTATCACCGGAGAAACCGTGAGGGGACTGGCTCCCGGCACATACGAGGTGCGCTATGCGGCCACCGCCTCTGAAATGGCCTCCCAGGTCCAGAAGGTCACGATTGCCAAGGGCGGCAGCACGGGCGGCATTGGTGATCTGACAACTCCCGGCTCCAAGCTCTCCCTGCTGAACCGGAAGGACCACATCGCCTATATCGCCGGACGGACCACCACCCAGGCCGCGCCCAACGCCGATATTACCCGCGCCGAGGTTGCCGCTATCCTCTACCGGCTCCTGACCCCGGAGGCCAAAGCCGCCTACGGTACGAATATCAACCGCTTCAAGGATGTGCCCGCTGGGGCGTGGTGCGGCACCGCCGTCTCCACCCTCTGCAACATGGGCGTGATTAACGGCTACCGGGACGGCACATTTGGCCCCCGGCGCAATATCACCCGTGCGGAGCTGGCGACCATCCTCTCCCGGTTCTGCGATACCAGCGGCAGTAATACCGTTCTGGACCGCTTCACCGACATTTCCCATAGCTGGGCGCGGAAGTACATCAATCTGGCGGCGGAGGCCGGTCTGGTCTACGGCTATAAGGACGGCACCTTCCGGCCCGACCAGAACATCACCCGCGCGGAGACAATCGTGATGGTCAACCGTATCCTGGGCCGCAGCGCCAGCGCCGACACGGTGGTGAAGGGCTACAAGACCTTCTCCGACGTGCCCACCGGCGCATGGTACTATTGGGACATTGTAGAAGCGTCCAATGGACATAGCTTCAGCATGAATGGCTCCACGGAGAAGTGGACCGCCCTGGGATAATCCCATAACACTTTCAGCCCCGGAAGGACTTGCTCCTTCCGGGGCTTGTTTTACGTTTAAGGAGGTATATTTTACGAAAACAGGAGAAAACGGTAACAATTTATGTTCAATCTCGCTTTCTGGCGGCAAGGATTCGACAGCCATGCTCCTGCTGATGATCGAGAAGGAAATGCCCATTGACTGCGTTCTCTATGCGGATACCACCATGGAATTTCCCGAAATGGAGGCACATATCGCCAAACTGGACGAACATCTCTACCGGGAGCGTGGTATCCATATCACGACCCTGAGCCATCCCCACGGCTTTGAGTGGCTGATGCTGGACGTCCCCATGCAGCAGGAACGGGCCATAGCCAGACGGATTGCCAAGGGTCAGCCCCTTACCGGCTACGGCTGGCCCGCAATGCGGATACGCTGGTGTACCGGGCAACTCAAAACCCATCTGATGACCAAAGAGGTCAACCGGCTGAAAAAAGAGAAGAACGCTCTGCACCATATCGGCATTGCTGCTGATGAGGCCCACCGCTGTAAGGACGATCCGCAGAATCGCTATCCCCTGGTAGAGTGGGGGATCACCGAAGCCCAGGCGTTGCAGATTTGCTATAATCGAGGATTTGATTTCGGGGGACTGTATAAGATTTACCGCCGTGCCTCCTGCTGGTGCTGTCCCCTCCAACGCATTGACGAGCTGCGGAAACTGCGTACCCACCACCCGGAGCTGTGGGCGCGGCTGCGGGAGATGGACAACCGGGCACGGGCTATGTATGGCCCTGGTCCCCTGGGACAGTTCAAGAAGGATTGGAGCGTGGAGCGGCTGGAGGAACGCTTTGCCCGTGAGGAAAAGGAGGGCTGCGCCTGATGCACGTTCTCTGCCGTCTAGTGGTTCCGCCTTAGTTCTCATTGCCGTGCCTACATCAAAATTCGATTAGGAAGGAGTTGACTATTATGGAAATGTTTGCGGAGCATGACGCACAGCAAAAGCTGGGGGAAAGATTGGACGAAAGCCTCTTGAATCACGCAAAGGCCCTTTCTACGGCGGACAGACCTCAGATCGTGCAAGTGTATGGACTGCAAGCCTTGGCGGAAATTCACTGCTATCTGAAAACGGTGCATCAGTTTGACCCTGCCGAGGTAGAGGCCCTTCTGCAATTTAATGACCCGCTGGTGGCGGCGAGCCTCTGTTGGGAGGAAAATTCCCATGAGTACAGTTTTCCCATCTGCGATCTGCTGCGGGAGACAGGGGCAAAGGAGCGCCTGCCTCTGGCGGAGCCTGAGCCGCCGAAAAAGCTCTCTGTGCGGGAACAGTTGCGTTCCGCTATGAAGAAGGCCCGCCAACAGCTCGCCCCGGCAGAACGGCCCAGGGGTGATGAGGGGCGCTGATGCAACCAGCCGCCGCTTGTGAGAACGGGGTAATCTCTATTCTAACAATAAGACCAATCACGCTCAAAGTCGCCAACGCCTATGTAGTGCAGTATCATCGGCACAACCAGCTCACAAATGGACATAAGTGGTTTGTGGCCTACTATGACGGCGAAAGACTATGCGGCGTTGCAATAGCTGGACAACCCGTGGCACGGAGACTGGATGATGGATTGACGATTGAAATAAGGCGTGTCTGTACGGATGGGACCCGTAATGCTTGCAGCATTTTATATGGAGCGTGTGCCAGAATTGCACGCGAAATGGGCTATAAGCGGATCATTACATACACGCTTGCTTCAGAACCGGGAACAAGTCTGCGGGCAAGCGGATTTGAAGATCACGGCGAGGCTGACGGGGTGTCCTGGAATATGCCCGGACGCCCACGGGAGATCATGCAGGAAACGGCCCAAGGTCCTGTGCAAAAATACTCGCTGGGAAAGAAAAGGCGGTGGGAAAAACATTTTAGTACAGGAAGGGGGTAAATCATCATGCAGGACGAAGTGCGGGACAAATCCGTAGCACTGGCAATCAAGGTGAGCAAGACCGGCGGCAGACTGACCTCCGATTTGCTCAAATGGGCCATGCGGAAGTACATGGCGCAATCCCAAAATCCGAAAATCCATCACGGCAAGCAGACTGTAAAGCAGCTTGTCGGGCAGGGAACGGGCGTGAAAAGTATTGATATTACGGAGAAAAATATCAAATCCTTTGAACGTGTGGCAAAAAAATATGGCATTGATTTTGCGCTGAAAAAGAACCCGGGGAAAGGCGAATACTACGTCTTTTTCAAAGCGCGGGATGATGATGCCATGCAAGCCGCCTTTGCCGAGTACGCCGCCAAGACTGTCCAGCGCAAGGCCCCGGAGAAGCCCTCTGTGCTGCAACAGCTCTCCCATTTCAAGGAGACGGTCAAGAACATGGCGCGGGATACGGCCAAGAACAGGGACAAAGGGGGCCATGAGCTGTGAAATTTGACTTGAAAAAGTTTCTCATCCTCAATTTCCCCTATGTGTTCATCTTCTGGTTTTTCAACCGTGTGGGCGAGGGCTACCGGCTGGCGGCTGGCGCGGATGTGGTGGCAAAGAGCATGGGGGCAATTTCCAGCCTGGGGGAGATCATTTCCCACAACCCTCTCCCCAGCTTCCACCTCCAGGACCTCCTTGTGGGGTTGATCGGCGCAGCCTGTGTCCGGGCGGCGGTCTATATCAAGGCCAAGAACACCAAGAAGTACCGCCACGGAGTAGAATATGGCTCCGCACGATGGGGCACGGCGGAGGACATTAAGCCCTTCATTGCCCCTAAGTTTGACCAGAATATCCTCCTGACGCAGACCGAGCGCGTCATGGTAGGCCGCAACAAGATTCCCAAGTACAACATCAATAAAAATGTGCTGGTGATCGGCGGCTCCGGCTCCGGCAAGACCCGTTTCCATATTAAGCCCAACCTCATGCAGATGAACGCTTCGTATATTGTTACTGACCCGAAAGGTACAGTGGTCAAGGAATGTGGCAAAATGCTCCAACAAGGCGGATATGTTATAAAAATCCTCAATACTATTAACTTCAAGCAGTCTATGAGGTACAATCCGTTCAAATACATCTACTGCGAGAACGACATTCTGAAGCTGGTCAACTGCATTATGGAGAACACCAAGGGCGAGGACAGCAAGGGCGGCGAAGATTTTTGGGCCAAAGCCGAAGCCTTGTACTATCAGGCGTTGATCGCCTATATCTGGTATGAGGCCCCGGAGGAAGAAAAAAACATGACCACGCTGCTGGAAATGTTAAACGCCTCGGAAGTGCGGGAAGATGACGAAAACTTCAAAAATGCCGTGGATTTGATGTTTGAACAGTTGGAAAGCCGGGACCCGGATCACTTCGCCGTCCGGCAGTACAAGAAGTACAAAATGGCAGCGGGCAAAACAGCGAAGTCGATCCTGATTTCCTGTGGCGCACGAATGGCCCCCTTTGATATTAAGGAGGTCCGCCAGCTTATGGAGGGTGACGACCTGGAGCTGGACAAGATCGGGGACCGGAAAACGGCGCTGTTCTGTATCGTCTCCGATACGGATATGACCTTCAATTTCATCTCGGCCATGGTCTACACACAGATGTTCAACGTCCTGTGCGACAAGGCTTTAGAGAACGGCGGCGCGTTGAAAACCCACGTCACCTGTCTGCTGGACGAGTTCGCCAACCAGAAGATTCCAAACTTCCAACATCTTATCAGCGTGATTCGCTCCCGCGAAATTTCCGCCCATATCGTGGTCCAGACGCAGAGCCAGCTCAAGGCCGTTTATAAGGACCACGCGGAGACGATTATCGGCAACTGTTCCTGTGTGTTGTTCCTCGGAGGCAAGGAAAGAAGCACCTTAAAGGAGATTTCCGAAACTTTAGGGAAGGAAACCATTGATCTATATAACACCTCTGACACCAGAGGGAGCCAGCGGAGCATGGGTGTAAACTACCAAAAATTAGGGAAGGAACTCATGACAACCGACGAACTGGCGGTAATGGACAACAGCAAGTGCATTTTGCAGGTGCAGGGCGTAAGACCGTTCTTCTCTGAAAAATATGATATTACCAAGCACCCGCAATACAAATACTTGCTGGATTCCAGCAAGAAGAACTACTTTGATATTGCAAAATATCTGAGCCACAGGCTGACCGTTCGGCCTGATGATGTTTTCGAGTGCTGTGAGCTGGAGGCCCCGGCTGCGCCGGAGAAACCTGCTCACGGCTGATTCTATATCCGCATAGCGCGGAACCAATCCCTGACCGTCTGGCCGGACAGGCTGCTTTTGATAGCTGTTACTCAAAAGCCACGTTCCCGGCCCGGTAGAGTCGCTGACTGACACCATCAGTCAGCGGTTTTTATATTTCTGGGGAGATTCTCCCATCACTTTCAAACTAATATTTTCAACATTATGGAGGTAGTTTTATGGAATTTTTCACTTCTGCTATTGACACTTTGAAGGTTCTTGTGGTCGCGTTGGGCGCTGGTCTGGGTGTGTGGGGCGTCATTAACCTGCTGGAAGGTTATGGCAACGATAACCCCGGTGCGAAGTCCCAAGGCATGAAACAGCTCATGGCTGGCGGCGGCGTTGCTCTGATCGGTATGCAGCTTATTCCCCTGCTGGCGAACCTGTTCGGCTAAGAGGACGTAACCAATGCTGAACATCCTCGACATAATCACAGACTGGATCAAAGGTATCCTCCGGGACTGCATTATGGGCAACCTGGACGGGATGTTTGACCAGATCAACAGCGAGGTCGGGGAAGTTGCGGCAAACGTGGGGACAACCCCGGCGGCATGGAACGCCGGGGTTTTTTCTATGATCCGCAATTTGAGTGACAATGTGGTAGTTCCAATAGCTGGGATGATTATTACCTTTGTCCTGTGCTATGAGCTTATCAGTATTATCATGGAGAAGAATAACTTCCACGACTTTGAAACCTTTGCCATTTACAAATGGATTCTCAAAGCGTTTATCGCTGTTTACCTCGTCACCCACACCTTTGATATTACCATGGCAATTTTTGAGATGGGGCAGAACGTGGTACAGCAGAGCGCCGGAATTATCACCGGGAACACCAGCCTTGATTTTGCCACGATCATAGGGGACGTGTCCGCGCAGTTGGAGGTCATGGAGCTAGGAGAGTTGTTTGGACTGCTGGTGGAGACAATGCTTCTGAAAATCACCATGCCCATTCTGTCCTTCTGCGTCATGCTTGTGCTGGTGGGCCGGATGATTGAAATTTATATCTACTGCTCCGTTGGCGCGATTCCCTTCGCCACCATGACTAACCGGGAGTGGGGGCAGATGGGCAACAACTATCTGCGCGGCCTTGTGGCCCTGGGACTGCAAGGCTTTTTCATCATGATCTGTGTGGCGATTTACGCCGTGTTGATCGGGCAGATTACCACCGGCGGCAGTATTCACGTTGCTATCTGGCAATGCGCCGGGTACACGGTACTGCTGTGCTTCTCCCTGTTCAAGACCGGAGCGGTCAGCAAATCCATTTTCAACGCACATTAAAATAAGGAGGATTGCAATTTGAGCGAGAGCAAAGCGCCGGAAACCGGCGCGGAGGCCCCCTCCGTCCCTGGTGTGGACGTGAAAATCTATCTGCCCAAGGACCCGGATAAGGACCATGGCAAGCTGCTGGGCTTTGCCAGCGTGAACCTGGGCGGCGTGTTCGCTGTCAACAACATTCGCATCTACAACACGGAGAAGGGGCCGTATGTCGCAATGCCCAGCACCAAGGGGCAGGATGAAAAATACCACCCCATCTGCTGTCCCACCACCAAGGAAATGCGGCAGGCTTTGAACGCCGCTGTTTTGGGCGCGTATGAGAAAGCGGTGGAGCAGGAGCGCCCCCCCTCTGTGCGCGGCGCACTCAAAGGGGCAACCAAAGAGGCGGCGGCACGTCAGGCAGAGGCCCCTACCCAGGGGAGGAAAGTGGACAAGGGGGAGCGGTAACGTGCTGTCCCTGGTCCCTGTTTCCCTAAAAGAAGCCAACGCTTTTGTAGCCGCCCATCACCGCCACCATAAGCCCGTCACCGGTCACAAGTTTTCCATCGGCTGTGCGGCGGAGGGACGGCTGGTTGGCGTTGCCATTGTGGGCCGCCCCGTGAGCCGCTATCTGGACAACGGCCTGACGCTGGAAGTGACCCGGCTCTGTACTATCGGCGAGAAAAACGTTTGCAGTATGCTGTACTCTGCGGCGGCGCGGGCGGCAAAGGCTATCGGCTACCGCAAGATCATCACCTACACGTTGGACACGGAGGCCGGAGCCAGTATCCGGGCGGCGGGCTGGACGTGTATGGGGCAGGCAGGGGGAAAACGCTGGACCGGCAAACACTGTCCCGCTGTGGACCTCTGCCCGCCGCAGATGAAATTGCGGTATGAGAAATTATTATAAAGGAAGGAGACGTTCATGGACGGAGAAAAATTGAATCAGGCGTTATACGACAAAATGGCGGCAGAACAGGAGCGGTTCAAGCACGGGCTGTTGGGCATGACAGTGGAGGAAGCCCTGAACTATGCCCATGAGTATACCATTCGAGAGGACATTCTCTTGGAGATAGAGGCGCTGGGTCTCCCCGCGTCCCAGGCGGAGGTGCTGCTGGAATCCGAATCTCCTCTGGCGGACATTTACAATGACTTCCAGGATATGGAGACGGGCCACATGGACGATATCCAGGAATGTATTGAGGATCGGGCAAACCATTTACTGGAGGCCCAGCTGGAGGCCCAGCGGGAGGTTACCCGCGCTATCCCACTCTATCAGCACACCGGCGAATATGCCTGGGAACACGGGGAGTTGGATGCTTTTCGTGCCTCCTATCAAGCGAATGAGGCTTGCAGAGAAGCCATTGAAACCGCAATTCGAGACGGTTTCGACGGTATGCACCTCAACGCCGATGTAAAGGGTGTTTTGGCAGAGTTCGGCCCGGAGCGCGTGACCTGTGTGCTGGCTGCTACGCTCCAGAGCAGAGCGCAGGATCAGCGGTTTTCCCGCAGCAATCACGCGTGGGCGGCGGCTGTTCCCATAGCTGACGCGGAGGATCGCCGCTGGGCCTATGTTGTCAACAGCCATTCTGCGGTGCTGGACGGCTTTGTTGGTATGGTGCGGAAGGAATTGGACGCTATGCGGGAGCAGCCGAAGCAGAAACCCTCCATTAAGGCCCAGCTTGCGGCAAAGCCCGTCCCCGGCGAACAGCCCGCCGCAAAACTGAAAGACCGGGAGGTGAGATAACCTATTTTCTACGGAAAAACCAACTTAACATTAGGATCACTTTTTGACGGCATAGGGGGCTTTCCCTATGCCGCTTCTTTTTACGGTATCCGCTCTTTGTGGGCTAGTGAGATCGTGCCGGAGTGCATATCCGTTACCCGGCGCCATTTCCCGGATATGGTTCATGTGGGCGACATTACCCGGCTGGACGGTGCGAAGCTGCCGCCCGTGGATATTATCACTTTTGGAAGTCCCTGCCAGGGGCTTTCTCTGGCTGGCCTGCGCCGGGGCCTCGCGGATGAGCGAAGCGGCCTTTTCATGGAGGCCATACGAATTATTGATGAAATGAGGGAGGCGACACATGGCGAATACCCCAAATTTGCAATCTGGGAAAACGTTGTCGGCGCAACGAGTTCGGCGGCTGGACGTGACTATCAGGCCGTGCTTGCGGCGTTCACAAAGAGTAAGGTTTCAATGCCTCGATCTGGAAAGTGGGCAAACGCCGGAATGGCGCGAGGCCGAGGCGTTGATCTCGCTTGGTGCGTGTACGACGCCCAACATTTCGGAACAGCACAGCGGCGCAGGCGCTTGTTTCTTGTCGCAGATTTTAGAGGAAAAAGCGCCGGAGAAATACTGTTTGTCCCCAAAAGCCTGTGCGGGTATTTTGAGGCGGGCGGAACGCCGCGGCAAGGACTTACCGCCTTTGCTGAAAACAGCCCTGATGCAGCAGGCGGGATTGTCGAGGTCCTGAACGACCAGGGCGGCGATTCCATGACGGTGGAACGGTCCGGCATTTCCCCCACCCTCCGCAGCCAGACCCATGGAAATCTGCCTATTGTAGCTGGGATGCTGTGCATGGGAACCGGGCAGGCCAAAGCTGGTATTCTGGACAATCAATCCCCCCTGACCGTGGCCCATGAGCGGCCCCTCCTGGTGCATCCGCAGATTGCCGGAACACTGTGCGCCTCCGGCGCTGGCCTCTCCCGGCCCGCTGGGATGGGGAGCGAACTGGACTTCCGCGTCAGCAGCCCCGGATTCCGGCATAAGGCTGGGAGTGCGTCAGGAAGTGTGGGCTACCAGGAAGAAACGGCTCCGACCTTACTCGCAAACCAGCAAAGCAATGTGTTTGTCAGTGCGGTGGATTGCCGTAATCTCCGGGAGACGGAAGAAATCAGCGGCACATTGCAGGCAAAAACCAAATCGGGAGGTTATTCGCTGAACTATCAGAATCCGGTCCGTATCGGCTTTTGTGTGCGGCGGCTGACCCCCCTTGAAGCTGAGAGGTTGATGGGGTTCCCGGATTTTTGGACGGAGTACGGCCACGATGGTAAGCCTATCAGCGATACCAAGCGTTATTCTATGTTGGGCAACAGCGTCGCCGTCCCGTGTGTGGCCTACATCATGCAGGGCATCCGGGATGTGCTGCGAAAGGAGGCGTAACCATGCCCTTTGTCCCTGTCCCGAAGGACCTCGCCAAAGTAAAGACGAAGGTGGCGTTCAACCTGACCTCGCGCCAACTCATCTGTTTCGGCGTAGGCGGTCTGATTGGCGTACCCACCTATATGCTCACCCGGAACAGCCTCAGCAACGAGGCTGCGGCTCTGCTGATGATCGGCCTCAT
The DNA here is from genome assembly GCA_910574635.1 of Oscillospiraceae bacterium. GTDB lineage: Bacteria > Bacillota > Clostridia > Oscillospirales > Oscillospiraceae > Oscillibacter. Next base: position 196,284 of record CAJTCG010000004.1, on the reverse strand, counting down.
GCTGCCCTTCTTCCTGTTCGGCATCTACGAAAAGGACGGCCAGCCCTTGGAGAAGGCGCTGGGCCACTTCATCCGGGCGCAGTTCCTCGCCCCCAAGGTCCGTCCCTACCAGACCGACAATCTCTACGCCGCCATAGAGCGGCTGAATCATCATGAAAAGGAGGTTCATGCTATTGCAAAAAAAGCAGGAAAAGCAAGTAAAAAATCTGCAAGTGGCAAAAAGACAGCACAAAAAAGATAAAGCCGATCTGCGGGACACCATCCGCCTGACCCCGGACGCCAAGCTCACCAGCCGCCAGAAGCGGCGGCTGTCCGCTTCCGTCCAGAAGGCCAAGCGGGACGGCAAAATCCCCCGCACCGCCCAGCAGACCATCCCCTACCGGGAGATGTGCCGGGACGGCATCTGCGTGGTGTCGGAGCATTTCTTTACAAAGCAGGTCCAATTCTACGATATAAACTACCAGTTGGCGCAAAATGAGGACAAAAACCTGATTTTTGAGAACTGGTGCGATTTCCTCAATTATTTTGACTCCTCCATCCAGGTCCAGTTTTCGTTCCTCAACCAGCCCGCTGACATGGAGGAGCAGCGCCAGTCCATCCATATCCCCGACCAGACGGACGCTTTCAACAGCATCCGGGAAGAATATTCGGATATGCTGCAAGGGCAGCTCTCTAAGGGCAACAACGGCCTGACCAAGACCAAGTACATCACCTTTGGCGTGGAGGCGGACAGTCTGAAGGAGGCCAAGCCCCGGCTGGAACGCATTGAGGCGGATGTGCTGGCTAATTTCAAGACCCTGGGGGTGCGGGCGCACTCCCTCAATGGCTATGAGCGGCTGGCCGTCCTCCATAAGATGTTCCACCCGGCGGACAATCAGAAGTTCCGCTTCGCCTGGGATGCGATCTGCAAGACGGGCCTGTCCAGCAAGGACTTCATTGCCCCGGACAGCTTCACTTTTAAGAATGGCCGGATGTTCCAGATTGGCAGGACCTATGGGGCAATGTCCTTCCTGCAAATCCTGGCCCCGGAGCTGACGGACCGTATGCTGGCGGACTTCCTGGACCTGGAGAGCAGTATGGTAGTCACGCTCCATATCCAGTCCATTGACCAGAGCGCGGCCATTAAAAATGTGAAGCGAAAGATCACCGATTTACAGAAAATGACCATTGAGGAACAGAAAAAAGCAGTCAGAGCGGGGTATGATATGGACATCATCCCCTCTGATCTCGCCACCTACGGCGCGGAGGCCAAGACGCTTTTGGAGGACCTGCAATCCCGGAATGAGCGGATGTTCCTCGTCACCATGCTGGTGATGAACACGGCGGAGACGCGGCAAAAGCTGGAGAACAACGTATTCCAGGCGGCGGGCATCGCGCAAAAGTACAACTGCGCCCTGCGGCGGCTGGACTACCAGCAGGAGCAGGGCCTTATGTCCTCCCTCCCTCTGGGCCTGAACCAGATCGCCATTCAGCGTGGCCTCACCACCAGCAGCACCGCTATTTTCGTGCCCTTTACCACCCAGGAGCTTTTCATGCAGGGGGAGGCCCTTTATTACGGGCTGAACGCTCTTTCCAATAACCTGATTCTGGCGGACCGCAAGAAACTTAAAAACCCCAACGGGCTAATCCTTGGCACTCCCGGAAGCGGTAAATCCTTCTCCGCCAAGCGGGAGATCGCCAACTCGTTCCTTATCACCACGGATGATATTGCCATTATCGACCCAGAGGACGAATATTCGCCCCTGGTGCGGCGGCTGGGCGGGCAGGTGATCGACATTTCCCCCGCCTCGGACCAATTCATCAACCCCATGGACCTGAACCTCAATTACAGTGATGATGATAACCCTCTGACGCTGAAAAGCGATTTCATCCTCTCCCTCATGGAGCTGATCGTGGGCGGCAAGGCCGGTCTGGAGCCTGTGGAGAAAACGGTCATTGACCGCTGTGTACACATGGTCTACCGGGAATATCTGCAAGACCCCAGGCCTGAGAAAATGCCGGTGCTGGGAGACCTCCACGCACTTCTCTGCCAACAGCCGGAGCCGGAGGCCCAGCGGCTTGCCACGGCGTTGGAGATCTACGTCAGCGGTTCCCTCAACGTATTCAACCACCGGACCAATGTGAAAATCAACAGCCGGATTGTGTGCTATGTGATTAAAAAGCTGGGCAAGCAGCTCAAAAAATTCGGTATGCAGGTGGTTCAAGATCAGGTGTGGGGCCGGGTCAGCGAGAACCGGGAAGCCCATAAGTCCACCCGCCTCTACATTGACGAAATGCACCTTCTCTTGCGGGAGGAACAGACCGCCGCCTATACGGTGGAGATTTGGAAGCGGTTCAGAAAATGGGGCGGTATCCCGACCGGTCTTACCCAAAATGTAAAGGACCTGCTTTCCTCCCGTGAGATTGAGAATATCCTGGAAAACAGCGATTTCATTTATATGCTGAACCAGGCGGGCGGCGACCGTCAAATCCTGGCAAAACAGCTCAATATTTCCCCTCACCAGCTTGGTTATGTGACCAACTCCAACGCTGGCGAGGGGCTTTTGTTTTTCGGGAGCGTCATCATCCCCTTTGTGGACCACTTCCCGAAGGATACAGAGCTGTACTCCATTATGACCACCAAGTTGGAGGACTTGGCGGAGGACGGCGGATGACCATGGAGCCGGAGCGAAATCGAATCTACCGGATGGATTGTATGGAGCTGTTTTCACAGATCCCGGACGGCTATGTATCCATGATTCTAACCGACCCTCCTTACGGCATCCGGTATCAAAATAACTTTGCCCGATGTCCGCACCCTCCCATCGCCGGTGATAGCGGCATTGACTATGAACAGTTCGCCAGGGAGAGCTACCGCATTCTGCGGAATGACAGCCACGCCTATTTCTTTACCCGCTTTGACTGCTATCCCTACCATTATAACTGTTTGAAGGAGGCAGGTTTCTCCATCAAGAATTGTTTGGTAGTAGAAAAGGGCACCGTTGGTGGGATTGGCGATTTGCAGGGCAGCTATGCCAACAACGCTGAATGGCTCATTTTTTGCCAAAAGGGGCGGCGGACTTTCAACCATACGCCTCTGCTGCAAAACCGGAAGAAGGAGGGGACGCGGCCCCGCCCAGGGGCAAATCCGAGCAAGCGGTATAAGACCCGATTCAACGCTTGTTGGTTCGGGACGGAATATCCCAAGGCAACTTACAATTCTGTGTGGCAGAAGAAACACCGGATATATCATCCTACCATCAAAAATGCGGAGTTTTTATCTTGGCTGATTCAGATTTCCAGCCAGCCCGGAGAGCTAATCTTTGACGGCTTTATGGGCAGCGGCAGTACAGCGGTGGCGGCAATGATGGCGGGCCGGGATTACCTGGGTGCGGAGATTGACCCTGCTTACTGCGACATGGCGGTAAAACGGGCCAGCGAATTTAGGAAGGAGGCGCTTATCAGTGGACCCGTTACAGAGTAACGAGACGATCCAGCAGTTTATGAAACTGCTGGAGGAAAACGGGCGGCAGGGGCAGGTGCAGGACTTGTCCGCACTTATGTGGTATATGGACGGTATGAATCGGCAGTATGAAGCTGTTCTTCAGGAGTTGCAGGAAGTCCGCCAACAGCTTACCCAGGTGCGGGAGCCGTCCGCCAAATATATCATGCAGGGCGCGGCGGCGAAGCTGGAACATAAGGCACACCAGATTAAGGCAACGCTGGATAACCTGTGGGAGAAGATCGCCGGATGTGCCGCCGCCGCTGTGGAAAATTTCAAGGAGGCGGGTGTGACTGCATTGGACAAGGCCGTGTCCGCCATTGGAGCCAAAAATGTGCTGGAATCCTTGCAGGAGCAGATCAGTGGCATGATTGCTGACACGAAGCAGAACATTGAGAAGGTGGAGAGCGTCGGCCATGAGCTGCGGAGCGTGGGCGGTCATTTGAAGAACGCTGGACGTACCCTGACCGGCAAGGAGACGCAGGTGGTGGATGGCGGGCAGGAGGGCCGCTTTCAGTCCATGGTCCTCGCTCCCATGCGGGCCACGAAAAGTCTGCTGTCCAACATGAACAACGCCACTCTCGCCGCTATTGGCAGGGTGGAGAGCCTGGAGCTGTCGGCGGAGGCCGCACGGGAGGCGCGGGCAGAGCGTCAGGCGGAAAAAAAGCCCTCTATTCGTCAGGCTTTGGCGGAAAAAAAGGCGGAAATTGCCGGACAGCCCGCTCCCGCGCCAGACAAAGAACATAAGCCCCAGGAGGCGGCTCTATGAGCGGTAAACAGTTCCAGGCCAGGGCAAAAACGGTGCAAAAGCTGGGCCGAGACGGTCTGGTGGAGCAAAACATGGCTACCGGCGAGGAAAAGCGGGTCAGCCAGCGCACGGCGGACATATCATTCGGTCCGGCCCGTCCCCTGGAACAGGCGGCGGGCCACCGTGCGGCCCAGCGGGGCGGCGGCGATTCCGTTTCCCCCGGTAAAAAACGGCGGAAACAGCCCCGGCCCGTCCAGCAGACGGCGGAGGAAGCGGTCTATGCCGCCCAGGAGCCAGTCAGCGTACCGGATACCCCTGCGCCGGATGCTCCCTCCATGCGGATGGCTGCGGACGCGCCCATGATGGACGCTCCCGTTGCCAGTGAGGCCCCCCCGCCAGCTTCCCGAAAGGGGCGCAAGCGGAAGAACCTTAAAAAAACCAAGCAGCAACAGGCGGCAAAGCACACCCCGGATGCCGCCCGATCTTTGGACGGCCCGCCCGCCCCTACGCGCTCGGCTGGGGACGTTCCTATGCAAAGCCAGCCACCCGTCCCCGCTCCGGCAAGGCGACCGCCCCGCCCGGTAGAGGGCGGCGGACGGCTGAACTTTACAGCGGCGGAGGGTGAACCGCCTACCACTGATGGCAGGACGAAGATGATAAAACGACAGGCGCGGCGGTTTCCCCCGGATGCCGCCCGTCCTGCGGACGAACTCCAGCCCTCCCGCCTGATACCGGACGGCGGTGGGCGGCTTCATTTTGAAGGTTCGGAGGTTCCGGTCCCTGACGCTGAACCGTCCGCTAACGCGAAACGGGCGGTGAAGAAGCGACAGGTCATGGAGCACGCCGCCAATGCCGCCCAACCGGAGGATGGTCAGCAGGCGGAGCCGTCTGCGGATGGCGAGGGCGATACCCGCCAGCGGGACAGCCCTTTAGTAGAAGGGTCGTCCTCTGCGCCGGATGATCGGGGGGCGTATCAAAAGCGGCAGGCGGCAAAGTTCGCTGCCCACTCCGCCGTTGGAAAAGCGGACCGGCCCCGGCTGCAATTCGAGGACCCAACCCCCACCACTGACAGCGCCCCGGCCTCTGCGCCAAAGGAAGATACCCCGCCGCCCAGCCGGAAGTATCAGAAAGCGGTGCGCCGAGTGGAACGGGCGGAGCAAAAGGTGGAGGAGGCCCGTGATAATCTTCCCGCCAAGCGCCGCCTATCCTTTCAGCCAGAGCCGGACGGTGAGACGGGCAAACTCCACCGCCGTCTCCACTTTGAGCAGGAGGTTTTGCCGGAGTACCGTAAGCCCTCCCTAACCGCCCGTGGCGTTGGCATGGCAAAAACGGCGGCAGTGATGAAGCTCCACGGCAAAATCCACGAATCCGAGCGGCAGAATGTGGCGGTGGAGGCTGCTCACAAAAGCGAATTATTTATGGAGCAGGGCGTGGGACGTGCCCTGCGCTGGCAGAGAAACCTCCGCCGCTCCAAGCCCTACCAAACTCTACGCCAAGCGGAACAGCGGGCGGCAAAGGAGCGTCTCAATCTGGCGTGGCAGACCGCCCTCCGGGATAACCCGGAATTACAGCGGAAGAACGCGCTTGCCAAGTGGATGCAGAAGCAGAAAATCAAACGAAAGTACGCCCAGGCCGCACATGAAGCGAAGCAGACGGCGCACTTTACCCAAAACGTGGTCCACGCCACCGGGCAGATCGTCCGGGCAGTTCAGCAGTACGTGGCGGCGAGAAAGTCCCTTTTGCTGGTTGTGGCAATGCTGGCCATGGTGGTGTTGTTCTTCTCCGCTGGCATGACCTCCTGTACCGCTATGCTCTCCGGTTTCCAATCCTCCTATATCTCCGCCTCCTACATGGCGGATGAGCAGGACATTTGCAATGCGGACCTCTACTACACGGAAATGGAGACGGATTTGCAGATAGGCATTGACATGACCGAGGAAAACCATCCCGGCTATGACGAATACCGCTACAACATCGGGGAGATCAGCCACAACCCCTATGAGCTGATGGGCTACCTCTCCACCGTGTTCAACGCCTTTACCTTTGAGCAGGTCCAGGGGGAGCTTGCGCGGCTGTTTGGTGAGCAATACACCCTTACACGGGAGGTTATCGTGGAAACCCGCTATGACAGCAACGGCGACCCCTACGACTGGTACGTCCTGCAAACCACGCTGACCGTCCGGCCCCTGTCCGGCATTATCGCCGGGAGCCTGTCCCCTGGTGAGCAGACGGACCGCTATGGCGTGTATATGCAGACCCTCGGCAACCGGCAGGCGTATGGGAATCCCTTTGACTTCCCATGGCTTGGCTATGTGTCCAGCGGCTACGGCTACCGGGTCCACCCCATCAGCGGGGAGAAGAACCTGCACCGGGGCGTGGATATTGCCGTGGCCCAGGGAACGCCAATCCGGGCAATCCATGACGGGCGGGTAATTTCCGCCGGAGACGCTGGCAGTTACGGCCTGTCCGTAGGAATTGAGGACGAAAAGGGCTATCAATCCCGGTATGCCCACTGTTCCAGCATCTCCGTCAGCGCGGGCCAGGAGGTCAAGCGGGGAGACGTGATCGCCGCTGTGGGCAGCACCGGCAACAGCACCGGGCCGCACCTGCACCTGGAGGTCATGTTGAACGGCGAGTACCTGAATCCCTATTATTTCGTGGACACCGGCTATGACGATTCAACCGCCGGGGCGATTCCCGGCGCACCGGGCGGGCCTGTTATCCCGGACTACCCCGGAGAGCCGCCCACCAACGACACCTTTGCCGCTATGCTGGAGGAAGCGGAGAAATATCTGGGGTTCCCCTACGTTTGGGGCGGCAGTTCTCCCTCCACCTCGTTTGACTGTTCCGGCTTTGTAAGCTGGGTAATCAATCACAGCGGCTGGGATGTGGGGCGGCTGGGGGCGCAGGGCCTCTATAACATCTGTACCCCCGTGTCCATGGAAAACGCTCAACCCGGCGATCTCATTTTCTTCTGGCACACCTACGACGCACCGAATCCAAACGGCGTAACCCATGTGGGCATTTATGTGGGCAATGGGCAAATGATTCACTGTGGAAATCCCATCTCCTATGCCAACATCAACAGCAACTACTGGCAGTCTCATTATTACGGAATGGGCCGTTTACCCTGATTCTTACAACTTTATAAAGGAGCGTGATATATGAAAATCAGTTGTTCCAACTATACCCCCGGCATGATGGGAGGTGTGCGCCATGCGTAAGCCGAAGGAAACGAAACTTGATAATCTGAAAGCCGACCTTATCCGGGCGAAGGAGAAGGCCAGCGAGTGGCAGGCCCGCGTCCGGGATATTGAACGGCAGATCACCGAGCAGGAAAACCTTGAAATTATCCAGGCGGTGCGCGGCATCGTCTCGGCGCCGGAGGACCTGCGGTCCGTACTTGATATGATCCGGGCGGCAAATGTGCCGTCCGCAACCAATTTTGGAAAGGAGATTTGAGCCTATGACAAAAGGAAAACCCTTGCAGCGCATAGCGGCTCTGTTGCTGTGTGTGTTTTTGTGCCTGGGGGCGGTATTTTCCATGATGGGCGCGGCCCATGCCGCCGAGGTGGAGCCGTCCGGCATTGCCATTGAAATTATGCTGCCTCCCGATTGGGCCAGCGCCAGCGCCGCCGCCAAGGTCTGCGTCACGGACGAGACAGGCGGCGGTTTCGCTTCGGTGGAGGTCCGTATTGACCGAGGCAGCAGTTGGCGGGACATCACCGCCAGCATGGAGCGTCGGGACAGCCGCTATTACGGCACAATCATGATTACCTCCAACTGCACCATCTATGTCCGCGTCACCGGCCATGACGGGGAGGTTTACGAAAATTCCCGGTACATGGAGTGCTTCGACGCCACTGCGCCCACCCTGCGGGGCAGCGTCAGCGGGAACGTACTGAAGGTGGAGGCCGCTGATGATTTCTCCGGTGTGGCGCAGATTACCGTGAACGGGAAGTGCTACACCAGCCTGACCAACGGCGCGGTGGAAATTCCCCTGAAAGACCTGGGAACCGGCCAGCAGATTACCGTTCAAGCGGCGGACCATGCCGGGAATTATTCGCAGACGTATCAGGTGAAGAATCCCAACTACAAAGCACCCGCCGCCAGCCAGTCCACCCAGGGCCAGAAGCCCACAACCACCACGCCGGTGAAGCCTCCGGCCACCTCTGCCACCAATCCGCCCTCCGGTTCGGCCAGCGTGACCCCGGACCCGGAGGGTCAGCTTTCCGCCAAGCCCCTGACCCCGGACGGGCAGGGCACGGTGGTGGACAATGTGACGGACCAGGACAGCAAGGAATTTTTCACCTTCACCACCCCCAGCGAGAACACCTTTTATCTGGTGATTGACAAGCAGCGGGAGAGTGAAAATGTCTATTTTCTCAACGCTGTCACGGAATCCGACCTTTTTGCCCTGGCGGAGAAGGACAAGGAGCCGGAGGACAACAACGTTTCCGCTATTCCCGACCCGGAGCCGGTCTGCAACTGCGAGGACAAGTGCGCTCCCGGCGAGGTTGACACCGATTGCCCCGTCTGCCCCCTGACCATGAAGGACTGCACCGGCAAGGTCCCCGCCGCTGACCCGGAGGGCGATAAGGACCCGGAGCCGGAAAAGCCGGAGAAGGGTAGCTCCAGTACCATGATTCTGGTGGTAATTGCGGCTCTGGCCGTAGGCGGCGCTGGGTACTATCTGAAAATTTACAAGCCCAAGCACGATCTGGACGATGCGGAGGATTTTGACGAACTGACCGGCGAGGACGAGGAAACGGTCAACGAGGACGATCTGGAACCCGCCCCCCGGCGCGGTCCCTGCGAGGAGCCGGAGGAACCGGACTACCAGGAATACTACGGCTACGAGGAACCGGAGGATGAGGAATGACCCGTTTCACCGACAGTCCTTATGAACGCATAATGATCCAGGTTCCCACGGAGCGGCGGGAGGTCCACGGACCTCCCGCCCTTTCTCCCGGCCATCCCTGCTATGGCTGTCCCTATGGCCGTGACGTACCCTGCCTGGGTGTGTGCTATCGAAAATTGATAAAGGGAAGTGGTAAAAATGCGACATAACCTTGTAATTGCGGAAAAGCCCTCGGTTGCCATGAGCATCGCCAAGGTGCTGGAGGCAACAAGTCGGAAGGACGGCTATATGGAGGGCGGCGGCTGGCTGGTTAGCTGGTGTGTGGGCCATCTGGTAGAGCTGGCCCCGGCTGACGCATACGACCCCAAATATTCCAAGTGGAATTACGCCGATCTGCCCATTATCCCCGACTTGTGGCGGTTTCAAGTTTTGCCGGACACCAAGAAGCAGTTTAACATCCTGCGCCAGCTTATGAACCGGGAGGATGTGGACACGGTAATTTGCGCCACGGATGCCGGACGGGAGGGTGAGCTGATTTTCCGGCTGACCTATAACCTTTGTAAATGCACGAAGCCCGTCAAGCGGCTGTGGATTTCCTCCATGGAGGAATCCGCTATCCGCAAGGGTTTTGATAATCTGGCAGACGGCCAGAAGTACGACAACCTCTACACCGCCGCCCTCTGCCGCGCCAAGGCTGACTGGCTCGTTGGCATCAATGGGACCCGGCTGTTTACCACGCTGTATAAAGGCAAGACGCTGAACGTGGGCCGGGTGCTGACCCCCACGCTCACCCTTCTGGCGGAACGGGAGGCGGCGATTGAGCATTTCAAGAAGGAAAAATTCTACATTGTGGAGTTGACCACCCAGGGCCTCCGGGCCGTCAGCGGCAAGTTCAATTCTAAAACGGACGCGGAAGCCCTGCGGTCCTCCTGCCTGGGCAAAACCGCCGTGGTTCAGTCTGTCACCCGGAAAGACAAAACCGAGCGTCCCCCGAAACTCTACGATTTAACTACTCTCCAGCGGGAGGCTAACCGCCTCTTTGACTACACCGCCCAGCAGACCCTTGACTACCTCCAATCTCTCTATGAGAAGCGGCTGGCAACCTACCCCCGGACGGACAGCCGCTATCTGACCGAGGATATGGCGGAGGGCCTGCCCGTCCTCTGCTCCACTGTGGCTGGTGCGCTGTCCTTCCTGGCGGGCCAGCCCCTCCCGGTATGCGCTGCTCAGGTGGTGGACAGCTCCAAAGTGACTGACCACCACGCCGTCATTCCCACGGCGGAGATCGCCGGTGCTGACCTTGCCGCCCTGCCCACCGGGGAGCGGAACATCCTCCGCATGATCGCCGTCCGGCTGCTGTGCGCCGTGGGCGAGGCCCATACTTATGCGGAGACTGCCGTTACGCTGGACTGTGGCGGCGCTTCTTTTATGACTAAGGGCCGCACGGTGACGGCGCTAGGCTGGAAGGGAACGGAGAAAGCCTTCTTATCCACACTGAAGCAGAAAGCCGAGGAACCGGCCCCGGCGCTCCCGGCGCTGTCCGAGGGCCAGCGGTTGGAGAGTGCGGACGCTCTGCTGAAGCAGGGCACTACGTCTCCCCCGGCACGGTTCACCGAGGACACCTTGCTCTCCGCCATGGAACACGCCAGCGCGGAGGACTTTGCTGCTCTGGAATCTGTGGAGCGGACCGGCCTGGGCACACCCGCCACCCGCGCCGCCACCATTGAAAAGCTGGTGAAGTCTGGCTTTGTGGAGCGCAAGAAGAAACAGCTCATTCCTACGGAGAAGGGACTGGCCCTGTTCTGGGCCATGCCCGACCAGCTCAAGTCCGCCAAGCTGACAGCGGAGTGGGAGGACCGGCTGGGGGCCGTGGAACGGGGTGAGCTGGCCCCGGAGGACTTCATGGCGGGGATTACCGCCATGCTCACCGATTTGGTAAAAGCCTATCGGAATGTGAACGTAACCCCGTCCCCTCTCTCCGATTCCGGGCGGGCAGTGATTGGCAAATGCCCCCGCTGCGGCAAAAATGTGGTGGAGGGCAAAAAGAGCTTTTACTGCGAGGGCTACCACGATACCCCCTCCTGCGGCTTTGCGCTGTGGAAAAACGACCGCTTCTTTACCAGCAAGCGCAAGGAGCTGACAAAGAAAATCGCCGCTTCTCTCCTGAAAACCGGGTGCGCGGCTGTCACCGGCCTGTTTTCTGAGAAGAAGGGCGTTTTCTATGACGCCACCGTTGTCCTGAACGATGACGGCGGCAAATTTGTCCGCTTCAAGCTGGAATTTGACAACAACAAATCTACTGAAAAGAAAGGAACGTGAGAATGAATATGAACAACAATATTTTTGACCGCCGTTTGAAGGCGATTCTGTCCGCCAGCGGTGTGGAGCGCGGGGAGCTGGCTCGTCACCTGGGCGTGTCCGTGCCCACGGTGAACCGCTGGCTTAACGGCATCAGCACCCCCAACGCCTACCAGTTCCGGGCTATTGCACACTATTTCGGTATGCCCTACGACTGGTTCCTGGAGGACGAGGGTGGCGTCCCCAACGCGGACGATATGGCCGTCAAGCTGGGCCTGTCCCCGGAGACAGTGGAGGCCCTGCTGGAGCTGGCTGACTCCGAGAGCGAGGAAGTGCTGACGGCGGTGGACGATGCCGTCTGCGCCGTGATCACCGCCATCAACGCTGTGTATGGCGATCTGCTGGAGATTGCTGAGAGCAGCGGAGGTTGAGCCTATGAGAGATGTGGAACAGGTCGTTGCGGGCCTGAAAGCGGAAACTGTCCGTGGACTCACAAAGGAGAACGCCCGCCCAGAGGCTCAACTGGCGTGGTACTGGACCTATATCGGTTCTCTTGATATGGCACAGCAGTTGGGGCTAATCAATGATACGCGCCGCCAGGAGCTTTATAGGGAAGTAGCGCAATTTAAGCCCAAGTATGAAATAAAAGCTGTTCAGGAAGTGAACCATTTAGCGGCTGCGGAAATGAGTGTGGAGGGCAACTACAACCAGATTGACGGCATCATCAATAACGAGGCCCCCAAGCCTGTTGTGGAGGCATCCGAGAATGAGGCCCTTTACCTGGTGGGCGGTACTGCGTATCTTCATATCCAGACCAGCGAGGATGATCGTGAGTATACCTGTGACGATTGCTTTGCCACCTATGACTACACCCTCTATGATAAGGAAACCATGCGGCTGATAGACGGTGGGCGGATGGAGGTCGTTGCGGATATACAGGATACCCCCAGCCAGATTCACCGGCTGGCCGCACAGAACATCTTAGAGTGCCAGACGCTCCTGGGCGCTTCTTCCATTGAATCCGTGTCTATGGACATTCTGGAAACCTTACAAGTTGCGAAGGAAGTTATTGTCAGGAGTGAGGCCCCCAAGCCCTCCCTCCTGGACAATCTGCGCCAGTGCCAGGAGGAAGCCGGACGGTCCCAGGGCGGGGCCGCTCCCTCCAACCCCAGCCGGGACCCGGAGAGGTGACGCCATGCGACTGACCAACATCGAAAAGGAAACGGTTATCAACTTCAACGAGGCAGAGCGCACGGCCAGCGTCTACACCCACAACGAGGCTTTGAAGCATCAGCTTTTGGAGCTGTGCCAGTCCCACCCGGAACAGGTGCGCCAGACCGCCGTCAACGCTTGGGGCGGGCTGACGTTTGAACTGCCGAAGAAGTGGCTGAAGGTATCATCGCCCCGCATCCTCTCCCCGGCGCAGAGGGCTGTGCTGGATAAGATGAACCAAAACAAGCGAACGAGCGGCTGACCGCCCATATTGCCCGGAGCGGGATATTTCATCCATTTCGGGCTTCTCTATACTGAAACGAGGAGGTATTCATGGCAAGCAAACTGCAATTTGTATCGGAGCTGGCAGCTCACACCGCCCAAACCGTCACGCGGGATGTGGACGGCTGGAAACGGTATTTGGGTACCGCAAGCCGTCTCTACAAATATCGTTTTGATGAACAGCTTTTGATCTACGCCCAGCGCCCGGACGCTACGGCCTGCGCCAGCATGGAGCTGTGGAATGAAACCATGCGGCGATGGGTGAAGCCCCATTCCAAGGGCATCGCTCTCATTCGGAACAATAAGTGGGGTAAACCCCGCTTGGAATATGTCTTTGATGTGGCGGACACCCGCCCGGTGCGGGGAGCTCGTGAGCCGTATCTGTGGGAAATGACAGAGGAAAAATATGGCGCTGTTGCGGAGGCATTGGAGCGGCAGTATGGTCCCAGCGTCGAACTAGACATTGGCTGGCGGCTCATGGAACAGGCCAGTTGTGCCGTGGGGGAAGCCTACCGGGACTACCTGGAGGACCTGCGTCATGACACGCGGGGCAGCTTTTTTGAGGAATTGGACGATCTCAGCCTGGAGGTCCACTTTCGGAATATCCTCACCGCCAGCGTCCAGTACACCGTCCTGACCCGCTGCGGCCTGGACCCCAGCGATTACCTGGAGGACGAGGACCTTGCGAACATTACCGAGTTTTCCACCCCCGCCGTCCTCCACCACTTGGGTAATGCCGCCAGCAAGGTTTCCATGGACCTTCTCAACGAAATTGGCCGCGCCGTCAAAGCCTTTGACCGGGAACAGGCAAAAAATAAAGAAAAAAATATTGAAAAACCTCTTGCAAAATCGCCTGAGATCGACTATACTAAGGCCAAGGAAGAGTTTAGCGCTGTAAAGCGCGAAAGCGAAGAAAGGAGCGTCAACCATGACGAAAGAACTGACTTACAAGCAAGCGGGCGATTACCTGATTCCCGACCTGACGCTGGACGGAGCGGAGGACCTGGAGGAAATGCCCCTGGGCAAGTACGGGATGCTGAGGGAGACGTTCCTGGAGGAACGCCACGCCGGGACATACACCTCCATGCTGCTGACGGGACGGCTGTACCCCCACCTGCGGGAGATCGACCGGCAGGCGCGGGAGCAGGTGGACCGGATGGTGGCCGACTTGAAGGAGCAGAACGGAGTGGACGAAGCGATGAAGGCCCGCGATCAGACGGGCTGGGTTCAGGCGGTGAACAGCTTCACGGCCCAGGCGGAGGAGATCGTGCTGGCGGAGATCGTCTACAAGTAAATCAGGAACAGCAGGAGACGGCGGGCGAACAGCCCGCCGTTTCTGCGTCCAAAGAAGAAACGCTATACCCTGCGGAGCCGGACCTTTCGTTGTTCTCCCTGTTCCCTACGGTAGAGGAACAGATTGAGAATATCGCCCAGGCCCAAGCAGAGGACCAGCGGACAGCCCAGCAGCAAACCACCCTTCCTGCCGGACAGGTGCCGGAGGCGGTCATTGGCTACGCCCTCACTAGCGGAGGCAACCGTTCTCACAGCATTGAGCGCATTGTGGCCTTCTTCCAGAAGGGTCCCACCGGTTCCGCCGCCGCTTCCTTCATGGCAAAGGAATTTGGCGAGGGTGGCAAGGGCGTTACCATTGACGGACAGGAATACTCCCTATGGTTTAATCAGGAAGGATTTCGTATCGCACCGGGACGGTCCGCTTTTGGTCCCGGCAGTACCCTTGTTACCTGGGTGAACGCCGCCGCTATGACCTCCAACCTCCTGCGGGATGGAACATTCGCCGCGCAGGATAAAATTGACGCCGCTCCCGACAACGAAGTGCGGGAACTGGCTGAAAAGCTATGGTATCTCCGCCAGGATTTCAGCGACAGCGCAAAGGAGCGGAATCTTATGCCCATCATTTCTCAGCACTTCTTGGGCAAAGGTTTTCCGGACGATACAAAGGAAATCGCTGAACTGCTGAAATTCCCGGTCCACCGCCAGCAGATTTTGCAGGAGCTGGACGCATTTATGGTCGAATACAGATACCGCCCGGACCTCCTGCGCTTCCGCAAAATCCATGACCCGGAGGAACTGTTCAGAAGCATTGACCGTTTATCTGCGGTAAAAGAGCAATATAAAGAGGTAGAGGGCTTTGCCCCGGCAAAGGCCAGCTTCATCACCGAGGATGAAATTACCCAGCTTTTACGTCGCGGCGGCAATATATCCGAGGCCAAACTGCGTATTTACGCCTATTTTAAGCAGGGTCATGACCCCAAGGAGTGCGCCGACTTTCTGAAAAGCAGCTATGGCGAAGGCGGACACTGCTGCACCGGCTACGACGAGAACCATGGCACCAAGGGGATCAGTCTCACCCGTGAGGATGAAGAATCCGGCTATAAGGGCTATGATACGGTCACGCTGAACTGGAACCAGGTGCAAAAGCGCGTCCGGGCGTTGGTTGACAGTGGGCAGTATCTCAACGATCAGGAAAAGGCGTACCTTCCGGTTTATGAGAAAGTAACCCTTGCCCGGCGGATTTATCATTTTTACAGTATGGACCCCAACCGGACCAATCCCCCCGGCAACGATATGGACGCCGCCGTGAAGAGAATCCGGGCTATTCTGGAATCTGATGATTCCAAGAAACAATCTGAATTGTACGGCGAGATGTTCAACATCATGAACGCTGTCTCCCTGGACAGCCCGGTATACCAACGGATGACGCCCGCCCTGCGGGATATGGAGACATTCATGCGGGGTGAATATTCTCTGTATGAACCTCTGCCGGAAGCTGTTTTGCAGGCGGAGCGTCAGGCGAAACAGACAGCAAAGGAGGCCCGGCGTGCGGTCCCCGCACCCCAACGCACACCTTCCGAGGCCCCGCCTGATTCTGGGGACCGGCTGGCGGCTGCGGCCCGTGCCCTGACGAACAAGCGGCGCACTCCGGCACAGGAGAACCAGAGCGGCCAATTCAGCTTGTTCTCCCCGGCAGCGTCCGCCCCGCTGGAGCCAGGACCGCCCGCACCTGCGCCGGAGGTCCAGCCGCCAGCGCCGCCCCAGGCCCCGGAGCAGAGCAGTACCTTCGTCCCATCCCCGTATTCGGCCTATAAGGCCATCAAGGAAGCCCACCCAGACGGCATTGTGCTGTATCAGGTGGGCGACTTCTTTGAGATGTACGGCGAGGACGCCAGGACCGCCGCACCTCTGCTGGACTTGGGACTGTCCCAACGTGTCATTCCTGATGTGGTCCGCCCTGGATTGGGCGATGTAATCTTCTGTGGCTTTCCCACCTATGCGCTGGATAGCTGTGTAGAGAAACTGCGGGCCAGCCATGATGTGACCGTTGTGCCCTTAGATAGACAACCTCACACCATGCGTTCTCTCCCTGGCGGAGCGGACGATCTCAAAGTCACTGTCACGGTTCCCAACTATCAGGCCACGGTAACTGCGGAGGAAGCGCCGTTGTTGGCGCGGCTCATGCAGGCCAACGGGATCGGCACCGCGCAGTTTACCCATGAGAACGGTGAAGTTACATTCAGCTTTTCGGCGGCGGACCGGGACGCGGTTGAAAATCTGCTCGCAAGGCTGCGGGCGGATCTGACAAAGGCGGTGGAATCAACATACACCGCCGGTAAACCCCCAAAGCCCGGACGAACCAAGGTGGAGTTGAACTACCGCAAACTTATAAAGCTATTTCCGGAGATTGCCAGCGGCGAATACCGCTATCTGCGCATGGAGGCAGGCGGAGTTATGATGCCCCTCCACCTGCAATGGATAGATACGGACGTGATCGCTGTCAGCCACACCTTCCAGCAAAACAACGATACCATGTATGACCCGGAAATGACCTTCCGGGTGGACCGGGAGAAGGGAACCATGGAACCGCTGACCTTCCGGCAGGACGGCTCTATTCAGATTTACCAGGAGGTCTACCCGGAACCCGGCAAGTGGATTCCCAAGCTGCACCGGGATTTGAACACCTTTGCTCAACAATGGATGAAAAATATCAGTCAGCAGGGCTACCACAAGCGGGAGGCCGTCATGGTCCGGGACGGTGAGGAGGTGCGCCTGACCTTTGACCAGGACGGCAAGGCGTTGGAACCCCCTGCGGCACCAGAAAATGGCGCTTTAGGCGATAATCCTACCGTCAGGCAGATTTATGAGCATTACACACCCATGGTCAAGAATCTGGTACTGGAAGATACAGTATATAAAAACGCCTGCGCCAACTCCGACCGGGACCTCGCCCGTCTGGAGTGTGGCGCGGCAATCAAACGGGCGGTACTGGCTATCAATGAAACGCTGCTGTTAAAGCAGTATTATGATAATACCACTTTCCATGACCGGCTTCATCAAAAAATCACCAGCGAAACCTACCCGATGTTGTCCCAGCCCCAGCCGGAGCAGGCCGCAGAGGGGAATGATAACCCACTCGATTTAAGCCTTGAATCTTTATATCAACAGCTTAGTGTTTTGGCAGCGGACTGCGAGAACTTTTTAGGCGAAGGCAGACGGCAAGAAAAACTTCTGACCGAAGGCGGCGTCAAGGCACAGATTTCCAAAATGCGGGAGATATACGACGCCACTTCTCCAAAGCCGGAATGGTTGACGGAGGAGGTTATTGACGGCTACGAACAATACATGACCTTCCAAGAGCATGACAGAGAGTGGACGGTCAGCCCTGTCATCCTCTACCGTGACGCCTTGGAGTGGATAGATCGGGAGATCAATCGCGGCGGCTGGGTGTACGAACAGCTTCGGGACCCTTCCAACGATTATGACCAAGCGCAAGAGGCCCTTGAAAGTGAGCTGTATGCCTACTTAAAGCACGTTGCGTTTGATAATTCGGAAATGCTGGCGGCGTATCACACTCTGCCAAAATTCCGGGAATGGCTGATTGAAGACCTGATGGAGCGCAACTATCAGGATATTTCCCTTGACCAACGGGACGGCCCGGACCGTCATTCCAAGGATGCGGATGCGCCGGAATGGGCGAAAGGCGCGCCGCCTACTCCGAAGCCGCAGTATGTAACATGGTCGGCCAAAGGGCCTTTTAAGCGCCCGGAGCCTGCTGTGCCCCAGCCCCAGAACTCCCCTGCGGACCATGCGGAGCAGGAACGTGCGGAGATACCCCCTGCGCCGGAGACAGTGCCGGAACCCACCGGGGCGGGTGTTCCGCAGCAGCCGGAAACCCCTGCCGCTGTCCAGTCCGAACCTGATCTCACCCCTAATGTTGACGAATACCTGGACCTGAAGGCCCGATACCCAGACAAGCTCGTCGGCGTGCAGGTGGGGGACTATATGCTGTTCTACGGGAAGGACGCCGAAGCAGCGGCCCCCGCCATGGGGAAGGACCTGCTGACGCGGGATATTCCCGGTCTGGGCAGCACCTTTGTTACCGGAACCTCCCTGGGCTGGCAGTCCGCATTGACGGACCTGTTGGAGCATGGTCATAGTGTGGTTCTGGCCCAGCCTGACCCCAAACGCGGCCCGGACGCGCCCTATGAGATCATCAAGGAGCGGAGCGCGGCGGAGTTCATCCCCCTGGGCATGGAGCTGACCATGGACGGACGGCGCATGAAAATCGACAGCGTAGACTTCCAAGCGGGGACCGTCAGCCTGCAAGACTTGGATATGAAGGGCTGGTTTCCCATTTTCCGCTCAGAGCCGATTCCCTTTGTCCGGGAATTTATAGAGGAAGCCCAGCGAAGTGAGGAATACACCATTGCGGAGGTGGCGGCGCACCGTCAACGGCTGGATGCCGCTGATGAAATCCCTGTGGGCATGGAGCTGACGGTGGACGGACGGCGTGTGAAAATCCACAGCGTAGACGCGGAGCATGATATTGTCCACCTAAAAATTCTGGATACGGCCTATTCGTATCTTCAGCGGTCCATCCAGGCCGTGCGGGACCTTGTTGCCAAGGCCCGCACCGCTGTCCTGGGCACGGAAGATTCCGCACCTCCCCCGCCTCCCTCTGAACCGGAGCCGGAACAGGTGGAGATTGACGGCGGGCAGGTGATTCCGCTCCCTCCGCCAGTTTCCCGCCAACCGCGCCGGGAACGCCATAACTTCCAGATCACCGATGATAACCTGGGCGTGGGCAGCGAAAAAACGAAATATCAGTATAATATGGCAGCTATCCGAACCTTAAAACAGATTGAGGCGGAGGGCCGTCTTGCTACACCAGAGGAACAGGAAACCCTATCCCGCTATGTGGGCTGGGGCGGCATTGCCGGGGCGTTTGATGAAAATAATCCCAAGTGGGCGAAGGAGTATGCCGAGCTGAAGGAGGTGCTGACCCAGGCCGAATACGATTCCGCCCGCAGTACGGTACTCAATGCCCACTACACCAGTCCCACCGTCATCAAGGCCATGTATCAGGCGGTGGAGAACATGGGCTTCCAGCCGGGGACCGTGCTGGAGCCGTCCATGGGCATCGGCAACTTTTTCGGCCTCCTGCCGGAGAAGCTGGCGGCGGCAAAGCTCTACGGCGTGGAATTGGACGACCTCACTGGACGCATTGCAAAGCAGCTTTACCCAAATGTGGGTATTACGACAGATGGTTTTGAGCATACCCGCTACCCTGATGATTTCTTTGATCTTGCGATTGGAAATGTCCCCTTTGGTGCCTACAAGGTGTCAGACAAACCATACGATAAGTACAAGCTGTTTATCCATGATTATTTTTTTATAAAAAGCATAGATAAGCTGCGGCCCGGCGGTATTCTTGCCTACATTTCTTCCAATGGCATCAGCGGAGGAACTATGGACAAAAAGGACATGCGTGCTCGAAAACTTATGGCAGAACGCTGTGATTTCCTTGGTGCGATACGACTACCCAACAACGCCTTCCTTGAAAATGCCGGTACAGGCATGAATACCGATATTATTTTTCTACAAAAGCGGGATGCGCCCCGTATCCTCGGAAAAGACCTTCCAGAGTGGGTGGAAACCGATACCATACTGGAACATGAGCATACCAACAAGGATGGCTCCAAATATCATAATTTTGTCGCAATCAACCGCTATTTTCATAATCATCCAGAGATGGTCCTCGGCAAACTGGATATTGTTTCCGGTCCCTTTGGTCCGCAACTGGTATGTAATCCAATTCCGAATGCAGAGCTTTCCCAGCAACTTGCTGGAGCGATTCAGAACCTTGCCCCACCTGACCGGGAGCTGCTGGAGATCGAGTCGGAACAAGTGGACAGTGAAGAAATTGAATCCATTCCCGCCGACCCCTCCGTGCGGAATTTCAGCTACTCCCTCTCAGATGGAAAGCTGTATTTCCGCGAAAATTCCCGCATGAAGCCTGTGGACCTGGGCAAGACCCCCACGGAACGGGCCATGGGCATGATCGCCATTCGGGACTGTGCCCGGAAACTCGTTGATTTGCAGTTGGAAAACGCCGGGGACGATGTAATCAAGGCGGAGCAGACCAAGCTCAATCGGCTTTACGACGCTTTCACGAAAAAACATGGCCTCTTGAACAGCCCGGGCAACAAGAGGGCCTTTGAACAGGATTCCTCCTACCCCCTGTTGTGTTCTCTAGAGGTGCTGGACGATGAAGGGAATTTGGAGCGCAAGGCGGATATGTTCACCAAGCGTACTATCCAGAATCGACAGGCCGTCACCAGTGTGGACACGGCGGTAGAAGCCTTGGCAGTGTCCATTGGGGAGAAAGCCTGCGTGGATTTAGGCTATATGGCCTCCCTCATGGGCGGTTCTGATAAAATCCCGCAGATTGTGGAGGATTTAAAGGGCATTATCTTTAAGGACCCTGCCACTGGCCCCTTTGACTTTGCCGAGGATGGTGAAAACTGGTCGCAGGGCTGGCAGACGGCGGACAAATACCTTTCCGGCAATGTCCGGGTGAAGCTGGCCCAGGCCCGCGCCGCCGCAGAAGAAAATCCACAGTTTGCTATCAATGTGGAGAAGCTGGAACAGGTACAGCCCAAGGACCTGACCGCCACGGAGATCAACGTTCGGGTGGGCGCGTCCTGGATTAACCCGGAGATTTACCAGCAGTTCATGTTTGAGCTGCTGGGAACGCCGGAGCGTCTGCGGGAGAAGAAGATTCAGCTCCGTTATTCCGATTCCTCCGGCGAGTGGCGGGTCCAGGGCAAGAGCGAGGACAGCCGGGATAACGTCCGCGTCCACACCACCTATGGCACTAAGCGCATCAACGCCTATGAGCTTTTCGAGGCGGCACTGAACCAGCGGGATGTGCGGGTATTCGATAAAAAGTGGATAGACGGCAAGGAAACCCGCGTTCTCAACGAGAAGGAAACCATGATCGCCCAGCAGAAGCAGGAGGCGATCTGTGAGCAGTTCAAGGAGTGGATTTTCAAGGACCCGGAGCGCCGGGAGACGCTGTGCCGGAAGTACAATTCAATTTTCAACGCGACCCGGCCCCGTGAGTACGACGGCTCCCATATCCGCTTTGCGGGCATGAACCCGGAAATTTCCCTGCGGCCCCACCAGCAAAACGCCGTGGCCCATATCCTCTATGGCAAGAATACGTTGCTGGCCCACTGTGTCGGCGCGGGCAAGACCTTTGAAATGGTTGCCGCCGCCATGGAGAGCAAACGCCTGGGCCTGTGCCAGAAATCCCTGTTCGTCGTCCCAAACCACCTGACAGAGCAGTGGGGCGGCGATTTTTTGCGCCTGTACCCCGGCGCGAAGGTGCTGGTGGCCACCAAGAAGGACTTTGAACCCCACCGCCGCAAGAAGTTCTGCGCCCGGATCGCCACCGGAGACTATGACGCGGTTATCATCGGGCACAGCCAGTTTGAGAAGATTCCCCTCTCCCCGGAGCGGCAGAGCGCCGTCATCCGGGACCAAATCGACGAGATTATAGTGGCGATTGCGGACGCGAAGGAGGAAGAGGGCAGCCACTTTACCGTCAAGCAGATGGAGAAAACCAAGAAAAATCTAGAGGCCAAATTGGCAAAGCTGGCGGCGAAGGAGAAAAAGGACAATGTGGTGACGTTTGAGGAATTGGGCGTTGACCGGCTCTTTGTGGACGAGGCACACAGTTTTAAAAACCTCTTTTTGCATACAAAAATGAGCCGTGTGGCGGGTATTTCTCAAACAGACGCACAGAAATCCAGCGATATGTACGGAAAATGCCGCTACATGGACGAGATCACCGGCGGACGCGGCATTACTTTTGCCACAGGCACCCCGATCTCCAACAGTATGGTAGAGTTGTACACCATGATGCGCTACCTCCAGTTCGACACGCTGGTGAAGAACGGCCACCGCCATTTTGACAACTGGGCGGCGGACTTTGGCGAGAAGGTCACGGCTATGGAGCTGAAACCGGAGGGCACGGGCTTCCGTGCCAAAACCCGGTTCGCCAAATTCTACAATCTCCCGGAGCTTATCAACATCTGGAAAGAGGCCGCTGATATTCAAACAGCGGATATGCTGAAACTCCCCGTCCCAGAGGCGGAATACATCACCGTCACCACCGAACCCAGCAGCTTTCAGCAGGAAATGGTGGCGGAGCTAGGCGACCGGGCAGAGGCCGTGCGGAACAGAATTGTAGAACCAGACCAGGACAATATGCTGAAAATCACCTCGGATGGGCGCAAGCTGGCGCTAGACCAGCGGTTACAGAATCCCCTTCTGCCTGACGACCCGGACAGCAAGGTCAACGCCTGCGTCAAGAACATTGTCACCGAGTGGCGGGACAGTGCGGACATTCGGGGGACCCAGCTTGTTTTCTGCGACCTCAGTACCCCTAAAAACGATGGAAAATTTAATGTCTATACCGATATTAAGGGGAAGTTGATCGACCAGGGGATTCCTCCAGAGGAAATTGCGTTTATCCATGATGCCAACACTGAAGCGCAAAAGGCGGAGCTGTTCGCCAAGGTGCGCCGGGGGCAGGTCCGGGTACTGATTGGCAGTACCCAGAAAATGGGAGCTGGCACCAACGTCCAGGACCGCATTGTGGCCTCCCATGACCTGGATTGCCCGTGGAGGCCCGCTGATTTGGAGCAGCGGGCGGGCCGCTCTCTGCGCCAAGGCAACATGAATAAATCAGTCAAAATGTTCAAGTACGTCACCAAGGGCACCTTTGATGCTTACAACTGGGGGCTGGTGGAGAACAAACAGAAATTCATCGGTCAGATTATGACCTCGAAAAGCCCCGCCCGGTCCGCCGAGGACGTGGACGCCACCGCCCTCTCCTACGCCGAGGTCAAGGCCCTGGCTACCGGGGATGACCGCATCCGGGAGAAGATGGAGCTGGATGTGCAGGTGGCGAAGCTGAAAATGCTGAAATCCAACCACACCTCCATGCGGTATGAAATGCAGAACAAGGCACTGAAATATTATCCGCAGAAAATCGCGGAAACGAAGTTGTTTATTGAGGCGCTGGGGAAGGATCTACCCATTGTCCAGGCCAATCCAGTGAGGGACGACGCTTTTTCCATGACCGTCATGGGCCAGACTTTCACAGAGCGCAAGGAGGCGGGCGAGGCCATTATCAAGGCGTGTCTGCTCATGCCCGATCCGGAGAAGCCCCTCGACCTGGGCGAATACCGGGGCTTTCCCATGCAGCTTCATTGTGATGGTTCCAAGTTCAAGATTACCATGAAACAGAATTTGACCTATATGGCGGAACTGGCTGATGATCCGGTGGGCAATATCAGCCGTATCAACAACGCCCTGGAGGGCATGGCGGATAAGATCAAGGCGCATGAGGCCCGTCTGGTGACGCTGGAAAAGGAGTTGGTTAATGCCCAAGAGGAATCTGAACGGCCTTTCCCCAAGGAGAATGAGCTGGTGGAGAAGTTCGCCCGCCTGACCCAGCTTAACCGGGAGTTGGAAAAGCCCAGACAGACAAAAGCGAACCAATCCCAGGACGGTGAGGATGAGCCTGATTTAGAGGACGGAGAGGCCCCCGCGCCGGAGCCGCCCGCGCTTACTGTGGTGGGGGGTGATAAACCGTCCATCCGGGCGGCGCTGCGCTCCTATGTCCCACCCGCGCCGGTGGCTGCTGGCGCTGAAAGAGGCCAGCGGAGGGAGGCGGCGCTGTGAGAAAGAACGAAGGCCGGACTGTGGGCCTCTACACAAAGGTGTCCCCGGAGGAAAAGGAGGTGATTGACCGGAAAATGGCCCTGCTGCAGACCACCAATCTGCGGGCGTATCTGCGCAAAATGGCGGTGGACGGGTATGTGGTCCAGTTGGATATGTCCAGCGTGGTGGAGCTGGTAAAGCTGCTGCGCTCTATTTCCAGCAACGTGAACCAGATCGCCCGCCGCTGTAACAGTACCCATAACCTCTACGCCCAAGACGTGGAAGATTTGAGAAAGGGATACGCGGAGGTCTGGCAGGGGATCAGTAACCTGCTGAAGAAATTTGAAACGCTGTGACTATGGGGGCGGGGGTACATTTTCGGATGTGCCCCGCTCATTTTTTATTTGCAAAGCGGCATTTTTATGATACAATGGGCGGTGTTAAATATTGTTGCACAGGATATAATTTTCAGAAAATACCGCTGAAAAATCAACACATTATGAAGGAGCAGATATTATGGACGAACAAACCGCGAAGCGTACCCGCCGTACACCCCAGCAGATGGTTGAGGATTTTGACAGCAAGATTCTAAAGCTGAATCAAGAGCTGGAAACCATCGCCGCCAAAAGAGCCGCCTCCAATGAGGATTTTGACAAGAAGGAGACTTCTGTCAAAGGAAAGATTGCGGCATTAGAACAACGAAAAAAGGACATTCTTGCTCCGAAACCGCCGCGCAAGCCCCGTAAGACCAAAAAGCAGAAAATCCAGGATTTGATTAAGAGCGCCAGCAAAGCCGGATTAAAGCCGGAGGAAATTGCCCAGCGGCTCGGCTTGGACCAGCCGGAGGAGTGAATACTGCGGCAATCATTGGACCCGAAAAATAGAATATTGGATTTCAGCATGAGGGACGGCCCGTAGGCCGTTCCTCTATTTTTTTGAAAGGATGGGTAGATGCCGGGAGTAACCAAAGAACAGATTGCACAAGCAAAGGAGTGGGATTTGTTGTCCTATCTCCAAACCTATGAACCCCATGAGCTGAAACGGAACGGCCCCAATGAATACTATACCCGGACCCATGACAGCCTCAAAATCTCCAACGGGAAGTGGTGCTGGAACAGTCGGGGCATTGGAGGCCGGACTGCGCTGGACTATCTGATAAAGGTCCGGGGGATGGATTTTGTGGGTGCGGTGGAGGCTCTGTGCGGCTACCGCCCCCCGCCGCCCCAGGAGCGGCCAAAGCCAAAACCTCCGAAGCCCTTTTCGCTTCCAAAAGCCAGCCGGTTCCCCTCCATGATGCTGGCCTATCTGCAAGACCGGGGTATCCACCCGGAGCTGCTGCAAGCGTGTATTCAGGCCGGTACGCTCTATGAGAGCCAGAAGTATCAAAACTGCGTCTTTGTCGGCAGGGACACATCGGGCCGCGCCCGGTTTGCCTGCCTCCGGGGGACGCGGGACAACTTTCGGATAGATGTGGAGAGCAGCGACAAGCGGTATAATTTCTCCCTGCTGGCCGCTGACCCGGAATGTCCCCGGCTGGCTGTGGCGGAAAGTCCCATTGACGCCCTTTCCCTGGCTACGCTGGTGAAGTTGTCCGGGGGCGAGTGGCGGGATAGTCATTACCTATCCCTGGGCGGGACCGCGCCCCGCGCTATGATTCAATTCCTCCACGATCATCCGCACGTTACCCAGGTCAGCCTATGCCTGGACAACGACAAGGCAGGACTGAAAGGAATGGAGTTGCTGGAAGAAGCGATTCGGGAGAACCCGGACCTCTCTCAGCGGGTGAAGCTGGTCTACCATAATCCGCCGCCTGCGGAGCATGGGAAGGACTACAACGAATTTCTCTGCCGGGTCAAGGCAGCACAAGTACAGCAGCGCCAGCGGGAAGGGGAGCGGTGATTCTATGGCTATTTCCAAAATCCTGCCGCGCAAAACAATGAAAAACCGGACCCGTCAGCAGTCCATGGCAGAACGGCATGATTATGACCAAAGGCCCCAGAAAACCCAGAACGGCGAATTGGTGATGTCCTATATGTGCCAGCCCGAAACCGCCGCAGAGGAATTTGAAATCAGCAAACGGCTTTACTTTCAGATCACCGGACGGAGCCAGCCTGTCCACCGGGACATTATCATGTACCGGATAATTCAGTCCTTCAAGCCGGAGGAGATCAGCCCGGAGGACGCCAACCGCTTGGGCTATGAGCTGGCAATGAAGTTCACGGAGGGAAAGCACCAGTTTGTTGTGTCTACCCATGTGGACAAAGGCCACATTCACACGCACATAGAATTTAACAGCACCAATCTCAACTGTGACGGTAAATTTTTAAATCCCAAAGATTCTTACCTGATTCTCCGGCAGCTCAATGACGAGCTGTGCAGGGCGCACGGCTTTTCTGTCATTGAAAATCCCAAACCGACCGCAAGAGAACAGAAGCAGAGGGAAATGGAAGCGGCCAAACATGGGCGCAGTCACAAAGAACGTCTGCGCCAGACCATTGACCGGGTACTCCCCGACTGCCGGGATTATGATGATTTCCTTGAGAAAATGCGGGCCGAGGGCTATGAGGTCAAAGAGGGCAAAACACTGTCCTTCCGCGCACCCGGCTGGGACCGCTTCACTCGTTCCAATAAGCTGGGGGCCGACTATACCAGGGAGGCCCTGCGGGAGCGCAGTACCCACCGGGGCGGGCGATCTACAGCGGCGAAAAGGTCCGTTCCCCACGCTGGCCGGAAGGTCAACATGCTCATTGACATTCAAGCGAAGATGGCGGCTGGCAAAGGTGCGGGGTATGAGCGTTGGGCGAAGATTTTTAATCTCAAAGAGGCCGCTAAAACCCTCAATTTCCTGGTTGAGAACGACCTGACCGACTATGACGACCTGACGGCCCGGGTGGAGCAGACCAGTGAGCGGTTTAACGCTGTTTCCAGCCGTATCAAGCAGTTGGAGGCACGGATGGCCGAGGTTGCCCAGCTAAAGACCCATATCATCAACTACTCCAAGACACGGGAGGTCTACGCCGCTTATAAAAAGTCCCGCCACAAAAAGGAATTTCTGGCGGAGCATGGGGCGGAGATCGCCCAGCATGAGGCGGCGAAGAAAGCCTTTGACGCCTTGGGCGGCAAGCCCATTCCCAAGGTGGCCCAACTCTCCGAACAGTATGCCGCTCTGCTGGCTGAAAAGCAGGAGCAGTACACGCAGTACAAGGCACTCCGGCAGGATATGATCTCCTACCGGACGGCAAAGCAGAACGTGGATAAAATCCTCGGTTTAGCCCCGGAGAAGCAAAAACAGAATACGGAACAGAAACCCGTGCGTTGACTGTAAAAAAGCCTCCCATGCCAGTGGTATGGGAGGCTTTTTTACTTTTTTGTGGAAATTAGCCATAACCTTCTTTGCCAAAGCAGCCATATCCACCTCGGCTCTTTGGTGCTGGAGGAGAACTTCCGGTTTCAAATTATCGGCCTTTTCTTTTTTGATTGTTGGGTATCAATAATGCCAGCTCATTCACTTGTTCCAGGGGAACAACTTTGCTGCTCTGTCGGCGGGTTTAGTAACCGCTCCTGCGTTGCCAGCAGTTCACGCGCCATAAGCAAGAGGTATTCTTGGGTGGCAGGGACAAGACTACCGAATATTTCAGTAAATTCCTTTTCATAGGGCGATGAGTAAAACATATCGCCATCACCTGTTCGCAGCCATGCTTCATTTACCCCAAAAACAGAGGAAATCACCTTTATATATCGGTCAGACAACGGATTATTTCCATTTTCAATCATGGAATATGCAGTTTGTGTAATCCCGAGCTGTTTTGCAAAATTGGTCTGATTTATTTTCAACGTCTTGCGAAGCTGCTTTAACCTTGAAGTCATTGATACTCTCCTTATCTGCTTTCTGCTGAAATACCCTTATAAAGTTACTTTACCATATAAAGGAATGAATTTCAAGACCGCCATACTATGTTTTTATCATTAACTTAATAAAACCCATTGACAAAATATTAAGTTCATGGTATTACTATATCATAATCTTAATAAGAGGTATCGTGATGGATGATAAGACCATTAAGGAAACAATTGAAATACTAAAGCGATTGTCTCCCAAAAACCAGGCTTATTTCATGACATTGGTTCGATTGGCGGAAGTTGCCGAGAACGGTGTAAAAAATGAGCTTGTCAGTAGGGCGGGGATGCCACCCCAGAAAAATGCGTAAGGAGCCCGAGTGAGATACATACCTGATAGGAGGGGAGGGCGCATTTTTGAAATGGCCAATATCGCTGGAAATAGACGTGCTTTGCTGTTTCAGTAAAAGCTGGTCCTATTATGCGGACTCAGGCCATTCTAAAGACAGGTTCTCACATACGGGTAACTTAAAGATGAAGCTGTAGAAAACAAGGAGGGTCCTAATGGAAAATTGGAAAACGGTCTACCAAAGCCGCCTCGTCACGGCAGACGAGGCGGTCACGCACATCCCGAACAACAGCCGGGTCCTGATCGGCCACGCCGCAAACCAGCCTCCGGCCTTGGTGGAAGCCATGTGCCGGAACTACAGGCAGTATGAAAACGTGGAGCTGGTACATTGGGTCACGCTGTTCGGCTCTGAATACTGCGCGCCGGAGATGCAGGGGCACCTGCGGTTTAACGGCCTCTTTATCAGCGGAAGCAACCGCAAGGCCGTCGCTCAAAATCTGGCGGACTTTACGCCAACCTATTTCGGACAGTGCCCCCGCTATTTCCGGGACGGGACGCTGCCCATTGACGCGGTGCTGATTTCGGTAACGCCGCCGGATGAACACGGCTTCTGCTCCCTGGGCGTTTCCGTAGGTGGTACGCTGCCCGCCACCCAGGTCGCAAAGGTTGTGATCGCTCAGGTGAACCGGAATCTTCCCCGTACATACGGAGATTCCCACATTCACGTTTCCAAGATCGACTATCTGGTGGAGGCTGACACTCCCCTGCCGACAATGGAATCCGGGCCTGTTGGGGAGGTGGAAGCGGCCATTGGCCGGAACTGCGCCAGCTTGATCGAGGATGGTTCCACCTTGCAGCTTGGCATCGGCTCCATTCCCGACGCGGTTCTGAAATCCCTGACGGACAAGAAAGACCTGGGCATCCATTCCGAAATGATTGCCGACGGTGTAATTGATTTGTATGAGAAAGGAATCATCAACGGGGCAAAAAAGACCATCCACAAAGGTAAAATCGTGGTTGCCTTCCTGATGGGAAGCCAGCGGCTTTACGACTTTGTACATAACAATCCCGACGTGGAAGTGCTCCCCGTCGATCACGTCAACGACCCTTGGGTCATCGGGCAGAACAGAAAAATGGTTTCCATCAACTCCTGCTTGCAGGTTGACTTCAATGGGCAGGTAAACTCCGAGTCCATGGGAATCCAGCAGTTCAGCGGCGTCGGCGGTCAACTGGACTACATCCGGGGCTCCTTCCTGTCCCCCGGCGGAAAGGCCATTCTTGCCATGCCGTCTACCGCCAAGAAGGGGACGCTTTCCAGAATCGTCCCGGTTTTTGAGGCCGGAACCACCGTTACCACCCCCCGGACCGACACTCACTACATTGTCACAGAGTACGGCATCGCCAATCTGCGGGGCAAATCCCTGCGGGAGCGGGCCAAGCTGCTGATCGGTATTGCTCACCCCAAATTCCACGAGGAGTTATGGGCCGCTTACAAGGAACGCTACGGGGAAGATGAAAATTTCCTTTCCCACAGTTGAGACGGCCCGTGCTTTGACGGCCCTGTGCCGTCAGAAACCAGCGCCTCCGCAAAATAAGTGGGAAAGGAGAGAGCGAAATGACAGTTTTACATTGGTTCTTCGTGTTTGAAGCCTGTATGGCGGTCCTGCTGGGCGTTGCGGTCCACTTCACGTTCAAGGGAGTCAAGTAAAAAATTGGGAATGCACAAAGGAGGAAGGATATGGTTTATTTCATTATATTGGCAACGCTCTATGTTGCCGGAATGATCGCGCTTGGATGGAAGGCGTCGAAGCGGGTAACGTCGGTTGAATCCTACGCCGCCGGGTCCGGCGACATCAGCCCCTTGGCAACCGCTATCACCTATGCGGCCACGTTTTCCAGCGCCGGGTATTTCCTTGGCGTTGCCGGACAGGGCTTTGCCTACGGCATTACAAACATCTGGTTCTGGGCATCCCAATGGACTACCACCTGCCTGTGCCTGTGCTTTATCGCCAGAAGATATCGCCGGGTCAACAAGAACATCCATGCGGCAAGTGTAGCGGATTGGGTGGCCGACCGTTATGGCAGCGAGGGGTTGCGAGTATTCTTGGGGCTGGTGAGCCTCCTGCAAATCCTGTATGTCGCCTCTCAGCTGGTGGGCGTGGGCATCGTAATCAACCACATGGTCCCCAACATCTCCTATCAGGTAGGCGTCTGCATCGCCGCTGTGGTCATCATCATCTACATTTCCATGGGCGGCACTTATGCCCATGTGTATACAAATGTGGCCCAGGGTGCCTTGATGTGCGTTTTGGCGTTGATTATATTCTTTACCGGCTTCTTCCTTTTTGGAAATGTGTTTACGGAAGTACCCAGGCTGCTATCTGAAATCGACCCGAATCTGGCGCTGAGCGTCAACCCCAACAACGGAGGATACCCGACTGCCTTTGCCGTGTTCTGGATGTTTATAGCCCATCTGTGGTGGACTATGAACCCCCAGATTATCGGCAAATGCACCTATCTGAAAAACGACCGGGACATCAAAAAGTTCATCATCTACACTGCTATTTGTATGTTCATCATGGGCTGTGTTGTCTTGGGCGGCTCCTACACCCGAATCCTTCTGCCGGAGGGTATCGGCGAGACAGTCAGCGGCATGGATAACGCGCTTCCCTGGTTTATCACCGAAGTTTACCCGGAGATTGTTTCCGCGGTGTTCCTGTGCGTCATTCTTGCGGCCTCCATGTCCACTGTGGACGGTATCCTGCTGTACATGAGCGTGGTTATCGGCAACACTTGGTATAACAAAATCTACATGGGCAGCAAGCGCCGCCAGGGAGTCGAAGTGGATGAAGCCAAGACGGAGAAGGTTACGATGTCCGTGATGAAGTGGTCCGTCTATGTAATCGGCATCATAGCGATTCCCATTGCGTTTTCCAAGCCGTCCAACCTGACGGTTATGCTGTGGTCCGCAGCTGGAACCATCATGTCCGCTGTTGCCGGTCCTGTGGTAGTCGGCCTGTACAGCAAAAAAGCCGGAAAGGGCGCAGCTCTGCTCGGCTCTATCGGCGGGTGCGCTTCCTTCTGCATCCTCTACTTCGGGCACATTATCGGTTCCGTATATCAGTGCTGCGGCATCGGCGGCTTTATCAGCGTGGTGCTGACCCTGATCGGTATTCCCCTGTTCAAGCCTATGGACCCTGCTCATGCAGAAAAAATGTTCGTGGGTGTTGAGGATACCGTTACTGAACCGTAACAACCAAATAAGGAAAGAAGGGTAAAGACTTATGGGAACCTATGAGTGGAAACAGATTACTGCTGATCTGAAAAGATATCTCCATTTGATGTACACCCCGGTCGGGATGAAGTGGATTGCCACGGAGGAGGAGCTGAACGCAATCCCGAAAGTACGCATCCACGAAAAACATTACGCGCCCTGCATGGTGGTGGGTCATGCCTTCCAGTTTGGGTGGACCTCCGCGTGCAAGCCTGAAAACATCCATAACAACTACTGCCGGGGCGTGCATGGCCTTGTGGAACGCGACGAGGAATGGTACAGCGGAAAGGTATTCGAGGGTGTCTGGTATGGCAACAGCGAAGCGGCCAGGGGACATCATGCGGCGCTGAACTGCGTTGACTCCAAATACTATGCGGTCGTTGCCTCCCCTATCGACGCCGGCCGCATTGAGCCGGATGTGGTAATCATGAACATCAGCCCTTCCCAGGCGTTCATGCTGTTTGCCGCTTATCAGTTCGACAACTACGAAAAACTGGAATTTACTTTCACGGGCGAGTCCACCTGCTCGGATTCCTGGACGCGGACCTTTATGACCGGGAAACCGTCCTTGGCCCTCCCCTGCTTTGCGGACTGCAAGTTCAGCGGCGTAGGCGAGTGGGAGCTGCGTGTCACGCTGACACCGGATCATGTCCTCCGGTGCGTGGACGGGCTGGGGAAGATGTTCAAAAACGGGCTTCGGCACCCGATTGCCCCTTCCAGCCTGACGACGGATATTACCGAGGGGCTTCCGGCCTCTTACCTGAAGTTCTGACGCAATCGACGTCTGCATAGCGATGATGGAGCCGTTATGGGAAGCTGTAACGGCTCCATCCGTTGCAGACGTAACAGGAGAATACAATGTCGGTCCAGGAAATAAAGGAAATAGGCCATCATAAACTCCAAGAGATATGTTTAACCATCGAAAACCATATTGCGGTAATGAAGTTACAGCCTTTGGCGGCGGCAGTTGCCCTCGCTGGCCTTTGGTATGAAATATGGCTGGTTCAGGACTACATCAACCAAAATAAAGACATTTGGATGTGCTTTCTGCGCTCCGATCTGAAAACCTTTTGTTCTTGTGTGGATATCCAGCAATTACAGCAGGGCAGCTCGGATAAAGACGCACCCAACAAGGAGCCATCCAGCCCAGTTACCCCGCAATCCCTGTTTAACCTGCGGGTCCCTTTGATCTGCGATTTGGAATGTCCGTCTTTAGGACAACACGTAATATGGGTACATTCTAAACCGGACTGAAAGCTATGGAGCAGCCCAAAGTGTTATTTATGGATGCTCGAAAATAATAGGAGATGCAGCATGGCAGTTAAAAAAGTAAATGAAATTGGGTTTAAACCACTTCAACAGGTTTTCCTCACTATAGAGGATCACATCGCAGTCATGACGCTGCACAACCCTCCGGTAAACGCGGTCAGCGGCGTTATGCAGGAGGAAATCCTGCGGGTTTGTGACTATATCAACCACAATGACGAAATATGGGTATGCGTCATGCACTCGGACTTGAAAACATTCTGCGTAGGCGTTGACATCAAGCGATTCTACCAGAGCATTGAGGACAGGGACGTGACCAATACCCAAGAGCTCTACTATGACGGGGCGCAAGCCCTGTATGATCTGCGGGTCCCCCTGATCTGCGCGGTCCACGGCCACTGTCTCGGCGGGGGCCTCTGTTATCCGGCAGGCGCGGATATCTCAATCGCCGTGAAGGGGACCCTCTTTGGAGCGCCGGAAGCCAGACTAAGCGTCGTTGGCGGAAGCGGCCATCTGGCCCGGATACTTCCGCCCCAAATCCAGAGGGATATGTGCTACTGCGGAAGCTCCATAACGGCGGAGGAACTGCACGAAAAGTACGGCGGCGTCACGATGGTGGTTGACAGCCTGGAGGAGCTGATGCCAGCGGCTATGGAGAAAGCACGGGAACTCTGCAAGCGGGGGCCTCTGGTTCTCCGCTATCTAAAGGCGTGTATGAATGAGCAGGAGGACTTCCAGATGCACCGCAAGAACGAATTGGAAGTTACTTATACTCGCTACATGGCGCGGCACTCGGATTTCAGGGAAGGAGTCAGTGCCTTCCTGGAAAAGCGGGAGCCGCAATACAAGGGCATATAACCACTGTGCAAGAACGAATAAAGATAGCCTCATGCCAGCGGCGTGGGGCTATCTTCTCTTAGCGAGTACATTCAATCGCTTCATCTATGATTTTTAGAACATGCGGCAGTTTGTCAGCCGGAACGGCTTTCAATTTCTGTATGACATATTCAAAGCTGTCTGGAGCTCTCCCAAACAATAAGGTGTCTGCGGAGAGATTGAGGGCCACGGCAAACGCGCGGATAGACTCAGAGGACAGGCCAGAACGTCCTCGTTCCACTTCCTGAATAAAGTTAGCACTATAACCAGACAATTTCGCCAAGTCCTCACGAGTCATTTTCTGGGCTGTCCGTTCGCTTTTAATTCTGGCTCCGATTTCTATATTGACGTCTTTTAATTTCCTAGCCATAGCATTACACCACCTTTACAAGTAGTGTAACCCCGAATAGGCAAAAGGAAAATTCTTACAAGTTTGTAGTTTTATCTATAGCAATGCACCGAATTATATGATATACTGCCAGCAGTGACCCAGATGGGGCGGTGACTACGAAAACTTCCCGTGCCGTCTGGCATGGGAGGCTTTTTGCATATAAAATGGGACAATCAGAATTTTTCTGAATTTACCTTATTTCTCGGGAGGAATAAACTCCAAAAGTTCTCCGATCTCACATTCAAGCACTGTGCATAGGCGAGATAAGACATCAACATCTAATCTGGATATCGTGTTGTTGCAATAATGATTGATTTGCGTCCGCTGCATTTCCGCTCGATGGCTAAGTTTGTTTTTGCTTATACCACGATCTTCAATCAGCTTTGCCAAATTTATTTTTATTGTTCCGTAGTTATCCATGACTAGCCTCCATAAGCAACGGTATTGACAAGGCCAGTTTATATTTGTTAGAATATATTTAAAAGCTCTAAGAAGTCATGTCTAATTAGTTGCACATACGGTCGAATGTAAAGACGCATGGAAAACCTCCCGTGCCGTCTTAGCACGAGAGGTTTTGTTATTGCTCCATGTAAAGGGTGCTTTCCTTATCACGCCGTTCAATTTCCGTTTCCATAAAACTAACTAATTCACTTGGCCGTAAATCCAAAGCCATAGCAATTTTCCAAATGGTTTCAAAGTTTGGTTGCTTAGATCCGTTCTCTATCATTGTTAAATGAGTACGTGCAATTCCAGCAAAACCACTAAGAACATCCTGCGAAATCTTTTTTTCTTTTCGTAGTTTACGTATAACTTGTCCTACTACATCCGAATTGAATTGCACAAAATCCCCTCCCCACAACTTTCTAAGTACAGATTGTAAAAGATATAGGAGAAAATGAGGTCTACGATAATAGACAGACGGGATGTATTATGATATAATGATTTGAACGTTAGTCGCTAATATAATAATGTCCTCCCATACCAAAGCATGGGAGGATGCCGCTATCTACCTTATATTATTCCTCTAATTCATCATCTAATGAGAAATTATTTAATTCTGGAAAATCAAGAAATTCTGCTAATGTCATATTAAAAGCAGTTGCAATTTTGTGCAACGTACCAATTTTAGGATTTTTAGATGCGCCACACACCAAGTTGTGAATAGTGGATTGCCTAACCCCACTCATTTCAGCAAGTTTATTGATTGTAATGCCCCGCTTATCACACAAAAAGAGTATTCTGGGCAAAATAATGTTTGAATAATCAGCGTTCATAGTAACCTTCTGCTATTGTGAGACGATGAAATCCTTCTCTATTGTGCTCATGATAGCAGTAAAAATTCCCCTACCTAACTATGTGTAGTTGACCCGAATAAATTTTCGACATCTAAAGGGGATAGAGGTCTTTAAAAGGGAATAGGGGGGACATAATGGAAAACACTTTTTTAACACAGAAGGCAAACGGCGAAAAGATTCTAATTTCTGAACTTCTGGCAGCTCCACCCTCTGACGAGGTTTTAGCGGAGCTTTTCCCGTACAGCAAGAACAGCAAGCCACACATAACCCAGCTCGGCCTGAAGATTTTGAAGCTGCGCCTGGATGGGAAGGACAATGAAGAAGCCGGGAAAGAACTGGGCCTCACACGGAATCAGGTAGAAGGCCGGTTCCAAAATATCAAAGCCAAGTTTGAGCGAGGTCCCATACCGGATTATATTGAGCTGGACAGTCCGGCTCTGCGGCGGCTTCGCGGCCTGGAGGTAACGTTCACGGAGGGATACATGAAGCTGTCGGAGCTTCTGCGGGACATGCCCTCCGACCAAGAGCTAAAAGAGTTCGCCATCATGCGTGGAAACGTTCCTGGTTTCGGGACCAAACGAATGTTGAACCATGAGGACCTGATCCTAGTCCAGAAAAAACAGGCGGTAAAGCGGAACGCCACCATTGCCAGGGAGCTTGGCGTCCGGCCGGAATCTGTTCGTTTCCGTTTAATGTGGATTCAAAATGTGCTGAAGCGGAAGCTGGGCGTTCAAATTGATCTGCCGGATTTGTTCCCCTTTGAGGCGGATGAAGCTGGGTGATTTTTCAGAATGTGGATGATTTGGTTGCTCTAGTTAATGGCAAGAAGATGGAGTTTGTCCAGTCTAAAGCAGTCCCCAAAATGCTGGAGGTGGCATTATGGTCATAGATAAAACGACAGGGCGGGGCTGTGCCTGGAGCATAGCGTCAAAAACAGTCACCAAGCTGTTGATCGCAGAAGGTATTATAGGCAGAGCAATTTTTAGAAAGCCGCGCCCAAATGGAGATGGATATAACCTGCTCTGTGTAGTTAAATACGGAGAGAATGCGCACGTAATGTTGCAGAGGGGCGATGATATGGCGGTGGAACCGCTATGGGCCCC
Organism: Oscillospiraceae bacterium; assembly: GCA_910574635.1. Classification (GTDB taxonomy): domain Bacteria; phylum Bacillota; class Clostridia; order Oscillospirales; family Oscillospiraceae; genus Oscillibacter. The sequence continues at coordinate 159,980 of CAJTCG010000004.1, read as the reverse complement.
TTCCTTTGTTGATGAGGAAATATGGAAACAAGCGGTCGTGAAATTCCATATCTTTACGGAATTGGATAGAAATGTAGAGAAGCACCTGCTTCCAGAAATGGATGAATACCTGCAAAGTATTCCTGACGCGGAACTGGTTTCTATGACCAGGGACTTCTTAATAAAGCAGGGCGTAATCAATAAACCCATTTCTCAACGCGGAGGAAAAACGTATTACTTCAACAAAAATGAAGTGTACACTCTTGATAAGGAACCAAGGCTTTTCCCCTATGAGGGACGCATAAAATTTTGCATATTTGAAGTTAGGGGCGACTGCTTCAATATGAATGTCTGGCAGAAAGCGGTTTCCCAATTTGAAGTTGGGAGAACACTGGAGGATTGCATTGAAGTTTTTCTAAAAACAGAGATTGTGTATAGAGTTCCACGGGAACCATCTTCCATCGACCGATTGGTACAGCACATATCTCCACCCACATATGAACGTGCTCCAGAGAACCCGGATGAAAGTACATTTGATTATATCCGCATGATCGTGGGACTCCCCCGCTATCGGTTTGATTCTTGGGAGGCTCTGAAAGATGAAGTCAAAAAGCATCGGTCTGAAATATATCAGCGAGTCCTCCAAAGATTGAAAATTGACCGTCAGTTTAAGAGCTATGGAGTACCGATAAACTTCCTCAAAGCGAGTAACATTATATTACGGTGTGACTATGCCATTGAATTTATTTTTGAACTAAAAGAGCGGGAAGTCAGCCCGCTTTCAGGTTTGGCCGGGAGCCAGGGGAGCCTATGACTATGTTTGAAAATTCCTGTGCCTTTACCGGGCACCGGCCCAAAAGTTTCCCATGGAAGTATGACGAAACGGACCCCCGGTGCGCGGCACTAAAAGCAACGCTGGCAGAACAAATCGCGGCACTGGCCGAGACCGGAGTGACAGGTTTTTTTACAGGAGGCGCGGACGGCGTGGACTGCTGGGCGGCGGAGATTGTCCTGGCTATGCGCGAAAAAAATCCCGCGCTGAAACTCCATTGTATTCTGCCCCATGAAGGGCAGGCGGACAAGTGGAGCGATTCAGCGCGGGAGCGGTATCATTCTATCTTGAAGCGGGCTAATTCTGTGACTTATGTGAGCCGGGAATACTACGATGGGTGCATGATTGACCGGAATCACCAGCTTGTGGAGGCCGCTGGTCTGCTGCTGGCCGTTTTCAACGGAGTGCGGCGGAGCGGAACAGGGGCTACTGTGAATTATGCACGGAAATTAAAAAGAGGAATTGTTATAATCCATCCAATCTCGATGGACATTACACGCATACAAGGCGGGAGGTAGGGTACAAATGAGCGTAGAGTTTGAACATAAGGTAATCTATTGCAAACAATTCCCGCATCAAGACATTGACAAACTTCTGGAAGAACAAGAGGTATCCGGTGAGAAATTTTCCTCCATGCCACGGGAATCACCGGAGGCATTTCGCCAGCGTATCGAGCAAAGCAGCACCTATATTTTGCGGGCGGATAAAGCGCAGAAAAAAGAAGCGTTTATAAATTTGGCGAAAAGCCTGTCTGCCGGTTATGAGATCGACATGAAAATTGAAGAATACGGTTACTTTGTTTCCGTAACCATGTATATGGATTGCGCGACCTATACTGGAGAAGTTAAAAAGATGCTTACAGAGTTGACTATCATGAGCGAAAACATCAGCTTCTTTCTCTCCTCAACAGATCCGTGCGACTTTATTCTCTCCCTGGATTATTTTACCCACGACCATTACGTTTCCGGGAGAAAGGTAGACTATTGACGTAGATTGTGACAACTGACAGACTGGTACAAAACATTATAAAGTCAATAAGTACCGGAAAATCTTTTCACACCCAACGGCATGATATACGAAATCATTTTTAAACCCAAAATGTTTCCTGCGCAGATGTGCGGGAACGAGCGACGGTCAGGAGCGGAAAAGCCACGCCGTCAGGCGTGTTCGACCGGACGCTCTACGTCCGGTCCGGGGCTTGGGGGGACCCCAACGGGCGTATTGGAAAATCCGAAAAGGATATTCCAATACATTGCTCGCCTACGTTATAGGACTACTCCTGCTACTTGATAGCGATCCGGTAGTTGGCTTAAAATCAACTCTTTTCACAAAAGGAACAATAACATATAATTGCTCTCTACTGAAATCTCTTTCAGCAGAGAGGCGTAAGAATATGAAAATTGTGTCATGGAACGTCAATGGGTTAGCCCGTTGCAAGCGAAACGGATTTTTGAAATTCCTAGCGGATTCAAAGCCCGATGTAGTATGCTGTCAAGAAATCAAAGGGGAATGTCCGTTGAATGTTCCCGGCTATCTGCTGTTTTGGAACCCGGCGAAGCGTTCCAACTACTCCGGCACACTAGTGCTAACACGGCGGCAACCCCTCTCCTTCCAGTATGGATTTGGAAGTGACAAATTTGATAGCGAGGGTCGGCTTATCACACTGGAATACAAGGACTATTTCATAGTCAATGTTTATGCGCCAAACCTTAACACTCATTCATCTCTTGAACGCTTGGACTTCCGTATGGAATGGGACAAAGCTCTAAAGGAGTTTGTCACGAAACTGCCAAAGCCTACCATCATGTGCGGCGATTTCAATGTGACACGAGAGTATATCGACATTTACCCGGAGAACCAAAAGAACACGCCAGAGGAACCTCTGTTTCAATCGGAGGAGCGGGCGAGTTTTGAATCGCTTCTCTCTGCTGGTTACATTGACGTATTCCGGGCCTTTTACCCGCAGAAGGAAGGGGCCTATACCTGGTGGGGACCACGGTCTAAGAGCCGCCAGGAGAACAAGGGCTCCCGGCTGGATTACTTCCTCGTTTCGGGAGAGCTGCTGACCTACGTTCAGAGTATTAAACACCATACGACTACGCTGTGTTCTGACCATTGCCCTATCTCCATCATCCTGGGGGCAATCACCTTTCAACAGGAAACCACGGATGAAGATATGGCTGTTAGGTGGCGCACGATTGACTGGTCCAAAATGGAGAATGAGCTTTTCCGCAAGCAGAACAAATTGGCCTTTGCGGCCTATAACCGAGATTGGGAAAACGTCAAAATCATGCAGGATAAACTGGTGGCCTCTTATGCCGCCAGGGTGTTGGCTGTCCGCTTTGTAGCCGACACAAATTCAGCGGCGGGCATTGACGGCGTGAAGCTGACCAATGACGCACAAAAAATGAAAATGGCCTTATCCCTGACCCGCAGAGGATACCAGCCATTGCCGAACCGATATGAGAAGGTCACGGAGCGGGGGAAGGAGTTGACGCTACATATCCCTGCCGCCAGGGATAAGGCTATGCTGGTACTGTATTCTTTCTCTCTTGACCCGGTAGCTGAATCCACAGCGGATAAAAAATCCTTTTTCGCCCGTAAAGGCCGCTCGGCCCATGACGCTTACGCTTACATACTTCGGGTATTGAATCAGGAGAACCCACCTAAGTTGATTGTTAGGGCCGATGTTGCCGCTTTCTTCGATAATGCTATGCACAAATGGCTCATTGAGAACATCCCAATGGACAAGACAGTGTTGCGGAAATTCCTCCGGGCGGGCGTTGTCAAAGACGGCGAATTGTTTGAAACAAACCGGGGCATTTCCTTTGCATCCAGCTTGTCACCCATTCTCGGCAATATGCTGTTGGACGGACTCCAATCTCATATCTACGACAGCCTTTACCCCATGGGCGGTGTTGACTACTCCAACGGCTGTATGGTACGATTTGCTGATGATATAGTGGTCACGGCAAGGTCTGTAGAAAGTGCTGAAAAAATCATGCAAAGCGTTAGCGATTTTCTGGCCAGCCGGGGGCTGGGTTTCAATCAACAGAAAACTTATATCGCTCACGTCCGTGAAGGTTTTACGTTTTTGTCATGGCACTTTCAGGAGAAGGAGGGTGTTCTGACGGTTGAACCGACTGACAGCTCTATCAAGAAGATTGAGCATGAGTTGGAGAACTTGATTTTGAATTTCAAGGGGACCCAACGCACGCTGATAGAGAAGATTAACGACAAATTGAGCGGTTGGGCGGCGTACCATCGCAGTACGGATGCCTATATGATTTTCCGACACATTGACGCTGTTGTTGAGGGCCTGCTTGTTGTGAAGATGTGCCAGAAGTATTCCCACTGGCACCGGGAAACTGTACTGAAAAAATTTTGGATTCATGTGGGAGGGTATCACATTTTTGCTCTCCCCGATGACCCCACTTGCCGGGTAGTTCGGTTGGCTCCCCTCGCTATCGTCCAGCACAAGCCCTGCAAGGTCAGTTTCAACCCATATCTGGACAAGGACTATTTCGCCCAGCTACAGCACCGCCGTGATGAACAGAAGGCCAATGGTAAGTATAAAGCAGTCTGGCAGCGTCAGGGGGGCCTATGCGCATTTTGCGGAAATCCAATGTTGGCTGACCAAGAAATTGAGATAACTGAAAAGGTGATCGGCAAAGGGCATCGAGTGCAAAACCTGATTTATATTCATCGTCAATGTGCCTACGATATGTTCTCGGATTCGGGTGATGCCTTTGCGGAGCATATCGACATCTTTGAGTTGCTGGGTGACTTCCTTGATAATGCCCCGCTACGAAATTCACCCTATCTGGAATTGCGAGAATACTTCCGCCTGTCCGACAAGACTCCACTTACCTTGACCTTCCGCCAGATTGAACAAATCCTTGGAGACAGCTTACCGGCAGAAGCATATTTCTATGATGCTTTCTGGTATGAGGTGATGCCAGGGATGATTTCTCCAATGTGGAGGGAGGAAGGATACCCATTCCATGCGATTATTCCAGACGAAATAGACTACTATATTTCTGAATCCTGGACAAGCCAAGGGTACGAAATAAAGGCTCTCCACCGCAATGATAGGCGTGTGGTATTCCGTCGAGTTGTTACAGGTGTATCTGGCGTTAGAATCCCCAGGGCCTTGACCGCCCGGAAACTGCCTAATGCGCTTGTCTATAAACTGGAAAAGGTGCTAAAGCAATTTGTTCAGGAGCATGGATTATAGCGCTTTTTTGCGGAATTTATAGAAACTAGACAATAGGCGATTATTATGGTATAATAATTACTAACGATGAACAAAGTAGATAACGGAGAGCAGTAGCCAACAAAGGAACGCAGCCTTTGGCCACAGTATCTCAAGGGGTGCAGACAGTTTGTTTGCATCCCTTTTTTGCTAGATGTTGCTCTATCCCTGCGGGTAAAACCCAACGGTATTTGAGCGGCTTTTTTGTAAGTGCGTTTGCGGATTTTGAAAGAAACTGTCGGCTAAATTCATCTCGACGGTGATATATTTTTGAATATGAAAGGCGGTATTTATGAGGTATCAAGTCCTGACGCTGGACATTCACTATGAACTCCACAACGCACTCAAATTTAGGTTTCAAGGGATGGACGCTGATTTCATCATGGCACTCACCTATCAGGACGCCATGCGTCTATGTGCTGGGCAATCATTTCACCTGATTGTACTTTGTTTTCCTGAAGCAATTTCCTGCGCTGAATTTCTCATTGCTCTGCGCCGTATCAGCTATGCACCGGCAATCGTACTATTCAATCAATACGATACAAAAAATGCTTGCTCCGCCCTGCAATCCGGCGCGGACTTGTGCATTGGGTCAGAATGGCCTGTTGATTTAGTGGCGGATCACATCATGGCCCAATTTCGCCGCTACTCGGCCTATACCCATGATAAAGGCATCCAAGTACGTGACTTCCAGGTTGGGGACATTTATATTGACCCGTCGCGTTGCGTTGTCCGGGTGAAGGAGCGGAGCGTCAGGTTGCGCCCCAGGGAGTTTTCACTGCTGTTGTACTTTATGGAGCATCCCGACCGTGTATTGACTTCCGAGCAGATATGCCGGGGCGCATGGGGAATGGATTATGTCCAATCCGTAGGCCGGTCTATCCACGAACTGCGGAAACAAATTGAGGCGAATCCAGCCCAACCATGTTATATCAAAACAGTTTATCGGATGGGCTACCGATTTACCGGGTATTCCAACGAAACTTGCGATAATTAGGAAAGTTTTAGGAAAGTTTGGGGAAAGTAATAGGAAAAGTGCGTGGTATCATAGCTCCTATCACCAATAGGAGGATGCCGTCGTGCAAAAGTGCACTACCGCAAAAAAATATGCAATCGAGGCCGCTGTCCCAGCAAGGGACAGCGGCCTCTTTTTATTCGACAAAAAAGCCGCAGATAACTAGAGAAGCGGCATAGTTCTCTCCCTGCAATTTACAACATTTTTCGCAGAAAGATAACCAATTTTAAATAAAAATAAAAATTTTTCAAATTATTTTTTTAAAGGCCAAGCTAGGCTTGCCCTTTACCTGTTACGATAGATTTCAGAGAGCGGTGGAAGGAGGTGAACACATGAGCGCGGGTGAACGCCGCCAGAGGATTCTGGAAATATTGTGCCTGAAACGGCAGGATACATACAGCAATCTGGCAAGTGAGTTTAAAGTCTCCAGGGAAACCATTCGGAACGACATAATGATGCTCATGTGTTCATACCCTATCGAAACTGTCCGTGGCCGCTACGGTGGGGGTGTACGGCTAAAGGCGGATTACCAGCCTTACCGCAAGGCCCTCAACAAAAAGCAGGTCAAGCTGCTTGTTCGATTGAGCGCCCAGCTTGCCGGTGATGATCTGGCTACGATCAGCAGTATCATTTTCCAGCTTGCTCCCTGACGCAAAGCCCCAGCACCTTGACAAACAGCGGGACAGGTTTCCGCTCATATTCAGTATGTAAGCGTGCATCCTGCATCAGCCGCACAATTGCCAAGACTGCCTGCGGGCCGGGGACAAACGAAAGGGGGTGGACCCTCGTTCCCTGCCCGTCAAAACGATCACATCAAAGGTACGAGCGACACCTGGGCGGCTGTCCGGCGCTGGCAACGCCGTAGGCGCAGGATACACCGCAAACACCCGTATCGCAGGGTAAAAGGGAGATGCTGGGGGAACGGCCTGGGCAGCTTAGTCACCTGCCGCCACCGTCTGCTGGCACCGCGCCGCCACGCCAAAGGCGGGCTTACATACTCCCGTGCCGGGGGAGAGCAGCAGGGCGGTCATGCCGCCCGATAATACGGCACACATTTTTATAAAGGGTATTCAAGGGAACCCGCGCCGGTCACATTTCCTTACAGTATGGGACACAACCGGGACCGGCGCGGTCCTTCCCGCCCGACAGCCGGATGAAAGACCTGGAGCCGTAGGCAGACTACGGCCCCAGGTGTTCCATTCGGCAAGGAACGATAATACGGCCCATGGTCGGGGAGGTGAGAAAATGAAGATTCCAATTTTTCAGATTAAGGTCAACGAAGGGCGGCGAGAGGTAAACCCGGAAGCAGTCCATGAGCTGTCGGACAGCATTACCAAAGTAGGGCTACTCAATCCGATCACGGTTGACTTGGACTACACTCTGATCGCCGGACTGCACCGGCTGGAGGCGGTGAAGCTGCTGGGCTGGGAGGAAATTGAGTGCAATGTCAGCAGTTTAGATGGGATTCAAGCAGAGCTGGCGGAGATAGATGAAAACTTTATCCGCAGAAATTTGTCGGCTATGGAATATGATGATCTCTTGTTGCGGCGAAAAGAGATTTATGAAATTCTACATCCCGAAACACGGCAAGGGAAACGCAATGGTCAAACTTCTAAAACCGACACGGGGTCGGTTTTAGGAACTAAGTCCTTTTCTCAGGACACCGCAGAGAAATTGGGCGTTACCCCACGCACGGTTGAGCGTAAGGTGCAAATCGCCAAAAACCTTACGCCTGAAGTCAAGGGAATTGTCGATCAGCATAGAATTGGTTTTAGAAACGCATTGAAGCTCTCTCGTCTTGCGCCGGACCAACAGGAAGAAGCTGCCGATCAATTAGTGTCAGGGACTATCAAATCAGTAGATGAATATCACCCCGTCCCAGTAGAGCCGGAGGCTACGGAAACACCGCAGGAACCGGAACCGCCTGCGCCGCCGAAGGTCCCCGAACCGGCTTCTGCCCCGGTTGGCGGTTGCCCTTCCATTCAGGAGTTGGCCGCTGACTTGAAAAACCCGGACAAGGACCGCCGATGCACCCCGGACAGCTTTCTTGTAACATTTTCGTATTTTCTGCAACGATTCTGCCAGAGCATGGAGAACTACACCGGCCCGGAGTACGATGCGGTTTTGCCGGTCCTGACACGGGACCATCTGGAGCAGATTCATCAAAAAGTGCGGCTTGTTCACGAGGCTTTAGACGAAATGTATCACAAAATTGAAAGGATGGCTCAACATGAAGCGACATAAGAAAATCTCCGCTGTTACGGAACAGCAGAAGAAGGGAAATTCCCGGCAGACTACCTTGGGCGGCATGACGGACGGCGTACAATGGGAGGAAAAAATTCTCTCTACCGCAGACCTGTATTCCGGTCAGCCCTACCAGCGACCTGTACTTGACCGCGTGGTGGATAAGCTGGTACGGCATTGGGACCCCCGTCTGCTGACCCCTCTGGTGGTCAGCTTCCGGGATGGGCGCTATTATCTGGTGGATGGGCAGCACCGTGTCTGCGGCGGCAAGAGGAAAAACAATGGGAAAGACGTAGATATGCTCTGTCAGGTCTACTACGGCCTGACCTATGAACAGGAGGCGGAGCTGTACTACAAACTGGATCAGGCGAAGGGACGTCTGCGGCTTTCCAGCGCGACCAAGGCCCTGCTGGAATCCGGCAGCAACGCGGAGGTTACGGATGTGAAGCTCCGGGTGGAGGACGCTGGTTTTACCTGGGCGCTGGACAAGCCCACCGGCGAACCTTTTGAGATCGAGGCCACCCGCACCGTTATCAACGCTTACCGTCTCTTGGGCGGCGCGGCCTTCTCCCGTATGCTTTCCCTGCTGGCTAAAACGTGGCGCGGTGCGCCCGGTTCCACCAAAGCCTCCATCCTCTCCGGTATGGCGCTGTTTGTCAAGACCTATGAGACGGAGCTGAACGACGGCACATTTATCAAGCGCCTGTCCGCCGTAGACCCGGAGGAAATCATCCGGCGTGGGAAAATTGATTTTTCCACCAACAAAGCGGCCCTTCGTTTTGCCCGTGTCATTTGGGACAAGTACAACGGCCAGCGTGGAGGGCACAAGCTCCCTTACCGTTTCAATGGCTGATACATCACAAAACTGCCGCAGACCAGGGAGGTCTGCGGCAGTTTTTACCACAGATTTTGACCAGAGGGGAGGAAACTCATGGAACAGCGAGTTTATACCAGGGAGCAGATCGAGGCTATGCAGGACGTGGACGTTCGGACGGTGGACCCTTCTGATCTGCGGGATATTCGAGATGTGAAGGTCAACACCGACCTGCCCAAGCGGGAACGGATTCTTGATTTTATCCGGCAGATCGGCAACCCCTATTGCTACCGGCACGGGAAGTATGTGGTGAAGGTCAGCTTCACCGACACGGATGTGACCCTGGAGGACCGGATGCTCTCCTACATACGCTCCAAATGCTGACACAAACTTTTTTGCAAAACACTCTGGACATTGCCGGGAAGTTATGTTAACATGGCGGCAACAGGACAAACCGGCGCTCCCCTGGTTGTTAAAGTGTTTTGCTGATTAACTTTAACAATTAGGAGAGAAGCATATGAAAATTTCCGCTGAACAGGTATGGAATACCTGCGGTTACGTTCGCCTTTCCCGCGAGGACGGCGACAAGGAGGAAAGCAACAGCGTTACGGGTCAGAAAGACTTGATCTGTGACTACATGACGCGCCACCCGGAACTGCGGGAGTGCGGCATGAAAGTGGATGACGGCTACACAGGTTCCAATTTTGACCGTCCGGCCTTTCAAGAGATGATGGCCGAGGTCAAGGCTGGCAAAATCAACTGCATTGTGGTCAAGGATTTGTCCCGCTTCGGCAGGGACCACCTGGGCGTGGGGGAGTATCTGGAACAGTTATTTCCCTTCCTGGGTGTGCGGTTTATCGCAGTCAACGACCACTATGACAGCCTGAACAGCAATGCGGAATCTGACGAGCTGGTTATCCCGTTCAAAAACCTCATCAATGAGGCATATTGCCGGGATACCTCGGTGAAAACACGGAGCCAGCTTGAAATCAAACGCCAACGCGGAGATTTCATCGGCTCTTTTGCTGTTTTCGGCTACCGGAAGGACCCGGAAAACCGTCACCGTCTGCTGGTAGACGAATACGCCGCCGGAGTTGTGCGGGATATGTTCAGGTGGAAGCTGGAGGGCATCAGCGCGGGGGATATAGCCGACCGCCTGACGGCGGCTGGCATCCTCACCCCCATGGACTACAAGCGGTCCCAGGGGATGCGCTACTCCACCTCCTTCCGGGTAAAGAAAGAATCCTCCTGGGACGCGGGGATGGTACTGCGGATTCTGAAAAATCCGGTTTATACCGGCGTGTTGGAGCAGGGGCGTGTCACCACGCCCAGCTACAGGGTGAAGCGGCTGGTGGTAAAGCCCCGTGAGGAATGGGCGGTGGTGGAGAACTGCCACGAGGCCATTATTGACCGTTATGACTTTGATACGGTTCAGAAGGTGCTTGCTCTGGATACCCGTACCAGCGTCAGCGGCAAGGCGGTGGAGCTGTTCTCCGGCATAGTCTTCTGCGGCGAGTGCGGCGGGGCTATGATACGAAAGACCGTTCCGACCGCTAAAAAGAAGTATGTCTATTACGTCTGCGCCGCCCACAAGAACGAAAAGAGCTGCTTTGCCCACTCCCTGCGGGTGGAGGCGCTGGATGAGCTTGTGTTGGAATCGCTGAAAAAGCACATTCAAGACGTGATCGACCTCTCCAATCTGCTGGAGCTGACAGACGCCGCCCAGCTTCAGCAGGCGGGTGTACGGAAGCTCCGGGACCGCTTGGAGAAAAAACAAGCGGAGATTGACCGCTGGCAGACCCTTTCCCGTTCCCTATATGAAAGCCTCCAAGACGGCTTGATCGACAAAGACGAATATCAGGATTTACGAAAGACCTACTCCCGCCGCCGCAGCGAGGCGGAGGAACAGGCCGGTGCCATTCAAGAGGAAATGGACCAGGAAATGGGCAATTTCTCGGAGGGCCGAGGCTGGATGGAGCAGTTTCGGAAGCGCCAGAACATCGAAGCCTTGGACCGCGCGATTATCGTTTCTCTGATTGAGCGCATCCTGATTTTCCGTGAACACCGGGTTGAAATCGTCTATCGCTGGAACGACGAATTTCACTGGCAGACGGATTTACTTCTGCAAGCCCAAGGGCTTCTTCCCGGAAGGGAGGCGGTCTAAGATGGCGAGGACGAAACGTAAGGTCAATCCTATTCTGCCGGTAGCTGCCCCCGCAGAAAAGCCCAAGCGGGTGTATCATGCGGGCGGTTATGTCCGGTTGTCGGTAGAGGACAGCGGAAAGCCCGGAGCGGACACGATCATCAATCAGCGGGAATTGATTCAGCGCTACATTGACAGCCAGCCGGATATGCAGTTCTATGACCTCTACTGCGACAACGGACGGACAGGGACCAACTTTGACCGCCCGGAGTTTGAGCGGCTGATGGAGGATGTGCGAACCGGGAAAGTGGACTGCATTGTGGTCAAGGACTTATCCCGGTTTGGCCGCAACTACCGGGAAACCGGCAACTATCTGGAGAGGATTTTCCCTCTCCTGGATGTACGGTTTATCGCCGTCAACGACAATTTTGATACGCTGACCGCCGAACGGTCCCAGGACGGCTATATTGTGCCTCTGAAAAATATCTTCAACGAGGTTTACAGCAAGGACATCTCCAGAAAGCTGCTGCCCGTATTCGCGGCAAAACAGCGAAACGGGGAATTTATCGGTGCCTGGGCGATTTACGGTTATCAGAAGTGCCCTGACGACCATCACCGGATTGAGCCAGACCTGGAGGCCGCGCCTGTGGTCCGGGAAATCTTTCAATGGCGGCTTTCCGGCATGAGCTACCAGAATATCGCACGGAAGCTAAACGAACAGAATGTCCCGTCTCCTGCCCGGTATCATTATTTGAAGGGCAGGTCAAAGTCTGAACGCTATGCCAATACGATTTGGAATGTACGTGCTGTTAAAAACATACTGTTCAGCGAGGTCTACCTGGGCCATATGGTGCAGGGCCGGAAACGCTCCGGGTTCTCCGAGGGCAGAAAGACCTACCGAGTCCCGAAATCCGAGTGGATAATCGTTCGCAACACCCATGAGCCTTTGGTGGACGAGGAAACCTTTCAAGCGGTTCAGCAGATAGCTGAAAAGGCCAAAACCACTTACCATGAGAGGCAGGGGAAATATGACACGCTGGGGACCACCCCCAATATTCTCCGAAAGCTGGTCTACTGCGCGGACTGCAAGCGGCCTCTAGTGCGGTACAAGAATGTGAACAGCAGCAAGGGGAAACGTTACTACGTCTATATCTGCCAGTCCCATTCTGATAATCCTGTTTCCTGCCCCAAAAAATATTTTCATGAAACCAAGTTGATTGAAATTCTGTGGGATACCTTACAGCGGGAAATCGCGCTGGCTGAAAATCTGGACAAGCTGGTGCGGCAGTACAGTAAATCCCCCAAGGCGGTCAGCCGGGAGGTGGCGGTCAAGCAGGAGATCGCCGCCGCGAAACAGTCCCTCAGCCGTGCGGAAATGCTTTATGACAGCCTGTTTCAGAATTATGCGGATAAGCTGATGTCGGAGCGGGAATACACGGAAATGAAGCGGCAATACCGCTCTGATATAGAGCGGGCGCAGACCCGGTTGGATGAGCTGGAACAGCGGCAGAAGGACAAACGCCAACAGACCACGGAAAACCCCTGGCTTACCGTCTGCGGACGGTTTAAAGAAGAACAGGCGTTGACGGAGGCTATGGCCCACGCGCTGATTGAGCGGGTGGAGATTGACGCGGAAAACCATGTCAGCATTACCCTCCGTTACCAGGACGAATACATTGCCCTGGTTCGGCTGCTGGCGGCGGAGGGAGAGGCGGTGCCCGCATGAGCGGTATCACCGCCAAATATATCCGTTTGTCCGCCGAGGATAACGATTTGGGTGAAAGCGGAAAGACTGAATCCAACAGCATCACAAACCAGAGAAATTTACTGGATGCCTTTATCAGCCGTACATCGGAATTGGCTGACAGCAATGTAATCGAGTTCTGTGATGATGGGTGGAGCGGCAAAAACTTTGAGCGTCCTGGCTTTCAAGAAATGATCGCCAAAGCGCGGGCGGGGAAAATCCAATGTATCGTGGTTAAGGATTTGTCCCGGTTTGGCCGTGATTATCTCACTGTCGGCAATTACATTTCCAGCGTGTTCCCCTTCCTAGGAGTACGGTTTATCGCCGTCAATGATGGGTTTGACAGCATCCGTCCAGCCGATATTGACAGCCTGGAAACCTCTTTCAGGGCCCTGATTTACGATTTCTACAGCCGGGACTTATCCCGGAAGATACGGAGCATAAAGCGGTTTCGTGCCCAACAGGGGGATTTCCTTTCCTCGTTCGCGCCCTATGGCTACATCAAAGACCCGGCTCATAAAAAGCGGCTTATCATTGACCCGGAGGCGGCGGAGATCGTGCGGCGCATTTTCCGGCTGACGGCAGACGGTCAAAAGAAAGAAGAGATTGCAAGGCAGCTCAACCGTGAAGGCGTCCCCACTCCCATGCTTTACAAGCGGGCGGCTGGATGTACCCGTACCAAGTGGAACAACTTGTTTGATGAAAACTTTTGGACGGGCAGTCTGATTTATGGCATCCTGCGGGATGAACGGTATGTCGGCAGGATTGTCTACGGAAAGCATACTCGTGACCGAATCGGTCATGCCCATGTGGTTCGGGTTGACCGGGAGGATTGGATTATTGTAGACGATACCCATGAGGGCATTGTTACACAGGAAGAATTTGACTGCGTACAGGCGGCAATCCGGGCATCTGGACACGGAGCAGTCAAGAATCATAACCATCCGTTACAGAAGAAAATCCGCTGCGGCATCTGCGGCTACGCTATGAGCCGGGTACAGGGGTCAGCGCCGTACTTCGTTTGCCGCACCTCCCGCATGAACGCCGCCTATACTTGCAGGTGTAGAACACCCGAGGCTGATATTCTGGAAACCGTGACCGAAGGACTTCGTGTGCAAGCGTCGATAGCGGTGGAGTTGAGCCGGTTATGGGAGGAACAGCGCCAGGGCCGGAAAAAGGATATTGCCACCGCAAGGAAAAACCTTGCCGGACTGCGGGAAAAACACCAGCGGCTTTCCCAGCAGGTCAGCGGCCTCTATGAATCCTTTGTGATGGGTGAGGTTAGCAAGGCGGAATATCTTGCCGCCAAAGCTGCCGCCGTCCGCCAGAGGGACGATGCCGCCGCCCAGATCAGTGAAATGGAGGCCGTTTTAGACAACATGGGCGCGGACGGCAGTTTACGGAATGGATTTGTTTCTGCTTTTGGGAAGTTTCTGGAGGTAGAGGAAATTACCGATGAGATTGCGGCGGACGTTTTAAAAGAGGTCCGCATCCACCCTGGCGGGCGAATTGAAACCGTCTGGAATTACCGGGATGAGCTGAAAAGGTTGATACTTGATTTACAAGGAGATCATCAAGATGGAGAACAAGAGAGCTTGGATTTATTGCAGGGTTGCTTACCCTGATGTTCATGCGCTGGCGGTTCAACAGGCCAGCTTGGAGGAATATGCGGAAGCGCACGGTTTTGAAGTTGTGGGTACGACTGCTGAACAGGCCAGCGGGTTAGACTTCTCCCGCCGTGGGCTGGCAGAGGTTTCCGCTGCGGTGGCCGATGGGAAAATCGACCTCCTGCTGGTAGCAAACATCTCACGCCTGGGGCGGGATGTGGGAAAGACAGACGCTTATCTGCGCTGGCTGGAAGATCAGTTTATTGAAGTAGTCTGCGCCGATGGTACTGTGCCGCAGACGGCCACGGAGATACTGCATGAGCTGGTGAAAGCAAGCGGCGTTTCTATGGATAGGGTACATTAGGGATATAGGTTCTACTTTCGACACCGTTCATAATTTATTTACACCTTTCTTTTGTTCCGTGCTTGACATCAGCGGATAAGGGCTATTCCGGAAAGAATACAGACAGGCCAAAATTTCAGGAGCTTTTAGCCGACATCCGCCAGGGGTTAATTCGCCGGGTGGTGGTCTACAAGCTGGACCGTATCAGCCGTTCCATTTTGGACTTCGCAACCATGATGGAACTGTTCCAGGAGTACAACGTGGAGTTTGTTTCCTCTACGGAAAAGTTTGACACATCTACCCCGATGGGCCGGGCCATGCTGAATATCTGTATCGTGTTCGCCCAGTTAGAGCGCGAGACGATCCAGAAGCGCGTGACCGACGCTTACTACTCCCGGTGTCAGCGGGGTTTCCACATGAGCGGTGCCGCCCCCTATGGCTTCAAGCTGGAGCCTACCACCCTCCAGGGCATCCGCACGAAAATGATGATCCCGGACCCCGCCACGGCGAATATTGCCCGGTTGATGTTTGAGATGTACGCCGAGCCGTCCACGTCGTTCGGGGATATTGCCCGGTACTTTGCTGAAAACAATATCCTGATTTACGGCAAAGAATTGAAACGGGGCTTTATCTCTCAGCTGCTCCGCAACCCGATTTACGCCCAGGCCGACCTGGAGCTGTACGAGTTTTTCAAGGGCCAGGGGGCCGTGGTGGTCAATGACGCGGCGGACTTCGCCGGGACAAACGGCTGCTATCTCTACCAGGGCCGGGATGTGCAGGAGCGAAAAAACAAGGACCTGCGGGGGCAGATCCTTGTGCTGGCCCCCAGCGAGGGCATTGTCCCCGCCGATACCTGGCTGCGGTGCAAGAAGAAGCTGCTGGCAAATATCACGTTCCAGGGAGGACGCAAGGCCCGGAATACCTGGCTGGCCGGAAAAATCAAATGTGGGCGCTGCGGGTATGCCCTTATGAGCGTGGGCAACCCGGCGGGGACGCAGTATCTTCGGTGCTCCAAGCGGGCGGACAACAAAAGCTGTGAGGGCTGCGGGACGCTTCGGACGGCGGAGTTTGAGCAATTTGTCTATGGGGAGATGATGAAGAAGCTCTCCGAATTTCAAACCCTGACCGCAAAAGCAACGACCGTCAATCCCAAGCTGACCGCCTTGAATGTGGAGCTGGCCCAAGTGGAGGACGAAATTGAAAAACTGCTGAACACCCTGACCGGAGCCAATGCGGTCCTGCTGTCCTATGCCAATGGGAAAATCGAGGAACTGGACGCCCGTCGTCAACGGCTGATAAAGGAAATCGCGACACTGAACGCGGAAACAATCTCCCCGCAGAAAATTGAGTTTCTGTCCGCCCATCTGGAAAACTGGAACACGATTGACTTTGACGACCGACGGCAGGTAACAGACATTATTCTCTCCCAGGTCCAGGCCACCAGCGACCGCGTTTCGTTTGAGTGGAAAATCTGACTCTCTGCGCTTTATGCTATGGCCTGTGTGCCCTTGTTAAGCGTTGCAAGAGCTGGCGGATAACACCAACAACTCGACAAGCGCTTTGTTTTCTGTCGAAAAGAGCATCTTGGCCTGCGCAGATATAAGCTCTGATTCCACGGTACTAAAAACAGCCAAAATCTTTTGAAACCCGATTCTCCTGCAGATTTCTTCAATTTCAAATTGGAAATCCTGCCGCACCGTTGCAATTAAAATCACTGCATGCGGAAATTGTTCATACCACTCTTAAGGAGTACGGACAGGCAGGCCGGTATCCGAAAAAGTCCCGGCATTACCCCTGTCTACATGGCTGTTTGTCGCTCCAAGTATGTTCAAGTTTGTATTTCGGTGCAGATGCGAAATCATCAGGCTTCCAATTTTTCCGGTCCCATACACAATAATATCATCGTTTTGGCAAAGAGAACTCAATTCTGAGATCGAAGAAATACACTCTGGATACATGTTGCTTATCCCCCATAGAAATGTTATTTTGCAGAATTTTCAGCAGCAGATTACACTATTTCAATAAGCGATAATTCCAGCCGTTGATATTATGAAAGCCTATTTACAGATCTTCCTCAAAATTTCCAGGTAATCCTCCTGGATATAATTACTCGCGCTTTTAACCACCTGATCCCGAATTTGCCGGTAATAATCTTCGCCCAAATCAAAATATCCAAACAAATAGTTGACAAAGCCAGGGTCCCTTTGGAGCGCTTCTTCCCAATCAATTGGTCTTCCTTCGGCAAAGTCAATCGCATTAAGCTCGTCTGGATAGGCCCGTTTGGCCTGTTCAAAATAAGCAACTTCAAAACGGCGCAGCGAGTTGTCAATCCTGCTCCATGCCTCAAACTGGGACCGCTCAAAAAATGGCATCAGCCACTTATAACCATAGTAATCAAAAACCCGGACCGCATTCGCAATAAATTTCGAGTTCCAGCCGGTTGCTATCGCTTTTTCGATGATCTCATTTGCTTCTTTTGCCATAAAAGTTCGGCCCGCTTTTCGCAGTTCCATAAATTCTTCTTGGAGTTCTGTTCGTATAACCGCTTTATCCTCTTCGCTGCATATCGTTTCTCTGCCGAGAAAATAATCCGGTGAAAATTCGTATCTCAGAATAAACTGAATCAGCGACTCTCTTGAAATAGGTTCCAGCCCCGAAGCATCCCGCCAAATGTATTTGCCTGCTGTGAAATCTCCGGCATAGCCAGGTATAAAAACGCATTCCTCTGGAAAAACGCCTTTCTTTCGCAGCTGATCTACCGCGAACCATTCCTGCAAATGCGGAAGCGACGTGCCATTGCCCGCAAACAACGCAAACCGGCGGAATTCGCTCTGATACAGTTTGCGCATTTCCTTCGGATCGGTGTAAACGAAGTGCCAGGGAAGTCCCAAGATTTTCGCTACTTTTTCCGAACGGACAGATTCCGGGTTTCCCGGCAGTCCGTAAGAGTATGTGATAATATTTTGATACCCCAGGCGTCTTAGATAGAATGTAAGAATTCTGGAGTCGTGGCCGCCGCTCAAAGGAATTGCAGCCGTCCGCCCATTTAAAATCTCAATCGTTCTTTGCGCTGTCTGTGTGAGGCTCGCGTCTAAAACCTGTACCGCTTCATCCATATCCGTAATCTGTTGTTCCGCGTATTCTATTGTAAAATGCGGGTATTGGTGTGTGCCCGAGGCATCCAGTAGCAAATAGTAGCCTGTCTGAACCTGATAGGTTCCTTCAAAAAGCGTTTTCTTATTTGGCGTAAATACACAGTTCCGGTATACGGCGAGCGCGTTTTCATCAATATTCCAATTAGAAATCTCGTCCTCGCCCAACGCGTCAAACAGCTCGAAGCCACGATAAAACAACGGCATACTCCGAACCTGGTCAACACATGCCACAACACCAAAATTAGTATGTAAAATAAAACTGTACAGGCCATTTAAAGAAACGATTTTTTGTACTAGCTCTTCCCGTACCGTTGCGGCAGACAGATACGCCAGCAGGGTTTCTCCTTCCAAAAATTGTTTTCCAATATACGCATAACCCCGCACGCATCCGGCCTTACCTGTAAACCATTTATAGGACAGATTATCTTTCAGATGAACCTGAACCATATCGTATTGCAATTCCATAGCTCTCTTTATCCCCCTATTAAAAATTTTGAGAAAACCTTCCGATAAAATCTGTACTTGCTATATCCTTCAGCGGTAATTTCACAGGCATTCCAACCGCGGCGGACTGATAAACGGCCAAAACCATTTCCAATGCGTTCCTTCCCGCGACAGCATCCACATAGGGCTTGCGGTCCCTTTGAATTGCATCAATCATATCGGCGTATAGGCTGGTGTGACCGTTGCCATAAACGTTGCTTGTCCTTTCTTTCAGTCCTATGTTTTTCTCGTCGGAATCGTCCATGTCCGCAAAGTCCCACACATCGATATTATTTGCAGACCGCCCCCCCAGCTTAACCGTGCCAGTTTCTCCAAAAAGATATAAGGTCTCTTCCAAATTTTGGGGATAGACGTTGGTAGTTCCCTCAATGGTTCCAATCGCTCCGTTTTTGAACTTCACGACGGCCATGCCGACGTCCTCACATTCCAGGTAATCATGAAATTGCCGGCGGGTAACGCCATAGACCTCTTCCACCTCATCACCCATCATCCAGCGCAGCAAGTCAATGCCATGGATGCACTGGTTCATCAAGCAACCGCCGTCTTGAGCCCAAGTGCCCCGCCAAGGGGCCTGAACGTAATAGTTCTGGTTCCGGTTCCAACGGACATGAACGGAACCATGGGACAAACGGCCAAAGCGCCCTGCTTCCAACGCTCTGCGCGTTTCCTGTACAGCGATATTAAACCGGTTTTGATGGCAGGCACAAACCTTTACCTTTTTCTCCTCGCTCTTGCGGATAATTTTCTCCGCGTCCGATATGGACATTGCTATCGGCTTTTCGATAATGACAGGAACGTTATGATCCATACAATGCAGCGCGATCTGCGCATGCAGCCCGCTTTCAGTCGCAATTGCAGCTAACTCCACTTCGCTTTCTGTCAGCATCGTTTGATAATCCGTATATCGTTTGATGGAAGAATCCGTTTCCAATCCAAACTTTTCCAGCAGTATTTCCATTGCTTCCGGCTTTATATCGCATACGGCGACAATCTGCAAATGATTATTGATTGCCGCTCTAATATGATTCACCGCAATGCGGCCGCAGCCAATAAGTGCATATTTCATGGTCCTGCTCCTATAAAACCTCAATATTGCTTCTATTCACAAGATCTTTCATCACATTTTTGCAATCAAACACTGGCACACCAGCCTCTGACACCATCGCATAATCTACGCCAGTATGAGCTGTCGTAACTACCACTATATCAAATCCCCCAATGACTTTCGGCGTAAGCTCCGAAAGGCTGCTATACCATTGTCCCTGATAGCGGCAGCGGGGGACAAACGGATCGTAATATTCCGTCTTTGCTCCGCCGCGCTGAAACTCCTCCATCACGCGAAGGGCGGGACTCTCCCGGTAGTCAGCAATGTCCTGCTTATATGCCACGCCCAGCAGCAGCACACGCGCTCCATTCAGCGATTTCTTCAGACGATTGAGAATTCTCCCCGCACGCTCTACGGTATATTCCGGCATCCGGTCATTAATCATCATGGAACTTTCGATCATAGAAGTGTGAAAACCGTACTCCCTCGCCTTCCAGCTAAGATAATACGGGTCCAGCGGAATACAATGTCCACCCAGCCCGGGACCGGGATAGAACGCCTGGAAGCCATAGGGTTTTGTCTTAGCCGCATCAATCACTTCCCAGATATTGATCCCCATTCTATGGCAAAGCATGGCCAGCTCGTTCACCAAGCCAATGTTGACATTGCGGTAGGTATTCTCCAAGATCTTTTCCATCTCCGCCACCGCCGGAGAAGAAACGGTATGAACCTCGCCATCCAAAATCGCACGGTAGACCATGGCGATTACTTCTGTGGCGTCCGGCCCAACTGCACCTACCACCTTGGGTGTATTGCTGGTTTTGTAAACCAGGTTTCCCGGATCCACCCGTTCCGGAGAAAAACCCAGGTAAAAATCCTCGCCGCATTTCAGTCCGGACCCCTCCTCCAAAAGGGGCTTGACCAGTTCCTCCGTCGTTCCGGGATAGGTGGTGGATTCCAGCACCACCATCATTCCCCGGTGCAGATTCTTCGCGATGGCGATGACAGAATTCCGCACATGACTAATGTCCGGCTGCTGGTGTTTATCCAGAGGTGTCGGAACACAGATTGCAATAAAGTCTACGCTCTTGATGAAGCTGAAGTCCGAAGTGGCGCGCAACAGCCCGGTCTTTACCAACGCCGCTAAGTCCGCGTCAACCACATCGCCGATGTAATTTTGACCGGCATTCACCATATCAACCTTTTCCCGCTGGACATCAAACCCAATTGTCTTAAAGCCGTGTTTGGCCTTATCCACCGCTAAAGGGAGACCCACGTAGCCTAGGCCGCAGACGCCCATGACCAGAGTCTTGTTTTGAATTTTTGCAATGAGTTCTTTTTTAATGCCCATGTCAATCGCTCTCCTTGAAGGACAACCGCTTCTTGTAAAGCTCAAACCGCTTCGGCAGCTCCTGCTCCTGCTCCGCCTTCATACGGCGCGTACTTTCGCCTTGAGAAACGTTTGCGAAGGGATTTTGAGGACAGTGTAAATATTCCTCAAATCGTACAAGCAGCTTTATCTCATTTTCGTAGTGGCGGCGTGCGAGAATCTCCAACGTATCAGAAGGAAACACCGGCGTGGGAACAATGGAGACTACTTCCCCAGCGTCGACATGTTCGTCAATATAGTGCAGGGTGACACCCAAGGGAAGCATATTATATACGCTCCACTTAAAGGCATCTAGCCCTCTTGCAGCGGGAATCACCCCAGGATGGCCGTTCAGAATCCGTTTGCCGCTAAGGCATTCTGCCGATAAAATTCCCGCGCCGGTGATCAAGTACAGCTCGCAGTGGTTATCGATCTGTGTGTCATTCTCCACCTGGATGTATGGCAATTCGTACCGCTCGCAGATATCCCGGGGATGAGCCGCAATCGATTGCTCCGGGCGATGTTGGAAGAGCACCGTTCGGACCGGGCGTTGAACATAGGGAAGGGCATATACTCGCATATTATATCTGCCCGCCAGTTGGAGAAGAATCTGCTCCGTTTTCAAGTGACGCATATTGTAAGTGATGATCCCAAGCGTTTTCATGTCACCGCCTCCAATACTGCTTCAATGATTTCCCGCTGTTCAAACTCTTCCAAATAGGGATGTATCGGCAGGGAAAAGGTCCGGGCGCAGTAATCATTTGCGTGGGGGAAGGTTTCCCCGTAGCACGGCTCATTCAGAAACACCGGCAAAGCGTGCTGAGGCTTTGGATAGTAAATCATATTTGGGATCTTCTTTTCTGTCAGGCGGGCGACGATCCTGTCCCGCCGGGCAGGATCGTCTGCCAGCAGCGCGTACTGCGCCCACGCGGATACACCGCCCTCCGTTATGACAGGCGTAACAAATTTCCCGGCAAATGCGGCGCTATATCGCTCCGCTGCGGTCTGGCGAGCGTTCAGCTCATAATCCGCCAAAGCCTTGAGCTTCGGAAGGAGAATCGCGGCTTGAATCGCATCCAGCCGGGAGTTTATACCAATCCTCTCATTGTCGTATTTCCCTCTGGTACTCTTGCCGTGAACGCAGAGAGAGCGAATCAGCGCCTCCGTCTCGTCGTCATCGACAAAAATTGCGCCTCCGTCACCGTAACAACCCAAGGGCTTGGCGGGGAAAAAAGACGTGGTCGCGATCTCTCCGAAGGAGCAGGTCCTCCGTCCCTTATAGGACGCACCGAAGCTTTGGGCGGCATCCTCGATCAAGGTAAGGCCATATTTTTTACAGATGGGTGCGATGGCGTCATAATCACAGGGGTTTCCAAAAATATCCACAGCAACCACTATCTTGGGAGCCCGTTTCCCCTCTGCCAGAACGGCCTTGATCTGACGCTCTAAACTCTCCGGGCTGAGGCAATATGTATCCGGCAGAATATCGCAGAAGACCGGGACGGCCCCCAACATTTTTGCCGGTTCTACGGAGGCGATAAAGGTCACGTCCGGGCAAAACACCGCGTCTCCGTTTCCCACGCCGGCCAACATAAAAGCGATTTGCAGAGCGTCTGTTCCATTTGCACAGGTGATGCAGTGTTTGCGTCCAACAAACGCGGCAAGCCGCTTCTCCAGCTCCGCTACATATGGCCCGCCGATGAACTGGGCGGAATCCAAAACGCTTTGTATATTTACATCAATTTCAGATTTCAACGCCCGATATTGCGCTTTCAAGTCAATAAATTCCACGGGTTATCCCTCAATTCCATCAAACTCACGCCTATTTTCTACGTTCTCCCAGAAAATACGGCGGCTCTCCTCTACCCCGCAGTTAAAGAGCAAATCCAGCGCAGAAATATTGGGTATGAATTCTCTTGAAAACATTTGAGGGTAGCGGGGACATTGATAACTCTGCACCACCACCGGGATATTTAATGCCGCAAACTGTTCCATATTTAAAAACCGCAGTGACGCGCCGGCACCAGTCATATAAGCAGTCGCGCCAACTGCCCGGCAGATCGCCAGCACGTCACTAGACCGCCGGGCATCCGCACCTTCCTCTTCCCCGCAGTCCCTCCGGCAATCCAGGCTGCTCTGCGCCGTGGTTTTTGTTTGAATACCCAAAAGATCCATGCAAAGCAGAACGCTGTCCCTCGTTACATCAAAGAGGAATTCATAGTCCTTCCTAAATATGGGCATAATGCGCTCCAGAATTTCATCCCGAAATGGCGAGGCACTGTAGAGATCCCTCAAATACGCCAAATGTTTTCTCTGCCAATGCTCATTGTCCAAGGTACGAATTTCATTATATTTTTTCTCCCGATATCCCTTTTTTGAGGCTGTGATGGATAAATATGTCAGTTCTCCATCCTTTCCCAAAAACCGGTTGCGGAGCATATAGGACCGATTTTCCAGTTGAACCTCGTCCATAAAAACAAACCGATCCACTTTGGCGATCTTATCGAAATAGCCCAGCCAGGGGAAATAGTGAGGCTGATGGATCGCAGCTTTCATATTGGCGCCACAATCCTTTCCAATATCTTTCGAACCAACTCCCGGTCGGTTTCCCGGCTCACTTCTAAAAAAATCTTCCCGCTTCCACTGTCATATTCCAGCATACCTTCCCCTCGTTCATCCGCGATCCTATGTACGCGATACACAGTGTTCTCATGCACCAGAATCGGTGCAGGCCAAGGTGGACACTGCGCCCGTAAAAGATTCCAGATTTCCCGCCCTGTCATCTCAGAACGGATGATGCCATCCAAAGGCGTCCTAGCTTTCCAATAATGTCCCGCCGTCATATCCACGTCATAAGGCTGTATTCCGCCTGTCACAGCTTCATCCCACAATTGGCGAAACAATTCAAGCCCTTTCCTGGATATTTTAGCAAACACCTCTATAGCCGTATCGTTTTCTAAAATCGGTACAGTCCCCTGCTTTAAAATCTGTCCATGGTCTACTTTTTCATCCATCAAGTGCCATGTGACGCCTGCTTCTGTTTCCCCGTTCACAATGGCCCACTGCAAAACATTGCCGCCTCGATACTCGGGAATCTTTCCCCCATGCATATTCCAGACACCCTTAGGAAACAAATCCAGCGTCTCTTTCCGGAGGATTTGGGAATAGTTCCAGGAAACCGCAATTGCGGCCCCGCTTTTCCGTATCCATTCGTGAAAGGCCTCCAGATTTGTCCCGCCTTTCGGATGGACCATCATCTCAATTCTGCTGCAGACACAAAAATCCTGAATTGCCTGTATTTTCGGAGTTCCCAACCGGTTTTCCGGAATCACAATCCTGCATGTATTCTTCTGGTCCGTCAAATAGCGATACAGGAATTCGAAATCCGCTGTTGAGGTAAACAGTATAATTGATTCCGTTTCTTTCCGGAAAATTCTACTTTTCACCATTTCAGCAGCCTCGCTATGAATACTCATTTAAAAACCTCGCTTTTCGGAAAAATGGACTCGATATCCGTAATATTCTCCGCCATCCGGCGATACCGTTCCCGGTTCGCGGAGCGAATGAAATCCCCTGCTGTCCGGGAGATGTCCTCATCTTTCTCATGATACCAAAAAGCGTGGGTCAGGATATGCAGACGTTCATATTCCCCAGAGCGGACGATATCCTCCACCGGCTCCTGCCAGCTCCGGCGGCTGTCGGAAAGATATTTAAAATCACGGAAAAATATCTTTCCATAGGAATTTACGATTCCCGGAATTAGAAGCTCCCCCTCCAGCGTGGATCGCGATGGCCGGTGCATGGAGACAGTGGAGACCGGGGTCCCAAGGAGCGCGGACAAAATTCCGCTCTCCTCAATCACCGCTCGCGCCAGCTGGTCCGGGAGAAGCTCCGGCAAGTACGCTCTTTCATCAAAATGCAAGCCTATTTCATGACCCAAGGACTGAATGCGCCGAAGGGCTGCTGTCCCTCTTCTGGAGGCCGGATTATAAAAATCCGTACGGAGAAGGACGAAATAAGTGGAGCTTACTCCTGCTTTCCTTTCCGCTTCCGCCAATCGGACCGCTGACTCTAAACTGAAATCGATATCGTGTCGAAGGATGACGCAGCGGGAGGTATCCCCGTAATTGTGATAATTTCGAAATGCGTAACCGCCCTTTTTTAGAAGGGCCAGAAGCGCCTTATATGCCTCATAGGTGAATTTCATGTTTCACTTCCGTCCGCCGCAGTCGTTAGGCCCGATCCTCTCCAAAATTTCCGCCAGTTTTCTAGTCAGGTTTTTCCGTTCAAATTGTTCGATCAGCGGAGAATGGAGCAGCTCACGCTTTTCGCCCTGCCGCCACGCTTGGTATTCCCGCAAAATCATCGCTTTTATGCCAGAAACCTCCATACTTGTAAACGCTTCTCCATGTCCGGTTTCACGAAGTAAGCGTTCTACAACTCCGTTCTTTGGCACCATCGCTAAAATGGGCCGCCCGCTCCTTAGGTAATCGAACATCTTACCGCCGTGTATAAAGCGCAGCTCCGGCGATTCCCCAGTAAGTGACAGCAGCAAGTTCGCCCGCATATTGGCCTGAAGCGCTTCCCTATGGGACAGATAACCCGTTTCGATCAATGCGGAATCCAAATCATATTTTCGAAGCAGGTCTTTGGCCTCGATAGTCATTTCTCCGATCATGAGCAGCTGAATTTTATCTAAATCAACTTTACCCTCAACGGTTAATTGACAAAGCGCCTCCAAAAACGCCGAAAAGCAAGAAACCGCAGACTTTGCATACAGTAATCCACTGTACACAATCGTAAATTTGGAAGGCTGCTCCTCTGATACGGAAAGGCCGGAAAAATCATCTTCATCATATCCGTTTGGGATGGTCTCAATTTTTTCAGCCGGAATGTGGAAACGCTCAACATAGGCCTGCGCAAAATGCTCTTCCACCGCGATGCTGTAATCCGCCTCTTTCAATAAGATTCTCTCCAGCGAAACAAGCAACTGATAATTCGACCTAATAATTCCCAGCACTTCCTGGCTTGCATCCGTCCATGGATCCCGGTAATCCGCCACCCATGAAATACCGTATTTTTGTTTAAGGTATAATCCAATCAAGTGAGCGCTATAAGGACCTGACGTTGTGTAAATTGCTTGAAATTTTGACAGATCAACATATTTTTCGAGATACTGTATCGACTCATAAGCCCACAACAGCGCGGGACAAGGGAACATGAGTAGCTTTACCCTGCCTGTCTTGGTTCGCGATAAGGTATTAACTATTGTGCTGGCCTCCTGGTCAGACTGCAGAATCGTTTTCAAAAAATTGATTAATGCTGCCTCTATATTTTCCGGAATTGACCTCATGCGCATAGTGTACACTAAGTCGGGAATTCGAATAACCTGCATTCCCGCTGGAATTTCCTGCACAAGACTCCCATCCACCCAACTCATTTCTAAAGGTGGACAGTCTGTTGAAATAACGGTAGGCCACCAATGGAATTGTGGAAGGTATTTTGCAAACTTAATCGAACGAAACACACCGGAACCGCCTAAAGGAGGAAAATAATACGCCGCCATAAGCAGCCGCTTGCAGCCGTCCGGCGCCTTTTCAGAAAAGCTCTGCTCCGGATTTGGGGCAAACTTTTTTTCTCCTTCCAAAATTTTTAGAAAAAACTAGTAGTTATGGATCCCTGCCTCTTCAAGCTGCGCAGCGATTGGAAAGGACGCTTCTACGCCCACGGAAATTACAACGTCATAATTTCCGTGTATTTCCCTCAGCTGCTGAAAGGAGATGACCGGGATGTCCAAAATCCGCCGTCCCTCCTTCGTCTTGTCGTTATCAGCAAAACAGGCTATGTTCTCGCGGCCAAAGTAATCCAACGCCCTTTTCCCATATGTTCCGGCTCCAAATAGTATGATCCGTCTCACAGCCTCCGCACCTCTCACTTTCCCTATATTAGGTATAGGTCCTCCAGAACCTTTGCCTGGTGTTTGATATCATAGCCTGCCATACGTACTTTTTCGCACCCAGACTCCCGGGTAAATCTTTGACCCGCCAGCTGTTCCAATACAGAAATCCATATAGCCGCATCCAGCTGCTCATGCCAAATATTTCCCACAAGCGCCACCTCTTCCGGCACTTGATCAGACACTATGCACGGCAAACCAGAGGCCGCCGCTTCTACTGCGGCAATACCTAATCCCTCAAACCTGGACGGAAGAAGGAAAACATCCATTGCCTGCAAATAGTTTTCAACATCGTTCTTCCACCCAAGCAGCAAAACGTCCCTCTCCAAATTTTTATCAAGAATCTGTCTCGACAAATCTCCTCGCAGTTCCCCGTCTCCCACAATCAGCAGCTTGGTATGCGGATTTTTTTGGTGAAACCTCGAAAAAAGATCAACCAAAAATGAATGGTTCTTTAGATAAGACAGCCGTCCGATTGTCCCCAAAACAAACGCGTCTCCAAGGTTCAATTGGTCTCGAATTTTACTTCTTTTCTGCATATTGAACCGATATTTTTCTACATCAATGGCGTTTTTTATAATGGAAATCCGATCCCTTGGAATCTGGGGGCCGAACAGCCAATCAGCCGCAAGACGAGAGCAGGCCCAATAATCGGTAGCCAAATCCGGCGAGAAAGCCCGCTTTATCTCCTCATGCCGCCGGGAAAGCGCAAGTCGCTTTTCAGGGTCGTTCTCATCAACGGCGGTGGAATGGGCATGGAGGATGACCTTGGGAATTCCCGCCTCTTTCGCCAACTCCTCAAGCAAAAAGCCAGTCCAATAGCTGGTATGCAGATGCAAAACATCATAGCCTTCCTGTAAAATCTTCCGAACACGTTTGATAAATCCGCTTCGATCCTGCGCTGCTGTCACCGGAAGGGTCCAAACTCTGTAGGAAAAATCCTGATATTGCTCCGCATTTTCGAGCTCTAGGTTCTGCGTCATAAAATCAAACCGAAACCGCTGCTGGTCCATATGGCGGTAGTGGCCAAATATGTAGCTATCAATTCCTCTAAAACCGGGAGGGGTTAGATGAAGGATTCGAATGGGATTCATGTTGTTACTCCAATCGACTGGCAAATTTCTTAAATTTTTCTCTGGTCTGTTTCTTTTCCAACGCCGCCTCACGCCCAAGCCACGTGCCGCTGAAATAGTGGATGGAATATGTATTGGACGTAAGATGGGTTTCTCCGCTCATATAATCAAATGGCTGGAAAAACTCCGAGGCATAAACCGTCATTTCGCCGCCGCGCGTCATCTGCGTTTTGCCGTTTGGCTCAAAGCCCTGCGCTATCAGAGGAAATGTCTCAAAATAACCACAGGTTGTTAAATTAAGCGTTCCGTCTTCTCGCAGAAACACAGCATTTTGGCGATAATCCAACATGGACTTGACAACAGAATTTTGGGGGCAGGCACCAATTCCGCCGCCTGTGTTGGCAAATCCCCATTTCTCTGCGCCGCAAAAGCCTGGCTGATACAAAAATCCGTCTAAATTTCGGAGCAATTCCACATCCGTATCCAAATAAATGCCGCCGTTGTGATACAAAATATCAAGGCGTGCAAAATCAGCAACAAAGCTCCACTTTTCTTGTCCATAGGCTTGCCTTGTGTAAAGATTTTTATCAACATCATAGTTGCTTTCGTCCCAGCGGATAATCTCATAGTCCGGGCAGAACCGCTTCCAGGAAGCAATACACTTTTGCAGCGGTTCTGGAATGGGATTTCCGGAAAACCAGCAGTAATGTATTTTTTTCGGAATCAGCGGTGCTTCGCTGGTTCGGATAATACCTTCGCCTTTAGGCGCATGAGCGATATCCAGCAACATGATTGGCAGGAAATAGGCCTCCACATTCTCCATTCCCGAAAGCGCATCCACAAACCGCACAACCGGCTCAAACGCGCTGACTGTAACCAGAAGGATATACCTTCCTTGCCATTCTTTAAGCGCCGTCAGCGGCTTCACAGGCACTTCCCGCGCGCCTATTTGAATGGTTTTTCCCTGCTTATGGATGTCCATGTCCACATAGCAGAACACCGCGTCCTCCAGCGAATATTTATACAGCCAATATGGGGCAACGATCTCGCCGATTACACCCGCGCCATATAAGATAATTCCCAGGCCGCTGTTCTGTACGCGTTGCGCAACATCTGCAATTGTTCCTTTTTTCAAAATCATCAAAGCAACCCTATCGACCTTCGTTTATGGAACGACTACTGCAATACTGCAAAAATCGCCAATAGGCACTTTGCATGTCTTCAACCCGCGTTCTTTCTCAAACTCCGTTACCGCCTGCTTAACGCCTGGTAACTCCGGGTGGAAATAATCGTGCATCAAAATCACACCGCCAGAACACATCTTCTCGTAGAAAAAGCGCAGACCCGCAAGCATTGGCTGATATAAATCCATATCAAGATTGACAAAGCAAAATTGATCGTTTACATCAACGGCCGTTTCCGGGAAGTACCCTTTCTTCAAAACGCACTTCTCAGGATGCAGCATCCTTTCCAATACAATATGTTCATTCGCGCCTGCAAAAAAACTTTGGTCGTTAAAGATGCTTTTTAAAAAAACATCGCTGTTATGTGAACGCTCTACTCTTAGATCCTGCTCGTCAAAGCCCTCAAACGTATCAAATAAATACAATGACTTATCAGGAAAATACCTATTGATAAAATACGAAAATTCTCCCATGTAAACGCCGCACTCCGCGACATTCCCCTCCAGCTTTTCCTCTTTCGCATAACCGGCAAAATTTCTCAGCCATACGACGCGATTATCCGTTAACTCATCATATTGATTATAATTCGATAACACATTTACCAATGCCTCTTGGTCATCCAACAGCACAAATACCTTATCCTTTGGAACACACAGCTTTTTCAACTGCTCCTTAATTTCCAGCACCTGAGTGCGGCTGCTATTGCTGATCCAAATCTGGTCATACTGCAAATTGGTGATTTCTTCTGGACGATAAACCGGGCTCTCTTTTCCCTCCGCATCTTTTATAGTGCGCTTATTGACATCATTGTCCAGGAAACCAGCGAATTCGTCTCTCTTGTACCGTTTGATATATGCCCTGCAAGCCTTTCCATTCGCGCCTGCTCCAAATACGAGAATCTTCATAAAGCTCTCTCCTAACTACTTGTCCAGTTGCAGCATAATCTTGCAATACGTATTCATCCCGTCCCGCATAATGGCAAGTCCTTTCTCAAGCTCTGTTTTTTTGAGCGCATGAGTAACCACGCCAGCCGTTTGCAATTTACCGCTTTCCATAGCATGCACAGCCTCTATCCAGTCGCTGTCCGCGCCGCCATAGGAGGAGTTCCAAGTACCCGTCAGAGTCAGCTGCTTGCGGAGGATGCGCCAGTAGAGGTCCTGGGAGAGTGTGCGGGGACCGTCGGGGTTGCCCATGAGGACGAACCTGCCGCCCGGGGCAGTCAGCAATAGGCTTTCTTCCAGCGCCCGCGCTGAGCCCACCGCCTCAATCACGCAGTCAAATTCTTCACCGGCACGGAAATTTGCCGCATACTCCAATCCGCATTGCTGAACAATCTGCCGTTTCCTTTCGTCCCGGCCTTTCACCACAACGCGCCCCGCGCCGAGAATCCTCGCCCACTGGCCCGCCAACAAGCCAATAGCCCCGGAGCCAACCACGCACACGCTTGCGTCCGGGAAAATCTCCGCCCGTTTGACTGCGTGCAGCGCCACCGCCGCCGGTTCTAAAAGTGCGCCTTGAATATCGCTGACAGCGTCCGGCAGTTCGATCAAATTCCACACCGGGACCGCCACATATTCCGCGAATCCGCCGTCCCGCCGGGAGCCGATGTAATCATAGTTGGAGCAGGTTTCATACTGCCCCTTCCGGCAGAAAGCACACTCTTTGCAGGGGATCAGCGGGAACACGCCCACCCGCTTGCCAATCCAGCGCCGGTCCTCCGGGCTGGCCGCGTTCTCCACCACGCCGCAAAACTCGTGGCCCGGGATCATCGGAAAATGGTACGTCCCCTTCTGGAAAATTCTCGGGATGTCCGAGCTGCAAATGCCTGCTGCCGACACACGTACCAGCGTCCAGCCGGGGCGGATTTTCGGGAGCGGACAGTCCTCGTAGCGCATATCTCCAATCCCATGCAAAACATAGGCTTTCATTCTGTCCTCCCCCTTTCCAGCAGCTTTTTTTCACACGCCTTCAAATCCGCAGCGTACGTAATTTTGATATTTTCCGGGTCGCCGGAGATCATTTTTACCTTCCAGCCTCTGCTGTAAGGCAGCTGACAGCTGCCGCTCATGGCTCTGAGAATCTCGATTGGTGTTTCTTCGTAAAGCTTCAGAAATGTCCAATAGTCAAAAGCCTCCGGGGCCTGGCCCGCGAAGAGGGTGCTCCGGTCCAGCAGGCCATCCACCCATTGGCCATCCTGGCTGGTGTAGGTAGTATCCGTAACCGACAAGACCGGCATTACCGCAGGCGCCTCCTCCAGACCCTGAACCAGCCGGGTAAGCAGGGCACGCGAGGTCAAAGGACGGACCGCATCTTGGATGATCACGCCGCCCTGGCGGTCTTCCATAAGCGGCCTTGCCGCCATCAGGCCGTTTCGGATGGAGCGCTGACGGTCCTCCCCCGCGGCCGCTACGGCTTTGAGTTTGGACAGGCCATGCTCTCCCTTCCACTCCCAAATCGTTTCTTCCCAATCCGAGGCGGCAACTGCGATCACATGGTCAATCTGCGGACATCCTTCAAATTGCTCCAGCGTATGAACGATCACCGGCTTCCCCGCCAGTATCTGGTACTGCTTCGGGACTTCCAGTCCCATTCGCACCCCCGTTCCGCCGGAGAGCACCAGCGCTATATTCATCAGAATTTCAACTCCCGGATGTTTTGCAGGGTCTCCCCATAGGGCTTATCCTTTCCAAACAGCAGTGTCGTGCCCAGCACGAAACCCCGGACACCCTTGGGCGCATACTCCAGAATCTTGTCCGCACTGCACGCACCGTCCCAGTACAGCTCAAAATCCATGTCTTCCTTCAGGGCCAGCAGCTTCGTTATTTTCTTTCCCACATACGGCAGGAACATCTGCCCGGCGTTGCCGGGATTCACCGACATCACCAGCACTTTCTTCACGATCCGCAGCATCTCCATCACCGTCTCCACGGAGGTGCCGGGATTAATGGCGATTCCGGGCACCATCCCCGCGTCGATGACCGCCTGCAGCGTCGTAGAGGGGTGGTATTCTGCTTCCGGGTGGATGTACACCGTATCACCGGGCCGGAGATTCCTTAGAAACAGGCCGACCCGGTTGTTCGGATGTTCGATCATCAAATGTACGTCCAGCGGCTTCGACGTAACCTGCGCTATGTAACGCATATCGTTCAGGGACATGGCAAAATTAGCGACAAATCTTCCGTCCATAATGTCGATGTGGAAGGAGTCGATGCCTCCTGCCTCCAGGTTCCGGACCTCCTGTTCCAGATGCCCGTAATCAGCGCACATCATAGACGCCATTAGATCAAACTGCATGGTTTCTCCTCCGTACGGGTAATGAAAGGAAGCCTCTCGTCCAAAGCCTCCATCCATCTCTGCTGTTTGGACAGGGCGGCGATCCGGCTCACATTCGCAGGGGCTGGGGCGCAGTCAAGGGCAATCCTTGCCTCATAAATCTTTCTGGAACGGTCATCCTGCAAAAGCTGCCGGCACTGCTTGACACGCTCAAGGAAACCATCCATCTCAGCTGCGTTTTCCATCGTAAAACTCCGTTTCTAACTCAGCCAATCCAAGTCCAATTCCCAGGCCGCCAGCGGATTGTCCGGCTTATTCTTTTCTCCGTGGAAGTCGCTGCCGCCTGTGACGTACAGGCCATATTTCTCCGCCAGACGAAGATACTCCGCCGTCTGCGCCTGCGTGTGGATCGGGTAATAGCATTCAATGGCGTCCAGGCCGTAGCCCTTGAGGCGCAGTATCAATTCCTCCAGCGTCTCGCCGTTCAGCACAATCTGATAGGGGTGCGCCAGGGATACCTTTCCCCCCGCCGCCTTGAGCCGCCTCACGCATTCCTGGGCGCTGGGTTTCGTGCCCTTTTCGATCTCCTGAAACTCCGGCGTGTCCAAATAGCGGTCAAACGCCTCCTTGCGGGTGGTTACCATTCCGTGCTTCAGCATTACCATCGCGAAGTGCGGGCGGCCAATGGGGGCGCCCGCAGCTTCCGCGTCTACCTCGTCCAGGGGGATTTCAAGGCCCTTTGTCCGCAGGAAATCCCGTATGCGATATTTGCGGTTATCCCGTCCATCCTTCAGGCTGCCAAACCAGTTTTGGATGGCTGAAACGGCAAATCCATAACCCAAAATATGTGAATTCAAGTAATCGTCCGCGCTCAGCTCCACGCCCTGGATCACCCGCAGGCCCAACGCCTCGCCAGCCGCTTTCGCTTTCCCCACCCCGCCCACGTTGTCGTGGTCCGTCAGAGCCCAAGCTTCCGCGCCGCGCTTTTTCACCAATACCGCCAGCTCTTCCGGAGTATACTGTCCGTCGGATGCCGTGCTGTGCGTATGCAAATCCGCTTTGTAAATCATGCGCCCTCCTACTCCAATCCAAAAAACCGAAACAGCCGTTCAACAATTTCCTTCGGTGTCTCATGGCCGTCATTCTGGATGACGATGCTGGAGTGGCCCGGCTCATCCCACGGCAGGTCTACACCTACTACATTCTTCGTCCCGGACGAGTAGAGCTTCTTTTGATCGCGCTTATAGAGCGTTTCATGGGTCACCTTGAGGTAAATTTCCCGGTAATTTTCGATGTTCTCCCGGTTCCAGGTACGAACCTCCGTATACATGGCAATGCTGCAAATCACGACATCACGGCCTTGCTCCGCGCAGCGTTTGCAGGCTTGAAAGCTCTCAAACGCTCCCGCCTTCCGCGCTTGCGTTGTGTAGCGGTCCTCCAGCAGAACCGTGCCCGCCGCCGTGCTGTGGCCCGCCGCGAGACGCGTTTGATCTCCGTCGATCAAAATGGCGTCCGGGCTCTTTTCCTTCAGACGTTCATAAAACAACCCGCCGATGGTGGTCTTGCCCGCCCCGGCCAGGCCGGTGAAAAAATAGACCGTTCCCTTTTTCTCCACGCTTATGTATCCTCCCCTTTGGCCTTCCCTAACGCCTCCAGCGCGGCCGCTGTCCGCTCCAGCTCTTCCATCTCAATGATAGAGCGGCGCTTCCAGCAGCGCCGGGTCCGGCTCCAGCATGGGCATGAACCGCAGAGGCCGCCCCGCCTGGTTCACCAGCCGCGGATCCCGCAGCAAAACCTTCGCGATTTTCAGCCGTGTTTCCGACAGCTCCTGAATGTGCTTTTCCACCAGCTCCCGGCGGGCCTGTTCCATTTCCTCCGGCGGGACCGGCACGCCGTTTTTCTTGAGAACAGCCGCCGAGTCCGCCACTTTCTTCCAGGTCTCCCGGATGTAGCCGTTCAGGGTGGTGAACCCGGCGATCAGCTCCTTGGCCCGGGCCTCGTCCATGGGCGCGCCGTCGTAGTAGTGGAAGTCATAGCCGTAACGGGCGTAGGCATCCCGCATAAAATACTCGATATAATATCGTTCCGCGCCGCCCGCAAACTCGTCATAGGCCTTATACACCGGGGCCGTGTCAAAGCCTCCGGCGATATAGCCGCCGTAGCTTAAGGGCTGCCCGCCCTGGGTGCACTCCGTCATGCTGGGGGTATAGGGCAGGTCCAAAAACGCGGCCAGGGCGGTGAACGTGGCCTTCGGATTCAGCTTCGCGTCCTCAAAGCGGACCAGGATGCTGTCCTGAAACAGCCGCTCCTCCGGGTCTATCATGAAGCTCCGGTTCAGAATCCGGTCCGAAATCTCGTCCCCTACCACGGTCTTCTTCCGCTTCGGGTCCGCCGCTTCCGCCGCCTCCATCTGCTTGGACATCTGGTACATATACTGCACCGTGCCCCCGTAGCTGGTGGTCATGCGGCGCATGGGCGTGAAGGTCTTGATATAGGGAAACTCTTTCAGGAAGCGGCAGCGGCGCAGCTCCTTCGCCGCCTCCGCCCCGATGCTGACCCGGCCGTCTTCCGCCCCCTCCAGCTTGTAGACGATGTCCTCAAAGTGGGGCTGGAAGAACAGCGCCGGGGCGATGCGGGCGCTCTGGTCCAGGCCGGATTTTGCGATCTTGTTCGCCAGGTAGATTCCCGCCAGGATGTCCTTATCTGTGGGGTTCCCCATGCGGTACAGCTCTAAAATCCGCTTCCTGCCTCCCTGATTCCAGCCGCTCAGCAGCTCCGCCTCGCTCTTTGATTCCTTCAGCAGCCGCCGGATGGAGGCCACCGTTTCCTCGACCTCGTTGAAGAGAATGGAGGGCAGGGCCAAGAGATTCGGGTGTCCGTCGAAGATCTCGTTGAAGAAATCGCCGCCGTTGTGGGCGGAGAGCTGGGTATGCCAAATCAGGCGGCTGACCTCCCGGATCGCCACCGGCTGGGGCTGGTACCGGCTGTAATCTATGCCGAAGCGGGCCTTGAAGTCGATGGGGTACAGCGCCAGCTCGTCTCCTATTAGGAAGACCAGCTTTTTCTCCTCCAGCAGGGGGCGCAGGTTCCAGAGCTGCAAATAGGCGCAGAAGGTCCCCCAGTCGCCGTAATGCAGGTAGACATGGTTTTCACGCCCGACACGCACACTGTCCCGGACGTTGTCATTCAAATATTCCAATTCATATTGGGAGGTAACGCCGTCCGCCAGGACAGGCTTTTCCAAATCCTTGAAAAAGTTCCGGCTGACGGCGGGATATTTCAAATTCACATAGTCCCCAAACCGCTCCTCTGCCGCAAAAAACGGCACATAGCCGTTATCGTCATAGGGATAGAAGCGAATGGGAAGGTCCTGGAAGGGCAGAAAATCCTTCCGGAACAGATAGGGGTATTTTGCCAGAAGCCTGCAGTTTTTCTCATAGCGTTTTTTCAGCGCCTTCACGTTGGGCTCGTAAAACGCCTGGGTCATGATGTCAAAGGTTTCCTTCCGGTAATGGCCCTCGTTATAGAGGTTCCGGAAGCAGGTATAGGAAATCCGGTAATCGCCGCCGGATTGGAAGATATAGGCCGCCGCCTCCAGTTTTCCGGCGGGGTCCGCCCCCTCTATGGCGAGTGCGTATGCGTTTTGGGCCTCCTGGGTCTGTCCCAGCCCCGCCAGCCGCCGGGCCAGCTCCAATACGTCCATGTCAGCCGTCCTTTCTTCGGAAAAGGGGCCGGGCAAAGCGCCCGGCCCCCTTCGCTGGTTTTTTTGCGGAACAACTTTAAGCCGTATTCAGGGATTAGCCCAGCAGCTGGAGCACGCCCTGGGGAACAGCGTTGGCCTGGGCCAGCATCGCCTGAGCGGACTGGATCAGGATGTTGTTCTTGGTGTACTTCATCATTTCCTCGGCCACGTCGGTATCCCGGATCGTGGACTCGGCGTCCTGGATGTTCTCGGCCATGACGCTCAGGTTGTTCTGGGTGTGCTCCAGACGGTTCTGGATGGCGCCCAGGTCACCACGGACGGAGGAGACGTTGTTGATGGCGTCCTTGATGGTCTGGATGGCTCCCTGAGCTCCTTCGATGTTGCTGATGTTCAGGGCGTCGATTCCCAGGGCCTTGGTGTGCATATCACCGATGGCAACATTCAGCTGGTTGAAGGAGTCGGCGGTGTCGCCGATCTGCAGGGTCAGGCCGTTGTCCTCGCCCGCGGCGGAGCCGTCGGTGCCGGAGCCCTTCTCCAGGGTGACCTTGCCCAGGCCCTTGGACCAGGCGGCGGCGGTGGTGTCGTCGGCTTCGGACTTCTGGACGAAGATCTTGGAGCCCTTGACTTCCACGCGGCCTTCCTTGTAGCCCATGGACTGGAGAGCCTTGTTCAGCATATCCTTGTCCTTGAACTCCTTGAGGGTCAGCTTGCCGCTGGCCACTTCCGCGTCGGCCTTCTGGGCGTTTTCGTCGTGTTTGTCGATGAGCTCGATGGTTTTTCCGCCGATGGTGATCTTGTCGCCCACTCCGATGTCGCCCAGATCATAGACGGCCTGCGCGTGACGGCCCACGCCGGTGTTGGCATAGACCTCGGCGGGCTTGAAGTCCACATCGAACGCCAGGCTGTTCTGGTCGTGCTGGGGATCCTTGAAGCCGTTGGCGGCGAGGCCCTTGTCGTTGGAGGTAATCGTCAGCGTGAAGTCGTCCGGGTTGTTGGAGCCGCTGTTTTTGCTGCTGAGGGAGAACTTCCCGGCGCCAGTGCCCACAAGGCCAACACCAGCATCCTCAACAGCGTCCAGAATTTTCTCCTTCAGCTTCTTATACGCATCATTGGTTCCGTTTTTCAGATCAAGCCTGGAGATGTCGATCATCTTATCCACGCCAGCAGGGGCGGCTGCGGTCCCATCCATCGTGAACTGGAAGGTCTTGTTGCCGATGGTGAACTTTTCGCCGCCCTGGAGCGCGGACAGATCCTTGAAGTTCACCTTGTAAACAGCGCGGGTTCCGCCAGCGGTATCGCTTCCGATGTCCGTGCCGTCGGTCGCCGCCACCTTGCCGGTGCCAACTCCCGTGACGCCTTCAAGGGCGGTCGTGAGAGAGCCAACAGCAGTATTACCAAGCGCGCCCTGCTGCTTCGCCACCAGGGTGACGGTCACGGTGTCGCCGGAGGCAATCGCAGTAGAATCCGTCAGGTCGATCTGGTTGCCGTCCTCGTCGAAGGCGTCAAAGAGATCGCTGACCGTACCGGTGCCCAGCGCGGTGCCGGTGAGGGTCTTAGAACCCAGGCCAGCCAGAGTGCCCGCGCTTCCGACGGTGACCACGAACTCCGCGCCGGTGGCCGCGTTGGGGCGCTGGCCGTCCTTGGAGGCGCTGGAGACGCTGTCGGAGTTGTTCACGGCGACCATATCCAGGGGAGCGCCGTTGGAAACGCCGGAGGTGCCGTTGGACAGGGAGCCGTCCAGCAGCTTGATGCCGTTGAAGTTGGCAGAGTCGGCGATACGGTTGATTTCGGATTTCAGGGCGGTAACTTCCTTCTGGAGGTTGGCCCGGTCGACTTCGTTGTCATAGGTGCCGTTGGCGGACTGGGTGGCCAGGTACTCCATACGGTTGAGCATGTCCTGGACTTCCTGCATGGCGCCCTCGGCGGTCTTCACCAGGGAGATGCCGTCCTTGACGTTTTTCTGGGCGGCGTTCAGGCCGGTGATCTGGGCCCGCATCTTCTCGGAAATAGCCAGACCGGCGGCGTCGTCACCGGCGCGGTTGATCTTGTAGCCGGAGGAGAGCTTTTCCAGGTTCTTCGCCAGGGCGGAGGTGTTGGTGTTGTAGTTGCGGTAGGCATTCATTGCCATAATATTGTGTTGGATGCGCATAATTCTGACTCCTTTCAGTCTATTAATGTGCCTCGGAACATCCTTTTACCAAGGCACAGGTCTGTGGAGCGCCATCCCTCCGAAACCGTGGCCACAGCCTCGGATTTCCGGCGCGGTACATATTTCAACCGGCCTAGGACCGGGTGAAAACAATCTCAATCGTCCTTCCGGACGGGGAAGATGCAGTCCAGCTTCTCCCGCAGGGTTTGGACCTCCGGCCCCTCGCCCATCCGGGCCAGGGCCTCTTTCAGCTCCTGGAGAGCCGCTTTCGCGGATAAACCGCTCCGGTGTTTCCTCCGTACATTCAATATGATATATAAAGATAATATTGTGTTGAGAGGACCGCCTAAAAGGGCTTTGGGCTGCGTCCCCGGCGTTGGCTATCCGCCGGGCCTTCTTGGTTTTGATTGGTTCCCTCAACCGCTTTCAATACTACATATCGGCGGCGTTCTACCAAAAATAATAGTCTGATAAAAATATTTTTCTGTCCGGCCAATCTCATGGCGGGCCGTCATATCCATAAAGGCGCCGTAATCCGCCTCAAGAATCTGCCGCTGCGCCGACTCTGTTCTGCGGGACTGGGCAGATCGGGTCGTCGCGGAGCATGGAATCGGCTCCAAGGCCGCGGAGGGACATGTCAAGGATATCCGGATCGTTAGTCTGGAGCAGTCCCACATGTGTCCGTTCCAGCGGGGCAAACGTCCAAACCCCGCCGAATTCGGGCAGAAGATGCACCTTTCCGTGGTGAATAGATACACCTATTTGGAGCAGACCAGCTGGAGCAATTTCAACGAAGACGGTGACCTTGAAGCCGCTGTGGAAGATTATTTTCGGAAGTTTGGCTGCTATCCCAGCGCCGTTCTGGCAGACAGGATCTACCGGACCCGCCGCAATAAAATGTTCTGTACCCAGCTCGGCATCCGGCTGGTTCGTTGGCTTGCGCTCTTTTTCCGTTCTATCTTCCGCGTCTACACAATCCCATGTTTTTCAGCAGACTCTAATTAGGGCAGCATCCAAAAATCACGAGAAACGTTCAGTGGTCCAGGAATCGCAGGGGCGCGTTGCCGTCCTTGACGGGCGTCAGCCCGCCTGCGTCCTCCGCCTTGCCCTGCGCTCCCTGCCCTCGCTTCCTTTTTCTCATTTTTTCTAGGAACTGCTCTAAACCTCTTCTACGACGACGGCGAGGGCTGCATCGACCTGGGGCTGTACAACGTGTTCGACTTCGACGAGGAGGGAAACCTTCTCGGGGACGTGGGAAAACGCGGGAATCCTTACGGATATGTCACCGGCGTCCAGAGCGTGTACAGCGAGAGGGAGACCGAAACCACCGCCAAGAGCGATTCCGCCCTCCGGGAGGGGGATACCCTGGAATTCCCCTGTGACGGCTACGGCTATGGCGGCACCTATCAGGACAGCTTCCTCCCGGGGGCCCCGCCCCTTCCCTGACGGCGTGCTTCGCTCAAACCAAAACGGCGGCGGAAGCAATACGCTTCCGCCGCCTGTTTCCGACCTCATTTCCGCCGGACCCACTTGCCGAAGAGGGTCTTTTTGTAGTTCAGCAGCTCCTCCTTGGCCTCCGTGTGGCTCGACGCCTTCTGGAGATGGGCCACGCCCTTGGGAATATCCTCCGCCACGCCCAGGCCCCGAGCGTAGATGACACCCAGCATATAATCCTTTTCCCAGTGATTCCAGTCCATCTCGTTTAGATACTGGAGCACCTTACCGTAATCCTGGGGGGTACCCCAGCCCTTGAAGCAG
This sequence comes from Oscillospiraceae bacterium, assembly GCA_910574635.1. GTDB lineage: Bacteria > Bacillota > Clostridia > Oscillospirales > Oscillospiraceae > Oscillibacter. The sequence goes on along the minus strand of CAJTCG010000004.1, from coordinate 119,835 downwards.
CACTTGGCCAGATAGTACACGCCCCAATTCGTATTTCCCTTGTCATGGGCCAGCGTCAGGAGCTGATACGCCTTGGCATAGTCCTGGGGAACGCCCCGTCCGTAGAAATACGCCTTGCCCAGCAGATTATTGGACCCGATGTGCTCCGAGTCCCGGGCCAGCTCCTTTTCAAAGCAGGACACCGCATAGGCCTCGTCCTGCGCCACACCCTTCCCGTCGAAATAGATCGTCCCAACCTTATACCAGCCGCCGCCGTTTCCAGCCTCGGCGGATTCCTTATACCAACGGGCCGCCTCCGCAAAGTTCTCCGCCTCTTCCAGCTCTTGCGCATAGAAGTACTGATGGAGAGGGTATCCCATTTCCGCGCCCATTTTAAAGAGGCCCTCGGCCTTCTCCGGCTGAGGAGCGATGATGTCCTCATCCCCCTTGGTATAGTACTGGTTCAGGTTGTTGGCGGCGAAATAAATCCCGCCCCGGAAGGCCTTCCAGAACCAATCCTCGCACTTGGAAATCTCTCCTTTTAAATACGCCTTGAACTCCGCCTGACTGGGGAAGGAATCCTTGCCCTTGTTCTGAATACGGAGGAAGTCCCACCAGAAATAACTGTTGCCGACGATATACTGGCAGAACGCGTCCCCTTCCTTCGCCAAAGCCTCCACCTGCTCAAAGGCCTGCTGGAGACTCTCAAAGGGCATCTTCTTCTGGACGGAGGGCGTCAGCTCCCCGCTCCGCAGGGCCACCAGCACCCCCAGGGCGCTGCCCTGCTCCACGGACTTGTGGAGGAGCTTTGTGGCCCTTTCGTCATCCTCCGGGAAGCCGTGCCAGCCCCAGACGTACTGATGGCCGCACAGGCACCGGGCCAGAATGCAGCTGGCGTCGCCGTCTCCGGCGGCGGAAGCCTTTTCCAAAAGGGCAAACGCCTCCTTGCCCCGGCCCGTGCGGACGTTGTAATAGATGTCCTGAAGGGCCTGCTTCACTTCATCGCTCAAAACTGCTGCCATGATGGAACCTCTCCTTTGTCAACTTGGTTTTTTTACCCGCTTCCAGTCCCGGCCTCCCGGCAGGAACTCTCCGCGGGGATATCCTGTCAGCCATGCCGCCGCCTCTTTGGGCGGCATCTTTGCCATATAGAAACCCAGCTCCGCCCCCTCGGGCTTCGTGGCCTCCACAGTGCAGCGGGCGTCCATCTTATCCCCCGCCGTCACCCGAATCCACAAATAGCCAGAGGCGTGGGTCAGGTCCACCAGCTGATAGGTCCCGTCCACAAGGCCCGCTGCCGCCATCTGGACATCCTCCTCCGTAAAGGTAGTGTGGTTTTCCGCCGCGCCGCTGGCATAGACCAGGGAAAGCCTCGCCTGGGATTTCCGCTGCGCCTGAGGGCGGGCGGCCTGGGGCGCACTATAAACCCGCCGCAGGTCCCAACCCGTCAGGTCCGGGACCTCCCGGCGGAGCCAGCCCCGCAGGACCTTCTCCGCCCCCCGGGCGTCTGTTGTCAAGGCCAGGGCCAGATTCTCTCCCTCTGAGGGAGCCAGCTCCAGCAGCAGCAGGACCTTTTCCTCTTCTTCTGCCCGAATCAGGCAGTCCAGGGAGCGGAAGGTGCGGCCCCCGCCCTCCACGGGCCGGGTGGGCGTCAGCTCAAAGCCGGACTCCTCCCCGCTGAGGCAGCGTTTCAGCACCTCTTCCACCAGGGAAGCCGTCACACGGGAGGTCACCTCGCCGTTCCGGCGCTTTAAAATCATGTCCTGGGGGCCCTCGCTGAGAATCTCCCGCTGGGCGGCCTCCGAGGCCCGGCGGCTCTGCTTTTGGCGGAAGTCCCGCTCGAAGGCCTCCCGCTCGCTCTCGTCCATGGACCAAAAGGCGCTCCACTGGCTGTTGGTCCCTCGCCGGGCGTCGGGGACCCGGAGGGCCAGGCAGTCCGCCGCCGCCCGCAGTTCCTGGGGCTTCTTGAAATCCGTAATGTGCTTTTGCCAGCGGTCGTCCACCAGCACCAGCTGCAAGACCCGGCTGGTGATGGTACGGCCGCCGCTGCGGCGGGTCCTGGTCTCATCCACCACGAAGACGCCCCGGATGCGGTCAATCCGGTTGGCTTGCTCACCCAGGACCCACTCCCGGCCAATGCCCATCTCGTCAAACCACCGGCCGTTCGCCTTCAGGTCGCGGTCCACCATGGCGAAGAGTTCTCCAACCGGAGGGGCCTCCTCCGGGTAGGGAAGCTGGCTGCGGATAGACGCCGCCAAGGCGCTTTTTTCCGGGAAAAACGTATCTCGGGCACCGGCATAGCCCATGTAAGCTCCCAGAAGCAGGAACAGAGCCCCGCCTCCCCCGCTGACCGCCAGCGTCACATAGTCCGAGGACTCCCAATAGGTCCGGTCCTGCTGGAATCCTATGTAAAACACGTAAAACAGCCCGGCGGCGGCGGCAAGCCACAAAAGTCCCCACAGCACCCAGCTGAACCGCCTTCGGGTCCGGCTGAGGCAATAGCCTTCCTCCACGCCGTGGGGATTGTTCTTCCGCTGGACCGCCATCAAAATCAGAATGATGGGAACGGCAAACAGGCGGAACACCGCCAGCAGCGCGATGTAAACCGCCACATTCCACGGCCAGCGGAGGAAGCCTCCCTTCTTCTCCTTCATGACCTCTTCCTACCTCCTTGCGCCCCCTGGAATCGGGGACATTTCCTGATTTTTATTCTAGCAGTTAGCCGCGGCTTTGTCTAGTCCCCGGCAGGTTATTTCCGGCGAAAAGCAGCCTTGACTTTCGGACTTGATGGTACTATATTTGTGGCAGCTAATTAAATACGGGAGGATGCGGTTTACATGTTCAAGCTATTTGGAAAAAAGAGAGGCGCCGCCCCTGCGGAACAGCTGGCGGAGTGCCAAAAAAAGCGGGATTGGGCCGGCTTGTGCAGGGCCTACTACGCCTTGGGAACCGCCGCTATGGACCGCGGGGACCGGAACCATGCGCAGCTCTGGCTCCACCGGGCGGACACCATTTACAGCGCCCGGGATGAGGTTTATGACAAGGTAGGAGAGCAGCTTGCGGACGACTGCTCCAGCCGCATTGGGCAGCTGGAAGATACGCATATCCTTTATAACGACATTCCCGCGCAAGTGGAGGAAAAGGCGGAAGGCCTGGGGGATATCCGGGTCCGAGTCTGGGGGCTGCTTTCCCTGGCCCGGCTGACAAAGCTGGGGAACCGGCTGTCCGTTCTTCCCGGCTGCGGGTCTTTGGCGCGGCTGGACTGGGCTGTGGACGCTGTACTGAACGCCTTCCAGGCTCCTCCGCCGGAAGATGTTTTCAACAGCCTAAAGGACCTCAGCGGCGCGCTCTATGAGCTTGGGGACGATCCAGCGTTCTGGGGGATGGGGAGTGAAATTGCCGTCCCCGGCGGCTTGCCCTTCCAAGTCTTTGACCTGAACGGCATGATGGGCGTTCATCTGGAAATAGACGCCTTTCTCAGCGGGATTCTGGACATGGCCTGTGCTCGGCTCCAGGGGCAGGAGCCTCCAGCCCCGGAGACGGGAATCATCACGGGGGCCCTGCTGCCGGATTACTACGTCCGCACCGGCGCGGAGCAGCTGGAGGAGGTCCCTCCGATCAAGGCGGAGCTGGAGCGCATTTGGAGCGATTACGAATTCGTCTGCTCCGGTCCCTCCTGGGAGGCCGTGGCTGAGCGGACAGCCAACTATAAAGAACTGGACATTCTGTCATAAGGCCAGAAACGGCGGAGGGCTGGGCCCTCCGCCGTTTCCGGTCCACGCCGCGGCTTTCACCCGCCTGACGGCATCCTATGAATAATTATGAATAATAGAGAACACCGGCCTCAGCTCCCGAAAAACAGCCGCACCGCCAGCGCCGCCGCCGCGAAGCCCGTCAGGTCCGCCGCCAGGGCGGCGGGGACGGTGTGCCTTGTCTTGGTAATCCCGGCGGAGCCGAAATAGACCGCGATGGTGTAAAAGGTGGTCTCCGTGCTGCCCAGCATCACCGCCGCCACCCGGCCCACATAGCTGTCCGGCCCGTGGACAGCCATCAGATCGCTGGCCACCGCCAGGGCCCCGTTCCCGGACACCGGCCGCACCAGCATCAGCGGCGCGGTCTCCGGCGGAATGCCCAGCAGGTCCAGCGCCGGGGCGAACAGCCCGGACAGCCACTCCATGGCCCCGGAGGCCCGGAACATGCTCACCGCCGTCAGCAGGCCCACCAGCGCCGGGACGATGCGCAGCAGCACGGACAAGCCCTCCTCCGCCCCATGGGTCAGGGCGGCATACACGTCCACCCGCTTGCCCAGGCCGTATACCGCTACTCCGGCCAGCAGCACGGGAATCACCAGCGAGCTGAGGCTCATACGCGCCGCCTCCCGTGAGACAGCAGCCTTTCCGCCGTCAATCCCGCCGCCACCGACAGGACGGAGGCCAGCCACACCGCCGGCAGGATGTCGAAGGGCGTTTCGCATCCGGCGGCGGCCCGGACCGAGGCGATGGTGGCCGGAATCAGTTGAATGGAAGCGGTGTTCAGCACCACCAGACGGCACAGCTCGTCGCTCGCTATGCCGCCGCAGCCCCTGGCCATCCTCCGGGCCGCCCGTATTCCCAGGGGCGTGGCGGCGTTGCCCAAGCCCAGCAGATTCGCCGAGACGTTGGCGGACACCGCCGCCAGGGTCTCCGGGTCCCTGCTGGCTTTGGGCAGAAGCCGCCGCAGAAGAGGCCGGAACAGCCGCGCCAGCCCCGCCGAGAGGCCGCAGGCGTTCATGATCTCCATGACGCCGCTCCACAGGCACAGCACCCCCGCCATGGCCAGGCTCAGCTCCACGGCGGACCGGGCCCCCTCCAGCGCCGCGTTCGCCACCGCGTCCAGGTTCCCCGTGAGGAGCCCAAAGGCTAATGACAGCGTGACCATCCCTGTCCAGACCCATGCCATTTCCATATTTTCCCTCCAAATTATTACTTTTTTCTCCAAATTATGAATATCTTCTTAATTTTTTCCAGGAAAGAATTGACAAACTCCACACATGTGTGATAAGGTTACACCACCTGTTGGAAGATACCGCGGACATAGGGAAAGGAGGAGAGCTGTGAAATCGACTGGAATCGTAAGAAAGGTGGATGAGTTGGGCAGGATTGTGCTTCCCATTGAGATGCGGCGCACCTTGGACATCGCCGAGCGCGACGCATTGGAAATCTATGTGGAAGGCTCGTCCGTTATACTCAAAAAGTACAAACCCAGCTGTATTTTTTGCGACGCCACCAAGGACATTACGCTCTTCAAAGGCAAGAGCGTCTGCCCCAGATGTATGAAGGAGCTGTCCCGTGTGAACGCCTCCTGAGGCGTTGCCCTTTTCAGCGGACCAGGGCCGGGGCACAAACTCCGACCCGCCCCATCGGGTATGCGCCGGGCGGGGAAGACCAAACCTAACGCATAATAGCACAACAGGGACTTTCTCCTCGCCGTGGTGGAAGACGGCGGGGGGGAGTCCTTGTTTAAACGCACAAAAAACGACGCGGAAACCGCCAAACGGCAGTTTCGCGTCGTTTTCTTGTCTCAAATATCCAGCGGCCGCTCCTCCCGGCCCGCCAGGACCGGCAGCACGGAGCGCGCAAAGCCCGCCGCCCTTCCAAGCTCCGCCGCCTGGGCGTAGCCATAGACGATGGCGTCCGCGCTGTGGGCGTCGGCGGTGAGGATGATTTTTCCGCCCATGGCCCGCCATTCCTTCAAAAGGAACAGGGCCGGATAGGGGACGCTCCGATAACCCCGGGACATGGCCCCGGTGTTGATCTCCAGCAGCGTCTCTTTTGGGTCCGCGGCGTGGAGGGCCTCCAGGGCGGCGGCTTGATAGGCGGGGTCCGTCTCATCGAAAAAGCGCCCGGCCTCGTTGAACTTGGCAATCAGGTCCACATGGCCCAGGATGTCGGGCTTCCGCTCCGCCATGCGGCGGACCTCGTCATAATAAGACTCCGCCATCATCCGGGACCGACCCGAAAAGTCCTCCCGGAAGCACCGCTCCAGCGTCTCCCGGTCCCAGTCCACCGCGTGCCAGCCGCCCTCCCGGTCCCGCATATGGTGGGCGCTGCCGATCCAGTAGTCAAAGCCCTCCGCCGTCACATCGGCCAGGTTATCCAGCTCAATGCCCAGCAGCACGTCCATCCGCCCGGCATATTCCTCCCGGAGGCGGAGGACTTCCGCCCGGTAGGCCGTCATGTCCGCCGGAAGAACCTCGCCCTCGTCCTCCGGCAGGGGCGTGTGGCTGTGGCCCGAGGCCCCGAAGGAGACCGCCCCGGCCTCAAACGCCGCCCGGGCCATCTCCTCCAGGGTGTTCTTTCCATCGCACATCGTGGAGTGGGTGTGCACCGAACAGAAGGCCCCTCTCATTGCATCCGTTCCTGCTTTACCTTGTGGTCCACCACATGGCGTTTTTCCAGCTCCCGGGTGACGTCTTCCACGGTAATGCCCATCTGGACCATCAGCACCATCACATGGTAGCAGAGATCGGCGATCTCATAGACCGTTTCCTCCTTGTCTTCCTTCCGCCCGGCGATGATGACCTCGGTGCACTCCTCTCCCACTTTCTTGAGGATCTTATCCAAGCCCTTTTCAAACAGATAGGTGGTGTAGCTTCCCTCCTTGGGGCTGGTCTTCCGCCCGGCAATGAGGCGGTACAGGCCCTCATAGCTGAACCGCTTCAGCTCGTCGGAGAGGTAGAGCTCGTTGAAAAAGCAGCTCTCCGCCCCGGTGTGGCAGGCGGGGCCGTCCTTCACCACCTCCACCACCAGGGCGTCGCCGTCGCAGTCGGCGGTGATGGAGACCACATGCTGGCGGTTCCCGCTGGTCTCCCCCTTCCGCCAGAGCTCCCGGCGGCTCCGGCTCCAGAAACAGGTGCGCCGCTCGTCAATGGTGATGGCCAGGCTCTCGGCGTTCATGTAGGCCAGGGTCAGGACCTCCTTGGTGTAGTGGTCCTGGACAATGGCGGGAATCAGGCCCCGCTCGTCAAACTTCAAATCCAAGTCACGCCTCCTCCCGCTCTATGATGTGGAACCGGCAGTCCTGGGCGCCGTTCAGAATGGTGCCCTCCGGGTCCACAATAAAGCTCCGCTCCGGCCACAGCTCCCGGAGAATGTGCAGCACGCTCTGACGGGAGCACTCGCACAGCAGACAGGAATTGATGTAGCCCTGGGTGTGGAGGGAGCAGGTGCACTGGTGGAAAATCAGCCAGAACTCCTTCCCCGGCCGTACGATCTCCGTACCCAGGCCCCCCATCTCTCCCAGGGCCTGGAAAAACGCGTCAATCTCCCCGCCGGTGCGCTCATGCACCCCCCGGTAAAAATCCAGCATCCCCATCTGAAGGCAGTTTTCCGCACAGCTGCGAAGCAGCGTTCCCCGCTCCTCCTTCGGCAGGGCCGCCAGCCCCGCCTCGAACCCTGGAAACCACCAGCGAATCTCACTGTCCATTTTATAAGCTCCTTCCCCAAATTTTTATAGCCGCATCTCCACGCCTCTGCCGCGGAGAAAGCGTTTCAGGTCCTTGATGTCCACTTGCTTTGTGTGAAAAATGGAAGCCGCCAGCCCCGCGTCCACGCCGGAATGGGTGAAGAGCTCCGCGAAGTGCTCCCTGCTCCCCGCCCCGCCGCTGGCGACGATGGGCACATGCACCCGGGCCGCCAGGGCGTCCAGCATCTCCAAATCAAAGCCGCCCTTCACCCCGTCGGTGTCGATGGAGTTCAGCACGATTTCCCCCGCGCCGTCTCCCACGCCCCGGACGGCCCATTCCATAGCGTCGATGCCGGTATCCTCCCGGCCCCCTTTGGCGAAGAGGCGGAAGGTCCCGTCCACCCGCTTCACGTCCATGCTGAGGACCACGCACTGATCCCCGTAGCGTTTCGCCGCCGCGGCGATGATGGAGGGGTCCGCGATGGCCCCGGAGTTGACGCTGACCTTGTCCGCGCCGCATTTCAGCACCCGGTCGAAATCCTCCAGCCCCCGGATGCCGCCCCCCACGGTGAGGGGAATGAAGATCTCGGAGGCCACCCGGCGGAGGATGTCCGTAAACAGCCCCCGCCCCTCGGCGGAGGCGGTGATGTCATAGAACACCAGCTCGTCGGCCCCGGAGTCGTTGTAGAACCGGGCCAGCTCCACCGGGTCCGCCATGTCCCGGAGCCCTTCGAAGTTGGTCCCCTTCACCACCCGTCCGTCCCGCACGTCCAGGCAGGGGATGATCCGCTTGGCTAACACGCCCCCACCTCCTCCACGACGGTCCGCAGGTCCAGCCGCCCGTCGTACAGGGCCTTGCCCAGGATGGCCGCGCGGATTCCCATTTCCTCCAGCCGCCGCAGCTCCTCCAGGGTGCCGACGCCGCCGGAGGCGGTGACATCCAGGCCCTCGATTTGGACCAGCTCCTCGTAAAGCTCCAGGTTGGTCCCCCTGCCCGCGCCGTCCCGGCTGATGTCGGTGTAGATGACGGTCCGCACCCCCGCGTCCCGGAGGCGGCGGCAGAAGTCCACCCCCTTTTCCCGGGAAAGCTCCTTCCAGCCGTTGACGGCCACATAGCCGTCCCGGGCGTCCACGCCGACGGCAATTTGGTCCCCATAGGTTTGAGCCATGCGGGCGGTAAAGTCAAAGTCCTTCACGGCGATGGTGCCCAGGATACACCGGCCCACCCCCAGGTCCAGATACCGGCGGACGCGCTCCTCCGTGCGGATGCCGCCGCCCACCTCGATGGTCAGCCCGCCCTGCTTCGCGATGGCGGCGATGCTGTCGAAGTTGGCCAGGGTCCCGTCCCGGGCGCCGTCCAAATCCACCACATGGAGGTATCGGGCCCCGGCGGAAATGAATTCCCGGGCCTGGGCGCAGGGGTCGGTGCCGTAGACGGTCTCCCGGTCGTAATCCCCCTGGCAAAGGCGGACCACCTGCCCGCCCCGGAGGTCAATAGCTGGAAAAATCTGCATGGTTTTGCTCCTTTCTCACGGGTGGACCTTGCAGGTCAGCTCCTCCGCGTCCAGGCGGAACACCTGGGTGTTTTCCAGGGCCGCCGCGCCGATGTCCCATTGCTCCCGCCCGGTGACATGGGCCAAAATGGCCAGGAGGCCCGCCCGTTTTTCCTCCGCCGTTTCCAGCACCGTCACCGGGCCGCCGCCCATGACGCACCGGAAGCGGGAGGTGGTCTCCTGGGCCCGCTGGCTTATGACCCACTCGTGTCCCGTGTCCATTTCAAAGGCGGCCCAGCCGGTCCGGCGGATGAGGTCCATCTTCCGGCCCTCTTTCGCGCCGTGGAAATAGAAGGCATAACGCCCGTCTCGCTCCTCCAGGCCGAAGTCCAGGGGGACCACGTAGGCCCGTTCCCCGTCGCACAGCCCCAGGCGGCAGCAATCACAAGAGGTTATAATTTCCCGGATTTTTACAGGGTCCGTAACCTCCCGGTCCGCTCTTCGCATACCATTCCCCCCTTTCACAGCTCCGCAAAGGCCCGCAGCAGCCGCAGCCCCGCGTCTCCGGACTTCTCCGGGTGGAACTGGGTCCCCCAGACGTTCCCCCGGCGGACCGCGCCGGTGACGGCCACGTTTCCGTATCGGGAGGCCCCCAGGGTGCTCTCCCGGCAGCCGCGGGCGTAGAAGCTGTGGACATAGTAAACATATTCACCATTCTCGAAATACTTGAACAGCGGGTCGCCTTTTACAATTTCCAGGCTGTTCCAGCCCATGTGAGGGACCTTCAGCGACTTGTCCGCCAAATCCTCCCCCAGAAAGGCCACCTCGCCGGGAACCAGGCCCAGGCCGGGGTGCTCGCCGTACTCAAAGCTCCGGTCAAAAAGGAGCTGCATCCCCAGGCAGATGCCAAGCAGGGGCTTGCGTCCCGCCTCCTCCAGAAGAACCGGAACCAGCCCCGTCTCATCCAGCTTGGCCCGGGCGTCCCCAAAGGCCCCCACGCCGGGCAGGATAATCCGGTCCGCCGCCCGGAGGCGCTCCGCTTCGCCGGTGACCTCCGCTTCCACCCCCAGGGAGCGGAGGCTGGATTGCAGGGAGAAGAGATTCCCCACGCCGTAGTCCACGATGGCGGTCATCACAGCACCCCTTTCGTGCTGGGAATCTCGTCCATGTGCTTGGGGTCCAGGGACACGGCCTCTTTCAGCGTCCGGCCCATGCCCTTGAAGACGGCCTCCAGGATGTGGTGGGTATTCTCCCCCGCCATCCGGCGGATGTGGAGGGAGCCGGGGCAGTTCCGCACAAAGCCCAGCCAAAACTCCTGAGCCAGCTCCGTGTCGAAGGCCCCCACCTTGGCGGCGGGCAGATCCACCGCCCAGCCCAGGTAATCCCGGCCGCTGAGGTCACAGGCGCAGAGAACCAGAGTCTCGTCCATGGGAAGCAAAAACTGTCCGTAGCGGACAATGCCCCGCTTGTCCCCCAAAGCCTCCTGAAACGCCCTGCCCAGGCAGATGCCCACGTCCTCCACGGAGTGGTGATAATCCACCTGGGTGTCTCCGCGGCAGGCAACGGAAAGGTCGAAGTCCCCGTGCCGGGCGAAAAGCTCCAGCATGTGGTCCAGAAAGCCGCAGCCGGTGGAAATTTCCGCCTTCCCGGTGCCGTCCAGGTTCAAGGAGAGCTTGATTTGAGTCTCCCGGGTGTCCCGTTGAATGCTTGCGGTGCGCATAGCGCTTCCCTCCTTATCCTCCGGCCGGTAGCCGGTCGATTTGCTCTATCAGCGCCTCCATCTGCTCCCGGGAGCCGATGGTGACGCGGACAAAGTCCCGGATGCGGTCCTTGTCAAACCAGCGGACCAGAATGCCGGCTTCCTTTAATCTCCGGTACAGCTCCCCGCCGGGGAGGCGGCCCGATTTGGCGAAGAGAAAGTTTGCGGAGGAGGGCAGAACCGTGAAGCCCCGCTCCTCCAGCGCCCCGGCGGTCCAGGCCCGGTTTTCCCGGACGGCCCGGCAGCAGGATTGGAAATAGTCCTCGTCCTCCATGGCGGCGGCTCCCGCCAGCAGGGACAGGCGATTGACGTTGTAGGGGTTGAAGCTGTACTTCACCCGGTTCAGATCCGCGATAAGCTCCGGAGAGCCCAGGGCAAAGCCAATCCGGCCCCCCGCCAGGGAGCGGCTCTTGGACATGGTTTGGGTCACCAGGAGGTTTTCGTACTCCCGGACCAGAGGCACGCAGCTCTCCGCCCCGAAGTCTACATACGCCTCGTCCACCACGACCACCCGGTCCGGGTCCTTTTCCAGCAGCCGCCGGATGTCGGAGGCCGGGACCGTCATGCCCGTGGGGGCGTTGGGGTTGGCGAGGACCACCGTGCCGGGAAAATCCAGGTAGTCCTCCACCTTCAAGGAGAAGTCCTCCCGCAGGGGGACCCGCCGGGCCTCCAGGCCGAACAGGGCCGCCTGGGCCTCATAAAAGCCGTAGGTAATGTCGGCGAAGGCCGCTCCCTTCCCCTCCCCGCAGAAGGCCCGGAAGGCAAAGGCCAGAATCTCGTCGGAACCGTTGCCGGAAATCACGTTTTCCGGGGACAGGCCGTACCGCCGGGCAATGGCGGCGTTCAGGGCGGCGCAGGTGGGGTCGGAGTAGAGATAGAGCTTTTCCGCCTCCGCCCGGCTCAAGGCCTCCAGGACCTTGGGCGAGGGCGGAAAGGGGCTCTCGTTGGTGTTCAGCTTGATGTATTTTTGATCCCGGGGCTGCTCGCCGGGGGTGTAGGGGGCGCAGCGCAGGGCCTCGGGAGATAAAAACCGGCTCATAAAACCACCGCTTTCATTCAGATTTTTTCCGGCTCTCCGCCGAACGGGCGTGCCCTTCCAGCCCCTCCCGCCGGGCGAAATCCGCAATCCTGTCCCCGCAGGCGTTCAGCGCCGCCTGGTCATAGCTGAGGAAGCTGGAGCGCTTCATGAAGTCGTCCACCCCCAGGGGGCTGGAAAACCGGGCGGTGCCGGAGGTGGGCAGGGTGTGGTTCGGCCCCGCGAAATAGTCCCCCAGGGCCTCCGGCGTGGAGCGGCCCAGGAAAACGCTCCCGGCGTTTTTGATCCGGGGCAGCAGGGCGAAGGGCTCGTCCACGCAGAGCTCCAGGTGCTCCGGGGCAATGCGGTTCGCCGCCTCCACAGCCTTGTCCAGGCTGTCCGTGACGATGATTTTTCCGTTGTCCGCAATGGACCGGCGGGCAATGTCCTTCCGGGGCAGGGACTCCAGCTGGGCCTCCACCTCGGCCTGTACGCTTACTGCCAGTTCCCGGCTGTCCGTCACCAGCACGGCGGAGGACAGCACGTCGTGCTCCGCCTGGCTCAGCAGGTCCGCCGCGACCCATTTGGGGTTCGACTTCCCGTCCGCCAGCACCAGAATCTCGCTGGGCCCGGCAATCATGTCGATGGCCACCCGGCCAAAGACCTTCCGTTTCGCCGTGGCCACGAACACGCCGCCGGGGCCCACGATCTTGTCCACTCGGGGCACGGTTTCCGTCCCATAGGCCAGGGCCGCCACCGCCTGGGCCCCGCCGATTTTGAACACGTCCGTCACCTCCGCCAGCTCCGCCGCCATCAGGGCCTCGGGGCTGACTGTGCCGTCCGGCCGGGGAGGCATTACCAGGACAATGTCCTGCACCCCGGCGATCTGGGCGGGAATGACATTCATCAAAATGGTGGAGGGGAACGCCTCCGGGCTCCGGGGCACGCAGACGCCCACCCGTTCAATGGGCGTCCACCGCTGGCCCATGACGATCCCGCTCCGGTCCGTGAGAACGAAGTCGTTGTGCCTCTGCCGCTCATGGAAGCGCCGGATATTCTCCGCCGCCTCCTTCAGCGTCTCCAGAAAAAAGGGGGCCACGGCTCTTCGGGCGGCGTTGAACTCCTCCGCGCTCACCCACAGGTCCTGGATCTCCGCGCCGTCAAAACGGCGGGTGTAGTCCCGCAGGGCCTCGTCGCCCCGGCGGCGGACCTCCCGGATGATTTCGTCCACGGCGGCGGACACATCCTCCTCCGCCTGGATGTCCCGGTTCAAAAACTCCTCCGGCGAGAGGCTGTCGAAATCCAGAATCCGCATCATGCCCCCGTCACCTCCGTCAGCTTCGCCAGCAAAGTTTCGATCTCCCGGCGCTTGAACTGGAAGCCGGCCCGGTTGGCCACAAACCGGGCGGAGATGGGCATAAACTCCGTCAGCACCTTCAAATGGTTCTCCCGCAGGGTGGTCCCCGTCTCCACGATGTCCACAATCACGTCGCTGAGGCCCAGAAGCGGGGCCAGCTCAATGGAGCCGTTCAGCTTGATGATATCAATATCCCGGCCCTGGGCGGCGTAGTAGGCTTTCGCGATGTTCACGAACTTCGTCGCCACCCGGAGGGTCCGGCCCGGGTCGTCGGTGAAGTCCTCCGGCCCCGCCACGCACATGCGGCACTTCCCAAGGCCCGTGTCCAGCAGCTCGTACACGTCCGCCCCGGACTCGGCCAGGATGTCCTTGCCCACGATGCCGGCGTCCGCCGCGCCGTGCTCCACGTAGATGGCCACGTCGCTGGGCTTTACCAGGAAGTAGCGGATGCCCGCCTCCCGGTTTTCCACCACCAGCTTCCGGCTCTCGTTGTAGTCCTCGGGGCAGCCGCAGCCCACCTCCGCCAGGAGATTGTAAACCTTATCCCCCAGGCGGCCCTTGGGCAGGGCGATGTTCAGCATAGTTTTCTCCCCCTCCGGGGGGGCGGCTTCGCTTAGCCGTTCCAGCTCGTCCAGGTACAGGGCGAAGCCCACCGCCTTGGCTCCGGGGCGGAACTGCTCCGCCAGGGGGTCGTAGCGCCCGCCCTTGAGCACCGCCCGGGGCAGGCCCGCCACGTAGCCTTGAAGCACCAGGCCGTTGTAATACTCCATGTCGTTCACCAGGGACAGATCCAGCCTCAGGCTCTGCCCCTGGGCCTCCAGGGCGGCGCACAGGGTCCGCAGCTCCGCCAGGGCCGCTCCCATTCCGGCGTTGAGGGCGATAGGCTCCGCCTGGGCCAGCACCGCCTCCCAGTCTCCCGCCAGCGCGTCCAGGCGGCAGAGGGCGTCGGTCCCCTGGCGGGAAAGGCCCGCTTCCTCCGCGGCGGAGCGCAGCTCGTGGAGGTTCCGGTCCCGGATACAGCTGAGCAGCCAGGGCCGGGCGGCCTCCGGCGCGCCCACCGCGTCCAGCAGCCCCGCCACAAAGCCCATGTGGCTGGCCTCCAGCACGAAGTCCCGGCCCGTCAGGGCCAGGCTCTTCCCCGCCAGGGACACCGCCTGGGCGGTGATGCCGTCGTCCACCGCGCCGATGCACTCCAGGCCCATCTGGCTGATCTCCTGGAAGGTGTGGCTCTCCTGGCTGGGGCGGTAGACGTTTTCGGAGTAGTAGAACCGCCCGCAGCCCCCTTCCTCAAACTGGGCGTTCTTGGCGATGGAGAGGGTGACGTCCGGCTTCAGCGCCAGCAGCCGCCCGTCCAGGTCTGTAAAGGTGATCACCTGATCCGAGGCCAGGAAGCGGCGGTTCTGCTGGTAGAGGCCGTACTCCTCAAAGCGGCCCATGCGGTACTGGCGGAAGCCCGCCTCCTCATAGAGCAGGCGGAGCCGGAGGGACAGCCGCTCCTGGGGCCGCAGCATATTCAAATCCAATTCCATGGGGTTCCTCCTTGCGGGGCAGGGCCCCGGTGATGGATTACAGTATACTCCGATTTTTTAGCATAGTAAAGCGCTAATTCGGTAGTATAATAGATTCTCCGATTTACACAAACATGCCCCGCCGCCCGGCGGATTGTTTATACCATCTTTTCCGGCTTCACCGTCTCGTCGAACGCCTCCGCCGTCAGGAGGCCCAGGGAGAGGACCGCCTCTTTCAGGGTCGTGCCGTCGTGAAGGGCTTTCTTGGCGCACTCCGCCGCCTTTTCATAGCCGATTTCCGGCGTCAGGCAGGTGACCAGCATCAGCGAGTTGTTCAGGTTCTCCTCCATCCGCTCCACGTTGGGGGTGATCCCCTCTACGCAGTGGACCCGGAAGGACTCCATGGCGTCCGCCAGCAGCCGGGCGGAGAGCTGGAAGTTATAGGCAGACACGGGCAGAAAGACGTTCAGCTGGAAATTTCCCTGGCTGGCGGCAAAGCCGATGGCCGCGTCGTTTCCCATCACCTGCACCGCCGCCATGGTGACCGCCTCGCACTGGGTGGGGTTCACCTTGCCGGGCATGATGGAGCTGCCGGGCTCGTTCTCCGGGATGTGGAGCTCTCCCATGCCGCAGCGGGGCCCGCTGGCCTGCCAGCGGATGTCGTTGGCAATCTTCATCAGATTCGCCGCCAGGGCTTTTAAGGCCCCGTGGGCAAAGACCAGGGCGTCCTTGCTGGTGAGCGCGTGGAATTTATTCGGGTCCGGCCGGAAGTCCAGGTCCGTCAGGGCCCGCAGCTCTTTACAGACCAGCTCGTCATAGCCCTTGGGGGCGTTGAGCCCGGTGCCCACGGCGGTGCCGCCGATGGCCAGGCGGCTCAGCTCCTCCAGGGCTGCCCGGAGCATCCGGCAGGGGGCCTCCACCAGCTCCCGCCAGCCGGAAACCTCCTGGGCGAAGCGCAGGGGCGTGGCGTCCTGGAGGTGGGTCCGGCCAATGCGGATCAGGTCCGGGTAAGCCGCTTCCAGCCTGCCGAAGGCCCCCGCCAGCCGCTCCGCCGCCGGGAGGACCTGGTTCGCAACGGACATCGCCGCCGCGATGTGGAGGGCGGAGGGATAGGTGTCGTTGGAGGACTGGGAGGCGTTCACATGGTCGTTGGGGTGGAGCTTTACGCCCCGGTCCGCCGCCAGGTGGGCGATGACCTCGTTGACGTTCATATTCGTCTGGGTGCCGCTGCCCGTCTGCCAGACGACAAGGGGGAACTCCCCGTCCCACTTCCCCGCCCGGATCTCCTCACAGGCGGCGGCAATGGCGGCGGCCTGTTCCGCCGTCAGCTTGCCCACGGCGGCGTTGGCCTTGGCGCAGGCCTCCTTTAAGTAAGCGAAGGCTGTGATGATCTCCCTGGGCTGGCGCTGGCCGCCGATTTTAAAATTCTCCAGGCTTCGCTGGGTCTGGGCGCCCCAATGGCGCTCCGCCGGGACGGCGATTTCCCCCATAGTATCGTGCTCGATGCGGGTGGCAGTATTCATAGCGCTTCCCCTTTTCATTTTTATGGCGTTTATTATACCCGCAGAGGCGGGCAAAAGCAAGCCCGCCGAAAAGACTTTCGGCGGGCAATTCATGACTGCGTCAGCAGGACCAGGTTCCGGTCCGTGATGAAGTTGGGCACGCTGTAGACCACCGCGATGGCGTCCAGCCCGTTGTCCTCCGCGTACTTCGCGGCGGAATAGCGGTAATACCGGGGGTCCAGCAGGTGGACCTCCTCAAAGTGCAGGGCCAGGAAGGGAGCCAGGGAATCCGCGTAGGAATCCCGGATCACCAGCAGCTTCCCCTTCCCTTCCGGGTTCTTCACGACGCAAAGCGGCTGGTTGCCCCCCAGAAAGGCGGAGTATTTATCCTTCTTCCCCAGATAGTCGTAGTCATACAGTCCCGCCTCCTTCGGCGTGCCGTCCCGCCAGGAGGTGACCGTCAGGCCGCTTTCCTCCACCCAGAACTCGATGCTGTCCGGCTCCAGCCAGTGAATGCCGGACTGGGAATACAGGGTCCCCTGGAACCCGTTGGAAACCGGGAGGTCCCGCGCCTTCACCGCCTCCGGCTCCGGGACCTCTTCCCCCCGGCCCAGGGCCTCCATCAACGCGGCGTGGCCGTAATAGGCCCCCAGGGTGGTCCAGTGATGGTCCGTGCGGTAAAAAATCCCCTCCCAGGTCCTCTCCCCGGCATGGTCCCGGAGGGCCGTCAGGAAATCAATAGGCTCCACGCCCTCCAGCTCCGCCGCCCGGGCGATGAAAGCCGCCTGGTCCCAGCTCTCCGCCCCCCTGGGCAGGCGGTCCCGCCAGATTTCCGCCGCCGAGGGGATCAGGCCCAGGTACACCGGAAGCTCCGTCCGCTCCGCCAGGCGGGAAACGTAGCTCAGGTTCTTCTCCTCCAGGCCGTCCTTGGGCGGCTCCACCTTGGCGATCAGGGCATCGCCGCAGAGGTAGACTCCGTTGAACTCCCGCTTGCCCAGGACTTGCTCCGTCCGGGCCTTGAGACCCGTCCATTGGTCCCGGAGGGGGAACTGGTCCGCGAAGTACTCCTCCACGCCCTTGGTAAAGCTGCCGTCCTTCAAGTCCTCCCAGGAGAATTCCGGGAACTGGGCCAGGGTCCGGTTCTCCACGTCGGAGCGGTCCCGGTCCGGCAGGAGGAGGTGCCAGACAAGCAGCCCCCCCAGAAACACGCAGAAAAAGGCCGACAGGAAGCGGCTGTATCTTGTTGTCATCTCACCGCCTCCTTAAAACCGGAAATACAAGAAGGGATTGTAGCTGCCGTCCACCAGATAAGCGGTGGAGACAACCAGCCCCAGGGCCATCAGCACCGGGGCCAGGACCTTCCTCCCCCGCTCCGGGATCTTCTTCCAAAGGTCCGCCGCCAGGGTGGTGGAGCCCAGGGCCAGCAGGAGCAGAATCAGGGCCCAGCTCCGCAAACGGTACCCGTCCGGGGCGGACCAGAGGGGCCCTCCCCCAAAGCACACCGCCAGATACCGTCCGCAGACGCCCAGGTCCTCCATGGCGAAGATGCCCCAGCCCACGAAGACCACCAGCAGCGTATAGAACCGCTTCACCAGGACCGGCGTCCGGGTGAGGAGGTCCCGGAAGACGAACCGCTCCAGAATCAGCCACAGGCCGAAATACAAGCCCCACAGGACAAAGTTCCAGCTGGCCCCGTGCCAGAAGCCGGTGCAGAACCAGACAATGAGCAGGTTCCGAAGGGTCTTGGCGCTCCCCGCCCGGCTGCCCCCCAGGGGGAAGTACAGGTACTCCCGAAACCAGGAGGTCAGGGACATGTGCCAACGCCGCCAGAACTCCCCCACAGAGGTGGAGAGATAGGGGTGGTCAAAGTTCTCGTCAAACCGGAAGCCCAGAATCCGCCCCAGGCCGATGGCCATGTCGGAGTAGCCGGAAAAGTCAAAGTAAATCTGAAGGCCGAAGGCGAACAGCCCCGTCCAGCCCCCCGCAACCGTCAGCGCCCCGGCGTTTTGAGAGGCCTGGCAGCTCTCCCACAGGGCCCCGGCGGCGTTGGCCAGCAGCACCTTCTTGGCAAGGCCCGCGGTAAAGCGGCAGGCTCCTTCGGCGAAGTCCCGGGACGTGACGGTCCGGTGAACCAGCTCCGCCGCCACGGTCTTGTACTTCACGATGGGCCCGGCGATGAGCTGGGGAAACAGCGTCACGTAGGCCCCGAAGCCGATGATGTTCCGCTGGACCGGCGCGTCCCGGCGGTAGACGTCGATGGTGTAGCTCATGGTCTGGAAGGTGAAGAAGGAAATGCCCAGGGGCAGGGGCAGTCCCAGCTGAGGAATGGACACTCCGGGAAGCAGGGACAGATTCGCCGCCAGGAAGTCCCAGTACTTGAAAAAGCCCAGGAGCAGAAGGTTGAACACCACCGACTGCCCCACGAACCAACGGGCCAGCCGGTCCCGCTGCCGGAACCGCTCCACCAGGAGGCCGTGGGTGTAGTCGATGAAGATGGAGAGGAACATAACCCCCACGTACACCGGCTCTCCCCAGCCGTAGAAAAAAAGGCTGGCCAAAAGCAGCACAAAATTACGCCGCCGAAGCGGCGTAAGAAAGTACAGCGCCAGCGTCAGCGGCAGATATCCGAACAAAAACGTCAGGCTGCTGAAAACCATGGCCTACTCCTTGGATTGGAATTGGAGGCGGAACTGCTCCTCTAAAGCCTCCTGATGCGCCCCGGAGGCAATCAGGGCCACGTAGGTCCCCTCCCGCAGCACCTTGGCCGCCTTCCAGGCCTCCAGGCTCTCGGGATACCAGGCCCCGCCCTCCGCCTGGGCGTCGATTCGGGCCTGGAGGATGGCGGCGGCGGACTCCGCGTCCTCCTCCGTCTCCCCCTGCATCAGCACAATCTCATTCACGTCGGAGCTCATGGCCGGGATCTTGACAACCAGCTGCTTCGCGGGGATTTCGGAAAGGCCGGGGTAATAGCCCTCCAGCAGCTCCCCCTCCACGTCCGCCATGTAACCCTCTTCCCAGCCGCAGGACTCCTCCATCCCGGCGTACAGGGTGTTCAGGGCAACATCCGGCTCCTCCGTCCCGCCTTCTTCCCGCTGCCTGCCGCAGCCGGAAGCCAGCAGCAGCAGAGCCGCCAGAATCCATACCGCTCTCTTCTTCAAACGAATCTCCTCCCGCTCCCAGTTCCCGGACTGCCGGGAAAATTTTCTCGTTCTGTTCCTTGTTTTTATACAGGATTCGCGCTATAATTTCAACATCAAATCTGTAACATTCCGTAACAGTTCTTCCCTGCGGTTGTTACTTTCTGGAGGTTCGCCATGTACAGTTTCCGAAACGACTACAGCGAGGGGGCCCACCCCAAGGTGTTAAAGGCCCTCACCGAGACCAATTTCCAGCAGACCCGGGGCTACGGCCTGGACCCCCTCTGCCAAAAAACGCGGGACCTCATCCGCTCCCTCTGCGCCGCGCCGGACGCGGACGTCCACTTCCTGGTGGGGGGCACCCAGACAAACCTGCTGGTGATTGAGTCCATGCTGAAGCCCTATGAGGCGGTGATCTCCGCCCACACGGGCCACGTCAACGTCCATGAAACCGGGGCCATCGAGGGCACGGGCCACAAGGTCATCGCCGTCCCCAGCCCCGACGGGAAGCTGACCCCCGCTATGATCGAGTCCGTGCCGGAGCTCCACAGCGACGAGCACCAGGTAAAGCCCGCCATGGTCTATGTCTCCAACACCACGGAGATCGGAACCGTCTACTCCAAGGCGGAGCTCCAGGCCCTCCGGCAGTGCTGCGGCAAGCACGGCCTCCTCCTCTTCCTGGACGGGGCCCGGCTGGGGCCCGCCCTGGCCTGCGGGGACCTGACCCTCCCGGATTACGCGGCCCTTACCGACGCGTTTTACATCGGCGGCACCAAAAACGGCGCCCTCTTCGGCGAGGCCCTGGTCTTCGCCAAGCCCCGTCCGGACTTCCGCTGGCACATGAAGCGCCGGGGGGCCATGCTGGCCAAGGGCCGTTTGCTGGGGGTCCAGTTCCAGGCCCTGCTGGAGGATGAAACCTATCTGGAGGCCGCCCGCCATGCCAACGCCCTGGCCCTCCGCCTCCGGGACGGGGTGGCCGCCCTGGGCTATCCCCTGCCGGTGGAGTCCCCCTCCAACCAGCAGTTTCCCGTCCTGCCCAACGAAGCGGTCACGAAGCTCCAGGATATGGGCTATGAGTTCGAGGTGGACCACGCCGTGGACGCGGGGCACACCATGATCCGCCTGGTAGCCAGCTGGGCCACGCCGGAACAGGCGGTGGAGGACTTCCTCCGGGACCTGGCCTCCTGCAAGTAACGCTCCCAACGCGCCCCCTCCGGGTTGGCCGGAGGGGGCGCGTTTTCCGCGGCTACTGAATGTGCTCCTCAGGAAAATTGTCCAGCACCCGGAAGCCCATCTCCTCGGACGTCGCCAAGGGGTACTTGTAGATGGAATCCGGGTCCTGAATGGGACAGATCCTCTTTTCCGGCTCCAGCCGGAGAAAGGGCTTTCCGTCGTCAAGGTTATTCACTGCGCGCCTGTCCTCTGACATGAAACATCACCTCAGAAACAGCATGCGCAAAACCTCGAATTCTATGTTGAAATTTAATGTAAATTCATCAGGCGGATGCCCGCCTCCTTGTCCCCGGCCACAATGATGTGGACGTCGTCCCGGAAGCGGTAGTTGGGGTCCACCAGGGGGACCACCACGTCGCCGCTCTTCACGCCCAGGATGTTGACGTTGTATTTCCGGCGGACCTCCAGCTCCATTACCGTGTGGCCCTCCCACTCCTCGGGGATCTCCAGCTCGAAGATAGCGAATTTCGGCGTCAGCTCAAAGTAGTCGAAGACATTTTCGGCGGAGAAGCGGATGGCGGCCCGGCGGGCCATGTCCATCTCCGTGTGGACCACATGGTCCGCCCCGATCTTCCGCAGGAATTTAATCTGCCGCTCCTGGTCCGCCCGGGCCACCACGAACCGGGCCCCCAGCTCCTTCAGGGCCGCCGTGGCCTCCAGCGAGCACTGGAAATCGTCCCGGACGCAGACGAAGCAGATGTCGAAATTCCGCACGCCCAGGGACTCCAGCACCTGCTCGTCCTGGCAGTCCCCCACACAGGCGGCGGTGGCCATGCCCGCCACCTTCGCCACCTTCTCCTCGTCCTTGTCCAGCACCATAACCTCATTCCCCAGCTCCAGCAGATACCGGGTCAGGTGCCGCCCGAAGCGGCCCAGGCCGATGACCAAAAAGGATTTCATGCTCCGTCCTCCCTCTCAACCAATCAAAATCTTCTCCGGCACATAGCGCAGGCCGTTCCCGGCATCCCGCCCCTTTGTCACCGCCATGGCAACGGACATGCTGCCCACCCGTCCGGCGAACATCATCAAAATCACCGTCCACTTGGAAAGAAGCGGCAGCGAGCCCGTCAGGTTCCGGCTGAGGCCCACGGTGCTCATGGCGGAAAAAGTCTCGTACAGCGCGTCCACCAGGCCCGCGCCCTGGACGCACAGCACCATGCAGCCGCACAGGGCCCCGAAAAGGTAGATGCCGGCAGTGGAGTAGGCCTTGTGGATGTCCCCCTCGTCCAGGCGGCGGCGGAAGACGTTCACGTCGCCCTGCCGCCAGATCCGGGCCCGGACCCCCAGGGCCAGCACCGCGAAGGTGTTCACCTTTACGCCGCCTCCCGTAGAGCCGGAGGCCGCGCCCACAAACATCAAAGCCAGCATCAAAAGCACGCCCCCCTGGCTCAGGGAGGACTGGTCCACCGAGGCGAAGCCCGCCGTCCGGGCCGTCACCGACTGGAACGCCGCCATCAGCGCCCGGGTGGGGCCGTCCGCCCCGGCGAAGGCGTGGTCCGCCTCCAAAAACCAAAAGGCAATCCCGCCCCCGGCAAAGAGAAGCAGCGTCACCGTAAAGGCGATTTTGGAGTGAAGCCGCCAGCGGCGAAAGCGCCGCCCGTGGGTCAGGATGTCGTCCCACACCAGAAAGCCCAGGCCCCCGCAGATGATCAAAGCCATCAGCACGAGGTTTAAAAGGGGCTCCCCCGCCTCCGTGGTGATGGACGCGCCGGTGCCCAGAAGGTCAAAGCCCGCGTTGCAAAAGGCGGAGACGGCGTGAAACACCGCCATCCAAAGGCCCTTCCCCAAGCCGTACCGGGGGCAGAACCAGAGGGCCAGCAACATGGCTCCCAGTCCCTCGCAGAAAACCGTCACCAGCAGGGCCCGCCGGGCCAGGCGGACAACGCCCCCCAGCTGCAAAGCCCCCACGCTGTCTTGAAGCAGGGCCCGCTGCCGCAGTCCCACCCGCCGCCGGACCAGCAGCGCCGCCGGGAGGGAGGCCGTCACAAAGCCCAGGCCCCCGATTTGGATGAGCAGCAGCAGGACCGCCTGGCCGAAGGCGCTGAACTGAGTGGCGGTGTCGTACACCGTCAGCCCCGTGACGCAGGAGGCCGACGCGGCGGTAAACACGGCGCTGGTCCAGGGGATGCTCTCCCCGCTTCGGGAGGCGATGGGCAGGGACAGCAGGCACGCCCCCGTCAAAATCAGGAGGGCGAAGCCCAGGGCGAGGGTCTGCACGGCATTTGGTCTTCGCATAAGGAGCGTTCCTCCTAAAATATGGTTTCCCTTTCTATTATACCCCGTTTTTTCCCATTTGCAAGTGGCCCCTGCGTCATTCCAGCAGGAGCAGCCGCTTCAGGAACTCCACGCCCCGGGGCAGGACCGTCTCATCGTCGAAGCAGAACTCGGGGGAGTGAAGCTCCGGCGTATCCCCCACGCCCAGCAGGAAGAACAGGCCCGGAACCCGCCGCTGGTAGAAGGAGAAGTCCTCCGCCGTCAGCGTGGGGGCCGCCAGCGGCAAGGGGGCGTGCTCCCCCAGCCCGGCGCGGACCATCTCGTAAAGCCCCTCGTGGTTCCAGACGGCGGGGTAGCCCTGGCTTAGATGAACCTCTACGCCGCAGCCGGTTTCCGCCGCGACCTCCCGGCCGATCTCCTCCAGCCTTTGGCGGCAGAGGGCCTGAGTCTCGTCCCGGAAGGTGCGCAGGCTCCCCTCCAGCACCGTCCTGCCGCTGACGGCGTTGCGGACCGTGCCGGAGACCATCTTTCCAAAGCGCAGCACCACCGGCTCCTCCCCCGGCAGGGCCTTTGCCATCTCATAGGCCCGCAGGAGGTACTCCGCCCCCGCCGCCAGGGCGTCGACGCCCTCCGCCGCCTTGCCGATGTGGACGCTCTTCCCGGTGAGGCGCACCGTCACCTCGTTGGACCGGGCCATGATGGGGCCGGGGCGGCAGTAAACCCGTCCCTGCTCCAGCTTGGGCCACAGGTGCATGGCGAAGACCCGGGCGGCACGGTACCGTTCCAGGATTCCGGTATCACAGAGCTTTTCCGCCCCACCGGTGGTCTCCTCGGAGGGCTGGAAGAGAAAGAGGACGTTCCGGGGCAGCGCCGCCCGGCGGGCGGCGGCGTACTCCGCCAGGGCCAGGGCCATGGCGGTGTTCCCATCATGGCCGCAGGCGTGCATGGCCCCGGAGTTTTCAGAGGAGAAATCCAGGCCGGTGGCCTCCTCAACGGGCAGGGCGTCCATGTCCGCCCGAAAGGCCACGGTTTCGGCCTTCCCGGCGTCCAGATAGGCGCAGACGCTGGAGGGAATGGGAGAAAACGCCTCCATCTCAAAGCTGGCCAGGGCGGAATGAACGTAGGCGCAGGTCTCCGGCAGACGGTCGTCCAGCTCGGGGATGCGGTGCAGGGCGCGGCGGTATTCAACTACAGGCTGCATAGCGGGGCCTCCTTGCGTTTTATTCAGCAAACCACAATATAGCACGTTCCGGCGCTTCCCGGCAAGGGGCGGCGGCGTTTTCGTCGGTTTCCACAAGGACTTTTTGCGCCTTTCCCCTTGCAACCGGGTTTGGAAGATGATATGATAGCCAAAAATGAGATAGAGGCGCGGAGACGATGAGGTCGCGGGAGCCGGCAGGCTGGGAACGCGAGGGAGGCAGCTCCGCCGAATCTTCCGCCCAGGCGTGGGCGGAGGATGGGCCCGGGGGAAAAACCTCCGGGACTGTCCGCGGCTCAAAGCCGCGGGGGCGCTATCCGCTTACAGAACCGCCGTTTTCGGCGTGGAGCCTGTCGGTAGGAGCGCGGCCTCTACCGGCTTTTTTATACGATTTCCCATCCCCGACTCTATACAAAACTGGAGGGCATTCAAATGAAATTCAACAACCCCACCGGCTCCATCGTCGCCATGATTACCCCCTTCCGCCAGGACGGAAGCGTCAACTTCGACGTGCTCACCGACCTTTTGGAGCGGCAGATCGCCGCCGGGACCGACGGCATCCTCACCCTGGGCACCACCGGCGAGTACCCCACCATGAGCCATGAGGAGGACGCCTCCGTGGTGGCCCACACCGTCAAGGTGGTAAACGGCCGGGTGCCCGTCATCGTGGGCAGCGGCTCCAACTGCACCGCCACCCAAATTGAAAAGAGCGTGGAGTACCAGGACATGGGGGCCGACGCCCTGCTGCTCATCGCCCCCTACTACAACAAGGCCAACCCCGAAGGCATGGTCCGCCACTTCGCCGAGACGGCGGATAAGGTAAAGATTCCCTGCCTTCTGTACAACGTGCCCGGCCGCACAGGCTGCTCCATCCCCGTCTCCGTGGTGGAAACGCTCAGCAGGCACCCCCAGATCTGCGGCATCAAGGAGGCCAGCGGGGACATGTCCTACGCCATGAAGATCGCCCACTGCGTGGGGCCGGACTTCGCCCTCTACTCCGGCAACGACGACATCACCCTGCCCCTGATGAGCATCGGCGGAAGCGGCGTCATCTCCGTCTTCGCCAACGTGATGCCCGGCATGTGCCGCCAGATTGTGGCGGACTACGCCGGGGGAAACCAGGCCCGGGCCCTGGAAAACCACCTGAAATACCTGAAGCTGATGAACGGCCTCTTCATGGAGGTCAACCCCATCCCCGTCAAGTCCGCCATGAACATGATGGGCCTGAACGCGGGCCCCATGCGCCTTCCCTTGTGCGAGATGAGCGGCGAGCATCAGGCGGCCCTCCGGGCCATGCTGGAGGAGGCGGGTCTGCTGTGAACTATATTTTGATCGGCCGGGGGAAAATGGGTTCCCTCATCCGGGAGACGGCCCAGGCCGCCGGAGACGAGATTCAGGCCGCCTTTGACATCAACGACATCGACCAGCTGGGCAAGCTCGGAAAAGCGGCCGACGTGGTCATCGACTTCTCCCGGCCCGGCTCCCTGCCGGAGGTGGCGTCCTATGTCCGCCGGACCGGCACGCCCCTGCTCTCCGGCACCACCGGCCTCTCCCAGACGGACCACGCCCTGCTGGAGAGCCTGGGCGCGTTTGCCCCGGTGCTCTGGTCCGCCAACTACTCCCTGGGCGTGGCCGTCCTCTACCGGGCCCTGGCGGCAGTCTCCGGGGTGTTGAAGCCGGACTTTGACATCGAGCTGACGGAGACCCACCACAACCAGAAGGCCGACGCTCCCAGCGGCACCGCCAAGCTGCTGCTGGAGGCCATCGACCCCGCCCGCGCCCTGACCCCGGTCTATGGCCGGGAGGGAAACACCGGCCAGCGGCGGAAGGAGGAAATCGGCGTCCACGCCCTCCGGGGCGGCACCGTGGCGGGGACCCATACCGTCCACTTCTTCGGCCCCGACGAGGAGCTGGAGTTCACCCACCGGGCCGCCAGCCGTCAAATCTTCGTCAACGGCGCGCTGCACATGGCCCGGCTGCTGCCGGGGAAGCCCAACGGGGTATACGACCTGCAAAAAATCCTGTTTGGAGAGTAAGTCACTTTTCTTGAAAGAAACGTAAAAGAACGTTATCTTGCTGCGTCATGCAGTGGTTAACCCAGCCCCTGCGGCGGCGGCGCAGCCGCGTCTTTATGGAGGATTCTTTATGAACGCACAGGAGATCATCGACTATATCGCGAACTCGGAAAAGAAGACCCCGGTCAAGCTCTATGTGAACACCACCGCTCCCGTGGACTTTGGATCTGCCAAGGTCTTCGGCGGTCAAAACAGCTTCACCGTCTTCGGCGACTGGGCGGAGCTGGGCCCCATTCTGGAGGCCAGCCGGGAGAAGATCGCCGACCTTGTCATTGAGAACGACCGCCGGAACTCCGGCGTGCCCCTGCTGGATTTGAAGGGGGTAAAAGCCCGTATCGAGCCCGGCGCCATCATCCGGGAGAAGGTGGAAATTGGCGAAGGGGCCGTCATTATGATGGGGGCCGTTATCAACATCGGCGCGGTGGTAGGCCCGGGCACCATGATCGACATGGGGGCCGTGCTGGGCGGACGGGCCACGGTGGGGGCCCGCTGCCACATCGGCGCGGGGGCCGTGCTGGCCGGCGTGGTAGAGCCCGCTTCCGCCACCCCCGTCGTCGTGGAGGACGGCGTGCTGGTAGGGGCGAACGCCGTGGTCATTGAGGGGGTCCGCATCGGCAAAAACGCCGTGGTGGCCGCCGGGGCCGTGGTCATTGAGGACGTGCCGGAAAACGCCGTGGTGGCGGGAAGCCCCGCCCGGGTTATCAAGATGAAGGACGAGAAAACCGAGGGCAAGACGGCCCTGGTGGACGCGCTCCGAAAACTCTAAAGCCAAAGAAACCGCCTGGGAAGCTGCTTCCCAGGCGGTTTTTCTCACCAAATCAAGGTCGCGAAATAGTCCTCCAGCGTCTCCGCCCGGCGGATGAGGTCCACGCCGCCGTCCTCCCGGAGGAGCAGCTCCGCCGAGCGGAGCTTGCCGTTGTAGTTGTAGCCCATGGAAAACCCGTGGGCCCCCGCGTCGTGGATCACCAGCAGATCTCCCCGGTCCACCTTGGGCAGCATCCGGTCCACGGCAAACTTGTCGTTGTTCTCGCAGAGGCTTCCCGCCACGTCGTATTTGTGGTCGCAGGGGGCGTTCTCCTTCCCCATCACCGTGATATGGTGGTAGGCCCCGTACATGGCCGGGCGCATCAGGTTGCAGGCACAGGCGTCCACCCCGATATACTCCTTGTAAATGTGCTTTTCATGAATGGCCCGGGTGACCAGGTGCCCGTAAGGGGCCAGCATGTAGCGGCCCAGCTCCGTGTACAGGGCCACGCCGTCCATCCCGGCGGGGACCAGAATCTCCTCATAGGCCCTGCGCACGCCCTCTCCAATAACGGCAATGTCGTTTTCCGGCTCCTCCGGGCGGTAGGGCACCCCCACGCCGCCGGAGAGGTTGATGAAGGTGACCCGGCACCCCGTCTCCGCCTGGAGCTCCGCCGCCAATTGGAAGAGGATGCGGGCCAGGGCGGGGTAATAGTCGTTGGACAGCGTGTTGGAGGCCAGGAAGGCGTGAATGCCGAACTCCTTGGCCCCCAGCTCCCTCAGCCGCCGGAACGCCTCCGCCAGCTGGGGCCGGGTCATGCCGTACTTCGCGTCGCCGGGGGTGTCCATCACCTGCACGCCGTCCCGGCTCTCCCCCAGGGTGAAGACCCCGCCGGGGTTGTAGCGGCAGCAAATCTTCTCCGGCACCTTCCCCACAGCCTTCGTCAGGGTGTCGATGAGGGTGATGTCGTCCAGGTTGACAACGCCCCCCAGGCGGCAGGCGGCTTGGAACTCCTCTTCCGTGGTGTTGTTGGAGGAAAACATAATCCCCGCCTCCCCGGTGACGCCGCAGCGCTCCGCCAGGGCCAGCTCCGCCAGGGACGAGCAGTCGCAGCCGCAGCCCTCCTCATGGAGGATTTTCAAAATGGCGGGGGTCGGCGTGGCCTTCACGGCGAAGTACTCCCGGAAGCCGGGATTCCAGGCGAAAGCGGCCTTTAGCCGCCGGGCGTTCTCCCGGATGCCCTTCTCGTCGTAGATGTGGAAGGGCGTGGGATATTGGGCGGCAATGGACTCCAGCCGGTCCTTTGTGACAAAGGGTGTTTTCATAAAACGACCTCGCATCTTTTAAAATCTGATTTTTCTATTGTATCCGTCCCCTTCCCGCCCTGTCAAGAAGTTTCCCCAAAATCCCGCGATATTCTTTCTAAAAAATAGCCCTTGCCTTCCGCCGCCTCCGGCGGTACAATGGAGGGGACAACCATCATACGGAGGTATCTCTATGGGAAAAATCGTTGTGAACGCCGTGGGCGAGCAGTGCCCCATTCCGGTGGTAAAAGCCACCCGGGCCCTGCGGGGGATGACCGAGCCCGGGATTTTAGAGGTCCATGTGGACAATGAAATCGCCGTGCAGAACCTGACCCGGATGGCCGCCGGGCACAAGCTGGAAGCCAAATCCGAGAAGCTGGGCGCGAAGGAATTTGTAGTCTCCATGGAGGTGACGGCCCCCGCCGGAGAGGCCCCCCTGGAGGAGCCGCCCCTGTCCTGCGCCCCGGACCAGAGGGGGGATCTGGTGGTGGCGGTGGACAGCGCCGTCATGGGCCATGGCAGCGACGAGCTGGGCGCGGTGCTAATGAAGGGCTTCCTCTTCGCCGTGGGCCAGCTTCCCGCGCTGCCGAAGACCATGCTCTTTTATAACGGCGGAGCCCATCTCACCTGTAAGGGCTCCGGCTCTCTGGAGGACCTGAAAAGCCTGGAGGCCCAGGGGGTGGAAATTCTTACCTGCGGCACCTGCCTGAACCACTATGGGCTGACGGAGGAGCTGGCCGTAGGGAGCGTGACCAATATGTACTCCATCGTGGAGAAGCTGGCGGGGGCGGGCCAGGTGGTCAAGCCGTGATCTACCTGGACAACGCCGCCACCACCCGGACCAAGCCCCCCGCCGTGGCCCAAGCCGTGCTGGAAGCCCTGTCCTCCTACGGAAACTGCGGCCGGGGGGGGCACCAGGGGGCCCTGTCCGCCGCCCGGGCCATCTACGAAACCCGGGAAAAAATCGCCGCCCTGCTGGGCTGTCCCCGGGCGGACCATGTCTGCTTCACCCAAAATTCCACCCAGGCGCTGAACATCGCCGTCTGCGGCCTGCTGGGGCCGGTGGACCATGTGATTTCCACGGACCTGGAACACAATTCCGTCCTCCGGCCCCTGTACCGCCTCCGGGACGCGGGGGCGGCGGTGGATTTCGTCCCGGCGGACAGCCGGGGGCGGCTGGACTACTGCGGGTTTGAACGCCTTCTCCGTCCGGAAACAAAGGCCATCGTCTGCACCCACGCCTCCAACCTGACGGGGGACGCGGTGGATATCGCCCGGGTGGGCCGCTTCGCCCGGGAACACGGCCTGCTTTTTATTCTGGACGCCTCCCAGACGGCGGGAGTCCTCCCCATCGACCTGGCGGCAATGGGCATTGACGTGGTGTGCTTTACCGGCCACAAGAGCCTGATGGGCCCCCAGGGCACCGGGGGGCTGTGCCTCCGGGAGGGGCTGGAGATCCGCCCCTTCACCGTGGGGGGCACCGGGGTACAGAGCTACTCCGAGGCCCAGCCCGGCGAGTATCCCACCCGATTAGAGGCCGGGACCCTCAACGGCCACGGCCTGGCGGGGCTGAGCGCCGCCTTGGATTTCCTGTCGGAAACCGGCATTGCGCGCATCCACGCCCATGAGGACGCCCTGGCCCGCCGGTTTTACAAGGCGGTCCGGGATCTGCCGGGGGTAACGGTCTACGGGGATTTCTCCGCCCCGGTCCGGGCCCCTGTCGTGACGCTGAACATCGGGGATTTGGATTCCGCCGAAATCTCCGACGAGCTGGCGGAGCGCTTTGGCATCGCCACCCGCCCCGGGGCCCACTGCGCCCCCCGGCTCCACCGTGCCCTGGGGACGGAGGAGCAGGGGGCCGTCCGGTTCTCCTGGTCGTACTTCAACACGGAGGAGGAGACCGCCGCCGCCGCGGAGGCGGTCCGGGTCCTGGCCCGGGAGGCACTGGAAGGATGAAGCAAAGAACCGAGAAGTACGTGGTAACCTTCCGCACCACGGCGGGGGCCATGGCCATGGAGGCCGCCTGCAGCGCGGCGGGCCTTCCCGGGCGGCTGATTCCCGTGCCTAGGAGCGTCACCGCCGGATGCGGCCTGTGCTGGGCCGCGCCGCCGGAGAGCCGGGAGGTCTTGGAGGAGCTGGTCATAAAAAAACGCTTGGATGTGGACGGGATTTATGCTATCATCCTCTAAGAGGTGATGCGCGTGAGCAGTATCTGCGAGGACTGTGTCTGCTATGACTACGACGAGGAGCTGGAAGCCTTCGTCTGCACCATGGACCTGGACGAGGACGAGATGGAACGCTTTATGAAGGGGACCAACACCGCCTGCCCCTTCTACCGCCCCGGCGGGGACTACAAGACGGCGGCGAAGCAGTAAGGGAGGGCGCTATGGAACTGGTAGACTTATACGATGAAAACCGCCTCCCCCTGGGGAAGACGGCGGAGCGAAGCGCCCCCAAGGGCCCCGGCGAGCTGCGGCTGGTGGTCCATGTCTGCGTCTTTGACCGCCGGGGGCGGCTGCTGATCCAGCAGCGGACCCGGTCAAAATTCATCTTCCCGAACCTCTGGGACGTGTCCGTAGGCGGCGGCGTGGACGCCGGGGAGACCAGCCGCCGGGGGGCGGAGCGGGAAGTCCGGGAGGAGCTGGGCGTTTCCCTGGACCTGAGCGGCCTCCGGCCCTCGGTGACGGTGAACTTCGACGGCGGCTTTGACGATTTTTACATCCTCACAAAGGACCTCTCCATAGAGGGCCTGACCCTCCAGGAAGAAGAGGTGCAGGCCGTCCGCTGGGCCTCTCTGGAGGAAATTTTGGACATGCTGGGCCGGGGAGCCTTCATTCCCTACCCGGAGAGCTTCCTGCGGTTCCTCTTCGATATGCGAAAGCAGTTTGGCTTTCCCACGAAATAGCGGCAAAAAACCGGAAGGGGCCTCCCCTTCCGGTTTTTTCAGGAATCGCTCTCCCCGTATTCCTCCTGCCAGGCGGCCATCTCCGCCTCGTCCTTGTCGTCCAGGGCGTGCAGGCCGCTCCGGCCCTCCATGTGGTGGGTCAGCTCGTGGGAGAGGGTCTGCCGGAGCTCCTGCTCCCAGTCCTCTTCGGTCCAGTCCTCGTTTTCCGCCATGGCGGCGAAGGAGCCATAGTAGAGGTTGATATACCGTCCCAGCAGATCGTCGCAATACTCCCCCAGGATGTATACCTGCCCCTTGGGAAACTCCTGGTCCGGCACGGCCTCCTCCTGGAAGTTCACGCCGCCGTTGAGCCCGTCGAAAAGGGCCTCCGGGAAGGACTCCGCCAGCGTGTCCAGCAGGTCCCCCGCCTGTTCAAAGCTCAGGACCATGGCCCCTCCAAAACGGCGGCTTCCAGCTCCTCCACGGTGTCCGCCAAACGGTCCGCCCCGGCCTCCTCCAGGGAGGCCCGGGGGCGGAAGCCCCAGGTGACCCCGCAGGCCTTCAATCCCGCGTTATGGCCGGTGTGGATGTCTGTTGCGCTGTCCCCCACGAAGAGGGTGGTTTCCGGCTCCGCGCCCAGCTCCCTCATGACGCCGCGAAGCCCCGCCGGGTCCGGCTTCACAGGCACGCCGTCCACCTTTCCCCGGACCAGCCGGAAAAAGCCGGGCAGGTAGTGCTCCACGATCTCCCGGCTGAAGCTGTCCGCCTTGTTGGAGTAGACGGCCATCCGGACTCCGGCGGCTTTCAGCCGCTCCAAAAGCTCCGGGACGCCGGGATAGGGCGCGGTGGCGTCCATGTTGTGCTCCCCGTAGTACTCACTGAACTGGGCGAGGGTGTTCACCAGAATCAGGGGGCTCTTGCAGCCCTCGGGGGAAAATTTGGAAACCAGGTTGGGGATGCCGTGGCCCACCATGGCCTTGAACGCCTCCAGGGAGTGCTCCGGCCAGCCGTTGCGGCGGCAGACCCAGTTCCCCGCGGCGGCCAGGTCCTCGATGGTGTCCAAAAGGGTCCCGTCCAGGTCGAAAATTACGGTTTGATACATACGCACCTCATCATCAGTATCATCAGTTTTCAATATCGGGAAGGGGCTTGACCGCTTAGCCTGTCCGCCCCTCAAATATTCTAACAAGCCCCCTTTCCCTTTGCAAGTGACGAAGGGACTGAAAGCCAAGGCTTTGCGCGGCGGCTTTTTTAGCGTATCTGGCAAAAAGGAACGGGAAACCGGAAGGGGCGCCCTTGACTTTTTCTCCCAAAGCGTGGATAATGGCAGTGTCTTATTACCAAACCCGCCGGGCTTCCCCGGCTTGACATGGAGGTTTACCTATGGCGACCGACAGCCGCTTTTTCCAGGACATGGAGGACCGCATCCCCAAGGGGACAGTCCGCACCCGCTTCGCCCCTTCTCCCACGGGCTACATGCATGTGGGCAATCTCCGCACCGCCCTGTACACCTGGCTCATCGCCCGGCATCACCACGGCACCTTTATCCTCCGCATTGAGGACACGGACCAGGGCCGCCTGGTGGAGGGCGCCACGGACGTGATCTACCGCACCATGGCCGAGTGCGGCCTGACCCATGACGAGGGCCCCGACGTAGGCGGCCCCACGGGGCCCTATATCCAGTCGGAGCGCCGGGACCTCTACGGGAAGTACGCCAAGCTCCTGGTGGAGAAGGGCGCGGCCTACTACTGCTTCTGCGAGAAAACCGAGTCCGAGGAGGACAGCGGCAACTTTGACCGGGCGGCGGACCCCTGCCGGGCGCTCTCCCAGGAGGAGATCGACGCCAACTTGCTGGCGGGAATGCCCTACGTCATCCGCCAGCGCATCCCCCAGGAGGGGACCACCACCTTCCACGACGTGAGCTTTGGCGACATCACCGTGGAAAACAAGACCCTGGACGACCAGGTGCTTTTGAAGCGGGACGGCCTGCCCACCTACAACTTCGCCAACGTGGTGGACGACCACCTCATGGGCATCACCCATGTGGTCCGGGGCAGCGAATACCTCTCCTCCGCGCCGAAATACAATCTGCTCTATGAGGCCTTCGGCTGGGAGATTCCCACCTACGTCCACTGCTCCCCCGTCATGCGGGACCAGCACAACAAGATGAGCAAGCGCCACGGGGACCCCTCCTATGAGGACCTGATTGCCCAGGGCTATCTGACCCCCGCCGTGCTGAACTACGTGGCCCTGCTGGGCTGGGCCCCCAAGGGGGAGCGCAGCGAGCAGGAGGTCTTCTCCCTGGAGGAGCTGGTGGACGCCTTCGACATCGCGGGCATCTCCAAGTCCCCCGCCATCTTCGACATCGAAAAGCTGACCTACTTCAACGCCCTGTATCTGCGGGCCATGGCCCCGGAGGACTTCGCCAAAATCGCGGAGCCCTATATCCGGCAGGCCGTGAAAAACCCCGCCGTTGACCCGGCGGCGGTGGCCGCCCTGCTCCAGGCCCGGTGCGAGAAGCTGACGGACATCCCGGAGAAGGTGGACTTCTTCGACGCTTTGCCGGAGTATGACGTTTCCCTCTTCACCAACAAAAAATCCAAGACCGACGCAGAGGTCTCCCGGAACATGCTGGAAGCCGCCGTCCCCGCCCTGGAGGCCCTGGAAAGCTGGACCCAGGAGGCCGTCCACGACTGCCTCATCGGCCTGGCGGAATCCCTGGGCGTCAAGAACGCCACGCTGATGTGGCCCGTCCGCATCGCCGCGGCGGGCAAGCAGGTAACTCCCGGCGGCGCGGTGGAAATCTGCCACATCTTAGGCAGGGAGGAGACCCTCCGCCGCCTCCGCCTCGGCCTTGGAAAGCTGTAATCCCTCCCCCCCGCATAATCTGAATGAAGGACTGGTTTTATCACATGAGCAAGCTCACCATCCCCCAGGGCTATCGGATGCCCCTGAGCAACAATGAGCTCCAGCGGGCCATTGAACTCATCCACGAGGACTTCCAGCGCAACCTCACCCTCCGGCTGAACCTTCACCGGGTTTCCGCCCCCCTGTTTGTGGACGGGCGCACCGGCCTGAACGACGATCTGAACGGCGTGGAACGGCCTGTGACCTTCGACATCCCCGACGTGGGGGCCGAGGGCCAGGTGGTCCACTCCCTGGCCAAGTGGAAGCGCCTGGC
The DNA here is from genome assembly GCA_910574635.1 of Oscillospiraceae bacterium. Classification (GTDB taxonomy): domain Bacteria; phylum Bacillota; class Clostridia; order Oscillospirales; family Oscillospiraceae; genus Oscillibacter. The sequence goes on along the minus strand of CAJTCG010000004.1, from coordinate 85,808 downwards.
CCTCAAGCGCTATGAGTTCCCCCAAGGCATGGGTCTTTTCACCGACATGAACGCCATCCGCCGGGACGAGGTGGTGGACAATCTCCACTCCATCTACGTGGACCAGTGGGACTGGGAGAAGCACATCGGCCAGGAGGACCGGAAACTCCAGTATCTAAAAGACACGGTCCGGGACATCGTGGGAGCCCTGTGCGACACCGCCTCTGTGCTGCGCAACCACTTCCCCGCCCTGGACTTCCGGCCCGACCGGGACGTGTACTTCATCACCACCCAGGAGCTGGAGGACCGCTTCCCGCACCTGGACCCCGCCGGGCGGGAGACGGAGATCTGCCGCAAGCACCGGACGGTGTTCCTCATGCAGATCGGCAAGACCCTGAAATCCGGGAACCGCCACGATGGCCGGGCCCCGGACTACGACGACTGGGAGCTGAACGGGGACATTCTCATGTGGAACCCGGTGCTCCAGCGCTCCTTTGAGGTCTCCTCCATGGGCATCCGGGTGGACGCGGCGGCCATGGACCGCCAGCTCACCGCCGCCGGGTGCGACGAGCGGCGGAAGCTGCCCTTCCACCAGATGCTTTTGAACGGGGAGCTGCCCCAGTCCATCGGCGGCGGCATCGGCATGAGCCGGGTGTGCATGCTGCTGCTGGGGGCCTGCCACATCGGCGAGGTCCAGGCCAGTCTCTGGGATAAGGAAACCCTGGAGGGCTGTGAGAAGGCGGGGATTACCCTCCTGTAAAGCCTGTGAACATAGAGAAGGACCGGAGGGGAAGCGTCCCCGCCGGTCCTCTTGTTTCTTAGTGGCTCGCGTCCGTGCCGCCGTCCTCGGGCCGGAGGAAAATCTCCTCGCCGTCCTCCGTCTCATGGCGCTCGATTTCCCATTCCCCCTCCGGTTCCGTCCGTTCGTTGGTCCAGCCCATGTCGTTCTCCGTCAGGAACGCCTCCGCCGCTGCGGGGTCCGCCTTGGCGGAGTCCAGGGGCAGGGTGAAGAGGGCGTGGACGCCGGTGAAATCGTCGCAGAAGGCGATGGTCCCGTCGTCTGCCATGGTGAAAATGGTGTTATTGGGCACAAAGCCCTCGTAGAAGGTCATATAGACCGTGCGGTCCGCGAACATCTCAATGCTCTGGGTGTCCAGCAGGTAATAGTACGCGCCGTCCTTGGCAAAGCCCTGGGCAAAGGCGCCCAACGTCCAGTTGTTCACCGCCGCAGGGGAACAGCCCGCTACCAGCGGGGTCATGACATATCCGCTGAAATCGAAGGTCTCATTTTCCAGCGGCTCCCCGTCCAGGCGGCGCAGGGCCAGGACGGAATAGGTGTGGTCCTTTTCCAGGTCCTGGTTCAAAACGTCCAGGTTCCGCCCGGACACCAGGCCCAGCAGGGTGATGGAGAAGTCCCCGCTCTCCACGGTTTCGTTGATTTCGATGGCGTCGGGGCCCTCGAAGGCCTCCGCCAGCAGGGGCTGGTCGTGCTCCTCCGCCACCTGGGCGGGGGTAAGCCAAGCGTAAGCGGCGGACACGGACACCGCCAGCAGGGCGATACAGGCGGCGGCCAGCACCGCGATTTTTTTGGTTTTGCTGATAGTCATGTCAGTACGCTCCTTTTCCAATTCGCGGGCGCGATTTCGCAGCAGGTCCGCCGTCCGCTCCTGAAAATCCGCGGAAAAGGAGAGCTCGTCGAAGGCCTTTCGGTAATCGTTCATACAACGTCCTCCCTCAGCATCTGCCGCAGCCGCTCCCGGCCGCGGGCCAGGCGGGTGCCCACCGTGGCGGCGGGCAGGCCCAGCAGTTTGGCAATTTCTTTGATGGAATATCCCTCGTAGTAATGGAGGTGGATGACGGCCCCGTACATCTCCGGCAGGGCCCGGACGGCGGAGCGAAGCTCCTCCCCGGGGCTCTCCGGGGCCGCGGGCTCCGTCACGTCCTCCAGAGGGACGTTGCGCTGTTCCGCCTTCCGGCGGATGTCGCTGGCGCGCTGAAGGGTGGTGCGGATCAGCCAGGCCTTTTCGTGCTCCGGGTCCCGGAAGACGGGCCGGGCGGTAAGCAGGCGCAAAAACGCCTCCTGCACGGCGTCCTCCGCGTCGGCGGTGGAACCCAGGCGGGTGCACGCCAGCCGCAGCAGCATGTCGCTGTAGGCCGAGACAATCCGGCGGATGGTTTCATCGGTACCAAATGGAACCACGTTCCTCACTCCCTTCTGCTTACAACACGGCTGGGCGGCGGGAAATTTTTCACCCTGCCGGAAAAAACCTTCGGCTTTATTATAAATGGTACTTTCCCACAAAGACTTTGTGAAATCTCACAAAAAGGGAAAAAAGCTATGACAAATCTGAGGGGGTGTTGTATAATGAAGCCGTATTCTACAGCCGCCGGAGCGGCTAGGAAGGAGTTCCCGGTGAAAACACAGGACAATATCCCGGCCCAGGCGGCCCTTTCCGAGACCCCCGCGGTGGCCCTGCCCCGCACCATCCATCTCGTTCCCATGGACCACGTAAACGGGTTCGACGTGCGGCCGGGCTTTTATGAAATCAACGGCGCCACCGCCATCCCCGGCGGCGTGAACTTTACGGTCCATTCCCACGGAGCCACCGCCATCGAGCTGCTGCTCTTCCAGCGGGGGGAGGAGGAGCCCTACGCCGTCCTGCCCTTCCCGGACCGCTACCGCATCGGAAACGTGTACTCCATGATTGTATTCAAGCTGAACATTGAGGAGTTCGAGTACGCCTTCCGGGTGGACGGCCCCCGGGACGTGGAGAAGGGCCTGATTTTCGACAAGACCCGCTACCTCCTGGACCCTTACGCCCGGGCGGTGACGGGGCAGAGCCAGTGGGGCGTGAAGTCCGTCATGGACCAGCACTACAGGGCCCGGGTGGTGAAGGACGACTTCGACTGGGGCAACATGTCCCGGCCCCTGATCCCCATGGAGGATCTGGTGATTTACGAGCTTCATGTCCGGGGCTTCACCATCCATGAGTCTTCCGCCGTGGCCGCTCCCGGGACCTTCGAGGGGCTGCGGGAAAAGATTCCTTATTTAAAGGAGCTGGGCGTCAACGCCGTGGAGCTGATGCCCATTTTCGAGTTCGACGAGATGCAGGACGCCCGGCAGGTGGATGGGGAACAGCTCTACAACTACTGGGGCTACAACACCGTCAGCTTCTTCGCGCCCAACACCAGCTACGCCTCCGGCCTGGAGTACAACCGGGAGGGCAACGAGCTCAAGCGCCTGATTCAGGACTGCAACGAAAACGGTATCGAGGTCTACCTGGACGTGGTCTTCAACCACACGGCGGAGGGCAACGAGGACGGGCCCTTCTTCTCCTTCAAGGGTTTCGACAACAACATTTACTACTTACTCACCCCCGGCGGGCAGTACTACAATTTCAGCGGCTGCGGGAACACCCTGAACTGCAACCACCCCATCGTCCACCAGATGATTATGGACTGCCTCCGCTACTGGGTCACCACCTACCACATCAGCGGCTTCCGCTTTGACCTGGCCTCCATCCTGGGGCGGAACGAGGACGGCACCCCCATGAACAAGCCCCCCCTCCTCCAGGCCATGGCCTTCGACCCCATTCTGGGGGACGTGAAGCTCATCGCCGAGGCCTGGGACGCCGGAGGGCTCTACCAGGTGGGCTCCTTCCCCGCCTGGAACCGCTGGGCGGAGTGGAACGGCCGCTACCGGGACGACATGCGCCGCTACCTCAAGGGGGACGCGGGCTGCGCCCAGGCCGCCGCGCTGCGGATGGTGGGCTCCCGGGACATCTACCAGTCCGGGGAGCGGAAGAACGCCTCCGTGAACTTCATCACCTGCCACGACGGCTTCACCCTCTGGGACCTGTACTCCTACAATGTGAAACACAACGAAAAAAACGGCTGGGGAGGCACCGACGGAGCCAACGACAACAACAGCTGGAACTGCGGCATCGAAGGGGCGACGGACGACCCGGAGATCAACACCCTCCGGCGGCGGATGGTCCGCAACGCCTTCGCCCTGCTGATGTGCAGCCGGGGCATCCCCATGTTCCTGGCGGGGGACGAGTTCTGCAACACCCAGTTTGGAAACAACAACGCCTACTGCCAGGACAACCTGACCTCCTGGCTGGACTGGCGGATGCTGGAGGAGAACAAGGACATGTTCCGCTTCTTCCAGTTCATGATCGCCCTGCGCAAGCGCTTCCGCATCCTCCGGACCAACCTCTCCGACGGGTACTACGGCTTCCCCGACGTCAGCTTCCACGGCGTCACCCCCTGGCACACCCAGTTCGAGGACCATGAGCGTTACGTGGGCGTGCTCTTCGCCGGGCAGACGGAGGGAGAAGCGCCCCAGATTATCTATACCGCCTCCAACGCCTACTGGAAGCCCCTGGAGGTAGAGCTGCCGGAGCTGCCCCGGAGTCTGGTCTGGGAACAGCTGGCGGACACCTGGGAGGCGGGCCAGTCCGCCGTGGACGTCCCCAGCGGCCGGTTCTCCATCGGCCCCCGGAGCGTGAAGGTCTTCGCCGCCCGGCCCCGGTAAGAGCGCAACCGACGGTTGCTTGACGGCCTGTCCCCTCCATGGTAAACTGATATCACAAAGGAGGCGGACCCATGAAATTCAAAGACATCTTCACGGACCTGCGGAAAAAAGCGGGCCTTTCCCAAAACGACATCGCCGAAAAGCTCTTCGTCACCCGGCAGGCCGTGTCCCGCTGGGAGCAGGGCGATACGGTACCGGAAATCGAGACCCTGCAAGCCATCTCCAAGCTCTTTCATGTGACCATCAACGATCTCCTCGGCTATCCCTCGGACCTCCGGTGCCAAAGCTGCGGCATGCCCCTCACCCCCGAGCACATGGGCCGGGAACAGGACGGGACCCTCAACCAGCACTACTGCGAGTGGTGCTGGAACAACGGGGCGTTCCTCCGGGACTGCACCGTAGATGAGATGGTGGAGCAGTGCCTCCCCCACATGCCCGGGGATCCGGAGGCCAACCGGACGTACATGGCGGAGCTGCTGCCCACCCTGGACCGCTGGAAAAAGAAGGAAGCTTGAAAGGAGCGCCCGGTGCGGGCGCTCCTTTTTTGCGGGTAATTTTCATTCCTTTTTTGATTTCCAGTTTTGGAATCTGGAAGAAATCCGTCTACTATCGGCAAAACCGTGGACGGATTGCATAAAATAGCTATTACCGGTTTCTGTCAAAATCTGTTATAATTTTGCACAAGAGAGAAGGAGACTCTCAGCGGAAAACTATGCAAACTATGCAATCAGCAGAAAGAAGGCGTATCCCACAAGCGGTAAAGAAAAGGAGAAATGAAATGGAACACAACTTAAACAAAAAGAGCAGCGCCCTGGCACTGGTCCCCTTTCTGATTTTTGTCGTGATCTACCTCGGCGCCGGCCTGATTCTCCAGGCCCAGGGCGTTGAAATGGCATTCTACCAGTTCCCCTCTGTCACCGCCATGTTCATCGCCCTGCTGGTGGCCTTCGCCATCACCAAGGGCAGCCTTGACGAGCGCTTCGCCATCTTCGCCCGGGGCGCGGCCAATATCGACGTGCTGACCATGCTGATGATCTATCTGCTGGCGGGCGCGTTCTCCAGCGTCGCCGCCTCCATGGGCGGCCGGGACGCCACCGTCAACCTGGGCCTCTCCCTGGTCCCCGTGCAGTTCCTCGCCGCCGGCGTGTTCATCATCTCCGCCTTTATGGGCACGGCCACCGGCACCTCCATGGGCACCATCGGGGCCATCGTCCCCATCGCCGTGGGCGTTGCGGACAAGGGCGGATTGTCCATCCCCCTGCTGGTGGGCGCCTGCGTGGGCGGCGCCATGTTCGGCGACAACCTGTCCATGATCTCCGACACCACCATCGCCGCCACCCGCTCCCAGGGCTGCGAGATGCGGGACAAGTTCCGGGTGAACTTCTTCATCGCCCTGCCCGCGGCCCTCATCACCCTGGTGGTCCTGCTGATCGTGGGCCGTCCTGAAACCGCCGTCCCCATGGACGAACTCCAATACAGCATCATCAAGGTAATACCCTATCTGCTGGTCCTCCTTTTGGCTCTCATCGGCATGAACGTGTTCCTGGTGCTGACCATCGGCATCTTCGCGGCGGGCCTGGTGGGTATCGCCACCGGCTCCATAGACCTGTTCGGCTTTGCCCAGGCCATCTGGAGCGGTTTTACCGGCATGAACGAGGTCTTTTTCCTGACGCTGTTCTGCGGCGGCATGGGTGAAATGGTCACCCATAACGGAGGCATCAACTGGCTTATCAACAGCCTCCGGGGCATGATGAAGGGCAACAAGTCCGCCCAGGTGGGCGTTGCCGCCCTGGTGTCCCTGGCGGACTGCGCCACGGCCAACAACACCGTGGCCATCGTCCTCAGCGGAAGCATGGCCAAGGAGATCAGCCACGAATACAAGGTGGACCCCCGGCGGACCGCCTCTTTGCTGGACGTATTCTCCTGCGTGTTCCAGGGCATCATCCCCTACGGCGCGCAGCTGCTGTCCGCCGCGTCTCTGACGGTGGCCTGCGGCATAAACATCAACCCCACGGACATCATCCCCAATCTGTGGTACTGCTGGGTGCTGGCCATTGTGGGCATCGCGTCCATCTTCGTCCCCTTTGCCGACGGCGCCTGCAAGAAGGACCCCTGGAACTGGGAATATGACGTGGCCGAGTCCGGCGTCACGGCCAAGAAGGCCCTTCTGGAAGCCGAGAAGGCCATTGAGAAGGAGCACTCCGTCTAAGGACGCATTGAAGCGCGCCGGTCTTCCGGCGCGCTCCTTTTTCAAACCCCGGCCCGTTTCCGCCCGGCAGTCCCACTCTCCTTACAGAGTCTCCTCCTTCCGGGACTGCCGGGCCTCGTTTGTAAACTGGATGGACTCCAGGATATTCTTTTCCAGCAGCTTCAAAAACCGCTCCGCCTGGGCGGAGAGCTTGACGCTCCTCAAGGCGATCCAGCCGATGCGGATGCCGCTTTTCTCCGCCAGCGGCAGGGTGATGAGCTTCCGGTAGCCGCTGCTTTTCGTAATCAGGCCGCTTCCGGTGGTAAAGCCGTCGGTGTAGGACAGGACCCGCAGCATGGCGCTGCGGCTGTTGACCCGAATCTGCCGGGCGGGCTTTTTCAAGGACAGCATCCGGTACTCCTCGGAGAAATCCACCGCCACGCCCTGTTCCCGCTCAAAGGATACATACGGATATCCCGCCAGGTCCGCCTCCTTCACCGCCGGCCGTTCCGCCAGGGGGTGGCCCCGGCGGACGTAGACGCAGGGGTCCACTTCCGCAATCTCGTGGAAGACCAGGGCCCGGGAATCCAGAAAACGGAAAATGATCTTTTCCGTCAGCTCCGTCAGGCAGATGACCCCGATATCCGCCCGGTGGTCATACACGTCGTCGATAACGGCGTCCATGTCCACCTCCCGGATGGAAAACTGATAGCGGTTGGCCTCCGGGGATTGGAGCAGCTCAATGAAGGCGTCCTCCGTAAAGGGATAGCGCTGGGAGGAAACGGACAGATGCGTGGCCGGAGCGGCGTTCCGCGCCTCTCCATAGCGGGTCTCGATCCACTGCTTCTGCTCCAGCAGGGAGGCGGCGTAGCCCAAAAACTCCCGCCCGTCCGGCGTGAATTCCACGCCCCGGTTGCTTCGGACAAAGAACTGGATGCCCAGCTCCTCTTCCAATTCCCGGATGGCGGTGGAGATGCCGGACTGGGAGAGAAACAGCTTGTTGGCCGCTTTATTGATGGAGCCGCATTTTGATATCTCCACCACATAGTTCAGCTGCTGAAAGTTCATAGCACCGTTCCCCTCCTATAAAAGTCTTGCAGGTATTATAGAGTACTTTTCCCGGAATGTCAAATGGCTATCACTTAAAACGCTAACAAATTCAAAAAAACTCATACTAACACCCCTGCGGAAAAAATGGTATGATGACTATAGGAGTTGACAAAAAGCCGGAGGACCGCTCTCCGCTTCCTGGTCAACATTACCCTAATTCCGCTGTATAATTGTCTCTCCATACACTCTCACAGGTCCGCCCGGCGCCGGAAGGAGAAAGGCATTCAATAGCAAAAAAATTGAACGCCAACTTTTTCCAGCAAAAATCGACGCCGGCCGGCGAAAAAAAGAAAGGAAGGTAAACAATTATGAACTGTAAGAACAAGGGCTTCGCCACCCGCCAGATCCACGCCGGCAAGGTAGAGAACACCGCCGGCTCTCTGTGCGCCCCGATTTACCAGACCTCCACTTTTGAGTTTGCGTCTGTGGAGCAGGGCGGCGCCCGCTTCGCCGGCAAGGAAGAGGGTTACATCTACAGCCGCCTGGGCAACCCCACCACCAACCTGGTGGAAGCCAAGATGGCCGACCTGGAAGGCGGCGAGGACGCTCTGGCAGCCGCCTCCGGCATGGGCGCTATTTCCACCGCTCTTTGGAGCTCCGTCTCCGCCGGGGACGAGATCGTGGCGGACGAGACTCTGTATGGCTGCACCTACTCCCTGCTGGAGCACGGCATGAGCCAGTTCGGCGTCAAGGTCACCCTCACCGACCTGAGCGACATTGAAAACCTCAAAAAGGCCATGACCGAAAAGACCAAGGTGGTGTACTTCGAAACCCCCTGCAACCCCACCATGAAGATTCTGGACATCGCCCTGATTACCAAGACCGCCCATGACTTCAAGTCCGACATCCGGGTAATCGTGGACAACACCTTCTGCACGCCTTACCTCCAGCAGCCCCTGGCCCTGGGCGCCAACACCGTGGTTCACAGCGCCACGAAATACCTCAACGGCCACGGAGACGTTATCGCGGGCGTCATTGTCGGGGACAAGGAGTTTGTAGGCAAGTGCCGCATGTTCGGCCTGAAGGACCTGACCGGCGCGGTCATGAGTCCCTTCGACGCCTTCCTGATGGCCCGTGGCATGAAGACCCTGGATATCCGCATGGAGCGCCACTGTGCCAACGCCAAGAAGTTGGCCGAGTTCTTTGAGGCCCATCCCGCCGTCTCCAAGGTCTACTATCCCGGCCTGGAGAGCTTTGAGGGCCATGAAACCGCCATGAAGCAGATGAAGCTGCCCGGCGGCATGATCGCCCTGGAGCTGAAGGCCGACAAGGCCGCCACCGCCGCCGCCCTGAACAAGCTGGAGCTGTGCACCGTGGCCGTCTCCCTGGGCGACGCCGAGACTCTGGTGGAACATCCCGCCACCATGACCCACTCTACTTATTCCGCCGAGGAGCTGAAAGCCGCCGGCATCTCCGAGGGCCTGGTCCGCGTCAGCGTGGGTCTGGAGGACGCCGAGGACATCATTGCCGACTTCAAGGCCGTGCTGGACCCCCTGGTGTAATTTTCTTACATTTCAGCGGCGGGCAGGTCTTTACTGCCCGCCGCGTTTGCGGTACAATAAGCTTGGACCGGGCCGGAGCCTCACCTCCTTCCCCGCCTCCAAGCAAAGAAACGAAAGGAGCAAGCAGCGCATGAAAGACATCGTAGAAATCCGCTGGCACGGCCGTGGGGGCCAGGGGGCGAAGACGGCCTCGCTTCTGCTGGCGGACGCGGCGTTCAACACGGGCAAGTATGTCCAGGGCTTCCCGGAGTACGGCCCGGAGCGCATGGGCGCGCCCATTACGGCGTACAACCGCATCAGCTCGGAGCGGAGCACGGTCCACTCCAACATCTATGAGCCGGACTATGTAGTCGTGGTGGACGAGACGTTGATCTCCGCCGTGGACGTGACGGCGGGCCTCAAGAAAGAAGGGGCCATCGTCATCAACTCCGGCAAGTCCCCGGAAGAGCTCCGCCCCCTGCTGAAGGGCTATGAGGGCCGGGTGTGCACCATCGACGCGGGCAAAATCTCCGAAGAGGAGCTGGGCAAGAACTTCCCCAACACCCCCATGCTGGCCGCGATTGTGAAGGTCAGCGGCGTGGTGGACGCGGAGGAATTCGTCAAGGACATGGAGGCGTCCTTCAAGCACAAGTTCGCCACCAAGCCCCAGGTCATTGAGGGCAACATGCGGGCCCTGAAACGCTCTATGGAGGAGGTCAAGGAAGGATGAGCCATTTAGCGAAGGATATGACCCCTCAGGTCACATGGAAGGACATCACCCCCGGCGGCGCTATCTTTGAAGGCGGCACCTCCCAGGTGGTGGAGACCGGCGACTGGCGGACCATGAAGCCGGTGCTGGATTTTGATAAGTGCAAGCAGTGCCTGCTGTGCGCGCCGGTGTGCCCGGATATGTCCATCCCGGTCAACAAGGACGGCAAGCGGGAGGATTTCAACTATTTCTTCTGCAAGGGCTGCGGCATCTGCGCCAATGTCTGCCCCTTCGGGGCCATCACCATGGTCAAGGACGAAAAGTAAGGAGGGGCGATAAATGAGCATTCGAGAGAGACTGTCCGGCAACGAAGCCGTTGCCTACGCGATGAAGCAAATCAACCCCGACGTGATGGGAGCCTATCCCATTACGCCGTCCACCGAAATTCCCCAGTACTTCTCCGCCTACGTGGACAACGGCGAGGTAGACACCGATTTCATCGCCGTGGAATCCGAGCACAGCGCCATGTCCACCTGCATCGGCGCGGAAGCCGCCGGATGCCGGGCCATTTCCGCCACCAGCTCCTGCGGCCTCATCTACATGGCCGAGATGCTGTATGTGGCCGCCTCGGACCGCCTGCCCATCACCCTGGCGGTTTCCTGCCGCGCTTTGTCCGGCCCCATCAACATCAACAACGACCACTCCGACGCCATGAGTGTCCGGGACGCGGGCTGGCTGATGCTGTTTGCCGAGACGAACCAGGAGGCCTATGACAACTACCTCCAGGCCATGCGGATCGGCGAGGCGGTATCCCTGCCCATCATGATCTGCCAGGACGGCTTCATCACCTCCCACGCCATTGAGAACATCGAGCTGGAGGAGACGGAGAAGGTCCGGGAGTTCGTGGGCGAGTACAAGCCCCAGCACTACCTCCTGAACAAGGACGAGCCCATCGCCGTGGGCCCCTATTCCACCCCGGTGTACTACATGGAGACTAAGCGGGCCCAGGCCCAGGCCATGATGGACGCGAAGCAGGTCATCCAGGACGTGGCGGACGAATTCGCCGCCTGGACGGGCCGGCAGTACGGGCTGATTGAGAAATACGAAATGGACGACGCCGAGGAAGCGATTATTATCATCGGCTCCTCCGCTGGAACCGCCCGGGAGGCCATCAAGCAGCTCCGGGCCCAGGGCAGGAAGGTGGGCATGATCAAGATCCGCTCCTTCCGTCCCTTCCCCGCCGCAGAAATTGCGGAGGCCCTGAAAAACGTGAAGGCCTTTGCCGCCATGGACAAGGACGACAGCTTCAACGCCCACTGCGGACCCATCTTCGCGGAAACCTGCGCGGGCCTGTACGCCAACGGCATCTCCGGCCCCAAGGGCATCAGCTACATCTACGGCCTGGGCGGCCGGGACGTGCGGGTGGAGAGCATCCAGCACGTCTTCGCGGACCTGGAAAAGATTGCTGAGACCGGGGACGTGGGCGAGACGTACCGTTACCTGGACGTGCGCGAGTAAGGAGGGAAGAGTCAAAATGGCCTATAATCTGAAAGAAAATGTGATGAAGGAAGACCGCTTTACCGGCGGACACAGAATGTGCGCGGGCTGCGGCTGCCCCATCGCCGTGCGGACGGTGCTGCGGGCCCTGGAGCCGGAGGACCACGCGGTGGTCTGCTCCGCCACCTGCTGCCTGGAGGTCTCCTCCTTCATGTACCCCTATACGTCCTATAAGGACAGCTTCATTCACAACGCCTTTGAGAACGCGGCGGCCACCCTCTCCGGCGTAGAGACGGCCTATCACGCCATGAAAAAGCGGGGAAAAATCGACGCGACCTACAAGTTTATCGCCTTCGGCGGAGACGGCGGAACCTATGACATCGGCTTCCAGAGCCTGTCCGGGGCCATGGAGCGGGGACATGACCTGGTGTATGTCTGCTACGACAACGAGGCGTACATGAACACGGGCATCCAGCGCTCCAGCTCCACCCCCCACTTCGCCGACACCACCACCACCCCGGTTGGCAAGGTAGTCCCCGGCAAACCCCAGCAGAAGAAGAATCTGACCAAAATCATGGTAGCCCACGGGATTCCGTATGTGGCCCAGACCACGTTTATCGGAAACTTCAAGGACATCACGGAGAAGTCCCACAAGGCGATCTACACCCCCGGCGCGGCGTTCCTGAACGTCATGGCTCCCTGCCCGAGAGGCTGGCGATATCCGTCTGAAAAGATGATGGAAATCACCAAGCTGGCCGTGGAAACCTGCGTGTGGCCCATGTATGAGGTCATTGAGGGCAAGTACATCTTAAGCTACAAGCCCAAGAGCAAGCTGCCGGTGGAGGAGTACCTCAAGGTCCAGGGCCGCTTTGCCCACATGTTCAAACCCGGCAACGAGTGGATGATCGAGGAGACCCAGAAGGAAGTTGACCGCAACTGGGAGGAGCTCCTCAAACTCTGCGAGCTGTAAGCTTACGCTTATCTGCTATATACACTCTCCAAAACCGGAGGAGGCCGTCTTTTGACGGCCTCCTCCGGTTTTTTTCTCTTTCCGTTCCTCCAAAATTCGGTTATAAATCCTGGTCCGCCGCCCGTCCTCCGTTCTCTCCGGCGGACCAGGCGCCGTGGTCCGTATGCAGCAGATGGTGGGAGCGCTCTCCCAAGGGCTTTTTGAGGTAGGTGCGGTACAGGGCCTGTACATCCGGGTTTTCGTGGGAGAAGCGGATTTCAGATCCCGCGTCCATTTTCCAAAGCTTATCCCCCCGCTGCCCGGCGTACTCCGCGCCGCCGTGGATGGGCTGGCCGCCGCCCCCGGCACAGCCGCCGGGGCAAGCCATGACCTCCACAAAGTCGTAATCGGCTGTTCCCTCCTCGATGGCCTCCATCAGCTTCCGGGTATTCCCCAGGCCGCTGACCACCGCCACCCGGATATCCCCCGCGCCGGGAATATTGAAAGCTGCTTCCTTCCAGGGCTTTTCCCCCCGGACGGCCTTAAACGCGTCCGCGTCGGGGTTCTTCCCGGTGGCCAGATAGTAGGCGCTCCGCAGGGCCGCGTCCATAACGCCGCCGGTGGCTCCGAAAATCACCGCCGCGCCGGTGCCCGTGCCCAAGGGGCTGTCAAACTCCGCCTCCTCCAGGTCCGCCGGGACAATGCAGTCACTGCGGAACAGGCGGCACATTTCCCGGGTGGTCAGCACCACGTCCACGTCCGGGTCGCCGCAGGCGTCCTTCATGGTGGGCAGCTCACTCTCCGCCTTCTTGGCGGAACAGGGCATGATGGAGGCCACAAAGACCTTCTTCGGGTCCAGGCCCATCTTCTCCGCGAAATAGCTCTTTGCCACCGCGCCGAACATCTGCTGGGGGGACTTGGCTGTGGACAAATGGTCCGTATAACTGGGGTACTGTGTCTTGAGGAACCGCACCCAGCCGGGACAGCAGGAGGTAAACATGGGCCAGCGGTACTTCCCCCGGTGGGTGAAGCGGTCGATAAACTCGCTGCCCTCCTCCATGATGGTGAGGTCGGCGGCGAAGTTGGTGTCAAACACGTAGTCAAAGCCGATGCGTTTCAGCGCCGCCACCATGCGGCCCGTGGTGGCCTGTTTCGACGGGAGGTTGAAGACCTCCGCCCAGGCCACCCGCACCGCCGGGGCCACCTGGATAATCGTAGTAATCTCGGGGTCCGCCAGGGCCCGGAGGACCTTCGTCGTGTCGTCCCGGACCGTCAGGGCCCCGGTGGGACAGTGGGTGACGCACTGTCCGCAGAATACGCAGTCCGTGTTTTTGAGATAGCGGTTATAGCTCACGTCCACGGTGGTCCGGGAGCCGGTGCCCGCCACGTCCCAGATGTTCATGCCCTGGATTTTGTCGCAGACCTGGACACAGCGCATGCACTTGATGCACTTGCCGGCCTCCCGGACGATGGGGACGCTCAGGTCCACGTTGGAGCGCTCCGGCTGGACCTTATAGGGCTGGTAGTGGATGTTCAGGTCGTGGGAGAGCTTCTGGAGCTCACAGTAGCCGCTCCGCACACAAACGGTGCAGTTGGAATTGTGCTGGGAGAGAATCAGCCGGAGGTTCGTTTTCCGGGCGTCACGCACTCGCGGGGAGTTGGTGTAAATCACCATGCCCTCCAGGATTTCCGTGTTGCAGGCGGGGACCAGGCGCTCCGTGCCCTCCACCTCCACCATGCACATGCGGCAGGCGGCGATCTCGTTCAGCTCCTTCAAATAGCACAGGTGGGGAATGGGGATGCCCGCCTTTTCCGCCGCGTTCAGGATGGTGGTCCCCTTGGGGGCGGACAGCTCCTGGCCGTTGATTGTAAAGTTTACCATTTCTCCACACGTCCTCCCTTGAAGATTCCATAGCCGAAGTGGTCGCACCGCAGGCACCGGGAGGACTCCTGCCCGGCCTCCTGGTCCGTCATGCCGCATTCGATGCACTGGAAGTCGCCCTTGCGCTCACAGGCGTCCCGCTCGGTGGCGTTGACCCGGCCCCGGGGGCGGAGGTCCGTACACCGGGGGGTGGGGACTTTGACCTCGGACTCAATCTCATGGTTGAAGCCCAGGTACTCGTCGATGTTGGCGGCGGCGGCCTTTCCGGCGGCAATGGCCCGGATGACCGTGGCCGGGCCCGTCACGCAGTCGCCGCCGGCGAAGACGCCCACCATGTCGGGAAGCTGGGTGCTGGAGTCCGCCAGCAGGGCCCCGCCCCGCTGAATCTTGATGCCCGTCTGCTCCAGCCCTCGGGTCTCAATGCCCTGGCCGATGGCCACGATGATGGTATCCGCCGGAATCCGCAGGGGCTCCACATCGGCGGTGCCCGGCCGGGGACGGCCCGCCTTGTCCATCTCGCCGATGATCTGGGGCTGGGTCCAAAGGGCCGCCACATGGCCGTTCTCGTCCGCCTCGATGCGCAGGGGCGCCTGGAGGGTCAGCACCTCCGCACCCTCGGCAATCGCGCCCTCCACCTCTTCCGCCTGGGCGGTCATGTCCTCCTGGCGGCGGCGATAGACGCAGGTCACCTTCTCCGCCCCCAGGCGGATGGCGGAGCGGGTCACGTCCATGGCGACATTTCCGCCGCCGATGACCGCCACGTTCTGCCCCGTGAAGTCCGGCATCTCGTTGTCCCCGATGTGGCGCAGCAGCTCCACGGCGGAGACGACCCCCAGGCTGTCCTCCCCTTCAATGCCCGTCTTTTTGTCGGTATGGGCCCCGATGGAGAGATAAAGGCAGTCGTACTCCTGCTTCAATTCGTCGAAGGAAACATCGGTGCCCACATCCACCCCGGTATGTACCTCAATGCCCAGGGACAGGATGGAGGCAATCTCCCCGTCCAGCTTCTCCCGGGGGAAGCGGTAGCTGGGGATGCCGTAGCGCATCATGCCGCCCAGGGCCTTCTGCTTCTCATAGACCGTAACCTTGTGGCCCATGAGGGCCAGATAGTAGGCCGCCGACAATCCGCCGGGGCCGCCGCCGATAATTGCCACGGATTTCCCGGTGGCCTTGGCGGGCTTGGGCTGGGGCACGTCCCCGGCCTGGTCCACGGCGTAGCGCTTCAGCCCCCGGATGTTCAGCGCGTCGTCCACCATGTTCCTCCGGCAGCGGGCCTCGCAGGGGTGCTCGCAGATATAGGCGCAGGCCGTGGGGAAGGGATTGTCCTTGCGGATGAGGCGCACCGCGTCCTCGCAGCGGCCCTCGCCGATGAGGGCGATGTAGCCCGGGATATCCACCCCGGCGGGGCACAGCGCCACGCAGGGCACGGGGTTCTTAAGGCTCCCCAGGCAGCGGTGGTGGAGGATATGCTCCTCGTAATCGTCCCGGAAGCCCTTGAGGCCCATGAGGACCAGGCTGGCGGCGTCGGTGCCGATGGCGCAGTCCGCCGTGTCCACAATGACCTGGGCGGTTTTCTCAATCCGCCGGAGGATGCCCAGATCCGGCTCCCCGTCCAGCACCTCCCGGATCATGTTGGAAAGCTGGGTCAATCCGATGCGGCAGGGCACGCACTTGCCGCAGGTCTGGGCCCGGCAGAGGTCCAGGAAATTCAGGGCCATGTCCACGGGGCAGAGGCCCGGCGGGCTGGCCGCGATGCGCCGCTCCATGTTCCGGTAGAGCTGCTCCACCACCGCCTGGGCCTGGCCGGGGGTCTTCACTTCCAGTCTGCTCATGACTTCACTTCTCTCCTAAAAGTTTTTTTGGTTTCCTAAATATTATTATGGAGACATGAGCTGGAAAAGTCAAGCAAAGTTATAAAATAGACAATCTTTTTTTGTAAGGGCTTCTTTTTATTGTGAAATATTTCTCGGCAATGGCGTCTCAGGCGCGCTTCCGGGCCTTCCAAACCTGTGCCAGAATGTCTTTCAGCACCAAAAACGCGTCCAGCTCATTGTAGCCGCAGGTCCTTTTCAGCTCCTCCAGCAGCCGCTCCAGCTCCGCCGCGTAGGGGGCGGCGTCTACCTGGGACTGGTATTGGGCCAGGACAGGGTACTTTTTGCTCCACGCCTTGGTCCAGTCGATTTTGTCCGAGACCTCCTCCCGGGTGCGGTCGATGACCTCCTGAATCTCCTGGACCTCCAGGTCGAAGGCGATCAGCTCGTCCAGGGTCAGGCCGTAAAGCAGCGCCAGGTGCTTGGACTGGCGGATGTCCGGCAAAGTCTCGTCCGTCTCCCATTTGGAGATGGTCTGGCGGCTCACCCCCAGCTTTTCCGCCACGGCCTCCTGGGACAGGCCCTTCTTCTTCCGGGCGTCGGACAGATTGCTTCCCAAACTCATTCTGTGACCTCCTGTGTTGAAGTTGATTCTATTATAGAGGGTTTTTCCGGAGAACGCCAGCGGCGTTTCCTTGCACTTCCGCACGGATTCTTAACAGTCCGGCGGCGAAATTCGGGCTTGAACCCCGTCCGGGGATGGGGTATACTGGATCGTAAAGCGCCACAGCGCAGAAACGGGAGCATGAAAAAGAAGCATTCCAGGCGGCGCTCCTTGCTGCAGCTCCACCGCCCGCGTTTCTTGAATGTTGCCTGATATAGAAAGAAGGAACTCCACCCATGATCCGCCTCATCGCCAGCGACATCGACGGGACCCTGCTCCAAAACGGAGCCACGGAGATTCCCCCGGAGATCTTTGACCACATCCACCGCCTGGAAAAGAAGGGCGTCCTCTTCTGCCCCGCCAGCGGACGGCAGTACACCAGCCTCCGGCGGCTCTTCGCCCCGGTGGCGGACCAAGTGCCCTTCCTCTGCGAGAACGGCGCGGTGGTCTACGGCCCCGGAAGCCCTGGACCCATTTTAAGCAAAACCGTCATGGACCGCCGCCTAGCCGAGGAGCTGTGCGCCGAGATTCTGGCCCTGCCGGAAACGGAGGTGCTGATCTCCGGCGCCGACGTCAGCTACCTCTGCCCCAAGACCCCGGACCTGGAGGACCAGATCCGCTGGTTCCTGGGCAACCGCACCGCCGTCCTCCCCGCCCCGGCAGACGTGCCGGAGGACATCATCAAGGTCTCCGCCTACTGCCCCAAGGGCATCGAAGCCGCCAAGGCCGCCCTGTTTCCCAAGTGGGAGCAACATTTCCGCTGCGCCGTGGCCGGAGCGGTCTGGGTGGACTTCACCCTGGCGGACAAGGGCCTGGGCATCTCCCGGCTCTGCGAGGCCCTGGGCCTGCGGCTGGAGGAGGTCATGGCCTTCGGGGACAACTACAACGACGTTTCCATGCTGGAACGGGCAGGCCGCCCCTATCTGATGGAGGGCGCCGCGCCGGAGCTCCGGGCCCGCTTCTCCACCCGCTGCCGCACCGTGGCGGAGGTGCTGGAAACCCTGTGAGGCCCGGAGGCTTCGCCTAAAATTTGAACGGTTCCTTAATTTTTGTCATTTTTGTTACTTTTTTGCCCCGCCCGCCTTTACAAGGCGGGCGAAATTCTTTATAATAGATGTCTGCCAGATCCGCCCAGGCGGCGGTGCGGCTGTAATCAGAAATGAAGAGACGGTCCGTCTCTGGAGGTTTTATGAAACAGTTCGTCAAACGCCTGGCGGCCCTGGCGCTGTCCGGGCTGCTGTGCACCGCCCTGCTGTCCGGCTGTGCCAAGGACGGCGAGGGCATGGCCCTGGCCGTCTGCGTGGGGTCCGCCCCGGAGTCCCTGGACCCCATCTACGCCGAGGACACCGAAGGCCAGACCGTCCTGGCTCATCTCTATGAAAACCTTATGCGGGTGACGGTGGACAGCACGGGAAAAACCAGCGTCCTCCCCGGCATGGCCAAAAGCGTGGACCAGGAGGAGGAGACTAAGGAGGGCGCCATCACCGTCACCTACACCTTCCGCCTCCGCAGCGCCCGCTGGTCCGACGGGCAGCCCGTCACCGCCGGGGATTTCGTCTACGCCTGGCAGCGCCTGGCGAACCCCGCCACCGGCTCCCGCTACGCGGACCTGCTGTCCGTGGTCAAGGGCTATCAGGAGGCCCGGGCCGCCAAGGACATGAGCCTCCTCCAGGTGACGGCGAAAAACGACTCCACCCTGGTGGTGACGCTGAACGGGCGCTACGACTGGTTTTTAAAGGAGGTCTGCACCTCCCCCGCCGCCATGCCCCTGCGCCAGGACGTGGTGCAGAAGCTGAAAGCCGCCTCCGGGGACAAGTCCTGGTGGGAAGGGGACCCCACCCAGCTGGTGACCAACGGGCCCTACACCGTCGCCTCTTTGGAGGAGGGCCGCCTCCTCCAATTGACCGCCAATGACCGCTACTACGCCGCCCAGCCGGGGCCCCAGAGCGTCACCTTCCACTTTGCCGGTTCGCCGGAGGAAGCCTGGTCCCTCTATGAGAGCAAGACCGTGGACGCCGTCTGGCCTTTGCCGGACGCCCGCCTGACAGAGCTGGCGGCGGACCCGGAGTGGTCCCCCCTGCCGGAGCTGGCCACCTACGCCGCCCTGTTCAACTGCGCGTCCGAGACCTTCGGCGACCCGGCCCTGCGGGAGGCCATGACCCTGGCCATTGACCGGAACGCCCTGGCCCAGGCGGCGGGGGCGGCGGCCCTGCCGGCGGAGGGCGTCGTCCCCCCCGGCGTACCGGAGAATGAGGAGGGAGATTTCCGCGCCCTCAGCGCCCCCCTGCTGGACAACGGCCCGGAGGGCTATGAGGCCCGCTGCCAGCAGGCCCGGGACCTGCTGGCAGAAGCCGGGTACAACAGCGGCGCGGACCTGGGCGAGCTGGAATTTCTCTATTTGAAAAACGATGTGAACGACGCTGTGGCCCAGCTCCTCTGCCAACAGTGGCTGGAGGTCCTGGGCGTCCAGGCCGTGCCCAAGGGCCTGACGGAACGGGGCCTGATGTCCGCCCTGAGAAACGGGGAATATGACCTGGCGGGCCGGACCCTCACCGCCTCCGCCAACGACGCGGAGTGCTTCCTGATGTCCTGGACCACCGGGAGCCGGGAGAACCTGGTCCGCTATGAGAGCAGCGCCTACGACACGCTGATGAAAATTGTAGCGGGCGCCGCCGACGGCACCGCCCGGATGGGCTGCCTCCACGACGCCGAGGCCCTGCTGCTGATGAATTCCGCCTTCGCCCCCCTTTACACCAAGGGCACCGACTGGGAGCTGCGGGAGACCTTCACCGGGGCCTTCCGGGACCCCCGGGGCTGGTTCAGCTTTGCGAATGTCGTGGCCAGAACTGCCTGAGCGCATGAAAACGCCCCGCCGGGACGGCGGGGCGTTTTTGCGTCCTGAATGGTCAGGCCAGGAAGCCCTTGAGGATGCAGTCCTCAGCCTCCTCCTCGGTGAGGCCCAGGGTCTCCAGCTTCAGCAGCTGGTCCCCGGCAATCTTGCCGATGGCCGCCTCGTGGACCAGCTGGGCCTCGGTACAGTTGGCGGTGATGGCGGGAATGGACTTGATTTTTGCCGTCCCCATAATGATGGAGTCGCACTGGACATGGCCGAAGCACTGGGCATTGCCCACCATCCGGGGATAGAACACCTGCTCCGAGCGGTCCTGCGCCACGGAGCGGGAAATCACCCGGCCCTTGGAATCCTCGCCGTCCAGAATGATCTCCATGTCGCTCTCCGCCGTCTGGTCTCCGTGGGTCAGCAGCCGCTCCGTAACCACAGCCTCGGCTCCCTTGCCGCAGACGATTTTCGTGGAGCGCTTGGTGGAATCAATGCCCCGGATTTGAACGGTCTCCATCTGGATGGAGGCCCCCTCCTCCAGATAGACCACCGTCTGGGGGTTCATGATCCGGCCTCCGGTTCCGTCCCCCTCGCCGTAGTGCTTCTCGGTGTAGCGGACCCGGGCGCCCTTGCCCACGTAGAAGGTATGGACGCCGTCGTGGCGGGACTCCTCCCCACCGCAGTTGTGAATGCCGCAGCCCGCCACAATGTCCACATCACAGCCCTCGCCGATGAAGAAGTCGTTATAGACCATCTCCCGAAGGCCGGACTTTGTGATGATAACGGGAATATAGCAGGTCTCCCCCACGGTGCCGGGCTTGACCCGGATGTCGATGCCGGGCTTGTCCTCCTTGGAGGTGATTTCAATGTGCTCTGTAGACTGGCGGCCGTCGCAGCCGGAGTCCTTGCGGATGTTGAAGGCCCCCACGGGCTTGCCAATGAGGTCCGCGATCTTTTCCAGTAAGCCGCGATCGATCTCGGTATCCATCATTGCGCCATCGCCTCCTTCCGCAAAACCGGGCAGGTGCCCAGGGTGTCCGCCAGAATCTGGGGCAGAATCTCCGCCGGGGTTCCCCGGTGGCGGATCTGCCCGTCTCCCACCACAATGACCTCGTCCGCCAGGGAGATGATCCGCTCCTGGTGGGAGATGATGATCATGGTAGCCCCTCCGGCGGCGTGAAGCTGCTCGAAGGTCTCCGTCAGCCGGGCGAAGGACCACAGGTCAATGCCCGCCTCCGGCTCGTCAAAAATCATAAGCTTCGCGTTTCTCGCCAGGATGCTGGCGATTTCAATGCGCTTCACCTCGCCGCCGGAGAGGGAGGCGTCCACCTCCCGGTCCAGGTAGTCGTTGGCGCACAGGCCCACCCGGGTGAGGTACTGGCAGCAGCGATCCTTGGAGAGCGTCCCGTCTCCGCTGGCCAGGGTCAGCAAATCCCGGACCGTCAGCCCCTTGAACCGGGGGGGCTGCTGGAAGCCGTAGCTGATGCCCAGCTTCGCCCGCTCGGTGATGCCCAGATCCGTGACGTCCTGCCCGTTCCAGAGTATCCGCCCGGCGGTGGGCTTCACCAGGCCCATGATGCTTTTTGCCAGCGTGGTCTTTCCGCCGCCGTTGGGGCCGGTGAAGACCACCAGCCGCCCGCCGCCGACGGTGAGGGAGATATCGTTCAAAATGCCCAGCTCCCCGCCGTCCTCATGAACGGCGTAGCTGAGGTGTTTCAGTTCCAGCATGGGGGAATCCTCCTTTGCTTGCTGTGTCAGACAGCATTCTACCAGATATAACGGGAGAATGCAACGAATGCCTTGGGTTTTCTTCTACATTTTACCCAAAAGCGCCTCTCTTATCTGTTGCAGGCGCAACAGGAACCATTTTTTTACCCTTTGCATAGACTGGGAGGAAAAGGAGGGACCTCTCATGGAACATATGCCCCAAACACCGGAAGTTTACGATTTTCGACAGTATGACCGCATCTGGCAGCGGGTCGCCCCCAACCTGGAGCCCTACCCCGGCATGGCGGCCCAGCCGGCGGCCCCCGCCCAGCCGGCGGCCTCCGCCCGGTCCGAGGCTTCCGCGATTCCCGCCGCCCCGGCCCTTACCGTTCTCCCCGCCGCGCCGGAGGCCCCCGCCGTTCCCGTTCCCGCGGGCCCCGACGCCTCGCTTCCCGGCGCGGAACAAAATCCCTGCTGCATGGGCACCGAGGCGGAGGAGATGCTGGAGGTCATCACCGGCTACATCGAAGCGGCCCTGTCGGACCGGCGCTATCTTCTGGCCCTGACCCGCCA
The DNA here is from genome assembly GCA_910574635.1 of Oscillospiraceae bacterium. Lineage (GTDB taxonomy): Bacteria > Bacillota > Clostridia > Oscillospirales > Oscillospiraceae > Oscillibacter. Next base: position 63,882 of record CAJTCG010000004.1, on the reverse strand, counting down.
GGCCCCCTCCTGGGCCCGGAAGCCCCTGCGGGACATGGCGGCGGAACTCCAGGACCAGGCCCGGCGGCTGATGGCGGCCCACTACCTCATCACCGGCCGGCGCTACCGCCCCAGCGTCAGCGCGGAGCGCATCTACGCAGGCCGCTGGTGCCCCGCCCTCCGGGAGCGCTATCACGCGGCGGCGTGCAGCGGCTTCAACTACGCCCGCTCCGCCGAGGACACCATGGACCCCTGTCTGACGAAGCTCTTCGAGGAGATGAGCAAGCAGTCCTACGCCCACGCGGAAACCCTGATGGGACTGCTGCAAAGAAGCCTGCAAAACGCATGAAGAAACGGGCCCTCCGCCTTATGGCGGAGGGCCCGCCGGAGTGTCGAAAAAACCGGAAGACCCATTTGACGGGAAGGAAGAGAGTTACGAGAGGAACCCAGGAGGGGTTCCTTTCGTTTTTAAATCATAAGTTTTCAGAACTTTCCGCGGGTTCTGAAAACTTGCTCAGGCTGGCGAAAATATTTTTTCGCCAGCCTGACGGGCCCTCCGCCTTATGGCGGAGGGCCCGCCGGTTATCCCCAGGCCCGCTTGATCTTGTCCCGTTCGTGCTGGTTCTCCACCCAGTTTTCCAGGTATCCGCAGTCATGGCAGACATAGCGGGCCACGGGAATCCGCTTCACCATCAGCGCCCGGGTGAGGAAGATGCCGTTGGAGAGGTAGCGGTGGGCGTCGTCCGGGACCCGAATGACATCCGTGGAGCCGCAGACGGGGCAGCGCTTGGTATTTTTCATGTCATCTCTCCTTAATGGTGGTCCTTCCACATCTTCCACAGCCGGTCCGCAAGCGGCAAAAGCAGCAGAAGCAGCAGCAGATTATTTGGTACATGGGGCATTGCGTACCTCTCCTTTCAATTCTCCTTGTAGAGCTTCATGGACAGCGGGATGGAAAGCGCCGTTCCCGCCGCCGCCCCCAGGGGAAGCAGCACCACCAGGGGAACGGGTAGGCTGGGGAGTTCATCCACCATGTCCACAAGAATCCCTATGGAGATCGCCACGCCGAAGATCACCACCATGAAAATCATCCTTCCCCTCTCCACGCCGAAGCGCAGCACCGCCGGTAAGGTGATATCCAGGGTGATGATTCCCAAGCAAAGGCTCGCCAGCAGGGTGGGAACACTGGGCGCGCTCCCCGAAACAATCCCCGCCGCCGCCTGCACCGCCAGGCAGAACACCCCCGACGCCGCCATGCAGAGCCAGCCCAGCACGTACTTGCTCAGCACGATATCCCGCTTGGAATAGGGCATCATGGCCGCCAGCTGATTCCAATGGCTCCGCTCGTCATAGGCCATGGCCGTATAGGGCAGCATGGAGCACCAGACCACCAGGAACACCGTATTGAACGCACTGTTCACCATGGACAGCAGCGCCAACACCAGGACAAACATTCTCATCTGCTTCCAGATCACATAGAAATCCTTCTGTACCAGCGCTTTCATCATTTCGCTCCTTTCACCATAAAGAGGATGATATCCTCCACCGTCGCCCGCTCCAGCTCCAGGCCCGCCGGGACCTCCTCCCGCCGGACCAGGGCCCGGACCCCGCCGTAGCCGCTGGACTCCCGGCCCAGGATGGCCTCCTCCCGGAGGCTTTCCAGCTGCTCCGCCGTCCCGGCAAAGACGCCGTAGGTCTCCAGAAGCTGGTCCTTCTCGTCGCAAAAGAGGAGCTGTCCCCTGTGCAGGAAGGCAATGTAATCACAGAGCTTCTCCAAATCGCTGAGGATATGGGAGGAAATCAAAATGGAGTGGTCCTCCTCCCGGGTGAACTCGTTGAAAATCTCCAGCACCTCGTCCCGGACGATGGGGTCCAGGCCGGAGGTCGCCTCGTCCAGAATCAGCAGCTTTGGCTGGTGGCTCAGGGCCACGGCGATGGACAGCTTCATCTTCATGCCCCGGGAAAAGTCCTTGAAGGGCTTCTTCCCCGGCAGGTCGAAGCGGCGGAGGTAGCCGTCGTAGGTCCCCTGGTCCCAGCGCTTGTAGGTCCCCGCCATCACCTTCCCCACCTGGACGGCGGTGAGGGTTTCCGGGTAATACGCCTCGTCCAAAACGACGCCCACATCCTCCTTCACGGCCCGGAACTCCGGGGAGGACACATCCACCCCCAAAACCCTGGCGGTCCCGCCGTCGGGGCGGAGGGCGTTCATCAGCAGGCGGATGGTGGTGGATTTTCCCGCGCCGTTCTCCCCCACCAGGCCGCAGATGGTGCCGCTGGGCACCGTGAGGCTCAAATCCCGGATGGCAAATTCTCCAAAGGACTTGCAGATATGGTTCAGTTCAATGGCGTTCATACGTTCTCCTCCTCTAACAGGACGCGCAGCATGTCGATCAGTTCCTCCACCGTCACGGAACAGCTCTTCGCCAGTCCCGCGGCGGCGGTCAGGTGGTTTTCCAGCTCCTTGAGCTGCTGCTCCCGGATCAGGTCCAGATTCTTCTCCGCCACAAAGCAGCCCTTCCCGGCCACGGTGTAGAGGAAGCCCTCGGCCTCCAGCTCGTCATAGGCCCGCTTGGTGGTGATGACGGAGATTTTCAAATCCTTGGCCAGGGCCCGGATGGAGGGCAGGGCCTCCCCCGGGGTCAGGACCCCGGCGATGATCTGGGCCTTGAGCTGGGAGTAGATCTGCTCATAGATGGGCTGGCCCCCGGTGTTGCGGATGATGATTTCCATGGAAGTTCCTCCGTTTCACTGTTCATATACAGTATACACAGAATGAACAGTTTGTCAAGGGGGTCGATGAAAAAAATTTTGGCTAGGAAATTGCTCCCGCCTGTGGTATACTACCTCTGGAAAAACGGAAGGAGGCGCGGGCTTATGGAAACCGTCAGCGGCGCAAGCAATTGGAAGCTGGTTTTCCGCCGGGAAGGCGGCGGCGTCACCCTTCTCCGGGCCGGGACCCCCGACGCCCGGGCCGTCCTGCCGGAGGAGCTGCTCGGTCTGCCGGTGACGGCCCTGGGAGACCGGGCCCTGGCCCCGGACCGGCAAACGGCTCCCCTGCCCGCCGGGGCGGAAACCCTCCAAATCACCTGCATCCCTCCGGAGGACGGGGCGGCCTGGGACAACCGGAGCCTCCGGGACCTGACCCTGCCGCAGACCCTCAAGGCCGTGGGGGACTACGCCCTGTTGAACTGCTCCGCCTTAAGCACTCTCCGTATTCACGACGGCGTGTCCCGCTGGGGCGGCGGCGCGCTGATGAACTGCCGCAGCCTGGATACCCTCCACCTGACCCGGACAGGCCCGGACCAGGGGGAGGCCCTGGCCTGGTTCGCCGGGGAGCTTAGCCGGGAACTGGACGTAACCGTTTACGGCCCCGGCGGGGAGATTGCCCGTCTGCTGTTCCCGGAGTATACAGAGCTCTATGAAGAAAACTGCCCCGCCCATCATTTCGATTACTTCATCTCCGGCGCGGGCTACCCCTATCACCACTGCTTCCGTCAAAAACGCCTGTCCCTCAAGGAGTACGACGGCCTCTGGCAAGACTTTCTGGGGATGGAGCACGACGAATCCGCCGCCCTGCGCCTTGCCTGGCGGCGCCTCCGCTGGCCGGTGGATTTGGCGGAGGGGGCGGCGGCGGGCTACCGGGCCTATTTAAAGGAACACGCCGGGGAGGCCCTCCGCCTCCTGCTGGAAGAAGGGGAAGCCCTCCCCTTCCTTCTGGAGCTGACGGAACCGGACCGGGAAACCCTCCTGGACGCCTGTGCCCTGGCCCGGGAGCGGGGGGCCACGGCGGCCCTGGCGGCTTTGCTGGAGGAGCAGCACCGCCGCTTCCCCGCCGGAGCGGAAAAATCCTTTACATTATAGAAGGGCCAAGGGTTTTATGGAACAAAAGGACTTTGCCGGGATTGGGCGGGACATCCTCTTCGCCTCCCGGAACGAGCTGTATATGAGCCTGCCCTATCTGGACGCGGCCCTCTGCGCTCTGGCTTTCGCCCCCGGCGGCGGGGTGACGCTGTCCCTGGCCACCGACGGCGAGACGCTGTATTACGACGGGTCCTGGCTGGCGGACCGCTATCTGCGGAGCCGGGTGTGGACCTGCCGGGCCTATCTCCATGTGATTCTCCACTGCATGCTCCGGCATCTGGCGAAGAAGCGGGGCAAGCTCCCGGAGCTGTGGGACCTCAGCTGCGACGCGGCGGTGGAGAGTATTCTGGATGAACTGGACTACCCCTGCCTCAACGCCGGAGCGGCTCCCCGGAAGCGGAAATTCTACGGTGAGTGCAAGCGGGACATGCCGGTGCTGACGGCGGAGGGCATCTACCGCCGCCTTTTGCGGCTGAACCTGCCGGAGTATGAAATCGCCCAGCTCCAGCGGGCCTTTCTGGTGGACGACCACGGGCTCTGGGACCCGGAGCGGCAGGACGGTAAGGAGCAGAGCCGCCGCCAGGACCAGAAATGGCAAGACCTCTCCGGCAAAACCCAGACGGGCCTGGAGACGGTCCTCTCCGACAAGGGGACCGGCGGCGAGGCCGTGCTGGAGCAGGTCCGGGCGGCCATCCGGGACGACGTGGACTACCGGGCGTTTCTCCGCCGCTTCGCCGCCCCCCGGGAGGTGGCGGCGGTGGACGCCGACGCCTTTGACTACGGCTTCTACTCCTACGGCCTCCGGCTTTACGGAAACATGCCCCTGGTGGAGCCGCCGGAAACCCGGGAGGAAAAGCGCATTGAGGATTTCGTCATCGCCGTGGACACCTCCATGTCCACCTCCGGGGAGCGGGTCCGGCAGTTTCTGGCCTGCACCTACGCGATTTTGCGGAGCGCGGGGACCTTTACCAGAAAAGTGAACATCCGCGTCATCCAGTGCGACGACCAAATCCGCTCCGACGATGTGCTTCACGATTTGGAGGACCTGCGGAATTATATGGAGAACTTCCAGCTCACCGGCGGCAGCGCCACGGACTTCCGCCCGGTATTCGACCATGTGGCAAAGCTTCAAGAGGCGGGGGCCTTCACCAGCCTCCGGGGCCTTGTGTACTTCACCGACGGCATGGGAATTTACCCGGAAAAGCGGACGCCCTATGAAACGGCCTTCATCCTCCTGGGAGAGCCGCCGCTTTCCGTGAAAACGCCCCCCTGGGCCATCCGGCTGGTGCTGGAGGCCCCGGATTTGGACCGGGCGGCGGAGGAACTGCCGGAGGAACTGGACCTGGACGAGCTGCCGGAGCTGTAAAGGAGGCGCTATGCTGTCTGAAATCGTGAACCGGCGGAGCATCCGGGCCTATCTGCCCCAGCCGGTTTCCAGGAAAGCTATCGAAACCGTGCTGCAAGCGGGGGCCCTGGCCCCCTCGGCAAAAAACCGCCAGCCCTGGCGGTTCACCGTGGCCCTTGCCAAGAAAAAGGCGGAAGCGCTGGCCGCCATGGCGCAGGGCCTGGAGGAGGAACGCCGCCGCCCCCTCCTGCCGGAGAGCGCCCGGCATCTCGGCGGGGCAGTCCAAACGCTGGCCATCATGAAACAAGCCCCGGTTGTCATCTTCGTCACGAACCCCCTGGGCCAGGACCCGAGACAGACGCTGAACACAGACGAACGGGTCACCGAGCTCTGCAACGCCCAGTCCCTGGGCGCGTGCCTGGAGAATATGGCCCTCCAGGCCACGGCGCTGGGTCTAGGCAGTCTTTGGATTTGCAACACCTATTTCGCCTATGACGCGCTGCAGGAATGGATCGGCGGGCCGGGAGCTCTCGCGGCGGCCATGGCCTTGGGGTACGCCGCCGGGAATCCGCCGCCCCGGCCCCGGAAGCCGCTGGAGGAGTTGGCCGAGTGGAGGGAATAAGTGGGCCCGGGAAAAGGGCAGACTCACAGGTCCGCCCCTACAGGGTGTTCTACCGATAGAAGGGCCCTTGCTTCCTTTTCTCTTTTGGGCCGTGCAATGGACCAGCCGTCGCCGGCCGCCAATCCGCCCCGCCCGCAAGGGCGAGTACTATCTCCCCTCCCCTGCCGGGGAACCAGGAAGGAAACGCCATGAACATCAAACAAGCCAAACAGGAAATCACCAATACCTTAAAAGCCTACCTGGCCAAGGACCCCTTGGGGAATTATCTAATCCCCCCGGTCCGCCAGCGGCCCGTCCTGCTGATGGGCCCGCCCGGCGTGGGCAAAACCCAGATCATGGAGCAGGTGGCCGCCGAGACCGGCGTGGGCCTGGTGGCCTACACCATCACCCACCATACCCGCCAGAGCGCCGTGGGCCTGCCCTTCATCGAAACGCGGACCTACGGCGGGCAGACCTACTCCATCACCGAGTACACCATGAGCGAAATTCTGGCCTCCGTCTATGACCTGATGGAGAAAACCGGCCTCAAGGAGGGCATCCTCTTCCTGGACGAGATCAACTGCGTCTCGGAAACCCTGGCCCCCATGATGCTGCAATTTCTCCAGTGCAAGACCTTCGGCAACCAGCGCCTGCCGGAGGGCTGGCTCATCGCCGCCGCCGGAAACCCGCCGGAATACAACCGCTCCGTCCGGGATTTCGACGTGGTGACCCTGGACCGGGTGAAGCGCATCGACGTACAGGAGGACTTCGCCGTCTGGAAGGAGTACGCCCGGGCCAAGGGCATCCACGGGGCGGTGGTGTCCTATCTGGACATCAGGAAGGACCACTTCTACCGGGTGGAGACTACGGCGGAGGGCATCCAGTTCGCCACCGCCCGGGGCTGGGAGGATTTGAGCGAGCTGCTGACGGTCTATGAAACCCTGGGCCTCAAGGCGGACCGGGAGGTGGTGGGGCAGTATATCCAGCTTCCCCGCATCGCCCGGGACTTTGCCAATTATTTGGAACTCTACGGCAAGTACCGGAAGATCTACCATGTGGACGGCATCCTGACGGGAACCTGGAAGCCCATCACCGTCCGGGAGCTCCGGGCCGCGCCTTTCGACGAGAAGCTGTCCGTCATGGGGCTGCTCCTCTCCCGCCTCTCCGAGGCCGCCCGGGAGACCCGCCGCCAGGACAGCCTGTGCGAAAACCTCCACGCCGCCCTGACAAAATTCAAAGAGGACCTGGCCGCCGGAGAGGACCCCCAGGCGGTTCTGGAGACCCTGACCGGCGAACGCCGGGAGGCCCTGAAACGGGCCGGGAACGCGGGCCAGGGGGATAAACAGCGCCAGGCCCTGGCCCAGCTGGAAATCAATATCCTGGAGGACTACCGCCGCCGCCTCATTCAGGAGAACCCCGCCGATTCCGGGCTGGCCATGGTGGCGGTGCGGGGCTGGTTTGGGCAGGAAGTGGAAAAACGGGCCTCCCAGGCCCGGGAAGCCAAGGCGGAGCTGGATCACGCCTTCGCCTTTTTGGAGGAAACCTTCGGCCAGGGGCAGGAGCTGGTGCTGTTCGTCACGGAGCTCACCGCCGGGCCCGACACCAGCTGGCTCATTGAGACCTTCGGCTGCGACGCCTATTTCCGGCACAACCGGGAACTGCTGTTTGACGGCACCCGGCGCCGTATTCAGGAAGAAATCTTCGCCGCCAAGGCGGCGGAACAGGAGGAACAGCCATGACGGAAGATTTGAACCGCATTGAAACTGTGCTGGACGAGAAGGTCCGCCCCGCCCTCCGGGCCCACGGGGGAGAGATCGCCGTGGACCATCTGGAGGACGGCGTGCTGTACGTGAAGCTGCTGGGCCAGTGCGCCGGGTGCCCCTCGGCGGATCTGACCAGCGAAACCATCGTGGAGGCGGAGCTCACCGCCGCCCTGCCGGAGCTGGTGCGGAAGGTGGCGGTGATTCAGACCGTCAGCGACGAGCTGTGGGAGCATGCGAAAAAGCTCCTCCGGGACCACCATCTCTAAAAGGCCGTCATAAGCGTCCCCCTCCCCTCATAGTCTCTAGCAAACCAAACACATGGGAGGACGCTATGGACAACTTGCAGATGGACGAGAAGCTGGCCCGGCTCCGGCGCTGCCGCCGGGAGATGGACACGCTGAAAAAAGAGGCGGAGGCCATTGAGGAGGAAGTCAAGGCGGAGCTGGAAGCCCGGGGCGTGGAGCAGGTGGAGACGGCCCACTACAAAGTCTCCTGGAAATCCGTTTCCAGCACCCGGCTGGACGCCAAGGCCCTGAAAGCGGAGCGGCCGGAAATATACGAGCGCTACGCCGTCTCCAGCACCGCGAAGCGCTTTACCGTCACATGAACGCGAAAGAACCCGCCCCGGCGGAAGGCCAGGGGTCATACCTTTTTATGCGGAACCTGTAAAAATTTGAGGAACTTGCGCTTTTCTCTTTACTTATGGGAAAACTGCCGCTATAATAGGGAAGGGAAACTTTGGGGCCCCGCGGACCGCGGGGCCCTTCTTTTCGCTGGACGGAGGCGCGGATCCGCCGCCGTCAGGACCCCCGGGGCCGGACAGGCCCCCATCACCGGCTGGCCGCTGGCCGTGAGCAAGCGGAACGCCGCCCTATCTTTCGGGCGGCGGCGCGGGGAGGTTTCATTATGTCAAATTGCGCCATTGTGGGCATCAACTGGGGCGACGAGGGCAAGGGCCGTATGGTGGACCTGATCACCCAGGACTACGACGTGGTGGTCCGCTATCAGGGCGGCGGAAACGCCGGGCACACCGTCGTCAACGAAAAGGGCAGGTTCGCCCTCCATCTGCTGCCCTCCGGCATCTTCCGGGACGGCGTGGTCAACATCCTGGGCAACGGCGTGGCCCTGGACTGCGAGAGCCTGTGGAAGGAGATACAGGACGTCACCGCCCAGGGCGTGGCCATTACGCCGGACAACCTGATGGTCAGCGACCGGGCCTCTCTGCTGCTGCCCTGGCACCGGGATTTGGACGGCTTGGAGGAGGCCCGCCTGAAGGACAAGAAATACGGCTCCACCAAGCAGGGCATCGCCCCCTTCTACTCCGATAAGTTCCAGAAAAAGACCGTCATGGCGGGAGAACTCCTCTATCCGGGGCAGCTCCGCTCCCACCTGGAGGATCTGCTGGAGTGGAAGAACCTGACCCTGACCAAGGTCTACAACGCCCAGCCCTATACCATCGAGCAGCTGATGGACTACGTGGCGGACTACGGCGAGAAAATCCGCCCCTTCATCCGGGACACCGGCGCGTTTTTGCGCCAGGCCCAGGCGGAGAACAAGCGCATTTTGTTCGAGGCCCAGCTGGGAGCCCTTCGGGACCTGGACTACGGCATCTATCCCTACACCACCTCCTCCAACGCCGTGGCGGCTTACGCCCCGGTGGGCTCCGGCCTGCCCTCCGCCCGGATTGACGAGGTCATCGGCGTGGTGAAGGCCTACTCCTCCTGCGTGGGCGAGGGTCCCTTCACCTGCGAGTGGTTCGGCGAAGAGGCGGAGAAGCTCCGTCAGGCCGGAAATGAGTATGGCGCGAAGACGGGCCGTCCCCGCCGGGTGGGGCCCATCGACATCGTGGCCACCCGCTACGGCGTCCAGTGCCAGGCGGCGACGAACATCGCCCTGACCAAGCTGGACGTGCTGAGCTATCTGGATAAAATCCCCGTCTGCGTCCGCTATGAGCTGGGCAGCCAGCAGACGGACCGCTTCCCCTTCCCCGCCCTGCTGGCGGAGGCGAAGCCGGTGGTGGAGTATATGGACGGCTGGGGCTGCGACATCTCCGGCGTGCGGACCTGGGAGGACCTGCCGGAGGCCGCCCGGAAATATGTGGAATATATCGAGAAGGAAATCGGCTGCCGCATCGGCTACGTGTCCGTAGGCCCGGAGCGGGACGCCATCATCATCCGCTGAAGGAGGCCCCATGAGTAAAGACCGCTACGAATCCCCTCTCTCCTCCCGCTACGCATCAGAGTTCATGCTGAACCTCTTCTCCGCCGAAAAGCGCACCCAGACCTGGCGGCGGCTGTGGGTGGCCCTGGCCCGGGCGGAGCACGAGCTGGGCCTCCCCGTGACGGCGGAGCAGGTGGCGGAGCTGGAGGATCATCTCACCGACATCGACTTCGACCTGGCCGCGGCCCGGGAAAAGGAAGTCCGGCACGACGTGATGGCCCATGTCTACGCCTATGGCAAGGCCGCGCCCTCGGCGGCGGGCATCATCCACCTGGGGGCCACCAGCTGCTATGTCACAGACAACGCGGACCTCATCCTCTACCGGGAGGGACTCCGGTATCTGCGGAAGGGGCTGACCGCCCTGCTGGGAAATCTGGCCGCATTCGCCCGGCAGTACGCGGATACCCCCACCCTGGGCTACACCCATTACCAGCCCGCCCAGCTGGTCACGGTGGGCAAGCGGGCCACTCTCTGGATGCAGGATTTCCTGGCGGATTTGGAGGAGCTGGACTTTGTGCTGGAGAACCTGAAATTCCTGGGCTGCCGGGGGACCACCGGCACCGAGGCCAGCTTCATGGACCTCTTTGAGGGGGACGGGGCGAAAATCGACGAGATGAACCGGCGGATCGCCGGGGAGTTCGGCTTTGAGAAGACCTTCCCTGTCTGCGGCCAGACCTATCCCCGGAAGGTGGACAGCCGGATTTTGAACTGCCTTTCCTCCGTGGCCCAGAGCGCCTGCCGGATGGCAAACGACATCCGCCTGCTTCAGCATGACCGGCAGGTGGAGGAGCCTTTCGAGAAGAACCAGATCGGCTCCTCGGCCATGGCCTATAAGCGCAACCCCATGCGCTGCGAGCGCATCTGCTCGTTGTCCCGCTACCTGATGGCGGACGCCATGAACGCCCCCATGACCGCCTCCGTTCAGTGGCTGGAGCGGACCCTGGACGACTCCGCCAACCGGCGCATCTCCATGCCGGAGGGCTTCCTCTGCGCCGACGCGATCCTGCGCCTTTGCCGGAACGTCACCGACGGGCTCCATGTCAACGAGAAGGTGGTGGAGCGGGCGGTGCGGGAATATCTTCCCTTCATCGCCACGGAAAACCTGATGATGGAGGGGGTCAAGCGGGGCGGCAACCGGCAGGAGCTCCATGAAATCATCCGCACCTGCTCCATGGCCGCCACGGCCAGGATGAAGGAGGGCGAGCCCTGCGACCTGCTGGCCCGTCTGGCGGCGGAGCCCGCTTTCGCCATGACGGAGGCGGAGATGGAGGCCGTGCTGGACCCGAAGCTCTACACCGGCCGCTGCGCCGCCCAGGTGGAGGCGTTCCTGGAGGGGATTGCCCCCCTGCTGGCCGGGGCGGAGAGCGGGGACACCCCTGAAATCAATGTTTGAGAAATTTTCTGGCTCTTTCCTGCGGATAAATGGAGGGCCCGGTGTAACGCCGGGCCCTCCTGTTTGTCATTCCACGTCGTACAGGGAATCCAGCACCAGCCAAACCTGGGAGAACGGCCGCATGAGGTTCCAGAACCCCGCTCCCTGGAAGCCGTATTCGGCAACGAGGCGAAGCTTGGCGTCCATGCTCCGGGCGTCCTCGAACCAGACCTCGTGGGCGGTTCCCCCGGCGTCGGTGTAGCGGAAGAACGGGGACTGGGCCGTTTCGTCGTACTGGATGGGTACGCCGTATTGAATCGCCAGCTCAATGGCCCGCTGGTTGGAAATGGACTGGGCCCGGGTTTCCCCCTGGATAAAGGGCAGCGGCCAGTCATAGCCGTAGTTGGGTATGCCCAGGAAGATTTTTTCCGCGGGGATTTCCGTGACGGCGTAGTCCAGCACCGCCCGGACGTTGGGGAGGGGCGCGACCGCCATGGGCGGGCCGTAGGTATACAGTCCATGTTGTTATAAGTAATATTCAATCCGTACGCTTTCGTGCGAGAGCCGTTTTGCTCTCCCAGCCAAAACGCTGCCCTCAACTTACCGTCAAAATCCCCCGGTCGAAAATAAAGCAGGATAAAGGCCGGGGGTCACAAGGCCCCCTCGGCCCGTGGACACCGCCCCGCAGAGCGGGTTGGGGACGGGAATGCGGGGGTCTGCTTGTGCCCTCTGGGGTCAAGTCGGGGGTCTGCTTCCCTGCAAAGCCCTGCCGTTGGGCGCTTTTTCGGGAGTCTGTTCGGGGATATCAGCGGTTTTTGCGCAGAAAAGCGGAGGGCTGAAACCCTCCACTTTTCTTACTCCTTTGCAGCCCTCAGCGCCATGACGGCGGCCTGGGCCCTGGTAACGAAGGCCGCCGGCCGGGTCCCGTCAGTGACACCCCGGTCCTGGGCCTCCTGGAACTCCGGCGCCAGCGTGGCGCTCACCGGCTGCTTCGCCAGGGCCGCCTGCATCCGTCCCGCCAGCTTCACCAGGTCGGCGTCGGTCAGCTTGTCGATGTTCATGTCGTCCTCCTCCTCAAATTTCGGGCGCACCGCCCCCACAATCAAGTTATACTTCCGAGACTTCCGGCACACCTGCCCGCCGTTGGACTGGCTTCCGGCCTGGGAGGTATTGCCCTCAATGGCCACCACTCCGGAGACTGTCACGCTTTCGATAATCCCCGTGTGGTCCGTGGCCGTGCCGCCGGGGAAATCGTAGATCACCACGTCCCCGGGGCGGTAGTCCTCCGTCACCCAGCAGTCCGCTGCCTTCGCCGAGCGCATCAGGTCCCCGCAGGAGGCCGTCCGCTTGGGCAGGAGCCCGAGGGCCCCCGCCTGGCTGAAGCACCACATGACGAACATCATGCACCAGGGGTTCCCGTCCAGGCCAAACCACTTGCCGTACTTGGTCCGGTTGCTTCCGGCGGGGTTCTCCGTATTGCCCAGCTCTCCCCGGGCAATGACCAGCACCTTTTCAGCGGTCATGGCGCTGCTCTCCTTCCCGGAAGTCCGTCAGCTCCCCGCCCACCTTGTCCACCGCGTTTTTTCCGGCCTCCAGGATTTTGGGCAGCCAGGCGGGATAGGGGGCGCCCATGGCAATGGCGTGCTCGGCTAGGCTCCCCAGCTCCCCGACCGCGTACCACACGATGACCAGAGGCCCCAGCAGCACGCCGTAGGTAAAGGGCAGCTCCACCACCGGGAGGTTATGGAGCAGAGTTCCAATCAGCCAGTCCGCCGTCAGGGCCACGCATACAATGACGATCATACCGCCCTTATGCCAGGCCCCCGCCCGCATCTTCCCGCTGCTCCATTTTCCGTCCTTCGCCGCCACGGCGGAGCCGATGAGCCAGTCCGCCAGCATCAGCGCAGCCCATACCAGCACCAGCCAGCCGAACCAGCCCCACAGGGCCGTCAGCGTGCCCAGAACGGCGGCAAGGCACAGCTTGATTTGCACCGCAAAGTTTTCGTTGCTCATGTCATTTCTCCTTTTGTTGTTTGACCCCCAGGCCGGACCCCTCCGGGCCGGTGAGGGCCGCAGTATCCGAATACTAGGCCCTGAGAACAGAAAGTTGCATGAACCCGTCACCCGGCGCGCTTTTTCAGCTTCCGCCGGAAGGCCGCGAAGACCGCCGTCAGCCACTGGAACACGGACCCGCCGGGCCGCGCTTCCCGCCGCTCCAGGAGGGCGGAGAGCAGCTTCCCGGGCGGCTTCCCGCGCTTCCTCCGGCGCTCCCCCCGGACCCGTATAGAGATTTCCGCCGGGAGTGGGATGGGGCTCTTGCTTTTCCTTCCCCTCCGCTTCGGCGGGAGGGCCGTGTGGGGGATATGTATGCCCTCCGGGACCAATTCGGGGTGGTCCCCCAGCTCGCAATACGCCTGATAAGCCAGCTCGTCCAGGGCCTCCGGGTGTTCCAGGATGGCGTCCTGGCCCCCCAGCAGATTCCCAATATTCCGCATGGCCCGGCGAATAGTCCGCGTGATGGAGGAAAAGTGCGTGCCGGTCAGCTCTCCGATTTCCCGAAGGGAAAGACATTCGGAATAATACAGATAAAAATACACGGTCTGCTTCGGCGTCATGGCCAGCATGACGGCTCTCAGCGCCTCCGGGTTCGCAAGGTCCACCAGGGCCTCCTCTCCCCGGAGGCGGGCCTCCGTCATGGCCCTCTCCGCCTCCTCCCGGAGCTTCTTCTTCGCCAGGGCAATGGACCGGGAGACGGTGGACTTGTTGACCCCCAGGTCCCCGGCAATCTGGGGGATGTTCCTGCCGGAGAGATACAGCTCCAGCAGCTCTCTCTGGCGGGGTGTCAGCAGGTCCAGGCCATGGACGGCCGCCGCCGTCAGCCGGGCCCGGCCCTCGTCGATCTCGCCGTCCAGAGCGGTATCCTCCCGCCGCCAGTCCAGATACTGCTGGCGGTCCTTAGTGTAGTCCACCGCCGCCGTCTGGCCGCCGCGCTGCCGCCGTCCCGCCGTCAGGGCCCGAAGCTGGTCGTTGACGTCGCCCAGCTCCTCCCGGACCATGAAGAGCGCCAGGTTGTCCCCCTCACCCCGGGCCTGAAGCTCCAGCTCGTGCCTCTTCCGGGCCAGCAGCTCCCGCTTGCGGGCCCGGAGTTCGTCAATGGTCATCACGTCGTCGCAAAGTCCGCTAAGCTCCGTCCCCGCCTTACGGCGAGGACTGCGCCCGCTCCCTTGCTCCTCCTCTCCCCACTGGAACCGCTTCGCTGGGTTCCAGCGGGGGCCCCATTAGTCATTGATTTTCCGGGCCTTCCAGCCCACGGCGGCGATGCCGGCGGAGCGGGGGACCTCGTAATACCCATCCAAGAGCCTTTGGACCTCCCGAACATCCCGCAGGGCCTCTTGCAGGGGGCGCAGCTCCGCAGGGGAGGCCCCGGCGGCTTTCTTCTCCGAAATCCGCATGGCCAGCTTGGCCGACGCCGCCCGGTACTCCGGGACCAGTTCTTTCATCGCCGCCACACCGCCGCGCCTCCTTCAGTTCAACTCAAAAACTTCTTCATGCCGCCACCTCCTCAAAGTACTGCCCCACCAGCTCGTGAGGGAGGAATTGCAGCACCACGGCGCCGCCCTCCGCCTCCCCCGGACGCTTACACAGGTAAACCTTGCCGTCCTCCGTATCCAGGTAGTACAGTCCATAGGTGTATTCCATGCCCCTGGAAGCGGTGATGGGGGCCTCCGGTGCGCCGGTTTCTCCCTCCTTGGAGAGCGCGGCCCAGAGGGCGGGGACCTGATCCGGCGTCCACTCGGGATGCTCCGTGGCATCGTGGGCCTGCCGGAGCTTGTATACCATGTCCCCCCACTTATAGGGGGTACCCACCGGGACGGCGGTAAAATCCCGCTGCCGCTAGGTGGGAATCATGGACTTTTTCTCCAGGAGCTCCTGGGCGTTCGCCTCCCCGGCCACGGCCTTGGCCGCCAAGGCGGCGGCATCCGCCGCGCCCTTGGCCCTCATGGCGTCCAGCGCCAGCGCATGCGTATCAGCCATTGTTCTCCACTCCTTCCTCATAGGCGGAGGCCAGCTCCGCCTCACGGTTCTTTGCCTCCTGCCGGACGGATTCCGCCTCCGCCTGGGCCTCGCTTGCCCGCACGGCCAGATTTTCCGCCTGTCCCTCCAGCTCCTCAATCCGGGCTTGGTATCCAGTGACGTCGCCCAGGTACTGCCGGGCCGTTCTAACCGTTACCTTGAAGCGTCCGGTGTTGTGATGGTACTCAATATTCGCCAGCTCAAAGCCATAGCCTTCCGGGAGGCCCATCTCCTTTTCCGGGCAGGAAGGGAGGCGCTGGACTGTGGGACTGGACCAGTCAATGGCCTCGATGCCCTCCAGCGCGGCCCCGCTGGACCGCTCAAAAATGATAGAGTAACTGCCGTTTACGCTCCCGTGCCGCGTAATGGGCCCGGCAATCAGGCCGTCAATTTTCCAGTGCTTTCCGAATGGTACGCTTATAGATTTTCTCCTTTCAGCCCACAAATAGAATCTTCCCGGGATAGGGGTCGCTGCTGGACAGGATGACGGTCCCGGCCTCCCCGTCATAGTCCGCGCCGGTACCGAGGGCCGCCCAGGTGTTGGTGATGTACCTGCCGTCCACCTGGTGGAATACGTGGAAGCCGAAATCGCCGTTTTTGCGCCTGTGGGCCTCGGCGGGGATGGCGATTTCATAGCCTAGGGACCCGTCATAGGCCTCGGGTTCCTCCCCCTCCGCCGGTTCCTCCGGTACCCAGGAGGCGGGCGGCCCCCAGTCCTCCGCCGTGAAGGCGAAAACAGCGGAGCCGGAGAAGTCCTGTGCTTCCAGGTCCCCGTTTTCGTTAAAGACCGGAACCTGCCCAGGCCAGCCCTCCAGCTTGTCCTGCTTGCCGCCCAGCAGCCCGGTCACATCCTCCAGGCTGACCGTATCCAGAGACGGCTTCACCACGATGTTCAGCGCGTTGGCGTCCGTGACAACCAGGTGCATGATGACGTCCAGCTTCCCGCCCGCGCCGGAGTCGGGCCGGGCTTTCTCCATGTCCGGTGTGTTGCACACGCCGATCAGCGTCCCCGCCCGGTCGAACACGCCCAGCTCCCGGATAGTAAAGCCGCCGTCGGAGGAGGGGATTACGCCCTTGATATCCACCATTTTGGGGTTCAGAGGATTCAGCGTATAGGCGGCAATCTCCCCCCGCCAGACCTCGCCCACCAAAGCCGTCTGCTCCGCCGAGGGCTCGTACCAGCCGCCCCCGCCGTCTCCGGCGGCAATCTCCACCACGTCCAGCTTCGTCCCCTCCAGGATGTTCCCGGCGATGGCGGCCTCGCCCAGGACGGTGAGCTTGGTCCCATACTGCTTCCCGCCGCCGTTGACGGCGACCTCGTTTTGTGTTGTCATGGCTCCTCCTGTTCCGCCGGATAGACCTCAATCCGGCCATGGTGTTCCGTGACGGCCCCCACCGCCGCCGCTTTCGTAATCTCCACGCTCCGCAGGGCACGGGGCCAGACCTCCAGCTCTTCCCGGGCCTCCGTCACAAGGCCCGCCCCGACGCCCAGGGCGCTTTCCACGTCGTAGAAAAAGATGTAATCCCATTGCAGATGGGCGGGAATCAGCTCCCGGATGGAGCCGGTGACGTCCCGCATATTGGGCGGAACGCCGTTGGTCTCCACGAAGCGGATTTCAAAGCGGAACTCATTGGCATACTCCGTCACCTCCGCCTTCTGTCCGGACCAAATCTCGGCGGAGCTTTTCACCAGGGCCACGGTGGTGACGTCCGAGCCCAGCAGCTTCACCCGGACGCGGCTCCGGCGGGTATCCAGGTCCTTTCCCTCGTCCACGGGGATGCCCAGGGTTTCCTCCCAGTACCGCAGGCCCCAGGTGGCGGTCTCCACGCAGAGCTGGGCCAGGGCGCCGTCCCTGGCGGACCAGAGGTCCAGCAGCTCCGGCTCCAGGGCCTCCTGGATGTCCCGGAACTCCGCCGAGCCCGCCAGGAAGGCCGGATACCGGGCGACAAAGGGTTTCAAACCACCCTCACCTCCTTCAGCACCGGCAAGGTGTCCGCCGGGATGGTCAAATTTTCCGTCCCGCCGTTCAGGGCCAGGGCGGTGTAGTCCACCACGCCGGGAATGGACAGCAGCAAAAAGGCGACCCGGTTGAACAGCAGGGAGTAGGCCCCCGCGTCCATGGCTTCAAACTGCAAGTCCACGCTGCCGCCAAAGGCGGAAGCCGCCGTGGCGCGCAGATATTCCGTCACCGCCTCCTCCAGCGCTGCCCGAACGGTGGACGCGCCCGCGCCGCTCTCCAGGGTGACGGAGGCCTCCACCGTGACCTCCAGCGTTTTCGCGGCCTCCACCGTGACGGAGGGCCCAATGGGGCGCTCCTCCTCGATGTGGGCCGCGCAGGCGCTGACCGCCGCCGCCGTGGCGGGCTGGAGGTCCTGGTCCGCCACAATGACCTTCACCGTGCCGGGGCCGTTCCACTTGCTGACAATCCGGGCCGCCCCGATGCCCTCCACCTCCTTGGCCCAGCGCTGGTAATGCCAGGGATTGCCGGAGGTGGCGGGCTTGCGCATCCGCTCCAGGTACCGCCCCAGCAGGGCCCCGTCCGTTTCCGGGTCCGCGCCGCCGTCCGCCGCGCTGTTGGTAAAATCGGAGACGCCGCTGTAGTTCCGCAGGGCCGTCACGATCTCCCCGGCGGCGATGTTGTACGCGTCCCCGGGCTCCGCGGCAAGCAGCATTCCCTCCCCGGTCCCGTCCCGGAGCGTGACGGAGGCCTCCAGGTAGAAGGCCAGGCCCGAGGCCGTGTAGTAGACCGCCCCGGCGGGGATGGCCGCGCCGTCTGCCCCCGTGAAGGTGACGCCGCACCGCGCTTTCGTCCCGGCCTTGCGGACGATGCCCACGGTTCCCGCCTGCTTGTCGATGTACGGCCCGCTGGTCTCATCCACGTAAAACGCGGGAATCAGCGCGTCCAGGCTGTGGTACGCCTCGCTGAGCTCCTCCGCCGCCGCGGCGATGAGATCGTTTGTGAAGCTGCCCTCCCGGGTCTGGAGGTCCGTTTTCAGCCGTCCCAGAATGCGGCCCCGGATTTTCTCCGGCGTCATGTCCTCATACATAAACCTGCACCTCCCCGTAAATCGTCTCCACCTCGCAGGAGATGGCCAGATCGTCGCCTTGAAACGTCACGTCCGCTTGCCGCACCGCCCGGATATAAGGGTTGATTTGCAGGGCCTCCCGCACGTAGCGGGCGGCCTCGCTCCGCTTCACCGCCGGGGTGAAGGACTTGCCGATCAGGCTCTCCACCTCGCTGCCGTAGTCCCAGGAGTAGACGCTGAAATGAAACCGGGCGGTCATCAGCGTTTTCCAGATCCACACCTTCACCGCCTCCGCCCCGGAGACCACCAGGGGCTTCCCGCCGGAGAACACCGGCGTGCCTGTTTCAAAATCCCAGGCCGCCTCTTTGCACAGCGGCAGCCGCCGGGGCTCCGCCGCCGCCTCCGGCTGCACGATGGGGAAGATTCCGCTCATCCCGCCTTCACCACCTTATCCATTAAATAGAATGTCTGGTCGTCCTCCGTCAGCAGCAGCACCTCGTCCCCGGCCTTCAGCACCGGCTCCGCCTGAGCGGCCAGGCAGCGGGGCGTATTCAGCGTGCCGGAGCGGACGGACATGGAGCTGTGGGAGCCGTAGCCGCAGGAGGCCTGGATGGACAGATTCCCGTTTACCCCGGAGCAGTCCAGCTCCAGCAGCTCCTGGTGTCCCTTTACCAGCCGGTGGGAGATGTAGAACCGCTCCGCCTCCTGGATGGTCCCCGCCACGTCCACCTTCAGCGGGTCCGCCTCCAAAACGACGCCCAGGCGCAGGTGGATGGGCCCCATGGGCCCCTTGGGCTTTGCCGCCTCCCGCATTATGGAGACGAGCTCGCTGTACGCGTTTCCCTGCATATGTTCACTCCTTCGGCAGGCTCCCCGCCGCCTGCCCGTCCATCAAATTCCGAAAGTCCAGCGTCACCTTGGTCTGGTAGACGCCCCGCCGGACCGTGTGGCTGTCCGCCGTAATCCAGAACAGGCCGTCCACTCCGGTGACGGGCTCGTGGACCGCCACGGCGTTGCCGGTGATGAGCTTCACGTTCCCCAGGCACTGGGCGGTGATAGTGGTGGAAATCCCATTCTGCTCCAGGATATCCCGGGCGGCGGTCTCCGGGTTCTCCTTTTCGCTGGCCCGGATGGCCTTTTGCATAAGGCCGTAGAGGGCCACGTAGTTCTCCGGGCTGTCGTACTGGGCCACCTTTTTGAATTTATCGTCGTCGTAGACCGCCACGCGGTTGACCATGCGCTCGATGCCCTCCGCCGACCGGCAGGAAAGCAGATTGCTTCCCGGAACCAGCCGGATGCTCTCAGGGCCCACGGCCTTCTCCACCACGGTCAGGTGGTTGGAGCGGAAGCGGATTTGATACTGCTTTCCCGTCTGCTCCGCCGCCAGGGTGTACATGGTCTGAATGATCTGGTAGAGGCTCACCCCCAGGAAGTTCCGGCTCAGGGGTACCCCCGTGGCCGCCAACTCTCCGCAGGGGACGCCGAACTCTCCGCAGAGCTGGGCCGTGACGGCCTCCGGCGTCTGCTTGCGCACCGCCATATAGGTGCTGTTCCGCTTTAAGTACAGCCCGTTGTCCAGGGCAGAGCAGTCAACGGTCTTTCCCAGGCTGTCCCGGCTCCGGGAGACGATATGCCCGGAGAATAAGATATCCGCGTCCTTATAGAGCCGCGCCATGCCCCCCAGCTCCGCCAGGGCCTCCGGCAGGACGGAAAAGCTCAGCTGCCGGGCGCAGTCCTTATAGCTTCCGCTCCAGGTTTTGGCCTGGACCTTCTCCGTCACGTGTTCCGTTTTTGCCCCGTCCAGGGACCACGTGCGGATTTTTAATAGGTCGTTGTATGCCATTTCAATCTCTCCCCGGCGGATGTGTCCAACTTGGACACATTCCCTATCACAAGCTCCCCTTGTCCGGCAGCTTCACCACCTGGCCGGGGAAAATGAGGTTCGCGTTTTTAATGCCGTTGGCCTCCGCCAGCTTCCAGGCGAGGGCCCCGTCCCCGTAGGTCCTCCGGCAGATGCCCCAGAGGGTGTCCCCCTTCACCACGGTGTAGGAGCCCTCCTCCTTTTTCTCCTGGGGCGCGGCCCGGCTCAGGTTGCCGGTGTCCTGGTTGACCTCGGTGCTCTCCTCCTGAAGCTCCCGGTACTGCCGCAGCTCCAAAGTCACGTACACATCCCCCGTGCCGTCCCGCTGCCCGTGCTCCACGGGGCCCAGCAGCACCGGCAGGTTCACCGGCGTGTCCGTGGCGATGAAGCGCAGCGCGTCGCCGTTGTTGGACCACTCCACCAGACGGTCTACCACGGTATAGGGCTCCCCGGTCCAGCCGCTGGTGGTGTAATTCCGCTCCGAGGACGGAAGCAGGAACTCCATCCGCTGGTTGAAGAGCTTCCGCAGGCCCGGCAGGTTCACCTGCCCCGTGTCCGTCATGTCCAGGGTCTCCACGGCCCGTCCCTCCTCCACGGTGAAGTCCGGCGGCGTCACGGGCATGATAAGCTCCTGGCTCGTCTTGACATTGCGGAAAATAATCTGCATGATCAGCCGCCCCCTCTCAGCATCGCCGCCCGGAGCTTTTGGGCCAGCGTCTCCGCGATCTGATCCGCGGCGTCCCTGTCTCCACCCTGGACAACGATAGAGTCCACGTGCACCGTGACTTGAACGTCTCCGCCACCCCGGTGCTCCGGCGGCGGCTCAACCCGCTCTCCCTGGTGGAGCAGGGCGGGAAAATTATCATAGGGCGCGGCGGTCAGGCCGAAGGCGAAACTGCCGTCCGCCCAGTTATCCAAGAACCATCCTTTATCCGATCCCAGGGACTCCAGCCCGGGGAAGAACGGAAGCCGGTCCATCCCCCGGGCCTCCGCCGCCGTCAGCACCCGCTCCCCCTGGTGGAGTAAGGCGGGGAAGTCGTCGTAGGGCACGTAGTCCAGGCCGTAGGCGTAGCCCGGCCGGTTCTTCCGGCTCTTTTCGGCTCCCGCCCAGCCGCCGGCTCCGCCGGGGTCCACCAGCATGGGGTCCACGGACTGGCCGTATTTGTCCGTATAGGAAACCAGCCCGGTTTGTTCGTCCACGGTGGTGGTGACGGTAAAGGCGCTTCCGGCCGCTCCGCCCTTGGAAAAGGCGTTGTTTGTCCTCCAGGCGTCCGTGGCGGAGGCCATGGCCGCCGTCAGCTCCCGGGTGGCGTCAATCTGCTCGATCTCCATGTCCACCTGCTTCTGGGCCCACTCGCTGGACTCATAGGCCGCCGTCGCCAGGGCCTCGGCCTCCTCCCGGAGGTCCACCATCTTCTGCCCGGCCTCCAGGCTGCCGTCCTTATAGGCTTGCTCCGCCTCGGAGAACTGCTGGGAAAGCCCCTCCAGTTTCGCCGCGTCCTCCTCGGAAAAGACGGTGCTCTCCTTGTCCAGCGTCCCCGTCAGCACCGCCGCCAGGGCCTCCCGCTGGAACTGCTCCTTCAGGTTCTCGCCATAAGCCTGGACCTCGCCGCCGATGGCGGCCAGCTCCGCCAGCTTGTCCCCCAGATACCCGCCGTAGGCGGCAATATCCGCCTCCTTGGATTCCTTCCGGGCCTCGTTATAGGCGTCGCCCCCGGCGGCATCCACGTTTTCCTTGAGGCCCTGGAGCGTGCTGTCCAGGCCCTCTGTGGACTTGGACTGGACCTCCATCATTCCGGCGTAGAGCTTCTCAAACTGGGCCAGAATCACCTCGCTGACGTAGCTGCCCGACAGCTCCCCCTTGGAAATCTGGCCGTACACGTCCCCCACGCTCACGCCCTGGTCGTCCGCCAGCCACTGGAACACGGAGAAGCCCCGCTCGTTCAGGGGGTTCAGGTACTCCAGCGTGGCCTTGTCGCTGGACTGCATCCGGCCCAGGTACGTGGCCACGGTCCCGATGTCCCCCGTGGAGAGGCCCAGGGCAGCCCCGGCGTCACCTACCTTGGTCAGTGTCGGGATGATGTCGTCCACCGCCGTGCCGAAGCTCAGCATGGTCTTGGAGATGCCCACCAGGTCGTCGTAGAGGAACGGCGTGGTGTTGGCGGTGTCCTGGACCTGCTCCAGGAACGCCCCGGCTTTCTTGCTGTCGCCCAGGAGGGTGTTGAAGGATAGCTTTGTGGTCTCCCGCCCCGCCGCCAGGGTGGAGCCGGAGGAGAGCCCTTCCGCCGTGGCGGTGTTGACGTCCTCGTACAGGCCCCGGTAGTAGTCCTTGAAGGCTTCGTCCTGCTCGCCAGCGATCTGTGTGCCGGCGTTCAGCGCGCCGGAAATCGTTCCGATGACACCGCCGGCTATCATTCCTGGAATGCCGGCGATTGCACCCGCCGCCGCCCCGGAGATAGTGCCGGAAAGCGTTTCGCTCATAGCGGAGGCCAACGGCTGGCCCAGGGCGCTTTCCGCAAACACGCCTATGGCGTTGGATGCGGAATCCCCCATCATCTGAAGGAGTCCGGACTGAGCGAGCTTTCCACCGATGTCCTTACCAAAGAGCTTGGACATGAAGCCGCCGGAACTGCTGCCCATCCCTTCGTCCGGCTCCGTGAAAGTCAGCTTCCGAGCATCTTCCTCAGTGAGTCTGATTTCCTTTCGGACATCCTTTGCCGCGCTGGCAAAGTCCTTTGCCTCGTCGGTCAGCCGCTGGTACTCCTGACGGAGCTTTTCATAGCTCACGGAGTCCAGTCCTTCTCCGCTGGCCCTGGCGGCTTTGGTCATGGCGGACATCTCCAGCTTCAGCTTCTCGGCCTCTGCCTTGGCCGAGGCCGATTTCTGATTGAAGGAGTCATATTTCTTGTTCAGCGCGTCCAGCTTTCCGCTTAACTCCCCCGCCCGCCGCTGGAACTCCTCAAAGGCTTTTGAACAGCCCTGGGACGTGCTGGCAATCGTCTTCAGCTTGGCATCAATATCCGTTTTCATCGTCATGACGATGGAAACATTGTTATCCGCCACAAGCATCACCTCCTGTTGACAATTTTTTGCGGAACTGCTATATTGGAATCAAGATGGGAGGGAGTTTCGCATGAATGACATCATGAGGCCAGTATACGGTCTGCTCCTGATCGTGAGCGGCGGATGTTTTGCCATGATGTGGCTGTTTGCATGCGTTCCGCCGAAGGATT
Source organism: Oscillospiraceae bacterium (assembly GCA_910574635.1). Lineage (GTDB taxonomy): Bacteria > Bacillota > Clostridia > Oscillospirales > Oscillospiraceae > Oscillibacter. The sequence goes on along the minus strand of CAJTCG010000004.1, from coordinate 40,546 downwards.
CAAAGTCCCCGCTCTCACAGACTCAAATCATGGTGCAATCCGATGGAGTCTGGAAATTCCTATTGTATACGGTCATGGCTGCGGCTGCTGTGATGTTCCTTTTTAGTTTTGTCAGCTTATTGGCCACGCTATGATCCCCGCCCTCCCCTCCGGGAGGGCGGTTTCCTTTTACCGCTTGAAGCCCTCGCTCCGTCTCTCCGCCTGATAGGCGGCGAACACCCGGATAACCTCCGTCCACCCGTCCCGCGCCTCATACAGGGCCTTTAAATCCCGCAGCCCCCAGCCTTTGGCGGCGAACAGATAGTACAGCAGAGACAATCCCGGGTCGTCCGCCGCCTCTAGGCGTTTTTTACCTCGGCAAGGGTCCGGCGGAGATAGCCGGAGAGCTTCTGAATCTCAATGTACAGCTCGTCAATCTCCCCGGCGGTCAGCCTCGCCTTGATGGCGTCCGGCGGCGTTACAACGCCCCTCTCCGGGTCCAGCAGCCGCTTGTCCCGGAAATCCGGGTCCTTGCAGCCGTAGAGCACGGCGGAAACCGCCTGTTCCTCCCGGGGCTTGTCCTGAACCTTCCGGCTCTCGTCATAGGTGAGCCCCCGCAGAGTGAATACCACCGGCTCCCCGGCCAGCTCCGTCAGCCGCTTCACCTCCGCCTTTTTCTCCGGCAGGGACTTCCGCACATCCGGCAACTCCGGCCGCAGCAGCAGGTCCAGCACGCTTACTTTTTTCTCGTTTTCCATATGCTCCTCCATATCAAAAGAACCAGCCGCCCTGTCGTACTCTTGACAAAGCGGCTGATTTCGGTATAATGAACATAGAAGGGCGCTGCCGCATGGCGGTCAGCCCGGAAGTCTAATCAACAGAGTTGACCGCTTGGGGACCAGCCGAGCGGTCAACACGCTTTTATGGTGAGTATGTAGGCCCAAAAAGCCAAGCACACCAGAAACCGGAGTACTGCGTACAGCCGTTTTCTCCACATCAGCGTCACCTCCCTTCGATATGATCTCCGGGAAATGAACCACCCCCTTTCGCAAGGGAATGGGCCGACCGCCTATTATGCAACAGCGTCCTTCTGGCCTCATCATACCAGCCGCACTGTATTTTGTCAATTCTCGCCGCCTGTCAGGGGCGGCTTCTTTCATGCCCTCACTGGGGCGGCGGCACCTGGTCTAGATACTCAAACCCCGTGGCCTGGAAGGGGACCGTCATGCTCCCCGCCTTACCGGCGGCGAAGTCCATCAGGGTCTGCTCGTCGTAGTTCATGCCGTACACCGCCACCCGCTCCGCGCCGTAGGCGTCCGGGTCCGCCAGCTTGGCAACCAAAGTCCGCCGCACGTCGTGGCCCCGGTTGGCGGCGTTCACGTCCTCCGCCCCCCGGCTGTAGACCTTGTGCAGCGTCATGGAGCCGGTAATTTTAATGCCCGTCAGCTTCCGGTCCTCCGCCATCTGGCCGCACATGTTGATGGGGTCGAAATTCTTCGCCACCTTCAGCTGGAAGGCGGAAATCTCCGCAATCTCGCTGCCGTCCGCCCACACGGTGCCGAAGGTCCCGTTCATTACCCGGGAGCCGTTTTCAAATGCCATATCAAAACCTCCTTTTTACAGATAAATCCTGATCCGCACGTCCTCAATGGCGTCAATGGGCCGGATATCCAGCGCCAGAAAGACGTAGGTCCCGGTATTGGCCTCCCGGATCTGCTGCTCCGTCATTTCCGCCGTAGCAACGCCCACGCTCTGGAGATAGGCGTCCTGCTCCTCCACGTCGATGTCGCAGGAGAAGTCCTCCTCAATGAGCTGGTCCTTCGCCAGGGCCTGAAGGTACAGCTTCACGGCGGTGATGAGCAGCAGCTTGTTGTCGTAGCTGTTCTGGAACTTGCCGATGTAGTTGTCCTGAATCGCCAGCCGCAAATCCCACTGCAAAAGGTCCAGCAGCTCCACGATTTTAATTTTCCGCCACACCTCGGACCGGCCCGTGGTATTCGTCAGGGAGTTCACGCCCCGGCCCAGCTTCACCTTCTCCCCGTCGTGGGTCAGGATGAGCTCGCCACGGCCCACGGCCTCGTCCTCCTCCAGGGCGGAAAGGCGGCGGATGTCCTCCACCTCCGGCAGGGCGGCGTAGGTGACGGCCTGCTTCATGGGGGTCCCGGCGATGAGCCCCGCCACCCGGCCGCAGTACCCGGCGGCGTCAAATACGTCCCCTCCCACCTGGATGCCGGAGGCGGTGAAGTTCACCACTCCCTCGCTGTCCGCCGCGCATCCCGGCAAGACGGCCTTGAAAATCACATGGTCGTCCTCCCGCTTTTGAATGATCCACTCCTGGATCACGGCGGCCTCCGCCTCGCTCAGGTCCGCCGGACCCGCCAGATAGTCAAACCTCTGGGTACCCAGCCACCGCAGGGCGGCGGCGCCGCTGCCGGGCCTGGCCTCCTCCGTTCCGCCGGGCTCTTCACCGTCCTCCGCCTGGGGAGCCGCCTCCGCCTCCAGCGTGTCCTCCGCCCCCAGGCAGTACACCAGCACCTTCCGGGGTGGGTTCACCCCGCCCTTGAACACACGCCGGATGGCGTTCTGGTTCTCCTTCCCCAGCTTTTCAGGAATCTGGCCCGTGGAGGTCAGGGACCAGGCTTCCCCGGCGGTCAGCGCGTCCCGCAGGATCAGCGCCGCCACGCCCTTCTGGCTCCGGGCAATCGCCGTCTGGGCCCGCTGCTGAAACAGAATGGTCAGCGTGGGCATCGTCAATTTATCACTCATGTGTCATTCTCCTTTTTCACTCGAACCTGCAGTTCGAGGTTTTGCATCAGCTCATAGAGCTCCGGCCCAACGAAATCGGCCCGGTCCAGGGTCAGTGCCAGAGTCAGCGTCACCACGGCGCAGTCGAAGAAGGAGGTATCCGCCTCCATGCTTTGAACCTTCGGGGCCCGGTCCTTCACCCGGATATACCCGGCGGCAAAGGCCCCCATGACCAGCAAAGACCGCAGGTCCAACACGGGCAGATGGGAGGCGTGGACCTCATCCACCGCGGAAAAGGTGGTGATCTTGACCTTGTACAGAAGCTCCACGCCGCTCATTCCGTGACTTAGCGGGTCGAAGCCCAGCTTCACAAGCTCCACCATATTGCTGGGCCGCTCAAAATCCCTGGGTGCCAGGTCCGTGTAGACCTTCTCGCCGGGGAACGCCTCCTTCAGCCGCTCCACGACCGCCCCGGTAATATCAGCCGGGAGGATGGTTCCTTCTCTCATAATTTCAGCTCCGTCACCGTCAGCCGCCGCAGGAAGTCCTCCGCCTCCTGGACGGCGATTTTTTCAGACTCCGCTTTGGCCTTGCTATAGAAGTCCAGGCCCCTCACTCGGGTCATTCTAGCCCGGGGCCGGTAGCGCTTCGCCCGCCCGGAGGGGCCCCGGACCTTATGCCCGCTGGAGAGGAAGTTGGTCAGGGCCCCGGCGTTCAGCCTCTGGCGGTCCCTGTAGCCGGCGGCCACCTCTACGGAGTCCGCCCGCACGGCCACATAGCCCCGCCCGGACCCCACATGCGGGTTCTGCCAGCGCTTCACCCGGCCCCTGGAGTCATGAAGCCCGGAACGGTCTATCGTCTGCCGGACTTCTCCCTGGACCCGGCCGCCGAGCTTTTCCAGCATCGCTTCTTTCAAGCCGGGAATCTTGTCAATGGTGTTCTTCCAGCGGTCCCAGAACGCGTTCCAGCCAGCGGTGTCAACCGTAAATTCCTGCATCAGGTGTCCTCCGTTCTCCGAATCTCGTACTCGTTCTTGTACGGGTCCAGCTCATGGGGGACCCGCACCAGGAAGTGGCGCTCCCCTATGAGTACCCAGCTGCCCGGCTTCAGCGACACCACCTTCGGCGTCACCAGCACCAGGTCCCCCGTCACTTCGGCGTGGGGGTCCAGCTGTTCATGGCCCACATACTTCTCCGTCAGGATGCCGGGGAAGCGGCAGCCCTGGGTTTCCATGTCCGCGTCCTTGATGCAGTCCACCAGGTCGCACAGCGCCGCCTGCACCACCTGGAAGCCGGGATCTCCGTCCACGATGGAGGTGAGGAAACAGAACTGCCCCCGCCAGAGGAAGGAGTTGACAATTGTCAGCTCCGGATTCCGCCGGAGAGTGAAGGTGACGCCCCTGGCGCCGATGCCAGCGGAGGAAAAGAGATTCTTCCTGGTATCCTGCTCCGCCTTCGCCCAGGTATTGCGCTTGACCTCCCAGGCGTAGACGTTGGCCTCCGGATAGTAGAGCAGGCTCTGGACCTGGACGCGCTCCTTCAGATCGCTTCCTGTTGTCATGACGGCTCACCCTCCTCGGGGTCGGATGTGTCCTCGCCGTCAAAAACTCCGCTCCGGTCGGGACCGGCTTTGCCAGTCCCTCCCACCGCTTCGTTTCTTCCGGCTCTCCCCACCGCAAACGCTTCGCTGGTTTGCGGCGGGGGCCCCTCCGGTTCCGTCAGTTTCATCTGGTTCAGCAGCCGCCGGAAGGCGGGGTTCTCCGTGGAGGAGGTCCCCACAAAGGACACGTCCCGCTGGTCCCAGCTGTCCAGGACCAGGTAATTCACGCACAAATCATACTGGGCCCGGCGGGGCGTGTCCTCCGGCGGCTCCCGGACCCCCGCCTGGGTCATGTAGCCCACGGCGGCGTCATACAGGACCGCAAGAAGCCCCTCTTCCTCCGGCGAGAGTCCGTCCAGGCGGCAGAAGGCCAGCAGCGTGACCTTTCGCGCCTCCGGCACCCCCACGCCTTAGTCCTCCAGCGGCCGCAGGAACCGGGCGGAGGCCCACCCGGTCCGGCCCCCGGCGTCCACCAGTTCCCAGCCAGGGACCGCCGCGCCCCTGGGCAGGTCCAGCGCCAGGACCTCCATGCCGTCGGGCAGGACCTCCAGCACGTCATAGTTCAACGCGGGTCCCGCCCGGAGGTTCAGCCCCTTGGGGGACCGGACCACCGCCCGGCGGCCCTCCGGTTTGGAATCCCCCTCCGGCAGGGCTTGGGCCTCGGGGAGGCTGTCCCCCTCGGGAACAGCCCCGGTTTCCAGGCCAGATTCAGGGGCTTCCGGCGGAACGGCCGCCGCCTCACCCGGAACCGCGGGCGGAAGTTCTTCAGCAGCGGGGGCGGTCGCTTCAGGAGTCTCCAGCATGGGTTCCGCTTCGCCCATGAGGCCGGGCTGCTCCACCGGGGCCGCTGCCGCCTTCTTCCCCCTCGGTGCCTTCGTGGTGCCTTTCGTACTCTGTTTCGCCATTGCGTCCTCCTTTCTCAGCCTTCGGCGCCGGTGCCGCCGCGGGCAGCCAGCGTAATGAAGGGGCTGCGCGCCTTGGTGCTGTTCTTGATGGTCAGGGTGGAGTCCGTTTTGGGCGCGCCGTTGCAGCGGTATACCATGCGGAAGCAGTTCTGGTCCGTCAGGAACTCCACGTGAACGGACCAATCCTGCCGGGCGGTGCCCTTGGTCAGCAGGATGTACTGGAAGGGGTCGATCAGGTTGATGTCACCCGCCGCGCCCAGGGCGGAGCAGCTGTCATCGAATAGCACCGGCTTGTTCAGCACCCGCTGGGTGTCGAAGTTTCCAAGGCCCCCCTCCGGGTTCCACAGGAATTTGGCGGCCTCTCCGTTCTGGATGGAGAGGAAGGGCAGAAGTTCCTCCACGTCGGGGTGCATGAGCCACACCAGCCGCTCCCGGTTCCGGGGCATGGCCCTGGCCTGCATCTTGACGGCGTTGGCGCCCAGGAAGCTCCCGGCGGCCTGGCCGGGCTCCGTGTCCACGGTGATAAGGGCCTTGGATTTGAGGAAGCCTTTGGGCTTGCCCTCGCCGTCCCCGGCGATCACGCCGGAAACCAGCAGCCGTTCCGCCGCCAGGGCGAAGGCCGTGCCGAAGAAGCCGGTCATGAAGGCGGCGTCCGTCAGCATTTCGTCGGTGGCGTAGGCAATGCCCATCATCTTCTCCAGGTCCATCTTCATTTCCTTGAGCTGGGGCTTGCTGGCGGCTACCGTGGCCCCCTCCGCCGCCCAGTACATCTGCACGCCGCCGAACACGGAGGCGGAGATATCCGTCTCGTCCGCGCTGACCCAGCGCATGGAGTTGGCGGGGCTGGAGCAGGTGTAGCGGTCCAGCCGGTTCAGGAGCTCACTGTGCTGCACCGCGCTTTCGATAATGGTCCCGGCGAAATCCTCCTGGAGGGCAAAGCCGCCGTCCGCCCCGGTACCCTCATTGGCGCCCAGGACCGCGTTGTTCACCTGGATCAATCGCTTGTCCGCCGTGTGGCTCTTGGCCACCGCCACGATGGCCTGGAGCTGTTCGCCAAGGCTCTGGAAGGGGCGGGCGCCGTCCTTGGGCTCGCCGCCGCTTTTCCCGTCATGCAGAAGGCCGTCGTATCCGCCCACCGGCTCCGCCCCCGCTCGGCTGGCCTCCAGGCTCCGCTCCAGGGACTGGATATTTTTGTTGATTTCCTCCATCTGGTTGGTGATGTCGTCCAGCCCGTCGAGATTGTCTCCGGCCACCAGGGCGCTCGCCTGGTCCGACAGGGCCCTCTTCTTTGCCCGCAGTTCCGTGATTTTTTCCATGAAGTCCATGCTGTTACCTGCCTTTCAAAATTCAGTAGCTTGCAAGCGCCCGGATTTTTGCCAGGGCGCGTCTTGCCTGTTCCTTCTGTTCCGAGGTCTCCCGCTCCGCCGCTATATGGTCCCGGTATTTCCGCCGCATAGCCTCCGTAAGACGGATGCGGCCTCCCGCCGCCGCCACGAAAGCGGCGGGGTCCCCTTCCGGCTCCGCCAGGCCTGCCACTTCGTCGATCAGCCCGTATTCCAGGGCCTGGGTGGGCGTGATCCAGATATCCCGGTCCATCAGAGCAATCAGCTCTTCCCTGGATCGTGCGCTCCCTCTGGCTTCGTACATCTCCAGGATACAGTCCCTGGCGTTTCGCAGGGCCTCGGCGGAGCGTTCCATCTCCCGGTGATCTCCCGCGGCGGCGCCGCTGGGGTTGTGGTAGCACAGCAGGGCGCCCGGCTCACTCTGGATCACGTCGCAGCCGGAGGCCGCCAGCGTGGCGGCGGAGGCCCCGAGGCCCTGGAACAGCGCCACGGTCTTCCCGGAATACCGGCGCAGCATGGAGCGAATCTCGCCGCCCACGCTCATGTCTCCGCCGGGGGAGTTGATCAGCAGCGTCACCTCCTCGCCGCCGGCGGCCTCCAGGGCCGCCTGGATGTCCATGGGGGCGGTGACGTCCCGCCAGCCCCACCAGCGCAGCACGTCGGCGCTGTCGTTGTCCCACAGTTCCCCACGCAGGGCGATATCAGCCATTATCCGTCTCTCCTCTCAAAATAGATTCCAGCGAGCCAAGGTTTTTTGTCGCCAGGAATTGCCCTCCAAGACCCCCGGGAATGGGGTTCCGCTCCTCCAGGCCCCGGCACTCGTCCGGGTTCATGATGCCATGTTCAACCATTTTGGCGTAGAACTCCGCCCTGGACTGGTCGTCGCCCCGCATCAGCACGGAGAGATTTCCCTTGAAGTAGAGTCCTTCCGTCCGCTGGAAGCTCAGCAGGCACTTGAAGGAGTTCTCTTGTTCCCACTGGATCACATAGGGCGCGAGGGTGTCCTGCACAAATACCACCCGCTGCTGGGCGTTGCTCTCGTAGGATTCCTTCCCGCTTTGCAGCATGTGCTTGGGAATGCCGGTGAAGCGGCTGACCTCCTCCACGCTGAAGGCCCGGCTCTCGATGTACTGGGCGTCGGACTGCTTCAGCCCGATGGGCGTGTACTTATAGCCTCTGGTCAGCACCGCCACCTTGAAGGCGTCGTCTCCATAGGGGTTATAGCTGGCGAACTGCTTCTTGACCCGTTCCCGGTCCTCCCGGTTCAGGTCTGTGTCCACCTCCACGATGCCGGAGATCATGGCGCCGTTCTGGTAGAACTTCCGCCCGTACTGCTGGGCCGCGCCCTCCGCTCCGATGGTCTCTCTGGCCAGGTCTAAAAGGCCCCGGCCCCGGATGCCGTCATAGCTCTCGAAGAACAGGAAACTCAGCTCATAGCCGGTGAAGGTTCGGGACACGCCGTCCACGCTGTAATCGTAGAAATACTGCCCTGTTTCAGGGTCCCGCCGGATATGACAGCACTCTGTCGGCAGAGGGACGCGCTCCACGATGCGCCCGCCGCCGTCCCGCCGGTTCCACACCGCGCCGAAGCCGTGCCAGAAGGCGTTGGACATCACCGTCCGCCCCAGCATGTAGGGGGTCATGTTGTCGTTGGGCCGGACCTTGAAAACCCGATCCATCCAAAGGTCGTGCGCCGGGACCCGGGCGTCCCCGTCCTTGCGGTAGAGGGAAAAGGGGATCATGCCGAAATCGTTGCACAAAATGCGGTGGGCGGCCGCTACCGGGCTCAGCTGTTCCGCCCCCCGGATGCCGGTGTCGTACTCTCCGCCGGAGAGGAAGATGTCTTTGAAACGCTGGGCGGTTTCCTCCCAGCTCAGACGGGCCCACTCCGCCGCCCTGGGCCGCCCCAGGGAATTTCTCAGCAGCATCGCGCTACCTCCTTCCCGCTCTGGCCACCAGGACAGAGAACAGGACCAGGCATCCGCCGGCCGTGGCCAGCCCTGCCGCCGCGCCCCAGCGGAGCGCCGCCGCCGAGACAAAGCAGACGCCGCCGGAAACCATCAGCAGGTCGTCCAGGTACAGGCCCAGAAACGACAGGGCTCTCCGCCGCCGTTCCGCCCGCTCCTCCGGGCTTCTTCGTCTCCATAGGTTCATAGGCTCCAATCCTCCTCCAGCTTTGATGTATCGAATGGGTGCTGCGCCCTGTAGGCCAGCCATGCCGCCACGGCGATGACCCAGGCTACCGTGATGTCGATGCGCCCGACGCTCCGGTCCTTCATGGGCTTGGTATTCTCGTTCCCGTCTACCGCGCAGCGGACGTTCCCGAAGCACCACCGGGCACAGGTGTTGTGTACGTGGAGCATCTCCCGCCCCCGCAGCATCCGCTCGATCTCCTTCATGGCCGGGCTCATGCCCACCATGGTCTGGGAGATGGAGATAACCTGGACGCCCGCGTCCTGCAGCTGGGGCGTCAGGGTGTCCGCCAGATGGGCGTCGACGCCGAGATACAAAAGCTGGTATTGCTCCTTGGCCTCCATCACCGCGTCCACCATGTCCCGGAAGTCCACCATGTCCCCGGCGCACAGGTTCAGGAACCCGGCCCGCTCCCAGTCCCGGAAGGGCATTCCGTCCGTCTTCTCCGCCTCCAGCACCGTCTGCCGGGGTTTCCAGGCCCTAAACAGCACCACCGCCGTCTTCAGGCCCGGCTGGGGCGGGAACACCAGCACAAACGCCGTCAGGTCCGTGGTCTTGGACAGGTCCAGCCCGCCGAAGCACCGCTTGCCTGTCAGGTGTTCCTTGATCCACGCCTCACGCTCCGCCTTGGCGGAGGGGCCGATCTGGGTCTTGTCGTACAGCGTCAGCGGCAGCCAGCCCACGTCCTTGGTGGATATCCACTGGTTCAGCCGCAGCCAGCGGAACGCCCGCTCCGCCGCCTCGCTCTGCTTCGCCGCCCGGGCCGCCGCCCGGAACTTCCGGGCGTTCATGGTCACGCCATAGGAGGGGTTGCAGGCTTTCCAGAGCGCTTCATCGTAGATGTCCAGGTCCTTCAGCTTGTCTGGGTCATCCCCGGTGAGGACAGACACGCCGTACATCACTGGCAGCCATTCCGGGTCGTCCGCATCCTGGGGCCGCTCCGGCTTCCCCTGACGCCAAGCCAGAATCCTCCGGCATTTCTCATGAACCTCCCAGCCGATGGAGGCCCGGTCCGGGTCGTCGCCCGCCGTGGTCAGCACCAGAACCGTCTGCTGCCGCCGGGCGGCATCGGATCCGGTGGTAAGCACCTCCCAGCGGGCCCGGCCCTTCCTGCCCTTCCATGCGTGGAGCTCGTCGCAGAGGATGGCGGAGAAGGAGGGACCATGCTTGTTCTCCACGTCCCCGGAGTAGACCTTCATCACGCCGCCGAAGCGGGTGCGGATCTCCCGCACGCTGTCCCGGCACCAGGCCAGGGGCTTGTGGGCGGGCTCCGACAGGGCGGTGTTCTCCACCATGTACTTGGCGCACTTGTAGATAATATCCGCGTTTTCCTTGTCTACGGCGAAGATGCCCACATTGGGAAGGGCTTCGCCGTCCGCCAGAAGGTGGTACAGGCCAAGGCCGGCGGCAAATTCGCTCTTGCCGTTCTTCTTCGGAATCTCGTCGTACAAGAACCGCCGGTACCGGACCCAGCTTCCGTCGTCGTCCCGGACCTGGACACCGTAGAACTCCCGGACAATCTGCTCCTGCCAGGGGAGAAGCTCAAAGGGCTGTCCCGCCCACTCGTTCTGGCCGAACACCAGCAATCCGAAGAAGCGCAGCACCTGGTCCACGGCCTCCTGGCAGTAACGCAGCTCCGCACCGTCGTCCGGTGCCGGCACATGGATGAACGGCGTCAGCCAGACGGCTTCAGGCATCCCGGCGGCCTCCCTCAATGAGCTGGAGGAAGGGATTGTCGTCCTCCTTCGGCTTCAAAGTCTCCGGGACCACCAGGCGGCAGCGGCTGGTGATGGTCAGGCCCATGTCGTTGGCGCACGCCCGGGCCTGCTTGAAGTAGCGGTCCTGGATGCGGCTCCAGTCCTCCGCCGCCTCCTGGTCCCGCTGATCCAGCGCGTCCGCCGCCTCGCGGCTGGCGGCGACCCACCCATGCTGGGCCATCAGATACCGGCCCAGGACGTCCGCGTCCAGGTCCGTATAGAGTCCGGCGGCGATCAGCCGCTTGCCCAGGGTACGGAAATCCTTCTTCATCCACTCCGGCAGCCACTTGGGCGGCTTGGCCGTCTTGGCGGGCTCCACGCGGGCCTCCCGGCTCCGGCGCGCCGCCTCCTCAGCGCGGCTCAGGTGCTTGCGCCCCGTGGCTTTCAACAGGTCCGTGGGCTGTCTTGGTCCCGGCATAACTTCAGCTCCTCATCGGGTTTTTGCGGGATTTGCGGCGAACCTGCAGCGCCGTGGGGAGAAAATCCCACACGGAGGAGGCCCCGCGGTATTGCGCCGCCCGGCCAAAACTTTCTTGACCGGGGGGAGGGGTGCAAGGAATCCCGGCGCACAGGCACGCGGGACGCCCACGCGCCCAAAGCTGGGCTGGGGTTTGCCATCAGCGGCGCCGTTTTTCCTTTCGGTTTTGCCACAGTTCCCGCGCCGTTTTGCGGCTGTGGCAGGAATGACAAAGGCTTTCCAGATTCCCAGGGTCCGTGAACAGGGCCCAGTCCCCTTTGTGGTCCCGGATGTGGTCCACGTCGGTGGCGTACCGGCGCACGCCCCGCCGGGCGCACTCCCGGCAAAAGGGTTCCTGCAAAAGCTGGTCCTCACGCAGACGCTTCCACACGTCCGTCCCGTACATCCAGCGCCACGCCTGGGCCTCCGCACTGCGCTGGTCCTTCGACCGCGGCTGATGGGCGGCGCAGTACCCGCTGGAGACCAGCACGCCGCACCCGGGATGGAGACAGGGCCGAAGCGGTTTCATTGCCATGGGCTATCACCTCCACGGAGCAAAATAAAACGCCTGGGCCGTGTGATCCGCGCTTGGCGCATCACGTGGCTCAGGCTCATTGGCTCAGGCTCAAGTCGATATTCAAGAATCGCTCCCGGTGACAGTTCCGGCAGTAAACGTAGGCGCGGACACGCCCATCCGATGGGAGCCGGAGGAGTTTGACCTTCTCACATACCGGACAGAGCACCCATCCGTTCTTTACAGCTAGTTTAGCAGGTTTCGCTGCGCTTTGCAATGGGATCGCCTCCTGTTTTTGTAAAACGTGTCAGATGTTCAACTACATTCCAAGATAGAATCATTGATTTAAAATAAAAGCCCCGTTTTTTGCTCGATGTACCAGGCGTAATAATAAGCCCCGAACTCGTTCCTCACGTCGTTTCTTCCAGATATTGACACATTGTCCGGAATCTCGATCACGCCGGATTCATCCTTCCACCGTTCCGGCGGCGGCAGCTGGGCGTTCAGGGTCCGGCTGCAGTTCCACAGCTTCGCCCCGATGGGCAGGATCAGGCCGTCCGTGGCCTCCTTGTTGAAGTACTTGGCCGTCCGCCGGTAGCTGTCATGGGGGCCCCGGAGCAGGGGCTCGTCCTCTACATTGCCGTATTTCCAGAGATAGCGGATTACTGCCGGCGGGAAGTCCCCGTAGCGAAGGACGATGTGGAGGTGATAGCGGTGGTCCCCGTGACGGCCTTCCACCAGGTAGACGTAATCAAAGGGCCCGCCCTTCCAGCGCCGGAGCCGGGCGAGGAAGGCCCGCCAGACCTTGCGCACGTCCTGAAACTTCTCCGGCAGGGATTCCGAGTCAAAGCTGAGGTCATACCGGGTCCCCTCGAAGCGGAACAGAGCCAGCCGCAGTTCCAGCCGGTCCACCCGGGTCCGGCAGACGGAGGAGTCCCGGGACGGGCGGAGGATTTTGTTCTTCTCCGTCCGTTCATAGAGGCTGTCATTTGGACTGAGCCGGGGACGCAGGGCCCGGCACTCCTTCACCAGGGGCCCCGCCCGTTGTCTCGCGCAGTACCAGACCGGTCCGCTCACGGCTTCGGCCTCCGGTTCTCCAGCCCGCAGCGGGCCGGATCGTTGAGACAGGGATTCCGGCAGCGGTCCCGCTTCCGCTCCACGCAGTCCGCGCAGCAGTAGCGGTCTCCGCGCTTGTCGCAGTGGAAGCGGGAGCACATCCGGGGCGCTTTCTTCTCAGCCACTTTCCGTCCCCTCCTTAAGCTTGGCGGCGGCCTGTTTCACGTCCTCCAGCAGCCGCCCGGCATATTCGTAAATCTGCGCCGCGCCCTCCAGGTCCGGGGCCCGCAGGGCGAAGGCGTGGCCGTCCATTTCTACCGACAGCTCCACGGGGCCTTTCATGGCCGGGAGCGCCAGGGGGCGGGACGGCGGGGAGACGGGCGGGGGAGGCGCCGGTTTGGACCCCAGGGCCTCCAGAGGCGGTGGACGAAGTTCTTGATTTGCCGAAAGCCCCAAGCCCCGCCGCCAGTAAGCCACCGCCGAGGCCGTAGCGCCGACTCTCCCCGCAATTTCGACATCGGACAGCTTTTGGTCATACAGGGCTTTGGCCTTCTCCGTGTCCCATTCCCTTCGTTTCATAAACGCGCTTCCTTTCTTCGTCAGATTTGCCGTCTTCCGCACGGTACAGCCCTCCCCGGGCGGGCAGGGGCGGCGGTGGCCGACAATCTGGAGATAATCGCAGCACCACGCCCCGGAGAGGTAGACGGCGTAGGCGCAGCCTTTACAGCTCATGGGGTTCACTCCTCTGGGCCCGTCCAATACACGGTCAGCCTCTGCATGCCGCATAGGATGGCGTAGTCATAATCCGGTGTGTAGATGTCCACCCATTCCCCCTCGACCCCGGTGTCAGTGGCCCGGAAGGTCCCGGCGCTCCCGTCGGCGTACTCCACATAGACCGTCGAGAACAGGGGGATAACCTCCGGGTCCACGGCGCAGGTGACGCCTTCCTCTACGGGGAGGCCGCTGGCGGTGATGCCATAGGCCGGGTGGTCCGGGGCCTTTCCGCATGTAGCCTCAGTGTACCAGGTGACGGTACAGCCCTCGATCACGTGGGCCTCCGGGGGTGGGCCGGGGCCGGAGGGCGTTGTCTCCGGCTCCTCCGGGTCTGGCGGCTCGGCGGGAGGCGGGGCCTCCTGGGCGGCGGGGGAGGGAGGAGGCGGGACCTCCTGACCGGGCGGCGGCCGGAAGGTTACGGCCAGGAGAATCGCCAGGGCGAGGGGAAAGAGCAGTACTTTATTCCGCATGACCGCTCCCTCCCTGGGCGGAGCGTAGCAGGGCGCACTCGGTACAGAGAAATTGAGTGTCAGCAAATATCCGCGTGAACAGCTCCGCGTTTTTCTCCTGGCGCCAGCATTCCTGGCCGCATACGGGGCAGTAAGCCGGCCGCCAGTCACTGTGGACGGGATTCGGTACGTTTTTTCTCAGGGGCATCATGGCAATACAGCTCATTGGCTACGTGTACCTCCTTTTGGACCAAGACTGTCCTTTGGCTGAAAACTGAAACAGTAAAAGTTCTTCCAATCGAACTGATAACCGCCGGGGTGGGTACAGGCCCCATTAGGCGCGTCATGCCAAAAGCAGTTTGAACAGATTCTCTTGGGTATCGTAAAAAAGTCGATGATTTCAGCCACTGGACGCCGCCCTTCTCTTTTTCCCAGCGGGTGGAGCAGAGGGGAAACCCATCAGCTTCCGCCACTTCATGTCCGCCGACCGGGCCTCCTGCAAGACGGCGTCGGCCTTGGTAAACACGTCCTCCGGGATGTCCTTCAAAGGCACGCCCTCGTAAGGGCGCATAAGTGCGATATATTCCTGCATTTTCTGATTCTGGAGACCCGACAGCTGCCGGGCCTCCCTCAGCTTTCGGGCCTCACGTTCTTCTTCCACGTCGCGCAAAGCGAGTTGGATGTAATGTCCGTCAGACAGGCTGTACATCTGGAGCCGCTTAATGACAAAGATCAGCTCCGCCTTGGTGCAGTCCTTCAGCTTCACGCGCTTCGAACCTCCCTTTTCTTCTCCGGCAGCGCCGGCTGTCCACGCTCATCCCGCCGGGCCCCGGCCCGGACCCAGGATATCCAAAGGTCCTCAAACGCCTGGACCGCCGCCGTCTTCCCGCAGTTCCGCAGCCCCCGGTTCTGCCGCACCGTCAGCGTCTTTTCATCCAGCTCCAGCGTGTAATACGGCTTCCCCGGTTCCACGGTCCGGCGAATAAAGAAGATCGCCGTCCGGCCCTCTGCGTGGCTCTGGCCGTAGGTCCAGACGCAGTGGTGGAGGGTGTCCGCCTCCGCCTGGAGCTCCCGCTGGCTCCCCGCCGGAACGATCTTCAACCCGTCCGCCCCAAAGATGTACTTTGCCAACTGGCGCCGCCGGATGCGGAACAGGCCCGCCAGGGGTTTTTCCTTGGCCTTTGACTCTATGCGCCTCCGCTGCTCCGACGCCCAGTCGTGGGCGTCGATCAGGTCCCTGGGGAAACGGACCTGGGGGTCGTCCAAGTTCCGCCCAATGGCCCGGCACGCGTGCCAATAGTCCAGCAGGGTCGTAGCGTCGGCGTAAGCGCCGGGGACGGGCTTCTCCTCTTCATCCTCTTCATCCTCTTCGTCGTCTCCGCACCACTCGTCCATTCCGGGCGCGTCAACTGCCTGTTTCAAAAGATACCGCAGGCTCCTGGCAACCGGGCCCTGTCCGGGCAGGTCCAAAACATTTGGGTCCCCCAGCATCCAGGCGTTCCGCATGTCCTCTCCGGACAAACGCTCTCCCTGGGCCTTTGTCCGAACGAACAACCTCCAGAGAAACAGGCCCCAGCACTCCTCGCGCCCCAGCCGAAGCTCCCCCTTGGTCAGTCCCAGCATCTGAGCCGGGCGGGCTTCCTTCCAATGAATTTCACCGATATGGGGAAGGCCCTTGCTGTTGGTCCGCTCCCAATCCCCACGGCTCCGGGCCTCGTTCAACAGGTCGTCCAGCACCATGGGCAGCCCCCCAAGCAGCAGATTCTCCACGTTGGGACAGTGCTGATAGAGACGCAGATACATGACCGGGTACTTGGGCTTTTCGCTGTGAAACATCTCCATGTACACGTCCAGCTTGCAGTTGGAAAGGCAGCTCTCCGCCACCAGCTGGGGGGACAGGCCGAAAATACCTCCAGCATCGCCCCAAGACTCCTGCCACTTCTCCGGCTCACTCCAGTCCCGAAGGTAGGAGATGAAGTATCCGGCGTTCCCGCTGTAGGAGTTCCGCCAGCCCATCAGCTTCCGGCAGTACTCTCGGGCGAAGACGTAAGCCTCCGCCGGGATAACCTCCAGCCGCGCAGCAGCGCTCCGGGATATCACCCGCCGGACGGTCCAGCCGGTCAGAACCAGATATCGGTCCACCCCCTCCACGGACGCGCTCATGGCCCGGGTCTCGTCCGCCACGAAATAACCGCTCCCGACTTCCGCCGCCTTCCTCACCCGCACAAGCGCACTGCAGACAGGGCAGACGGATTCATCGCCGGACCCGATCAGCGCCGTCTCGCAGGTCTCTTCGTCCTCCTGGAGGAAGCCATAGCCCCCGTGCCGTTTGTCCGTCCTGGCCCATGGCATGATTCGGGATTCCCCGCAGCAAGAGCAGCGGATTTCCACCATTTTCCGCTTCCGAGGCGGGGCCCATTCGTCCAGTATCTGTTCCAGCCCGCGATCCGGTATCCACACGGCCTCATAAACCAGGCCCCAAAGCTCCAAAGCATCCCGGACCGGCGCCCAGTCCGTCAGGCCCTCCGGCGGCTTCCGGGAAACCAGCTTTGCAACTCGTTCCATGGCGTCACCTCAAAAAGTCCGCCAGCTCTATGAGCTGGGGCCCGGGGCCTCCCGGCTCCTTTTCCGGGGCGGGCAGACCGTAGAACTTCCGAAGGATGTTTTCCGCCTCCACCGGGGAGACGCAGGAGAAGGCCCCGGTCTTGTGCCCGTCGGCAAAGGCTTTGATTTTCTTCTCCGCCTCTGTGATGGACATGGCGGGGTTTTCCAGGTCCTGGGCGATCAGCTCGGCGCTCTGGGGCTCGCGGCGGCAGATATCCTTCAGCTGCTCCGCCACCATCCACTGGGGGGAGCGGTCCTTGACCTTGGACTGCTGGTCCTCCAGCATAGCAATGGCTCTTTCAATCATTCCGCGCACCTCCTCACAGCGTCTGCCAGGGCGCTGATGGCGGCTTTCAGTTTCCCGTCCAGTTCCCCGTCGTCCTTCCCCAGCTTCAGCCGCAGGCCGTGCATTTTGTTCACCTGCTCCTGGGTCTGGGAAAAGAGAACGTTGAACATGGCCAGATCTCCATTCTGATTCACAAGGGACGCGCTCTCGGCCTTCGCAACGGCATCCAGCTGCCGCCGGGCCTCGGCCAGCTCCGCCTCCGCCCGCTCCGCCCGGGAGAGGATAACGGCGTTGGCCCCGGCCTGTTTTTTCGCCTCGCTCAGGGCTGTCTCAGCCTCCTTGCGCTTTTTCTCGGCCTCCTTCCGGGCAGCCTCGGCTTGGTCAACCTTAACCTGCATTTCAGCGACAGCCGCCGCCCGGGCTTTGTCAACAGCCGCTTGGTCCACTTCCACGGCCACATCCACCGGACGCTCTCTCAGCTCCCTCAGCTCCGCCTGGGCCCTTGCCAGAGCCTCACGGGCCTGGGCCTCACCCTCCTGAGCGGAGCGGTGGATCTCGGCCAGAGCTTTCATGTCCGATTCCATCTTGGCCCGGCTCTCCTCGGCGGTCTGGGCGTCGGCTCTGGCGGCTTCCGCCTCCTGGCGGGCTGCGTCCCGTTCTTTGATGGCCCTCTCCAGTTCCCGGGAGGTCATGTCGACAACGGTTTTCTCTTCGCCGCCCACCAGATGGCTCTCTGCCATGAACGTCTCCCGCTCCTCCGGCGGTAGAGCCAAAAGTGTAAGGGCTTTCGACGCCCCCAAATCCGCAAGCGCCTGCGGATTTGACCACTCCCGAGCTAACCGCATAAAGTTCTGGGCTGACCGTTCAGAAAACTCCACCCGCTCCTCCAACCAGGGAAGCCACTCGCCACGAGGGAGTATAGCCTTGGCCTCGATCAACCGCTGCCCGATGCCAAGGATGGCATTCCCGGCGTCCTGCTTCAGCTGGATGATCTCCGTGGTGATGGTCTCGATGTCCCGCGTCTCCGCCGGAGCGGGCTGGTTCAGGGTGGCGGCGTACTTGGAAATATCAAACGCCTTCTTCATACCCAAGCTCCTCCCCCAAGTACTCCCGGACCCACCGCCGGTAATCCTGGGCGGCGGCGCTGCGGGGGCTGTAGACCACAATGGGCTGGCTGTCGAAGGTGCTCTCCGGCATCTTCTCCGTCCGCCGGATGGCCGTCTTGAACATGGGCAGATCCATCTCCCGGAGCAACTCCACGCCCTGCCGGACCACCTCGCTGCGGCGGAACTGGAGCACCAGCACCCCCGCAATCTCCGGCGCCGCCCGCTGGAGGCTCTCCAGCTGCGCCTTCATGTCCATCATGCCGCGAAAAGAAAACCCGTCGATGACCAGGGGCACCACCACCTCGTCGGCGGCCAGCAGCGCCGACACGCTGGAGAGCGTGTAGCCGGGAGGACAGTCAAAAATAAAATAATCCGTTTCCCCATCCTCCGCCGCTGCGTCGCGGAAACGCCGCAGCGCGTAAGTGTCCCGCAGTCCGTCCCGGATGGCGATCAGGTCCAGGTCATACAGCGCCGGGGAGCCAGGCAGGATGGACAACCCCTCCCGGAGCTCCGCCAGGTTTGCCCGCCAATAGGGCTCGTGGGTCCCGGTCAGGACCTCCGCCACGGTGCCGCCGTCCTCCGGGTTGAACTCCGGAAGAAAGAAGCGGGTCATGTTCACCTGCCCGTCGCAGTCCGCCAGAACGACGCGCTTGTGGTAGTCGCGGACCAGGATGTCCGCCAAGTTAATGGCGGTAACGGTCTTTCCGACTCCGCCTTTGTTATTCATGATCGCGATGGTTTTCATACACGTATCCTTTCAGCCGCCCAGGGCGGCGTATGTATCATTCAAAACGGCAGGTCCTTGTGTTCTCCCTCCAGCTCCGTAAACTCCACCTGGTCCGGGTTCCGCCGGTTCCGGGCCTGGGCCTTCCGGCCCTCCGCCTGGAATTTCCGCATGACGCCCATGCTGTCGGTCACGACAGAAAACGTCTGCCTGCCGCCGTCAAAGCGCAGCACCCAGTCTCCCCAGCGGCCCTCTTTGTTCTTGCCGATTTTCAGGAGGCGGTGGTCTTCCTCGCTAAGCTCTTTGCCGTCGGGTCCTTTGTCCTTGGGGCCGGGGCGAAAGAGTAGAAGAATCATGTCCGCATCCTGCTCCAGCTGGCCGGATTCCTTTAGGTCCTGCATGGTAGGGTCCCGGCGCACCTCCTGGCCGTCCTTGCCGGTCTTTCGCTCCTGCCGGGTCAGCTGGGCCAGCTCCACCACCAGCGTCCCGGTCTTTTGGGCGAAGGTGTGCAGGGCCCGGGAGATCGCCGCTACCTGTTCACTGCGGGTACCGCCCGATGATTTTTCCGGGGCCACCAGCTGGATGTAGTCGATGAAAATGACCTGGAAGCCGTAGGCCCGGCTGGCGGTCTCGATGTCCGCCGCGCTCATGCCCGCCGCCTCCACCAGCGTCAGGTCCCGTTTCACGAAATCCGCCTGACGTTTCGCCAGGTCCTCCCAGGCCGCCTCGCTCAGCTCCCGGCGCTTGATGTCCGCCAGGTCCAGCCCGGCGGCATGGGCAATCATACGGTCCCGGAGCTTTCTCCGGGCCGTTTCCAGGGAGAAGAAACCGACCCGGTATTTTTTCGCCATATACCAGGCCATTTGCATGGACAGGGCGGTCTTGCCGTCACTGGGATAGCCGCCTACCACCACTACGTCCCCAAGCTCTATGTAGCTTCCCTCATCCAGCACCTGGAGGCCGAACGTAACATACTCCGGCTTCGGCGCGTCCGGGTCCTGGCTCTCGAAGAAGCTGTCCAGCAGCTGGGGGACCGTCCAGGCGTCCAGCCTCCGCCCGTCGGAGAGAAGCCGGCCCAGCTGGGCGCTGACGGGACGGCAGTCGTCCAGAGTCACCGCCAGGGACAGCGGTTCCGCCAGAGCCCTGGCCCGCTGGACGGCGGCCTGCTCATGGGTAATCCTGGTCCACTCCGGCCAGTTGGCGGTGGTGGGCGTAATCTCCATGAGCTGGACCAGGTAGTCGGAGTACTGACCGCCGATCTTGTCCCGGATGGTGATGGGGTCCACGGCTCCACCGGAGCGGAACAGGGCCCGGGCGGCTTGAAAGACCGCTTTGTTCACCGGGTTCAGCAGGTCCTCCTCATGGACGGCGGACAGCAGCCCTCGAATCGTCTCTGCGTCGCCGCTGGAACCGGCAACCAGCAGGGAGCCGACAACAGCCTGTTCCGCCTCCAGGGAGGGCCGGGAATCCTTCAGTGCCATCCGTACTGCCTTCCTTCCTCCTCCGGGGCCTCCGGGTCACGGGGCAGGGAGTCCTTCCAGCGCTGATTGCTCAGCCACCGCTTGGCGTAGGGAATGCCAATGCCCTCCCGCCAGCTTTTGGAGGCAACCTGCGCCTGGAGGGCCCTGCCCATGACGGCGATCAGCGCGTCGTCCGGCTGGAGCTTGTCCCAGGCCTGAACCGCCCCCTGGCGGTCCTCCCCCCGGGCGTGGGTCCGGTAATACTCCCAGAACGCCTCGAAGCGCTCCGGGTTCCAGGACGGGACGGACTTGTCCTTTTTGCGCCCACCGCGCTTCCCCCCTGTGGGGGGTAAGGGGGGTATATTTTCAGATATATCTTTTCTACCTATTATACAACTGTGAGAAATTTCATGAGGGTCATGCGAGATTTTGCATGAGGGGGTGAAATTTTTTTCATGAGGGTCCGGCGGGTTTTCGCCGGAGGGGGGAGGCGGTTCTTTGCCCACAAACAGGCCGCAGTAAATATACCTCCGCTCCACCTCGTTGGTCCCTTCGGCGCGCTGAACAGACACCCGGATATAACCCTTCTCCTGAAGTTGTACGAGCATCTGCTGGACCCGCCGCTTGGACAGGTCCAGCTCCGCCGCCAGCGTCTCGTTGGAGGGCCAGCAGTACCCATCCCGGTGCGCCATGGTGGACAGCACCAGGTACAGCAGCTTCGCCGCCGCGGTCAGTTCCTTGTCGCGGAACACTTCACCGGGAATCACGCCCCAGTAGCTTTTTTGTTCTTCCATCCTCTCGCCTTTCTATCCAGTCGATCAGGCGGAACAGCTGATGAACCAGCCCGGCCGCCCCGATATAGGTCAGTATCATGGCCCAGGACATGGGGAGAATCCCTCCCCTCTTGTCCAGATTGGGGCTTGCATTTTGCCGAAAATTTGATATAATAATCATGCAAATGTTTCTCGGCGCAAGCCCTGGACACGACTGCTCGAAGGTTGCCGCCTTCGAGCGGTCTTTTTTTGCGCGTTTCATTCGCTTTCTCCTTCCTCCGGCTTCCACTGGAGCGCCTGGTCTATGGCCTCCTGGAAGCTCCCCACGCAGGGAATCCACCGGAGCCTCCCACTGGGAAGCACGACCTGCACACACCAGCCTCCCCGAACAGGGATAGCGCTCATGAGTTGGTTCATACATGCCCTCCTAAATCGCCACGGCTTTGTAGCGCACCTGGATATATGCCTCGGCAATCCGATAGCAGTCCTTGAACGGGAGGGCATCAAAGCTCGCTTTAACCTCCTTAAAGGCCGCCTTAGCTTCATCCATGGTGTCATACTCCCGGCCAGGCATGGTCTTCCAGGGGTCCCAGTTGTGGACACGGGACTGAATTACATAGCGTTTCATAGCAGCTCCTTTCAAAATCAGGGCTTGTCCATCAGAGCCCGCCGACGGGCTCCCGTCGTTATGCGGACCCGGAAATCCCCTTTTTCAGCGCATGGTTCACATAGACCTGAAGGATTCGCTCATCCGCGGCGGCTTTGTCCGCAGCAGTCATATTCCGGCAGCAGGTATCCATGATGTAGCAGGTACAGCTCTCGGTTTTTACGATTTTACGGCAGTCCTCCATATTGGGGACAAAGGGGAACGGGCCCAGTTTCGGCATATGTATCACCTCCCTACACTCTACGCCGGCGGGAGCTCGTCCTATGTGCTCCGGCCCGCCGCCAGACGGACCTCGGTAAACGCTTTGGTCAACTCCTCAAGATCAGCGAGGATCATATCCAGGTCCGGCCTCTCGCTTTCGTCGATAATGTTGTCCTCTGCAATCTCCATAAGCCGATGGTCTGGACGCCTCTCCAAAAACCGCTCCATACGGTTAAAGCACCGCATTACCGCCGTCTGCAAGCTGCAATCCTCCACGGACGGCAGCAAAGCCGCCGCTACCTGGGAGGTCTGGCACAGGTGGTCATAAGCGAGAAAGTGGTTGGAGTAGAGCGCATCCATACGGACGGCGAGGTCGTCCGGGGGGAACGCCTCCCCGCCCTCATAGCGGGCAAGAGCCCGGACGGAGCAGCCCAGCAGCTCCGCGGCGTGTTCCTGGGTGTAACCTGCCAGCTCCCGGCAGGTTTTGTAAATATTCCGGCCATCCTCCGGCATGGCGCGGGCCTCCTTTCTGGGGTAAAATAGGGCTGTGGAACTAGGCGCTGTCACGGCCCATGAGATAGTCCAGGGAAACACCGAAGACATCGGCTAATTTCCGGGCGTTTTCCATGGAAGGGTTACCCCTGCCGTGTTCCCACTTGTAAACCGCCGGATGCTTCACGCCGACACGTTCCGCCAGTTCTTCCATGGTCATGTCATTCTGCTCCCGCAGAAGCCGGATGTTATTCATTGCGCTCCTCCTTTCATTTTTCTTGAAACTTTGGGACAAACATGGTATATTGTCCTTGTGGTTACATAGTACGATTTTCTAGAAGTGGATAAAAGCCAATAAATCTGTTATGACCTCTGCAACCTGCTCTTCTGTCGCATGTATCATCCCTCTCCCCGCCTTCCCTTGGATCTATTTCCCTTTTCCCAATCGGTGCAAAATCAATGTACCTGGGGGGTAACTGGTAAGACTGCGAGTGACTGAAAGGAGTTAACCTATGCAGAAAAAAGAAATTGAAAAAGTTATTGACGCTGCGTTTGATGAAGCCTTTTCTAAAATCCAGCCTCGCCTGGATAACGAATTGTATCCTGCCGCCTTTGCCAATGAATACAGTTGGCTCCGGGTAAGAGGTGCGCTTGACGCCAATAATAGAGCCATTCGTCAGGCAGTTAAGGAAGCCTTAACCTCCCTTCTAGGTGATCCATCATGAGTTAAGCAGGATATGAAGAATTTGCGGAAGTACTGCGACATCCTGCGGACCCATTTCACCGCGAAGCACTTTTAGCGCATACTCTTCTACCGCGTTTAACAGTTCCTGCTTTCCAATTCCAGTTGCCTGTTCCATTTTCTCCCTCCTTCCCTTGGATTTATTTTCCGTGTCGGTATGGTTACACTATAAACCGTCAATTGTCGGTCGTCAATATCTAATCCGTCATTTTCTAATTATTAGCCAATTCGTCAATTTCTTATTTTAAGGAGTGTGGCCCTTTTGGATAAAGAGATTTTTGTGCAAAATATCAAAAGGCAATGTTCTCTTAGAGGGGTCAAACCGACAATTGCTTGCCGTGAGAGTGGAGCAGGTGCGGACCTAATAAACCAAATTGAGCGTCGGGGCAGCGTTCCCTCTGTCGAGCGGGTCCAGCTCCTGGCCCAGTACCTAGGCGTCACCGTCAGCGAGCTTCTGGGGGAGCCGACGCCGGAGGGGCAGGCCCGCGCCGCCCTTACAGCACACCTCGCCCAGTCAGTCAAGGACCATATTGTAGAAGATAGCAAAATAGTCCTTAGCCAGACCGCCTCATTAGTGGCATCGGCTTATGATAAAGCAGACGAGGGCACTCAGGCTGCGGTCCGCAAGCTCCTGGATGTGGAGGCAGTCCCTCAAGAGTCCGGGCATACCAGCGAGGCAATGTGATCACGCCCCTCTGTTGGGGCAAAAAATAAAAAAGTGTCCAAATTGGACACTTTACAAGGAGTGTAGAGTATGGATTTCATTGATCAGCTGAAACAGTTCTCAAAGCGGGTAGAGTCTTTGACCGGAAGCATCCAAACCGAGGAAGCTACCAAAACGGCTATCATCATGCCCTTTTTCTCTATGCTCGGCTATGATGTGTTTAATCCGCAGGAATTTGTTCCAGAGTTTACTGCGGATGTGGGCATCAAAAAGGGTGAGAAGGTAGACTATGCCATTATCCAGGACGGCACTCCTGTAATTTTGATTGAATGCAAATCCATTACAGAAAATCTGGAACGGCACGATTCGCAGCTATTCCGTTACTTTGGAACTACCCCCGCAAAATTTGCAATTCTCACAAACGGTATATTTTATCGCTTTTATACGGACCTTGAGGACGCCAACAAAATGGACAAGGATCCGTTCTTGACGATTAACATTTTGGATATCCGAGATAATCAGGTCCCGGAATTGAAAAAGTTCTGCAAGTCGGTTTTCGATATTGACTCCATTTTTAGCACCGCTTCAGAATTAAAGTATGCGCATGAGTTTAAAAATATTTTTACTGCTCAGTTAGAGGACCCGTCGGACGATTTCTTAAGATTTTTCCTGCAAGGTTGCTATTCCGGACCAAAAACGCAAAATGTAATGGAAAAATTCCGGCCAACCTTAAAGAAAGCTCTAAATGACCTCATCAGCGAAATGATGAATGATAAAATTAAAACCGCACTTGGCGGCTCTGGTGGAAGTGTGTCCATTTCGGAGGCGAAGCCCGCAGAAGCTCCTGCCCCGGAACCTGTCGAGGATGAAGAACCAGGAAAACGCGTTCCCAATATCATCACAACTGAGGAAGAACTTGAAGCATATTTCATTATCAAAAACCTTCTGGATGATACTACTGATATTCATAATGTTACTTATAAAGATACAGAATCGTATTTCAGCGTTTTGTATAAGGGAAATACCCGAAAATGGATTTGCCGTTTGAGACTGACCGAAAATATGAAGTACCTTGTAGTACCGGACGAAGCTAAAAAAGAGACCAGATACACTTTAAAAGACGTTTACGATATCCGGCAGTATAAAGAGCAGCTTGTTGCTGTTCTGCAGCGATATATATAAAATACTCTTACAGCAAGAGAGACCTTCCCTACGCCTCGACCTCACGTAATCCAATGGCCCGACAGCGGCTGAGGAACGCAAAAAAGAAAACCGCCCAGAACGAGCGGCGGCTTGACAATTTCATCTTAGGCGGTTATACTGAATATAGAAAGGGCGCTGCCGGTAGACGGTTGGCCCTCTATAGCTTAATTACTTGCAAAGAAGTAACCGCCACGGTTGGAGCCTGGGGCGGTTACTTCTTTTTATTGACCGCAATGAAGAGGCCGATAATGCCGATGATGACAAGCGTGTACTGAAACAGTTCACTGTATGTAACCATTTGGGCAAGCCCCCCTTTCCGAAGATCAGGGGACAAGAAGCTGCCCCCTGTCGAGAGGGCCAACCGTCCGCCGTTACTGGCAACGCTGAAAGATGATTCTTTCCTGCGTTCAGAATAGCACAGCTTTCGGCAAAACGCAACAGAAGAAAATGTGTCCAACTTGGACACAAACGGAAGGAGACGCCATGAACAACGAAGAGAAAATCCTGCGGCTGCTGGAAGAAATGAAGACCGAGCAGACGGAAATGAGGGACCTTATGCAAAAGGTAGCAGTCACACAGGAAGCGGTGGTCCTCCCCCGCCTGAACCTGCTGGCGGAGGGGCATCAAAATCTGTTGGACACGCTGGCCATTCGCTAAGATTATCGGCTATCTGGGCTGCTCCGCAGACTAGATAGATTTTATAGAGAAATCCGGGATTGATTTTTGTTTCTTTTTATGATTGATTTTATTACTTATAAGTTATACTATAAATTGTGGGGAACGGCATGAACAGAAGGGACATTTTAGCAAGGCTGTGGGAGGCCTTCGACGGTATCGACATCCACCCAAGCATGATTGCAGAGTTAATGGAGCTCATCGCAGAGTCTGGCGCTGAGCAGCAATTCCTGAAGCTTCTTCTGTCCCGTTTGAAGTATTTGAAAGCGAATGGGGCTCGCGCGGTCAGCCATGAGGAGTTTGAGTCCATCAGAGACGGCATTTTCAGTATGCACTTATCCAAAAGAGACTTTAATATCCGCATTCTGTACACATTCCTTCCCAACAGAAACCCCTGTCTTTTACTCTGTTTCTACGAACGGGCCGGAAAGCAGGCAACAGATTATACAAAAAAAATACCCATAGCATTAAAGCGTTTCAGTGAAGAATTGGAGGGGTACAAAAATGGAGAGAAATAAGTCCTTGGATGATCTGCTATCCGCGCTGACGGAAGGACTGTCCGATGAAGAACTTTTATTAGCATCCATTCAGTCGGATATTGCCGCTGCAATCTCCACAGCACGCACCGCAAAGGGCCTCAGCCAGCAGGAGCTGTCCAACGCTCTGGGCGTAACACAAGGACTGGTTTCCAGATGGGAAAATGGAGATGTAAATTTTACGCTGCAAACACTGGCCCGCATCGCCTTAAAGTTGGAGATCGAGATGAAATCTCCCTTTGCGGTCACCCAGAGTCCGGTGTATTTAACAAATAAGCCAAGAACGCTTCCATACGAAACCGGTCCTACCTATGCGGCCGCTTCCAGCAAATCCCAAAAACGCGGCTGGACAGTTCGGTCAGGTTCGCAATTGACAAAAGTATGATTTTTAAGCGGAGGTCTTTATGGAATCTTACACGAATAAATTCAGTATTCTTCTGAGCGAGGATAAGACAGAGGCGGTCTTAAATTTCTATCAACTTGCACCTTCGTGGTCCGAAGAAGACGGACATCCAAATGGAGGGGTAATTGTACAAGAGGTCCTGCCCATTGCAAGTCTGGTCATGACCAGGCAATGCGTAGAAAATTTTTCAAAATCTCTTCAAGAGTTATTGAACCAAGACCCGAAAGCATAACCCTCATATTTGCAGCCGCCTCCGCCGTTCCACGCCGGAGGCGGTTTTCTCAAAGCCAACACAGGAGGCCCCGCCATGAAACAATACCTCATGTATCTCCGCAAATCCCGGAAGGACCGGGACCTGGAGCTCCAGACCGGCAGCTTTGACACCCTCCAGCGCCACAGGGACGCCCTTCTGGCCCTGGCAAAGCAGCGGGGGTACTCCATCGCCCACATCTACGAGGAGGTCGTCAGCGGCGATTCTATCGCCGACCGGCCGGAGATGCAGAAGCTCCTGGCGGCGGTGGAAACCGGCGCCTTTGAGGGCGTGCTGGTCATGGAGGTCCCCCGTCTCGCCAGAGGCAACACCAAGGACCAGGGCGTGGTGGCGGAGACCTTCCAGTACAGCGGGACGAAGATCGTCACGCCGGAGAAAATCTACGACCCAGCCGACGAGGCGGACGAGGAATATTTCGAGTTCGGCCTCTTCATGTCCCGCCGGGAGTACAAAGCCATCAACCGCCGCCTCCAGCGGGGGCGCCTGGCCTCCCTGTCCGAGGGAAAGTACATCGCCGGGACGCCGCCCTACGGCTACCGGAAGGTAAAGCTGCCCCACCAGAAGGGCTACACCCTGGAGCCCGCGCCGGAGACCGCCGACGTGGTCCGGGAAATTTTCCAGCTCTATACCCTGGGAGACCCACAGCCTGACGGCGGGCGCAAGCCCCTGGGGAGCTACGCCATCGCGAACCTGCTCAACGCCCGGGGCATTCTCTCCCCCGGAGGCGTCCAATGGTCCGCTGCGGCCGTCCGGGACGTGCTGAAAAACCCCACCTATGCCGGGTACATCCGCTGGTCCTATCGTCCTGACATCAAGCACATGGTGGACGGCAAGGTGGTCATCAGCCACCCGGTGAACCGGGACACGGAACTGCGCAAGGGCGTCCATCCGCCGCTCATCACAGAGGAGATCTGGACCGCCGCCAGGGCCACGATGACCAGCCGGGGCCATGCTCCTGTCCCCAGCAGCAAGGCCATCTCGAATCCCCTGGCGGGGCTGCTGTACTGCTCCGTCTGCGGCCGGTCCCTGGTGCAGCTACCCCAGGGCAGCCACGGCGCACCTATGGTCATGTGCCCCACCGCCAAGTGCCCTACCGTCGGCAGCCGCCGGGACGTGGTGGAGGAAGCCCTGCTGGCGGCGCTGGCGGAGTGGCTGGAGGCATACAAGGTCCGCGCGCAGTCTGGTGAGGGAGAGAATGAAAACGCCAAGGCCATTCAGGACGCGGAGCGGAGCATCGCCAGGACCCGGAATCAACTGGACGCACTGAACAAGCAGAAGGGCAGCCTGTACGACCTGCTGGAGCAGGGACTCTACAGCAAGGACGTGTTCCTGGAGCGGTCCCGCGTCCTGGCCGCCCGGATCACGGAGACGGAGCGGCAGATCGAAACTCTGCGGAAGCACCTGGGCGCTCTCCGCCAGGCGGAGCTGACGAGAAAAAGCGTGGCGCCCAGCATCCAGAACGTGCTGGATGTGTACGCCACGCTGGGAACTCCCGCTGAGAAGAACGCGCTGCTGAAGACGGTGCTGGATCATGCCGTCTACTTCAAGAGTCAGGGCGGAGCCTGGCGGGAAAGCGATATGCGGCTGTATGTGTACCCGAAGATTATGGCTGGAGAATTACTTATAACCTGAAGGTTGATATGTGTAGCCCCACTCATATGGATGCCGCACTTCGTACACGATTTTTTATGTTCTTTTTGGATTTGCTGGGTTTTGTCGGAAAACACCTGATATTTCCGGCATCTTCCGCGAAAGGGTGTATCAACTGCAAATCACCCTTTAGATTTTGTCTCAATGTGTATCAACTGCCGCACTCGTTGTCTCTTCCTCGACATTCTTTGCGAAGTCGAGGAGTTTTCCACGTTCCGGGGAAAACTTGCAATAGATGTGGACGTTGGCCGCGTCCTCTACGGAGACATGATCCAAGAGCCGCTCCAGCGTCTCCCGGTCCAGACGGTCTATGTTGCCGTACCGCTCAAAATACGAGACAAACTCGTCATCCTGCCGCCGAGCCTCCTTGAACTCCGCCATGGCCGTTTGCAAGCGCTTGATCTGCCCCTCCTGCTCCGTGATCTCCGCATTGTACTTTTGCTTGAAACGGAGATATTCGTCCCGGTCCAGAATCCCCTTTTCAAGATTGTCGTACAGGCGGAACTTCGCGTCCTCCAGCCGTTTCCGCTCCCGCTCGGCGCGGTTGAGCGCAATCAGATACTCATTGGCGGCACAGCCGTCAGCCCTGGTCCGCCGGGCCGCGTCAATGACCGCTTTTGCGTCCACCAGCTCCTGAATCTGCATCTGCATCGCTTTCAAAATCGCCGCCTCCAGCGCTGCCTCCCGAATGGATGGGCACTGGCATTTCTCCGGGGAATAGATCCGGGTCATGCACCGGAACCGGGCGACGCCGTGGGAAACGTTCCGGTTCATCCGCCCCCCGCAATGGGCGCAGCTGACGAAGCCGGAGAGCAGGTAGCTGGTTTGCAAGCCCTTGCGCGCCCTGGGATGCCGGGCGTAACGCTCATGCACAGCGGCAAATACCTCGTCCGGGATGATGGCCTCGTGGGTTCCCTCAATCACTGTCCACTCGCTTTCATCTGTGGGAACCATTTTCTTTGTCCGGTACGAAGTGCTTTTGTGCTTTCCCTGTACCAGATTCCCGATGTACACCTCGTCCTTCAAGATGGAGTTCACCGTGGTCAGCGCCCAGGC
This sequence comes from Oscillospiraceae bacterium, assembly GCA_910574635.1. Taxonomy (GTDB): domain Bacteria; phylum Bacillota; class Clostridia; order Oscillospirales; family Oscillospiraceae; genus Oscillibacter. Next base: position 11,262 of record CAJTCG010000004.1, on the reverse strand, counting down.
GTTGCGCTTCACGCCTCCGCTGGAGTGCTGGTCAAAGCCCCTGCACCCCTTGCTGGTCTTGTAGACCGAGGGCGGCATGATCTCCAGGGCGTTAAGCTGCTTGACAATGCGGCTGGCAGGCGTTCCTCCAGCGTACCAGTGAAAGATCATGCGGACCACCTCGGCGGCCTCCGGGTCGATCACCAGCTTGTGCCGGTCCTCGGGGCTCTTCGCATAGCCATAGGGCGCGTAATTGCCAAGGAACTCCCCTCGCTCCCGCTTCATGGCAAAGGTGGACTTGATCTTGATGGAGAGCTGCCGGATGTAGTCATCGTTCATAATGTTGGAGAAGGAGACAATGGCACTGCAATACCCATGGGGGTCCTTCAAGCTGTCTATGTGATTCAAGACGGAGATGACCCGGATGCCCTTCTGCGGAAAGTATTCCTCCATAAGACGGCCCAGCTCCGGGTAATTCCGGCCCAGGCGGGAGTTATCCTTGAAAATCACACAGTTAATGATTCCCGCCTCAATGTCCCGCATCATGCGCTTATACTCCGGGCGGTCAAAGTTTCCGCCCGGGTAGCCGTCGTCCGAGTAAACCTCCACAGAGGCAATCTGATCCCCCTGGTCCTCCAGGTATTTGATGTGTTGCTCGATGATCCGTTTTTGATTCTGGATGCTGTCGCTCTCCAGTTTGTCCCCGTCCTCTTTGCTGAGGCGGACATAGACCGCTATGTACCATTGGACGATGGAACTGTCGCTGTTCTCTTTTTTGTTCCGCACAAAGGTCATAGATGCTCCCTTCTGCTGAAACCTCTCATATTTGCGGAACAATATCTACATCTATATTGTAGCAAATATGAGAAAAAGCGTCAAATAACCGCACTTTTTGACAAGTGCGCAGAAAGGATGGAAACCAGGAAGGATTCCAGGCTTGGACCGTTGTGCGCATAGTGGATGGTCACTGTGACCTCTTGAGGCTGCGTCAAGTTTTTTGTCATTTTTACCCTTTCCTCCATGGCAGACACCTCCTGCGCAAATGTTTATGAGCCGGTCAAAGCAGATATGCTTGACGGTTTGCGTCTCACGGCGGGATTTCATTCCGCGCCGGGGCGGACGGGAGGAACGCGGAAAGGGTAAGCCGTTCCTCCCGCCCGTGGGGTTGGTCAGTTCATAAAAATGATGGCCTGGGTGAGCTTGGCCTCCAGGCGGCGCTTCATGTATTCGTCCACGCACCTATGGGGACAGCCGGTCTCGTCATAAAGCATCCGGGTACAGAGCTTGTTTATGTAACTTCTGTAATACCACAGAACTTGCTCTATGGCCTCACGGTCTCCGGCCTTGGCGGCGTGGATGACCGTCAGCGGCAGCGGCTCCCAGCCCTTGTAGGTTGACTGCTCATTTCTTCCCTCCTTTCGGCACAATCGCCGCCAATTTCATCCGTAGCTCGTCCAGGGCCTTTGCCCGGCGGCGCTGGACGGAGCTTCGGGACAGGCCGACGATCCAACTGATTTCCTCATCCGTCATGTCCAGGACACAGCGCAGAATCAGAATACTCTGGTCCTGTCCAGACAGGCCGGAGAACGCCTCGGCTACCAGCTCATTGCCAATGCACAGATCATATCCGTGGGCGCTGAACACAAAGTTGTCGCTGGGGTAATCGTCTGCGGTACAGAGCTTGTCCATTTCCTCCCACGGAACAGCATAGAGCGAAAACTCATGCTTCCGCTGGCGGCAAAGACTTCGCATATAGCTCCGGGCCTCATTTCGCAGGACCGCCTTGCAGAAAGCGTCAAAGCGGCGCAGCTCGTCATAGTCGCGGGGGATTTCCATTTACTCACCCCCTTTCGCCGGGGGATAAGGTGGTTTTCTCCCTTTCCGCTACCAAGACACCGCCGCTGTTGTTCGCTGCCCGCAAAACGCCCGCTTTTTTGAAAAAATTTTTGTGGCCGTCAAAACGACGTAATTCGACAAAAATACCCGGAGGGTCCAGGACCCTCCGGGCGGGATATACAGTATAGTTTACATTACCTGCACCGTATAGTTTATACTCGCAGGTGCACTGCCCCCTGACAGGGGCAGTAGTTTTTTTGACAAATCAAGTTCTTTATGTCTGCTTTGAATATCGTTATATCTCATGGCGGCTGCCTCCTGTCAGCCGCCGGACTTTATATGCGAAACACGGCGGCTTTGAAATCAAAACCGCCGCTTTGAGTAACACATTTTAGGCATGGGAAAAGAACTGCCCAGCAGCGGTTTTTTCTTTTCTGCCGCTGGGCAGATGGATTTGTGTCTCATGGTGGGATTTATTAACAGGTTCTTTAAACTGTTCTCAATTTACCGTGTGTTTACAATAGGAGCGCACCGCCAGGAATGCGAACAGAGGTATCTCAATGATGCAGGCCCCGATCATGGCCCAGGGCGTCCAGACCGCCAGCCCGCCTAAGCTCAAAAATTTGAAGTCGGTGATGGCGTAGAGGATACTGGCCTGGATGCTGGTGCCGCTGGCGGGGAGGATGCTGCACAGCCAGGTGGACAGCGCCCCTGGAACTGTCATGGAGAGCACCACCGGCGCGATGCAGAACACCAGCCCGGAGGCCAGGGATGCCACGGTGGTCCTGCTTCTGGAGGAGAGAAACAGGGTGAAGCTGACAGAAGCCAGCACCGAGAGCAGACCGGCCACGGCAAACAGGCGCTGGAGCTCCCCAATATTCATGTCGGTCAGGGTCACGATGGAGTAGAGCATCTGGATAGATGTTTTGGTACACTCCCAGCCAAACAGGCTGTTGACCACCAGAATATGCACAACGGCGCAGATCACAAAGGCGGCGGCGCTGATGAACAGGGCGGCCAGCAGCTTGGCTACGCCCAGCTTGGCCCGGCCATGCCGGGTACAGCGCAGAATATCGTCTGCGCCCGACTGATAATCGGCGGAGAACACCGGGGCGGCAATCACCACGCAGAACAGCAGCACCAGAAAGCCCATGATGTTCTGGTAGTCAAGAATGGTGGAGCTCATGCCGGGATAGACCTCAAAGGGCTTTTCCCCCTTCTGGTACATTTCAACAGCCTTGCGCTGGACGGCGGGGCTGTCCGGCTGCTCCATCGCCATCAGAGAGGCGATCCGGGCTTCGCAAACGGAATAGTAGTCGTCAATTTCCTCCGGGTCGATCTCCATGATGGTGGGGGCCATACCGGTATCCGGGTCGGCAAACGCCTCCTTGACGCCGTGGAGCAGCGGGGCGATAGGAAGGATTTCCTTCTCATAGACACCCTCCGGCAGATCATAGGACTCCGTGACGCCGTAGGACGTGAGGCAGGCTTGATAGATCTCCACGGCCTCCCGCACCCGCTCCGGGGTGACAACGCCGTTGGCGTCCGCCTGACGCTCCTTTTCATAGGCGATGGACGCCAGCCCGGTCAGGTTGACCTCGTTCCCGGCCTCGTCTGTATAGTTACTGTAACAGTAGGTGGTCGGCAGATAGGCCAGCAGGACGGAGAGGAGCAGCGCCAGCGCCAGCAAAATCCAGGTGAGCCTTGACTTCAAGACCCGTTTCAGTTCCAACCGAAAGATTCTCATTTACCGATACCTCCTGTCACTTTCTCCACTGCTCTCCGGGAACATCCACAAATACAAATCCTCCAGACGAGGTGCCGCAGCAGTAGAAACATTGTTGCGGGGCCGGTCTGACAGATAACGGATGGAGACGCTGCCGTCGTTTTCGTTTCGCAGATTGGTGATTTGCAGCTTACTCTCATACTCCGGCACCAGCTCTGCCGGGATGGTACAGCTCCACACCTTGCCCTCCACCAGCTTGACAAGTTCCTCCGTCGTCCCCGTCGCCAGCAGCTTGCCGCCCTTGATGATGGCGTGGCAGGTGGCGATATACTCCACATCGGGGACGATGTGGGTGGAGATCAGCACGATCCGGTCATGGGCGAACTCCGAGAGCAGATTGCGGAAGCGCACCCGCTCACCGGGATCCAGGCCCCCGGTGGGTTCGTCCAGAATCAGAACCTCCGGGTCATTCAGCAGGGCCTGGGCGATCCCCACTCTGCGCCTCATGCCGCCGGAGAGCTTGGAAATCTTCTTGTTGTAGACGTCCATCAGGGAGACCCGCTCCAGCAGCTCACGAATCCTCCGCCAGCTCTGCCTCTCCGGGAGACCCTTCAGGGCGGCCACATAGGCCAGGTAGTCCTTGACGGTGAACTCCGGGTGGAAGCCGAAGTCTTGGGGCAGGAACCCGAAAATGCTCCGGTACTGTTCCCCTAACTCCTGGATGGGAACACCGTCATACACCACCCGGCCGGAGGTGGGCTGCATGATTCCGGCGATCATCCGCATGAGGGTGGTTTTGCCCGCACCGTTGGCCCCCAACAGGCCCCAGACCCCTGGCGTCAGCTCCAGGCTGATGTCATTGACCGCTTTTTTGTCCTTGAATCGCTTGGAAACATGGTCGATCAGCAATTCCATGTGAAAACTCCTTTCCCGCTGATAAAAATAAAGGCACTCTTGCCTTGGCACAGTCATTGTACCAAAAGCAAGAACGCTGTTTTCTCGCTCGCTCACACAGGGTTCCTCTGTTTTCCTACGAACTTTCTTACGATTTTCTCACAGAGCGGTGACAGGCTCGGTTTGTCCTGCGGGGACGCTTTTTCCAGAACAGCCTTGACACTGCAAAGAAAATCAGATACCCCAATATCCCGCCCAAAGTATTGAGTATGAGATCGTCGATGTCTGCCGACCTGCCGGTGAAATATTGCGTGAACTCAATGGCAAAGGAGAACAGCGCCAGGGAAAGAGTGGTTTTCCCAAAGCTGCGCATTCTCCGGAAGGCCACCGGCATCAGAAAGCCCAGCGGGACAAACATCACGACATTTGCGGCAGTTTGAGCAATCTTTTTCGGCTCCGGCATACCCCAGGTCTCTTGAAAGACCTGGAACGGGACCAGGTTCAGTGAACGATCTGCCGCAGCGGTTTTGGACGAACCGATGATGACCGTTGCCGCCAGGACGATGATTACGCAGGCCCCGAACAGGAAATAGGCGAGCTGCTTTGCCGGCTGCACTCGATTTCGGAGCAGGAAGCAAACGGGCGCGTAGAGAATGGCCATACCCAAAAGGCAGATGGCACTGATGATACAATAGCCCAGGATTTCTCTAATCATAAACATAGATGTTCTCCCATAAACAAGCATCGGCGAGTTTGGTTCTATCATACCAAAACCGCCGATGCTTGTTTTACGTTTTCTCTACGGACTTTCGAACAATTTTCCTACAAAGCAGGAAGTATTACGGTAAAAACCGTCAGACCGTCTCTGCTCTCCACTGTGATCGTTCCATTGTGGAGTGTGATGATCTGCTTGGCAATCGCAAGGCCCAGTCCGGCCCCGCCTGTGCCGCGTCCCGTGTCCAGCCTATAAAACTGCTCAAAAATCCGCTCCAGTTTTTCCTTTGGAATTGCCCCGCCGTGATTGGAAAATTGTAATGTAACCTCACTCTCGCCTCTTTTGGCCTCAATGGTGATTTCCGTTTGGTCGTAGCTGTAAACGACGGCGTTCCGCAAAAGATTGTCAAATACCCTCTGCATCTTGTCAGCGTCACAGTTCAGCATCATATCATCCATAGCCACAAGACGGCAGGTCAGGCCCTTTTCTTCTAAAATCGGCTGAAACTCATAGACAAGCTGTTCCAGGAGGCGGGTCAGATTGATTTCCCGATATTGCAGCGTGATTGTGGACAGGTTATATTTGGCGATTTCCAAAAACTCGTTGATCAAGTCCTCTAAACGCTCCGCCTTGGAAAGGGAAATAGACAGGTACTTTTCCCGCAATTCCTCTGAAATGTTCTTTTCGTCCCGCAGCAGATTTAGATAGCTGATGGAGGATGCCAGGGGCGTTTTTAGGTCGTGGGCCAAATACATGACAAGGTCATTCTTTCTCTGCTCGGCAATCAGCATATCGCTCTTCTGCCGGTCATAGGTATGCTTTGCGATATTCATTTTCCGCTCAATGGAAAGCAGCTCTGGGGACAGGGAGATTTCTCCGGGAGCATCTTGGAGCAGCGTTTCCATCCCCTTGTCGATTTCCTCAAAATATCTGGTAATCCAATGAAGAAAAACGGAAAGCAGGAAAATAAATACGACCAGAATAGACAGCAAAATGATAGCGTCCATGTGGCTTCGGAATACCCGGTCATATAGGTTAAGGGCCGCATCGTAGTCCATTCCAAAAATATTTTGCATGAGGGCCATCATCAAGTTTGCAAAGTTGCCCCGCAGGAGAACAGAGTATGTGATGTAGATTATAGAGGCAGAAATCACCAGCATAGCGATGGTGCGGAGAAAAATCTTGATGCGGAGCTGGCGAAACTCGTGGTTAGCTTTATTTTTCAATGGTATACCCTACCCCCCATACGGTCTTGATGAATTTAGGGTTTCTGGCTGGTTCGCCCATTTTCTCCCGCAGCCGCCCGATGTGGGCCATGACAGTATTGTTATTTTGCAGGAATTTCTCGCCCCATACTGCCTCGAACAATTCTTCGGAAGAAACGACAATTCCTTGCCGCTCGCAGAGATACCAGAGGATGGAAAACTCGATAGGGGTCAGCTGCAACTCTCTCTCGAACAGGAAGCATTTGTGATTGTCCTTGTTAATGACAAGCCCTCGAATATCGTATTCATGGGCCGGTTTTTCCGGCTTTGCTGACGGATTGTTGTAGTGCATGTACCGCCGAAGCTGGGTCTTTACCCTGGCAACGACTTCCAAAGGATTAAAGGGCTTTGTGATGTAATCGTCGGCCCCGATGGTTAGCCCCATGATCTTGTCCCCGTCTGCCGCCTTTGCGGTCAGCATAATGATAGGGTAGTAAGAGGTTTCTCTGATCTTCTTGCAGATTTGAAAACCATCCGCGTCCGGGAGCATCACATCCAAAATTGCCAGGTCTAAATGGGTATGCTCCATACAGTCCAGGGCCTCCGCGCCGGTGTAAAATTTATGGACGGTATAGCCGTCGTTGGTGAGGTAAAGCTCTATAACGTCGGCCAACTCTTTCTCGTCATCTACCACCAAAATATGGACACTCATAGTTCTGCTCCTTGTTTTCAGTTCTTAATCCTTGAAGGCATCATTGCAAGCTCAGATTATTATATCACAGCTAGCTGTACTCTTCCTCTGTTTTCTCTCTGGATTTTCTTACGATTTTCATACAGCACATGAAGTTTTTAGAGAGAGTAAATCGGTTTTCAGATTTGTGTCTCACCGTGGGATTTATTTTGCCTGGCCGCTCTAGCAGTATCCAAAGGCGGCTTTAGCCGACTTTGAAGGAATGTTCCCCTTGACTACCAAAGCCGCCAGCGGGCACCGGCTGTCAAGGTCCGCCCAGTCCTCAGACTGGGCGGCTCGCGGCGATTGCGCCAGCAATCGCCGGCCTTGACTGGCGGGGACTGCTGGCGTATCCTTTGGGGAAAGGGGAACAGTCCTTATGAAGTTTTCTCAATAATTAAGTATCATGGCATGGACTTCGCACCCGAAGCATGATATACTATTATTAAAGATGGAGTTTGTGATAGTCATTATTATAATACTAAATTATTACATTTTACTTGACCGAATAAATAGGAGGATTGAACATTTACAAAAGGGGGAATATTAATGTCAGACTGCTATTCGGAAGCCGCTGTTCGACATTACATAGATGGTGGAATACTCTTCCAAAACACTCGGTATGATAATGCGATGTGCCATTACGCATTTTCCGCAGAGTGTGCTATTAAAGCCTTATGGGAACAATTCCGAGTGGTTTATCCACAATTGCCCCTAGACAAAATCCATTCTGTTGAAGCAGATTTGGTATCGATGATTACTTACAGTGAATTGTTAGGACTTTGGGATCCACGGCTTTCGTTAATTCTTGGATTGGATAGTTTGCCGCCAGTTTTATTCGAAAAACATCCAGGGCGTCGCTATCAAAATGATATTAATTTTACTGATGCAGAAGTTATTTCCTCTGAAAAATTTGCAGCCCAACTAAATCGGCAAATTATTTCTGCTGCAATTGATGGAAGGCTCAGCTATAAAACGGAACGAGGTATATTATGATAACGTTTGAAACTGCAATTAATGTTGCACAACAGATCTTTCAGCGCTGGAGCGATTATAATAAACTATCTGAGGTTACAATTATTCGAGATATCTATGGTCGTTTGGCTTTTTTGATTTCCGGGCAAGACGGTCTGGATAAAAATTCATTGACTACAGCTCTGCAAACTGGCTTGGGCCATTATGACGCACAGCATCTTTTGTGGGAAGGCTCTGAGCAAAATGAACTTGCCCGTCAAATGACTGTAGAAATAAAAAGGCTCCGCCAAGTGCTGGTTTCAGACCCTAATTGTACTTGGTATCTGCTGGAGCGTACCATTGCCAAAAAGGCATGGATTGATTATAGCGGTCAAGTAGATCCTATTTGGACGTATGATGAGGCAAAGGATGGAAAGCGGCCAAAAGTTGTCACGTTTTATTCTTTTAAGGGAGGAATGGGCAGGACTACCGCACTGGCCGCTGTAGCCATTTTGCTAGCACAGCATGGTCGTCATGTATTGGCAATTGATACCGATATAGAAGCACCCGGACTGGCGACTCTCTTCTTTGGAGAAGATCAGATTGAACGGGGAACGGTAGACTTTTATTTGGAATCCTGCACGAATAACGGGAATTCTATTGATATGAGTGCATATATGATGCAAGTGAGCGATACGAAGCTAACGGAGGGAATGACCGGAAATATTTACTTGATTCCTGCCAGAAATGTGGATGAGCATTATGTGCGAAAGTTAGGTCGAATCGATTACCAGGATGCAATACCAAGCAGTATGCGGAATCATTTATCTCGCCTTATTATAAATGCGGTAGATTTTATCCAGGATAATGGTCATCAACTGGATTATATTTTATTGGATGCGCGGGCAGGCTTTCACGATATGGGCGGCGTTGTAACAGCACAATTACCTCACGGTGTGGTATTGTTTGGGCGAAATACACCCCAATCTTGGAATGGATTAAAGCAAGTGGTTCAAACTCTAGCCAATACGCAGCAGGAGAAACTGCCAATTGCAATAGTTGATAGTATGTCTGATTCATCAGAGCAACATCGGCAAACCTTTAAGACCCAATCTTTTACCCTGTGCTGTGACAATTATTATTCAGAGGACGACACAATCCCGGGGATCGATGCAGAAAATGAAGCCCACACTCCCATATATGTCTCATATATATCCAGGCTAAATGAGGAAATTCAGTTGTATTCTGATGGCTCTGAGATGCAGGAAAAAGCGATTGAAGAAACTAAGAATATTTTGTGCAGTGAAGAATATCGTCTAATCGAAGCGCGGATTCGTCAATGGTTCGGCGATGATGCGCAATTGGGGGTGAGTGGCAATGACGCGGGATGAGCGTTGTAAAGTGCTTGATTCCATTGATCAAATTAAATCTGTTGCTGAAGATGACAATAGTATTAATTTAGAAGATTTTCTAGTAATGCCGGAATACGGCAGACTTCGGGAACCTAATCGCTTCCTGATTTTAGGAGGCCGTGGCTCCGGAAAGACTCAAGTGTTTAGAACGCTTACGCAGACGGCAGATGGGTTTGCAAAACTTGTTGGCGATCAGCAGCAATTAATGGGGCCGAGTGCCAGTAATACGCACGTCATCACAGGATATAATTTGGATGGGAATTTTCCATCGCAAGATATCCTTGATGTATTTGCTGACGACAAAAAGGCCCGAGCTTACTGGGCAGGCAGCTTACTGATTGTCTTGATGTATATGTCACAGCCAGAGTTAGGATTTCGCGAAATCGCATTGCAAGATTTGCCGTCAGAAGCTGTCCAGAAGTTTAGCTCTCTGAAAAGCATGAAAAGGCCCTCGGAGTGGGTGTATTATATCCAGGAAAACCCCGAGGTTTGGGAAAACATTTTGGACCAATTTGATGAGCAGTTGAAAAGCCAGAATCAGTGGATCCTGATTGCGTATGATGCGTTAGATCGAGTTACGACTCAGTATGCGGACTTATTTCCGTATTTACGGGCTTTGTTGTCTTTTTGGCACACACATTCCAAACGGTGGCAGCGGCTACGGTGCAAAATCTTTTTGCGAAATGATCTATATCAATCACAGATGCTTGCATTCCCGGATAGCTCAAAATTGTCAAACTGCATCATCAATTTGACATGGAATACCACCGCTCTTTACCAGTTGCTGATCAAACGCATTGCAAACTCGGGCACTCCGGAAGCAACTGCATACCTATGTAATATTCCGGAATTAATAAGCTCCATTCCAGACCCTGTGTTGGGTTATATTCCTACAGATAAACGTGAAAAAATAGAAACTTTTGTGGAGCAGTTACTTGGGAAATACATGGGAAGTTCTCCCAAACAGGGCCGTAGCTATACATGGGTCCCAAATCATTTGCAGGATGCTAATGGAGCCTTATCTCCTCGGCCTTTTTTGAAATGTTTTAGTGCAGCGGCTAAAAGTATGCTGGAACATCCAGAGGAAATTGATCGTCTCCAGGGAACACAGATAATTTTGCCAACCAGAATCCAAGGTGCGTTATTTGATGTTTCGGATGACCGTGTAGCTGAGTTGCAGGAAGAGTATCCATGGTTGGAAGAGTTGAAATCCCCTTTTAATGGGCTGACAATGCTGATGGATCAACAGGACTTTATTGGATATATTGATATGGCTCTTTGGAAGGAAAAAAATAGTGACATGTTGCCTGAGCACACACCGCAGGGAATATTTTCTGTTTTACAGAGACTCGGAATTGTGATGATTGCCAGTGATGGGCGTGTCAATGTTCCTGAAATTTATCTGCATGGTTTTAGAATGAAACGGAAGGGTGGCCTGCGTCGCCCAGAACGGGAGTAAATGTGTAAAATGGGTGATTCAATTTTAATTTGGGTCACCCCTTTTATACTTTTTTATTTTGCGTCTCACGGTGAGACGCATTTCACGGGGGTATTAGGGGGATTCCCCCCCTAACAAGGGTCGTCTGTTAAACAGACGACATACTTGCCAGGACAGCGCCGCAAGCGGTAGTGTCAAGATTATTTCGCAAATTAGTATGCAGACTCTGGGTGGAATGAAGTCAGCCGGCAATAGAGGTGTCCTCCAGAGCAGCTTCCAGGTGCCTCATATTCATGTACTTCTTGTTGCCCCACTGCGTGCCGGCTACATGGCGCAGCCGGGCACAGACCAACATGAGGGCGGAGTTGCCATC